>CAZIAZ010000020.1:0-45751 GCA_964536835.1 uncultured Planctomycetaceae bacterium | reverse complement strand
CTCTTCGTTGTTAATGCGAATTACCGATGACGGCCCGGCTGAACGATCAAAAGGACGATGAACTTTAAGTATCGTATAAGTTTCTTTCGGGTCAGGCTTTTTGAGCAATTCAATTTGCCCTATCTGTATATTTATGCCAGGTATATTTTCAGTATCCAGACGCAGACGATGAATCTGCCCCTGCCATTTGATGTTCTTTGTCATATCCACCAGATATGTATGAAATTCATTGTCCCCGATTATCTGGAATAAAACTGAAAATTGCTGGGAAAAACCTTTCTGGTCTTCAGGCATGAAGAATATTTCTCCCGCATTGCTCAGGTCGCACTTTAGCCGTAGCACAATATACCGATATTTTTCAGCATTTATATTTAACGGCGGCGAAACTATATTAAAATCATTGCCGGTATTGATTTCGATACCGTTGCTGGATACTTCGCAGGAATTCGTTCTGCCGGCTACCCAGCCGTTTAATTGACCCGGCTTATTCCATGTCCATGAAAGCGTATACGCACTTTTTGTCGCTGCAGGTTGAGTCGCTTGGGCATCTGACGGATTTGCCCCAAAAGAATTCGTTATGAAAAGAACCGTTCCTAAAACGATGGCGGTAAAACAATTCATTAAACATTGATTCTTCATTTTGCGATACCTTTCATTGCTAGAGTTTTTGAAAGCTAGAGTATGCCCTAAAGTAAAGACACGACTTTGAAGCTATACTTTAATAAAATCCTTTACAAAGACAATCAAATTAAGTGCTAAATAGGTTTTATTTCCGGCAAGGTTTTTTAAATTTTTAAATTCTAAAATGTTAAAATTCAGAAATTCAACATAAATTACTTAGAACGCCTAACAAAACGATATTGCATTCGGCTTGTTGGTTGAATGTCTGGCGGCGTCAGGCTGCATCGCAAGCCCTATAAGGCTACCTGCTTCGCCTTCCTTGCCAGCCAATCAACCAACTACGCCTCGGTCGACATTTCATTTTGTTAGAAGCGCTAATAAAAAAATTTTGGATGAATATCTGATTACAAAGAAAACCATGTGGGATAGTTAGTATCAACAAACTATCGTTGACATGGTTTTCTTTGTAAATATCAGAGTTATCTTTCCATCAAGAGCTGGCTTCTCCACCCTTGAGGACTATTGCTTTAACTGCAACACTACGACAAGTTTCATTTTGAAAAGGTTTTATTTTTTCGAATTTTTGCCACAAGTCCCATTCCAGCCAGCAATAATACAGCCGTAGCCGGTTCAGGGATTTCCTCATAGGTTACAGACAAATAGGGATGTAATAGGTTATTTGAAGAATGGGTAGAATAAAAATTAATTAACTGCGAAGAGCCGGTAGTATTCGTTTCAGTTGTCGCCTTAAGCCCTAATGTTACAATTTCGCCTTGTGTGAGCGCGGCGGTAATATCCCAATGATACCAGCCGGCTGCGGTGACGGATACAGGACTACTTTCTGCGAGAGTATAAGTCCAATCGGCCTGTGGGGTGTTCCACGTAGCTGTGGTTTCAGACCACGTCGTAGCATCAGTACCAGATACGGTATATACATTATAAGAATTAGTCGTACTTGCCGGCGCAGCTCCTGTATACAGGTAAAGTGTGGCGCTGGTTATTCTATAACCGGCAGGAACTGCGGATAAATCAAATTTTAATGCTGATCTGGTTACCCCGACGGGAGTATTAGCATTAGGGCCTACATTAAGTGATGCGGTGGTACCTAAATTAGTAGTTGGTGCCCAGCTTGCAAACCACGTATCATCACTAGGTGAAATTTTCATCGTATCTGCTGAGGCTGCTCCAGCCACTAAAAGCAATGCAACTATGCCCATTGCAGTAAGCAAAATTCTTTGTTTCATTTTAAATTCTCCTAAAAAGGTATTTTTCAAATGTCTTTTCATTAATCCGAGCATTGTTTTCTAAAAGGGGAAAATTCATTGTGTTATCGCTAACATACTTTTCAATACTACCTTAATTATATAGCGATATTATAGCTCGATTCCGTGAAATCACCAATGGAGGATATTATCATAATATTGTAATATCTTATCATATATGGGTAGAATTTCCGTTTTTTGGCGATTTTAACCATGGCAAGCCGAAATTTGTGTCGGACAAGGGAAAGTTACAATACGTAGCCAAAGAGCTGATTGCAGGCCGCCAGATTTTTGAAATGGGTTTTGAGGGCGTTCTCAATTATGCCAACCAAACTGCAGATGCTAGTAAAGCTAGTATTTTATTTTCCCAAAAAGGGTTTTGTTGGGTACAATCATCCCGATGGACTTATTTGAAGACAGAATTAACCGTGCGATATTCGCCAATGCGCCGCTGGCGGTGCGTATGCGGCCTTCCACGCTTGACGAGATACTCGGCCAGGATGAATTTCTCGGCCAGGGCAAAATGTTGCGTCGTATGCTGGAAGCCGGCACGCTTTCGTCGCTGATATTCTACGGCCCGCCAGGGTCGGGCAAAACCACTCTTGCCAGCGTCATCGCCAATTATTACGACTGCGATTTTCATACCCTGAACGCAGCTGCGGCCAGCGTAAAAGACGTGCGGGAAATTATCGGCCAAGCCCGCGCAAACCTGGCGGCGACCGGCAAACGTACGGTTATATTTATCGACGAGCTTCACCGTTTCAATCGTGCGCAGCAGGATGTACTTCTGGGCGACGTGGAAAACGGCGTGATAATCCTTATCGGTGCGACTACGGAGAATCCGTTTTTTACCATAAATTCGCCGTTGCTGAGCCGCTCGACCATTTTGGAGTTCAAACCGCTGTCAACGGATGACTGTATGAAAATCCTCCGCCGCGCGATAACTGATGAACAACGCGGACTGGGCCGATTCGATATAGATGCCGATGACGACGCACTTGCTCATCTGGCGGAGATATCGGATGGAGACGCCCGCCGCGCATTGACGGCCCTGGAAGTTGGCGTGATGAGCATAATCCGCTCAGCCGGCAGAGATGACGTCAAAGTGAAATTTGATTTGAACGTGGCACAGGAATCCATACAGGCAAAGGCCCTGCAGTACGACCGTACAGGCGATATGCATTACGACGCCATAAGTGCGTTCATAAAATCCATGCGCGGCAGCGATCCGGACGCGGCGGTTTACTGGCTGGCTCGCATGCTCTCCGCCGGCGAAGACCCGCGGTTCATTGCCCGCCGAATAGCCATCCTCGCCAGTGAAGACATCGGCAATGCCGACCCGCGAGCCATTACCGTCGCTGCGAGCTGCTATCAGATAGTCGAACGGATAGGCATGCCGGAATGTCGCATAACATTATCTCAAGCCGCAATTTATATGGCCACCGCACCCAAGTCCAACGCCTCGTATATGGCTGTCGACGCCGCCATGGCTGACGTTCGCAACAATCGCACGATACCCGTTCCGAGACATTTGCGGAATGCCCCGCACCCCGGCATGCGCGAGGTTTTCGGCAATCACGTCGGTTACCAATATTCGCACAGTTATGAAGGCGGCATTTCGCCGGACCAGGATTACCTGGGCGTGGAAAAAACTTATTATCAGCCGACCGACCGGGGCTATGAAGCCCACATTGCAAAATATCTGGAGTGGGCGCAATCCATGCGGACTGCTGATGCGAGTAATGATGCTGAACGACCAAAAAAGAAAAATACGAAGTGATGTGCGGGCAGCATTGGCAAAACTTTGCGAGCCGGAATTGCAATGCAAAAGCGATGTAATCTGCCGGCGATTAGCCGATACGCCTGGGTTTTTGCAGGCAGCCTGCATAATGCTTTATCTGCCGATTGACGGTGAAGTCAGGCTCGGCGGATTGGCCCGGCAGGCCTGGCGGGCTGGGAAAACCGTATGCGCCCCTACAAGTCCGCTCGACCGTGAAATGAGGGCGATAGAAATCAGGCCTGAAAATATGAGCCTTTTCAGCCCCGAAATGGGTCTTCGCAGTCCGCTGGGCAGAGAGATTTTTATTGATGAAATAGACTTTATCGTTGTGCCGGGGTTGGCGTTTGACAGAAACGGCGGCCGACTGGGCCGCGGCGGCGGCTTTTATGACCGTTTTCTGAAAAAAACTGATTTGCGGGCTGAAAAAATCGGCGCCGCTTTTATCGAACAAATCCAGCCGGTTTTGCCGATGGATATAAACGATGCGCTTGTGGACAAGGTAGTTACGGATTGACATGGCGACGTGAGCTGGCGCGTCAATTCCCGTTTAAAAAATTTTATATTCCGTCGTTTGGAATTGTCTGAAATTGTCTGGAAAAGACTGGAGGTATCTCCATGAAGATGTATACGCAGGCCAGGAAGACCAACACTGGCTTATATGTGACAATATTGGCGCTGGCAGGAGTATTGCTGGCTGTTGTATTCTGGCCGTCCGGCCGCAAGCCGGCGGAGAATCCACCTGCACTCGAACCGGCGCCGCAGCCGGGTTATCCGAAAATTTCGGGGCCGGAGGAATTTTCGACAGCCGACAAAACTCAACAGAAAAACGACACGGCACAGGAACATGCGCAAAAATCACAGCCTGTTACGGCATATTCTGAAAAATCCGCCGCCAAAGATACCGACAAAGCTTATGGCCCCAAAGGCATGACTGTGGCGTTGTCGAGGGCGATAGGCCCATCGCCGCTGACTACGCCGCGCATCAATGCCGACGCAGCCAGGCAGGCGTATGCCCAGGGCTGGGTACTTTACCAGCAGAATAAGGATTACATACAGGCGCGCACGCTGCTGAACAGGGCGCTCAATTCCGGATTTCTGGCCGAACCGCAGGCTGTCATCGCGAGAAAAGCTCTCGAAGACCTGGCGAACAGAACCGTCCTGAATCCTTCTCCGTACGTCAACCCCAAAGACCCGTATCTGATTAGCTACAAATTCAAATCCGGCGATACGCTCAATTCGATTCGCGGCGCGGGCGGGAAAATAACGCGGGAGGGCATTATCAGCCATTACGACCTTTGTGTGCCGGCCAGGATGATTCCGTATGTCAACGGCTTTGGCTTGTCGGCCAGGAATTTTCAGGCTGGCCGTAATTACAAACTCGTCAGGGGCCCCTTCCATGTCGTGGTGTACAAATCCAAACGTGTCGCCGACCTTTATCTTCAGGATTTATTCCTGCGGCGGGTAAAGGTGGCCGTAGGGCTGCCCGAAACGCCAACGCCGGAAGGTTTTTTCCGTGTTGTGCCGTGGAACGGCAAGACGGCGAATTCCACCTATTATCCGCCGGCTGATTCCGGCAAGGCGTGCATACCAATAATGCCCGGTCAGCCTGGTTATCCGCTCGGCCCGAACGGGTATAATATAAAAATCGAAGGCATACCGCAGCTGGGCACGCATATAGAGGCGTCGCAGTCATATGCGTTGCACGGAACGTGTAATCCGTCGTCGCTCGGCACGCAGGCTAGCCGGGGCTGCGTGAGATTTTCCGACAGGGACATAGAATTCCTGTTCATCGCGCTGATGGACTACGCCGACCCGAAGGACAGCCGCGCAAACTGGCCGCACTGGAGTACGATAACCATTCTGCCGTGACGGCGACAGAGTCATGCAACATAAATAAACGAGAATCGGATGGCAAAGAAATTCGTTCGCATATCGCTGGCAGTGAAGTTTCGCCTGTTCTTCGGGCTGGCGCTGATTCTGGCTATTTCAGCGGCGCTTGGCATATTGTGGCTGTTCGTAGAAGGCTTGAGCGAGCAGAGCCTTGAAAGTCCGACCCGCGAAATTACGCGTCTGCGGCTTAACGAGTTTCGCAGGCTTCATCCGGAAGATCCGAACAAGGCGTCCGATGCCAACAGTGCCGTTATTGCGCTCTATCGCGTGGATGATTCCGGCGTTCTGCTTACGGGGCCGTCGTTCGTGCCGCTGGTAGAACCGCTGAACAAGGAAGACTTCACATACACCCAGCGCAGCGTCATAAAGGAATTTCAAAAAAAACCGGCGAAGGACATAATAATCCAACAGTCCGAGGATGATCAGGGCAATACAATCTTTCGCTGTTTCAGGGCTGTGCGTAACACGTCGTCATGCAATGAATGCCACGCAAAAAATCCGACCTTGTCGAACAAGCCCATATTCCGGCCCAATCAGCTCGTCGGCATGATTGAGATGACCATGCCCGAATCTGCGGCGAGTGAATTTCTCGGCTGGCTGACGCGAGGTGCGTTCGTTGCAGGCGGCACGCTGGCCGGCCTGCTTGCCATGGTGATGTTCGCCATAATCTCACACAGGATAGTATTTCGGCCGGTTCACTCTCTGAGAGAACTTGCCGACAAAGTCGCCGAAGGCGACCTTAGCGTACGCAGCGACGTGAAAACCGGCGACGAACTTGAGCGGCTAGGCGAGAGTTTTAATGAAATGCTCGGCGCTATCCAGGACCAGCACAACAAGCTGCGTTCCGCCAACCGCGCCCTGGACCAGAAACTTTTCGAACTCAGCGAGGCGAATTCCGCACTGTTTCAGGCGAACATCGTCAAAAGTGAATTTCTGGCTAACGTTTCGCATGAACTTCGTACGCCGCTAAACAGCATTATCGGCTTTGCCGAACTGCTTGGCGAAAATGCCGACGAGAAGATATCACGTTACGGCAGAAATATTGCTGTGGCGGCAAAGAACCTGCTGGCGATGATAAACGACATGTTGGACCTGGCTCGCATAGAAGCCGGCAAAGCCCGCGTCCGTGCCGACAAGGTCTCCGTCCTCGACACCTGCCAGACGCTGCTAAATCTCATGCGTCCGCTAAGCGACAAGAGCAGCCTTGAACTTATCGGCGAGCTGGACGAAAAAATGCCCTTCGCCGTAACCGACGGCAGTAAACTTCAGCAGATACTCTACAACCTGTTGAGCAACGCCATAAAATTCACCCCAGCCGGCGGCAAGGTGATTCTTCGCGCATACTTCAGCGAGATTGACCAGATTTTTACCATAAGTGTAATCGACACCGGCCCGGGCATCAGCCAGGACGACCAGGAACATGTTTTTGAGAAATTTTATCAGGCAGAGCCGACGCTTACCAAGGAAGTCCAGGGTACGGGCCTTGGCCTTGCCATATCCAAAGAACTGGCGGAACTGCTCAAGGCGAAAATCATACTAAAAAGTACGCCCGGCAAAGGTACGACGTTCTCGCTCATCCTGCCGCTTGAACTTAAACAGGAAGAAGAATCCACCAAATGAATGTGCGACCAATAATTTCCGGAATAATCGGTGCAGCAGCCGGCTTGCTGCTGCTGTGGGCTATCCACGCGATATTTTTTCAAAAAGCGCAAAAGGCGACGGATGCCGTCGAATCGTCAGCCAAATCTTCGGCTGTGCAGGAAAATCAGTTTGATTCCGATGACAATATAATAGAACTCGCACCTGTGACGACATCGTCGCCGGCAGCTGTACATGAAACAGTTGTTAAAACAGTTTCGCCGACGTCTGAGCCTGCGTCTGCGCCGGTTTTCCTGACTCCGCAGGACCCGCTTACGCGGGCAAAACAGATTCATAACGCGCAGGAAGCGATTTTAGCCGGCGACAGGGCGTCTTCTTCCGGCGACAGGGATTTCGCAGTCGCCTGTTTTCGTCGTGCAACAGAACTTGACCCGACAAATATGACCGCTCTTGAGGCGTTGGCTATCGCACTGCTGGCGAACGACGAAGTTGAACAGACCGTCGCCGTTTATGAAAAAATAATCAAGCTGAACCCAGCCGACAGAAGTGCAGTATTTAATCTTGCCATGGCGTACATACGCCTGAAACGATATGAAAACGCCGAGGAAATTTATAATGATATCCTCAACAGTCAGCCTAACGACATAAAAGCCCGTACGAACCTCGCGACGCTTCTGCAGATTCAGAACCGTCCCGGCGAAGCCCGCCAGCAATGGATGAAAGTGACGGATATCGACTCGACCCGTCAGGATGCCTGGGAACATATCGGCGAAATTTCGGTAGATATGGGTGAGCCGGCTGCCGCTATGGACGCCTATTCGCAGGCGGCCAGACTATCGCCGGCTGACCCGACGGTATGGAAAAATTTTGCAATAACCGCCCGGCAGGCCGGCAGCGGCGGCAGAGCTGTCTTCGCATATAAAAAAGCCCTTGAACTCGAGCCGGAAAACAGTACGCTCTGGAAAGATTTGGGCAATGTCTTTTTGGAAGTCTATCGAGTCAAAAAAGACCGCGACCTTATCACGCAGGCTGTCGGCGCGTGGAAAGAAAGCATTAAACTCAATCCCAATCAGGACGACGTCAAAAAACTTCTCGAAATTTACGATACTGCCCCGACGTCTGCGTCGACGGAGAAGTAATGACATTCCGGCCTTGTTTTGAATTTGCGTCAGAGTATAATTGCAGTCTGCATATGTAGGCGTTTTAGAGTGGCTCTCAAAATGAAAAGTGTAAGAATTTTGAGAATTGCTCTGGAGCCTGCTTTAATCGTAAAAAGCTTTCTGGAACTGTGATAAGAATTCCATGCATGAACTGACATTTTACATAAAAGCGTTCATTACCCTGCTGGTGCTGGTCAATCCTCTGGAAGGCATTCCGGTGTTTTTAGCCGGCACGGAACGTGTAGAGCCGTCCATGCGGCAGGCGATTTCCCGCCGTACGGCAATTGCCGTGACGATTATTCTGTTGATATCTTTATTTCTGGGCAAGGCGCTGCTTGCGATGTTCAGCATAAGTTCCAGCGCGTTCCAGATAGGCGGCGGCGCGATTCTGTTCCTGATAGCCGTACAGATGATACTCGGCCCTGGCGGCGGTGCGACGTTTTCAAAAATGGCTGGCGGAGAAGTCAATCTGCAGTTTGCCATCGTACCGCTGGCGATACCGATACTCGCCGGCCCTGGCGCGATAAACGGCGCGGTGCTTTATGGAACGCGAACGACTGGCCTGTGGCAGATGCTGCTGCTGGCTGGCGTGATAGTGCTGGTTGGCGTTGGGGCGTATGCCTGTCTGCGGGCGGCTGAGCCGCTTGCGAAATATTTGAAGGACAGCGGCATAAGCATAGCCACGCGAATAATGGGCCTTATAATAGCAGCCATATCGGTCGAAATGATATTGCAGGGCATAGCTTCGGTTTTCGGCCTTAAATTGTTGGAGCAGGTTTCATCCATGTAGATAAAGACGGCTGATGGTGTAAAACCGTTTTTGCGGCTAGCCGTTGTCGGCATCGGGCGCGATGGCAGTTTTATTAGAAAAATTAGAAGAATTAGAAGAACAGGACGGATTAATGACGCAGGGCAGAATAGTACAGGTTATCGGCTCGACGTTCGACGTCGAATTTGAAGAATCGCAGATGCCGTCGATTTTCAATGCCTTGCGTGTGCAGATAGGCGGCCAGGGCGATCTGGTTGGAGAAGTTCAGCAGCATCTTGGCGGCGGCCGGGTACGGTGCGTTGCGCTGGGTTCTACGGACGGCCTCAAACGCGGTCTTTCCGTCGAAGATACCGGCAAGCCGGTGTCCATGCCGGTCGGCCCTGGTGTGTTGGGCAGAGTATTCAATCTGCTGGGCGAGCCGGTGGATGGGCTTGGCCCGGTAAAGGCTGATGAGTATCGCTCGATACATGCCCCTGCGCCGGAATTCGACAAACTTGTCCCCAAAAGCGAGATATTCGAGACCGGCATAAAAGTGATAGATTTACTGGCGCCGTTCGTCCGCGGCGGCAAGACGGGCCTTTTCGGCGGCGCCGGCTTGGGCAAGACGGTCATAATCCAGGAACTCATTGCCCGCGTAGCTACGAAACACGGCGGATATTCGGTCTTCGCCGGCGTCGGCGAACGCACTCGCGAAGGCAATGACATATGGCTGGAAATGCAGGAGGCTCAGATAGGCCTTACCGGCCAGAAACTTATCGAAAAAACCGCGATGGTCTTCGGCCAGATGAACGAACCGCCTGGAGCCCGCCTGAGAGTGGCGCTCAGTGCGTTGACGCTGGCTGAATATTTTCGCGATATGGGCGGCGCCGATACGCTGCTGTTCATAGATAACATTTTCCGTTTCAGCCAGGCTGGCAGCGAGGTTTCCGCACTGCTGGGCCGTATGCCCTCCGCCGTGGGTTATCAGCCGACGCTGGCTACCGAAATGGGCGAGTTGCAGGAACGAATCACGTCGACCGTCAAGGGTGCGATAACGTCCGTTCAGGCGGTTTACGTTCCGGCTGACGATATGACCGACCCTGCGCCGGCGACGGCTATCACGCATCTTGACGCATTCATCGTGCTGGAACGGAGCATTGTGGAAAAGGGCATCTATCCCGCCATTGACCCGCTGGCCAGTTCCAGCCGCATTCTTGACCCGCAAACCGTCGGCACGGAACATTACGAAACCGCCCGCCGCGTGCAGCAGATTCTTCAACGCTATCGTGAATTGCAGGATATCATCGCCATTCTCGGCGTCGATGAACTAAGCGAAGAAGACAAATGCACCGTCGCCCGTGCGCGAAGGATAGAGAGATTCCTCTCGCAGCCGTTTTTCGTGGCGGAAGTTTTTACGGGAAAACCCGGCAATTTTACGCCGCTCAGCGAGACCATCCGCAGTTTCAGGGAAATCTGCGACGGCAAGTGGGATCATCTGCCGGAGCAGGCTTTCATGTATGTCGGCACTGTCGAAGAAGCCGCAAAGCAGGCTGAACAGATAGCGATAAACTAGAGCATATTAAACTTGACTTTGCGCTTGTTGCTGTTTGCGGCGTCAGCTGGCTGCGTCAGGCTGCATCGGAAACCATATAAGGTTGCCTGCTTCGCCTTCCTTGCCAGCCTCGTCCTCAACGACGCAACAAGGCGCAATTTCAAATTTAACATGCTCTAGGCACTGTCTCAAAGCCTTTACCGGCCCGCAAAATTGCTCGATTTCGGCGCTGCCCATGTTTTGGGGATAGGTTCTATAAAATATTTAAAAAATATTTTAAAAAAATTCAGACAGATATCGGGATTTTAATTACGGGGCCGGGATTGTAATCAATCAATTCAAAATCTTCAGGTTTGTAACTGTAGATGTCGGCGGCTTTATTTAGGACGAGTTTTGGTGAATCCGGCGCAGGCTGTGAGAGGTATGCCTCGACGGCTGGTATCTGGTCCAGGTATATATGCGTGTCGCCGGTGTTGTGGACGAATTCCCACGGCGTATAGCCGGTCTGCTGTGCGAGCATGTAAATGAACGCACTGTAAAACTGTATGTTAGCCGGCACGCCGACGGGATAATCGGCTGACCGCTGCGTAAGCATGCCGCTCATTCTGCCTTCGTCGTCGATGTAGACCTGAAACGTATAATGGCACGGCGGCAGACGCATAGCGTCGAGCTGATTGGGATTCCAGTAACTCACAAGCATCCGGCGGGACGTCGGATTTGTCCTGATTTCGTTAATAAGATACGCCAACTGGTCGGCGCCGCCGGACTTCGTCCTGTAATCACCGTCAAAATGTCGCATCTGGAATCCGTAGACCGGCCCAAGTTCGCCGGAGTTGAAGCCGTGTTTTTTCTCAAATTCCTCGCTGACCCACGGCGTCCAGAAATTGACGCCCATTTCCTGAAGGTCTTTATTGTCGCTGCTGCCGGAGAGCAGCCATAGCAGTTCACAGAAGATACTGCGAGGCCAGACTTTGCGACGGGTGATTATCGGGAAATTTTCATTTATTCGGAATCGCGTCTGATAGCCGAACACGCTCAGTGTGCCCGTGCCGGTGCGGTCGGGGCGTTTGACGCCGTGTTTGAGAATGTAACGCAGCGCGTCGTCGTAGGCATCCATGATATACGCCATCGGTCGTCCTTTCTCCTGAGCGATTGGTTGATGAGCATCAGGATACATCGCTGCGGCGGCACAGTCAATACCGCTTAAGGAATCGTCACGATTATGCCGATATAATACCGGATGAAAGCAGCATATTACCTCAAACTCGCCAGGCCGCATCAGTGGGTGAAGAATACCCTTGTTTTCGCTGCGCCGGTGTTCGCAAACCATCTGCATATAAGATATGCCGCCGAATGGCTCAAATCCTTCGAAGCGTTTTGCGCCTTCTGCTGCATAGCAAGCGCTACATATATCGTAAACGACCTGATAGACTGTAAAAGTGACATTCTTCATCCCGTCAAGCGGCATAGGCCGATAGCCAGCGGGAAAGTCGGCGCTGCCGAAGCGATAATAATCGCGTTGATTTTTGCGATTGCAGGTTTTTTGTTCGCAGGCGGCTGTGGGCCACTGGAGATGACCCTGGCAGCGTATGTGGTTTTGCAGATTTTTTACAACGCCATATTCAAAAATCGCATGTTAGCCGATGTGATTTGTATTGCAATCGGGTTTGTTTTGCGGGCTATCGCCGGAGCGGTAATCATCAGCGTGACCATAAGTCCGTGGCTGATAATCTGCACGTTCTGCCTGTGCCTGTTCCTGGGCTTCTGCAAGCGGTATTGCGAAATAAACACGCTTGGTACGGATGCCGCGGCGCCGCATCGCAGGACGCTTTTGCGATATACGCCTGCGCTTCTGATGCATCTGATAACTCTTTCCGCGACCCTGGCAATCGTGACGTTTCTGCTGTATGCCATGAGTGACCAGACGCTGGCCAAATTTCACACGCAGGCGTTCATATATACTCTGCCGGTAATTATTTACTGCATATGCCGCGCGGCCATGCTGTCTATGAACGGCGGTTTCGCAGGCCCTACGGAACTGCTGCTCAGAGACAGGGGCCTTATAATCGGCGTATTGGTATGGATAGCCATGATAGTTCTCATAATCCTCTTTCCGTCAAAAATATCATTTCTGAATTGAGGACAATTATCATGCGATACTGGATTTTTCTGTCAATCGCACTGGTTCTGAACGCTTTGGCAAACATATTGATGAAAGTCGGAGCCGTTTCGGAAAAACCTGTTGCGTCAAGCTCTTCTTTCCTGGCGAAGACGGCCGGTTTTCTCAATGTTGCAACCGTAGCGGGCATAATCCTTTTTGCAGCAAACGTGCTGGTCTATCGCAAAGCCCTCTCCGGCCTGCCGATTTCAGTGGCGTATCCGGTCATGGTCAGCGTCGGCCTGCTGATTGTGGTTCTGCTGGCCAGATTCATTCCGATGCTCGACGAGCGGGTTTCGTGGTTGCAAATCGCCGGAATGATATTTATCATTGCCGGAGTATGGATGGTGTCACAAACAAGATGAAAAACATGGCTGACCGGACGCCGGACGCGATGATTGACAATTCGCTTTCGTCGCCGGAAAAATCGGCATATGTTTTTCTTTTCCGCGACTCCGGCCGTGTGCTGATTGTATCGCTGTTAATTCTTTTCATATGGACTGTTGCGCTCGCCGGCATGCGGTGGTACACCGGCTCGCTGCCGTTTGCGGACGAGGGTGCAAGAGCCGGCGTTCATCTCCTTGAGCAGGGCCATCGGGTTTTTTCCGGCCAGCGGCCGCACGTTGATTTCATATCGCCGATGGGCGTGTTTCAGTATATGCTTGTGCATCTGGGGATTCTGATTTGCGGCGTAAAAGGGGCGGCTCTCACGATGGGATATCTGGCGTTCATGCCGATGGTGTTGATATCCACATGGGTGATTTGCTCAAAGCGGATGGCGTATCTGCCGTCGAGTTTTATAACCATAGCTGCCGTTTCTCTCATGTTGGGTGCAAATGCGCTCGGCACGCCGTTGCCGGCGTCGAGTTATGAAACGGTCTATAACCGGCTTGGGCTGGCGATGATTTCGCCGCTGTTGGTGGCGGCGTTGCTGCCGAAGATACGTTGCGGTGATTTTGTCGACGGTATCTGCATAGGCCTGATGCTCGGCTGTGCGTTTTTCCTTAAAATAAATTTCGGCATCGGCGGAATTCTTCTGCTTTTGCTCGGTGTGTTTGCTAAAAAAATTCCGATTTCAAAGCTGACGCTGATTTTTGCGGGTTTTCTGACTGTGACGGTTATCGTAGCCGTGTATCTGCACGGCCGACTGGACGCCTTTTTTTTCGACATGTTCAGGCTGATAAAAAATTCCGGCAGCAACGTAGCGTCCATCTGCGTGACGAAAGCCTGGTTCAATCTTCTTGACGTGAATTTCGGATTGATGATATTGTCCGTATGCCTATGGGGAGGAATAGCAGCCGGAAACGGCTCATCCATTTCCGGCGACGCACGAAAACCGCGATTTTTCGTAAATTTTACGAAAAATCTCACGATCCTCATCATTGCCGCCGCAATCGTCTTTTTTGTGATGGTAGGGTGCATGAAATTGGATAAATTCATGTTTCCTTACATTTTCATTTTTGCCGTCTTCGGGTGGACGGATGCGATTTTTCGCAATCAGCCGACGTGGCGAGGCTTTGTCATAGGCATGCTGGGCTTCGTGTGCGCGTTTTTTTTCGCATTCGGCCAGACGCAGTCGACAGTCAATGCCTTGCGTCATAGATTGTTAATAAACAATTCCGCCCGCAGATATTGTCTGCTGACGAATCCGGCATTGAATGATATGCCGTTCATTCTCGACGGCATGCCTGTCGCGGAAAATCTCAACTTGGGTACGGAACTGCTTGCCAAAAACCGCGTGCCCAAAAACTACGTCGTTTACTCATTGACCATGTTCAACAACTGGCCGCTGCTGTACGGCTCTGCCTATCGTAAAGGCGATTGGGCCTGGCTGCATTACGGCCTGCTGTTCGACGGCAGCCATCAGCCTTCGCGACATGAACTGTTTGATGATGTCGATGCTGTCCTTGTGTCAAAAAAAGACAATTATGCAAATTATTCCAAAGAAATTTTAAGCAGGTATGGCCAATATTTTTATGATAACTACTATCTTAAAGACGAAAATTCAGACTGGCGCTTGTATCTGAAAAAGTCGTCAGCCGTCAAATAAACACGTTTCCGAGTTTTTGAATAATGATAAGGTGTGTATTATAAAACGTTTTGAGGTTTTTAAATAATGACAAGGTGTATTATAAAACATTTTGAGATTTTTAAATAATGACAGGGTGTATTATAAAACATTTTGAGGTTTTTAAATAATGGCAAGATATCTTATAACAGGGGGGGCTGGTTTCCTGGGAATCAACATGGCCAGATTCCTGCTCGATAAGGCACAGGATGTGACTTCACTTGACGTGGCGCCGTTCGATTATCTGGAGCGCGACAGGGTTCGCGAAATCACCGGCGACATCCGCGACGCGGCAAAACTCGACGAAGCCCTTCAGGACGTTCATGTCGTCATACACACTGCTGCGGCGCTGCCGCTGTATAAAAAGTCGGAAATTTTTTCGATTGATATCGACGGTACGCGCAACGTCATGGAACGGGCATATGCTGCCGGGGTGAAGCGAGTCGTTCATGTTTCATCTACAGCCGTTTACGGCGTGCCGGACCATCACCCGATTTTTGAAAACGACCGGCTTGTCGGCGTCGGGCCGTACGGCGTCGCAAAAATATCAGCCGAAAAAATCTGTGCCGAATACCGCGATAAAGGCATGTGCGTATCCATCGTTCGGCCGAAGTCGTTTATAGGGCCGGAGCGGCTGGGCGTATTTGCACTGCTTTACGACTGGGCAAAAGACGGCCGCAATTTCCCGATGATAGGCAGCGGCAATAACCGTTACCAGTTGCTTGACGTGGAAGATCTCTGTCGGGCAATATGGCTGTGCGCGACGCTCGATGAAAAAATCTGCAACGATGTCTTTAACATCGGCGCCAAAGATTTTACGACCATGAAAGAGGATTTTCAGGCGGTTCTTGACGACGCCGGTTTCGGAAAACATATCAAGGGTTTTCCGGCTTGGCCGATGATTTGGACGCTGCGAATCCTGGAATTTTTCAGGCTTTCACCGCTTTACAAGTGGGTTTACGAGACCGCCTGCACAGATTCGTTCGTGAGCGTGGAAAAAGCGGAAAAAGTGCTTGGATTCACGCCTGAGTTTTCCAACAAGGACGCGCTGCTGCGAAATTATCGCTGGTATTTGCAGAATCTTGCCAGCTTTCAGGGCCGCAGCGGCATCAGCCATCGCGTCCCGTGGAAACAGGGCATACTCGCGCTAGCCAAAAAAATGTTTTGAACGGTACGGTTTGGACTTTACTGCTGCGGATTTATCGGACGTGATAAATCCATAGGCGGTTCATTATTCTCGGTTTGTACAGTCGATTCCGCTGGTTGGCCCTGTGGAGCGGATTCTGAAATATCTGCCAAGGCAGGCTGTTGAATGTCGTGATAAAAAACGGCGAGGGCGGTATTGAAGTATGGCACCAGCCATAAAAAACCTATGCCGAATGTCAGTATGCACAAAAATCCCCAGCCTATGAACGTCAGGCCCAGCCAGAATAATTTCAGCCGGTGGCCGTACATCAGTTCCTTGCTGCGTTTAATCGCACCGAGTGCGCCAAGTTCGGGATTGTCGGCGTAGACGTAATAAGCCATCGCATACGAATATGCCGCCATAATGCCCGGTATAATCAGAAGCAGCATCCACAGCAGAACGAAAACAAGCATGCACCAATACAGGCAAAATGCGCCGATAAACCGTTTAAATCCGGCGAAAAAAGTGCCGAAAGACGGCATGCCGCCGCGACCCACACCCAGAAAAAACATCGCGAAGCCCAGCGTAAACGGCCCGTTTAAAAGCAGTTGACCCCAGTTGACTTCCGCTTCCCTGTATTCATGCCTGGCGAAAAACGGCGGATAAGTCGTAAAGGCGGATATTAATGATGTTATTACGAAAAAACCGAGCATATACAGTGCGCACATGCCCCATTTGCCGGCAAGCGCTGTGCGTGCTTTTGACCTGATATCTTTACATGGCGTCATGCCGCCGGTGCCTTTGATTTCAGCCGTCGTGCCGTTCATGATTACGTAAGCCTTCACCCAGTTTTCCATGCCTTCCGCCCAGACAAGGTCATTCGGCAGAACCCTGCCTTCGCTTATCCATGTACGCAAAGTCGCTTCGTCGACAGGGCCGTATTGCTGACCTTTAATGTGACAGTACCATTTCATTTGCATCCCTTTCTTTCAGGAATCAGGTAACATAAATAGGCGGAATACTATACGAATTTGTTGCAATTCTTGAGCAGCAGGAAACTTTCCGTCTTGCTGATGCCGTCCACACGCGAGAGTGTTTCGGTCAGAAAATTTACCAATCCGTGGCTGGAATCCAGAAGCAGTTCGGCTATCAGGTCGTAACGGCCTGAAACTATCGAGACACTCAATACGCCGGGCAATTCTGAAATTTCATGTGCCTTGGCGGCGAGCATTCTGGATTCGACGACATTTACGGCTAATACGGCAAGTTGCTGGTTTTCAAGCACATCCGGATTGATGAGGGCTTTTATTATCATTATGCCGGCGTCTTTTAGACGCTGAATTCGGTGGCGTATCATGCCTTCGGATACGCCCAGCTTTCTCGCGATGGCGTTGTTGGGCATATATTCGTTCCGAAGGATGTCGATTATTTTCCAGTCGGTGTCGTCCGGTTGCATTGGATAATCTCCTGCGTGAAATTATATACGACCTTGAAAAGACGGGCAATAAACATCTGGAAAAAACTCGCCTTGCATATTAGAATCATGACGATAATTCTGATATTTTTCGAACCAACAGTGGAGATGCGATATGTTGCGAGAAGTCTTTGTTTTTTCATTGCTGATGGGTGTGGGTTTTATTGCCGGCTGCGCGAACGACGCAAACAATATGTCAGCCGGCAAAACTCCGGATATCGATGCCTTATACACTGCCGTGCCTGTCAATGTGGACGGCAAACTTGACGACCCCGTGTGGAAGAATGCCAAGGCTTATTCGCTGAGCATTCCTTGCGACAGAGCTGCCCGCGGGGAATCTCTCAAAGACGCCGGCGAAGTGCGCTTTGCCTGGGATAACAAATATCTTTATATCGCAGGAAAATTCACGGACAGCGATATTCAGGCTAACGGCACTGAAAACGGCATGCATCATTATAATTGGGGCGACCTGATGGAAGTCTTTCTTTGGCCGTCCGATTTCAGCTGGTATTGGGAACTTTACGTAACGCCCATGTCAAAGAAATCGACGTTCTTTTTTCCGGCGAAATCTTACCTCGGCATGGCGAGTTGCTACGACTATACCTGTGAGCTGACTGTAGCCGCTCAATATAAAGGCACTCTCAATAAATGGGGCGACGTCGATATGTTCTGGACGGCTGAGATGGCTGTGCCGGTTTCGGAACTTACAAAAAGAGGCGAAAAATTCGGACCCGGAGCCAATTGGCGCATACTTGTGGGCCGATATAACTACAGCGTTTATATCGACAGGCAGGGCCCGGAGCTCTCGTCGTTTCCGAAATTGGGCAAGCCGAATTATCATCTTTGCGACGAATACGGCAGAGTGGTATTTGTGAAGTGACGACGCAGCCTGCGGAATTGATTTGCATAAACCGCCGTGAAAGGCTAAAAAAATATGGAAGATTTTCAACAAAAACGGGTTCGGCCTAAAAATAAGTTTAATGTGTGCGAGGAAAATTGAGATGGAAATATTTGGCAGATTATTAATGTTGCTTGTGGTATGCGTTCTGGCAGCCGGCTGTAACAGGACGTCGCGAAAGGTTTACGACGAAACGCCTGGCGAACAGCAGACGTCAGGTGTCGGCAAAAGCATATATTCGACTGAAACTGTGGATGTCGACGCTGTTTATGAAATAAAAGAGCCGCAAACCGCCGTCGCTCCCAAGCCTGAAGTAAAACCCAAACCTGAACCGGCCAAGCCTGCGAAAAAGACTCCCGCTCCTGCTGCGCCCAAGCCGTTAGCCGCCAAACCGGCTCCCACGACAGCTCCTGTCGCAGCATCCCCGACAACCAAACCTGCAACTGCACCGAAAACTAAAACGGCTGCCAAACCTGTTACTGCTGCAAAGAAAATTGCGGCCAAACCCGTGGCCAAAAAAACAGTTACACCTGAATCGACTGTTGCCGCCGCAACTGCGGTAGAGCCGCCGGCGCCGGTAAAAGCACCATCTGCCGCCGCTCCGACAGATGCCGACAAGACAAAGAAAAAAACCATAGATGCCGCCACGGCTAAAAATATCGAAAAGGCTAAAAAGCAGATACAGAAAAAAGTCGGCCCGATAACGCCTGAAATGTTGCAGAAGATACAGCAGCTCGTGGTTGAAGGCAAAATTCAGCAGGCGGATATGGCCAAAGTTGCTGCCATCAAGCTTAAAGTGACGTCAGGCAAGGCGTTGAACAAGCAGGACTTGCAATACCTTGATGCGTTGAAGAAAAAATATAAACTTTGATGATTTTTGGGAGAAACAATGGCGGATACCCGTGAGAATTGGGGTTCGAGAGCCGGTTTCGTTCTGGCAGCTATTGGCTCGGCGGTAGGGCTTGGCAACCTGTGGGGTTTTCCTTACAAACTTTACAAGACCGGCGGCGGTGCTTTTCTCATACCGTACGTCATTGCGATGCTTTTTGTGGGCATACCGTTGCTCATCGCGGAATTTTCACTTGGCCATATTACGCAGCGTTCCACGCCCAGTGCGTTCGCCCGCGTCAAAAGGCCATACGCCGTCGTCGGCTGGTGGCAGATAATACTCAGTTTCATCATCATAACGTATTATGCGGTCATACTGGCGTGGTGCGGAAGTTTTTTGGTTTATTCGATAGAGGGAATTTTTCAGGGCACGCTGCCGTGGGCCGGCGTTGGCGTAGAGGGCGTCAAAAATGCCAGCGAATTTTTTTACGGCAAATATCTCGGCCATACTTCGGGATTTGCCCTGGGCAAAATGCAGTTGCACGTCGTCGTGGCGCTGTTCATTACATGGCTGGCTATGTACCTGTGCATTTTCCGCGGCGTCAAGCTGGTCAGCAAGATAGTTTTGTGGACTGTGCCGCTGCCGTGGTTGATGCTGCTTATTCTTACTATTCGTGGCCTTACTCTGCCCGGCGCTACGCAGGGCATGGAATATTATCTTGAGCCGAATTTTTCGCAGCTTGCCGACCCGCAGACGTGGCGTCTGGCGTTCGGCCAGATGTTTTTCAGCATGTCGCTTGCCTTCGGAGTGATGATAACGTATTCGAGCTTTCTGCATCGCAAGAGCGACCTCAATAACAATGCCGCCATAATCGGCTTGGCTGATATGGGTACGAGTTTCGTCGCCGGCATAGCGGTTTTTGCAACGCTCGGCGGCATGGCATTTGCGACGCAGCAGGCTGGCAATCCGATACCGGTGGACAGGATTGCCGATGGCGGGCCGGGGCTGGCATTCGTGGCGTTTCCGTATGCGCTGGCACAGCTGCCGTATGCCCCATATTTCTCGGTGGTATTTTTTCTTGCGCTCATATTGCTAGGCATCGATTCGGCGTTCTCGATTACCGAGTCGACTCTGGCGAGCATAGTTGACAAAACCGGCTGGAGCAAGAACTGGACGCTGGTGATTCTTTCGCTGCTGGGTTTGGGCGTGGGACTGATTTACTGCTGCCAGGGCGGGCTGAACTGGCTGGGCGTTTTTGACGATTACATCAACGGCACATGGGGCATAACGCTGACGGCGCTGGCTGAGGGTTTGGTGCTCGGCTGGCTGATACGGCTCAGGCGGCTGCGCGAACATGCCAATGAACGCAGTGACTGGCGACTTGGCGTGTGGTGGGATTTTTCCATGCGGATAATAATTCCTGTCGTGATGGCAGCTCTTTTCGCGTGGAATCTGCTCGATGAATTCGGCAATCCTTATTATCTGCGCGACGCCGGCGGCGGATTGAATATCGGCAATATTGCAGGCCTGGCGGTGATGGCGGCTGCGCCTGTGCTGGCGGTCGTAATAACGTCGATAAATTTCAAAAAAACGCACGATGAACCTATTCGGCCTGAATATCTCATCAAAACCCCTCATGGCCGCGTTTACGGGATAGTGGCGGTGATGCTTTCGCTGGATGGCCTTTTTTTTCTGGCGCTTGCGTTTTTGCGGCTCATTTCGATATTGCATATTCAGAAATATCATATGGGTGATGCGGGGGCTGTTGCAGCCAAGGCTGCTTTAGCCGGCGTACTCCTGTTAAAGGGCGGTTCGTTCTGCCTGATAGCCACAGTGATAGCCGGCGTCGGCATGGTCTGGTACGAAAGCAGGAAAATTCTCGCCAGCATGGTTTTGCGTATCGGCGGCGCGTTGTCGATAATGTTGTTGGGTTGTACGGCAGGGTTGGGCATGGCGTTGTGGGCCATGGCCAGCGACGTGAAAATCAGACCGCTTGAATATAACGGCCAACTCGACGGCGACAGTTATTTGATATTGTTCCTGATGGCGGGCATAATCATATGCGGGCTGGGCTGGTGTTTCTATCGTGCGTTGCGTGCCGCCGGCCAGTCTGATACCGAAGAGCAGTCGGCTGAAATAGTGAGGAACACTTGAACGAATCATGGACGACAGGTCGCCTTCTTTCATGGACGAAGGAATATTTTGAACACAGCGGCCTTGAAAACCCCAGGCTGTGTGCGGAGGTGCTGCTGTCTCATTGCGTCGGCTGCAGCCGCATAGAGCTCTATGCCCGATTCAACTCCGAGCCGACCGACCGGCAGCGTTCGCAGTTTCGCGAACTTGTCAGGCGGGCAGCCATGCATGAGCCGGTTGCGTATCTCGTCGGCAGCCGGGAATTTTATTCGTTGAATTTCCGCGTTACGCCGGCCGTGCTGATACCGCGGCCGGAAACGGAAATGCTTGTCGAAAAAGCCGTCGAGCATCTTCAGAAGCTCGCCGGCGTTCACGTGACGCAGCAGAAATTCGATTCGCAGGAATCTTCGCCGGTCGATTTGGACGAGATTGAAAAACTCGCCTCCGCGCAGCCGGAAGAATCGCAATCTTCCGAGCCGGCCTTTCAGCCGAAAAAAAACAGGTCGCAGTATGTCGGCAACGTCTGGGACGTCTGTACCGGGAGCGGTTGTGTTGCGTGTGCGATTGCCGCAAATGCACCTGGCGTGAATGTGCTCGCGAGCGACATTTCCCCAGCCGCGATTGCCGTCGCTGTGGAAAACGCCAGCCGTCTGAACCTGTCGCAAAACGTCACGTTCGAACAGGCTGACCTGCTGGAACTCCCTGTCGGCTCGCGATATAATGATGAATACTTCGACGTGATAACTGCCAATCCGCCGTATGTCGCAGAAAATGACCCTGTCGGTGACTCGACGAAATATGAGCCGCGCGATGCTCTTTATGCGGGTATCGACGGCTTGGACGTATTGCGGCGGCTGATTCCGGCTGTGCCGAAAAGGCTTGGCCGCGGCGGAATCTTTTGCGTGGAATTCGGATATACACATGCAGACGCCGTCCGAAACCTGATAGTGCAGACAGGCGAATTCGCAGAACCGGAAATTTTTAAGGATTTTCAGGGTATCGAGCGGGTCGCCGTCGCGAAACGCGTCTGATTTTTTAAGATGATACCTTTGTCAATCAATGATGAAATCGAGCGGGAAAAATTATGGACAAGTTCATTATAGAAGGTGGAACAGAACTCAGCGGCAATATTGAAGTTGGCGGTGCGAAGAATTCCGCCCTGCCGATGCTGGCGGCTACGATGCTATGTGACGGCAGAAGCGTGCTTCACGATGTGCCCGACCTTGCGGACATTCACGCGATGGTTGACCTTATGGCTGAGCTGGGCGTCAGCGTGGAACGTAGCGGCCATTCCCTGCAGATTGAAGTCACGGACGAATCGCTTTCGCATGCTCCGTATGACCGCGTGCGAAAGATGCGTGCCAGCATATGCGTACTCGGGCCGCTGCTTGCCAAGCGTCGCAGCGCGAGGGTATCGATGCCTGGCGGCTGTGCAATCGGCACAAGGCCGGTGGATTTGCATTTGCGCGGCATGCGAGAACTTGGCGCGGAAATTCATCTCGAAGGCGGCGACATCATTGCGAGTACCGCCCGACTTCGCGGCGCCGAGATATTTTTGGGCGGCGCATTCGGCTCGACCGTATTGGGAACGCTCAACGTCATGATGGCGGCTACGTTAGCCCGCGGTACGACGCTCATCGAGTGCGCAGCCTGCGAGCCGGAAGTTGCCGATGTGGCTGATTTCCTCAACAAAGCCGGCGCAAAAATCTCCGGAGCCGGCACGCCTCGGATAATCATCTCCGGCGTCGATTCGCTGAACGGCGTCGAACACAGGATAATTCCTGACCGCATCGAAGCTGGCACTTTCATGCTTGCCGGCGCGCTTTGCGGCAGAGACGTCTGCGTCAAAAACGTGCGAATCGACCACCTGCTCGCACTCGTTGACAAGTTGCGGAATATCGGCGTGGCGCTGGAAAATTCCGACGGTACGGTAAAAGTCAGCCGGCCAGATAGAATTCGGCCTGCCGACGTGACTACGCAGCCGTATCCGGGGTTTCCTACGGACTTGCAGGCACAGTTGATGGTACTGCTATGTCTGGCTGACGGTAACAGTGCAATTACCGAAAAAATCTTCCCTGACCGCTTCATGCATGTGCCGGAACTTATGCGAATGGGTGCGGATATCCGCAAGGAAGGCCCGACGGCGATAGTTACCGGCGTGCCGGAACTCATCGCCGCACCCGTGATGGCCAGCGATTTACGCGCGTCGGCTGCATTGGTGATGGCCGGCATGGTCGCCCGCGGCAGAAGCGAAGTTCGCCGCGTTTATCACATTGACCGCGGATATGAAAAAATAGAAACAAAGCTCGCCTCCATAGGTGCGAAAATCACCCGCGGGCAGGAATGAGTTTTTTTAAAAAAACGTATTTACGACTTGAACGGCCTCTAGGGTTTTTTAGGGCCGCGAAGTTTCGAGATAGCCGCTTCAGCCATGTTTCGCACGGCTATATCGCTGTCGTTGCGAAGGCTGGCGAGGGCCGGCAGTGCAGACTTATCGCCGAGATTGCCAAGTGCGCCGGCGGCAAGATATCGTACCTGGGCGTAGGGGTCTTTGAGTGTTTTAATCAGGGGCGGTACAGCCTGCGGAGCCTGCATGATTCCGAGTGAACCGGCGGCTGCGGCTCGAACTTTGGGGTCGGCGTCCCGCAAAGCACGTATAAGCGGCTCGATGCTTTCCTGCTCATGCAGCGGGCCAAGCGCGCGTGCGGCGGATTCGCGTACGTCGGCGGATGAATCCTTCAGGGCGGATATGAGTGCGCCGGTGGTTTTGGGCGTTGCCAGACGGCCGAGCGTTTTTGCCGCTGCGGCACGTACGCGGATTTGCGGCGAGTTCAGTTTCGTGGCAATCTGGCCGGCGACGGTCTTTTCGCCGATGCATGCTATCGCCAATATCGCAGCCTCCTGCACTTTCGCGTCAGGGTCGTCCACTGCCAGCGTAAGCGCACTTAACGCGTGTTTTTTATGCAATACGCCCAACATCTCAGCCGACTCGCGACGCGTTTCTGCATCCGGACTGCTCAGCAGGTCGATGACGGCCTGCCTGAATTGCTGTCGCATCTGTATATCTTCGGGTGTGTCGCCGGTTATTTCTGCGGCTTGACGGTCGGCAAGCGCACTGGCGTCGCGAAATGGCATCGGCCCGCCGACGTTTGTCTGCGCGGCTTTAGCCTGCACGGATGCGGCTGGCGATTGTGACCCGGCTGACTGCAATGTCTCGTCGCAACCAGCCGTCCATGCCGCAGTACAGGCTGCCAATATGCCAAGTATGTCCAACAATTTTTTATGCATTCGCATAGATATATCACGTTTAAGGCATTGCCTCAAGAGCCGGAATCGCTAAAATGCACTTTTTGCGTCTGTCGCAAAATTTGGTTTTCAGTCTTTTGGGTCAAGTTGTAGAACTTTTTTGTAAAAAATAGGACAAATTTCAAACCGGCTGGCCATTTTCAGAGGTTTTTATAAACCCTGAAAGCACAAAAATCAGCCGTTTTAGAAAGGATTTGGAAATGGAAGTCATGATTTCAGACCGGCTGGCGATGCTGCCGCCGTATCTTTTTGCCGATTTACGCCGTAAAATCGCTGCAAAACGCGCTCAGGGCATAAGGGTGATAACCCTCGGCATCGGCGATCCGGACATGCCCACGCCGGACCCGATAGTGCAGGAAATGATTCGGGCAATCAACGATTCTCAGGACGCCAACCGTCACCGCTACGGCTGTGATGTGCCGGTAGCCGCTTTTCCGGAGGCGTGCCGCAATTTCTATAAGCATCGCTGGGGAGTGGAGTTGGGCCCCGACCAGGTCATAACCACTATGGGGTCGAAAGACGCCATCGCCAAGTTCCCCATGGCTGTGATGAATCCTGGCGACATCGGCATTGCTCCGGTGCCGGGTTATCCGACGTATAATATCGGCCATGTTTTCGCCGGCGGCAGCACGTATTATGTGCCGTTGCGGGCGGAACGGAAATTTTTGCTGGATTTTTCTGAAATACCCACGGATATTGCAAAAAAAGCCAAGCTGTTGTGGATTAATTATCCAAACAATCCTACTACTGCCACTGCGCCGCTGAGTTTTTTCGAAGAGGCGGTCGCGTTTGGCCGTCAATACGACATACTCATCTGCCATGATTCGGCGTATAGCGAAAATACCTACGACGGCTATTCCGCGCCGAGCATATTGCAGGTTAAGGATGCTGCCGACGTTGCCGTTGAATTTTTCAGCCTTTCAAAGGCGTTCTGCATGACCGGCTGGCGAGCCGGCTGTGTGAGCGGCAATGCGTCTGCGATAAAAGCTCTCTCGCTGACGAAGGATAACGTCGATAACGGCACGCTTCGCGCGGTACAGTTTGCCGCCGCAAAGGCGCTCAGTCTCCGCGACCAGTTAGTGCCTAAAATAAACGAAGTATACAAACGCCGCCGAGATATGGTGCTGACGCTGCTGAATGAAAACGGCTGGCATATGGAAAAGCCGGTGAGCACGATTTATCTCTGGGTGCCGGTGCCTGAAAAATGGCGAAAGAACGACGGCCAGCCTGGTTACAGTTCATCCGGAAAATTTGCCGAAGAACTTTTGGAAAAATATGGCGTAGTCATAACGCCTGGCCGCGGCTACGGCCAGACCGGCGAAGGATTTTTCCGCGTCAGCCTGACCTACCCCGACGACGTAATCAAGGAAGCAGTCGAAAAAATCATCAAACTTACGAAAGAATAACCACGCATGAAAGAAGTGCGAATGGAACATACCGAAGGTTATGGCCAGCCGGCTGAGGTTTGGGTGGACGGCACGCTGTATACCGTCTGCGACAATATCAGCTCGCCGGGCCAACGTACCAGGCCGGGCCTGATTGAAGGCGCGGAGTTTCAGTACCACAACGAAGAAGGCTATTCCTGGGATGACGCTGTCGCCGGCAATCCGAGTCATCGCATCGTTATCGAGCCGGTCAAAGGCTGGGGATACGTGGGTTTCGGCCGAGTTGAACAGGTCATGCCCGTGGTAATAAATTTCGGCCAACTGCGAATGGAAGACCCCAACTGGAGTACCGACGAGCGCCTTGTGGGTCAATTCGTGCGAGTGCCGATTAACCGGCTGGAAATAGTGCCCCGCGTACGTCCCGACTGGCCTGAAAATTTCAAAGTCAATTCCCGGTCTGAAAAGTGAAGTCGGATTTTCGCTGAACGTTATAGAAGTGTTTTGACTTTTTCAGCGATGCCGTGCGAATCCAGGCCGGCTGCGATGAGTTGTGCTGCTCTGGTATCGTGTTGTATATATTCTTCGCCCACGCCCAGCAGAGTTATTTTTGAAGCGTCGAGTCCTTTTCCTGCCGCCATTTCGAGCACTGCACTGCCGAAGCCGCCTGCGACGAAATGGTCTTCGATTGTCAGTATTCGTCGGCCGGTTGCGATAACCGCGCACAGCAATTCTTCATCGAGCGGTTTTACGAAACGCGCGTTTATGACCTGCGATTCTATGCCGACCTCCGCGAGCATATCCGCCGCGGCAAGAGCTTCGTTGACTATCGCGCCGTAGCATATCAGCGACACGTCCTTTCCCTGCCGCATTTCGCGGGCTTTGCCTGTGACGAACGGCGGACATGTCGACGGCGAACCGGCGGGTATGAGGTCTCGCGGATATCGCATCGCCACGGGGCCGGTGCATTTAATCGCATAGTCCAGAGCGGCGTTGAGTTCGGCTTCGGTCGCAGGCGCGATTAACGTCATGCCCGGCAGAGTGCGCATGAAACTTACGTCGGTCAGGCCGTGATGCACTGCGCCGTCGCTGCCCACGAGACCGGCCCTGTCCATGCATAGAATCACGTGCAGGCCCTGAAGTGCGAGTTCGTGAAAAACCTGGTCGAACGCGCGCTGCATGAATGTGGAATAGATGGCGACTACGGGTATAAGTCCCGATTTCGCCATGCCGGCTGCCGTCGCGATAGCGTGTTCTTCGCTGATGCCGACGTCTATCATTCTGTCGTGGAATTTTTCACGGAATTTCGCCAGGCCTGTGCCGTCGGGCATTGCGGCGGTGATGGCCACTATGCGGGGGTCGGCGGCGGCTTTTTCAATTAAAATGTCCGCGAAGCACTGCGTCCAGATAGGCCGGTCGAGTTTTTTGAAGACGGCTTTGCCGTTTGATATTTTGTGTGCCGACGGGCTGTGGAAACGGCATGGGTCGTCTACGGCGTACTGGCAGCCGCGGCCTTTTTCGGTATGTACGTGCAGAACGACCGGCCGGTTAAGCTCCTTCATCCGTTGCAGTACGCGGATGAGCGTACCGATGTCATGTCCGCTTATTGGCCCGAAATAATTGAATCCCAGCGTTTCGAAAACCCGCGGGCCGTGCAGCGTGGTGCGAAGGCCCTCGCGAATGTGCTTGAGTGCGCCGGTAATCTCTCCGCCGAGCGGCAGTTTTTTGAGCAGCATCTCGGTGGATGATTTCAGGTCGGCGTATTTTGGGGTCATTCGGATTTTTTCCAGCGCGACAGCCAGCGCGCCGCATGTGCGGTCGATGGCCATGGAGTTGTCGTTGAGTATGACCAGAAACTGTCGTTTGAGCAGTGCGGCGTTGTTGAGGCCTTCCAGGCTCATGCCGTTGACTATGCTCGCATCGCCGACGACGGCTACGCATTTCCTGTCGTTGCGGCCCTGCATCTTGTCCGCCCATGCAAGGCCGGCGGCTGTCGAGATGGCTGTGCCGGCGTGGCCGGTATAAAAAAGGTCGTAATCGCTCTCCGCCGGACTGGGAAAACCGCTCAGCCCGCCGCCCTGGCGCAATGTGTCGAATCGGCCGGCTCGGCCGGTGAGAAGTTTGTGGGCGTAACATTGATGGCCGACGTCCCACAACAGCCGGTCAGTGGGAAAATCGAAAACGTAGTGCAGGGCTATCGTAAGGTCGGCTACGCCGAGATTGCTCGCGAGATGGCCGCCGTTGCGGCTGACGACCTCGATAACGCGGTCGCGAACTTCGTCAGCCAGCCGCTCAAGCTCTTCCAGCGACAGCTTGCGAATGTCGGCTGGAGAATTTATGCGTGAAAGCAATGTGTCTTTTTTATCCAATTTCCAATACCGGTTCGATAATTTTTACAGAGTTAAACAGCCGTGTCAATTTGTTCTTTCCGCCAGCAGGCCGACAAGCTCGGCGAGAATGTCGGCTTTGTGGCCGAGCGGTTCGAGAGCGGCTCTGGCCTGGGCGGTAAGCGATTCGTTCAGTTCACAGGCTTTTTCCAGTCCGAGTTCGGAGACTACGGTGCGTTTGCCGGCTTGCAGATCCTTGCCTGCCGTCTTGCCGAGTTCGACCGTACTGCCGGTGGCATCCAGGATGTCGTCGCAGACCTGAAACGCAAGGCCCAGGGCGCTGGCGTAATCCGAGATGGCTGCGAGTTTATTTTCGTCCGCGCCTGCTGCGATTGCACCCATACGGGCGGCTGCGGTTATGATTGCGCCGGTTTTGCGGCGATGGATGTATTCCAGGCCGTCATAGCCCGCCGGCACGTCGCACATCGCCATGTCCGCCACCTGGCCGCCTACCATGCCCGTCGGCCCTGCCGCCGCTGAAAGCTCGCCTGCCAGCCTTCCCGCCAGCGGCGAACCGCTCTGCGCCAGTACGCCGAACGCACGCGTCAGAAGCGAATCGCCAGTCAAAATAGCCATCGCTTCGCCGAATTTGATGTGTGCGGTTGGCCGGCCGCGACGAAGTTCGTCGTCGTCCATTGCCGGCAGGTCGTCGTGAACGAGGCTGTAAACGTGTACCATTTCGACGGCTACTGCGCAGCGGCGGACGAGTTCGTCTTCCGCGTTCCCGCCGGCGGCTTGTGCGGAAAACATCACCAGCGCAGGACGCAACCGTTTGCCGCCCTCCATGCAATAACGCATGGCGGCAGCTAGCGAGGAGGGCGTGCCAGCTTCGATAAGCCACATATCGAGGTCTTTTTTAACGCTCTGGGCTACCGGAGACAATAAATCTTTGAGCGAATTTTTGTCTTTTGACATTTTTTTGCATCCAAGTATATCACAAGTCCGATTATAGCCGGCAGTTATCAATTATAAACAACGACAGAAAAATCCTGCAAAAATCGGGCAAAACTTTTAGGGCAGACAATTACGGCCCAAAACTCCTGAGCCGGTCTTTTTGAAATTGCCGAAAATTGAAGTTTTGCTGTTTTTTATTGTTTCTGCCGCCGGCGGCAGTGCAATTCACAACATTTGTGGGCATTATACCTTTTCTGGCGTCAAAAAAAAGGCCTGTGCCGTTTTTTCCTGTCATTCTCATGTTGACGGGAGGCTGTCGGCAAAGATATCATACGGGCACCTGTATTTTTGACTGGCCGACAATATGGAATTGTGGCCATCGGTGTCCCTGAAGCAGCATGTTTTAGTACGATAAACACTGATATGAGGAGACAGTATGACGAACAAAAGCATCGTCGTCGCCGGCCACATCTGCGTCGACATGATACCCGACATGTCGGCATGTAAGGGCCCGCTGGATAAAGTGATAGTTCCTGGCAAGCTTGTAAATGTCGGTGCGCCGCTGATGTCCACCGGCGGCGTGGTGGCTAATACAGGCCTTGCGCTGCACAAGCTCGGCCTGCCGGTCAAACTGCTCGGCAAGGTCGGCGACGATTCATTCGGCCAGATTATCTGCCAGATAGTCGGCGCGAATTCGCCGCAGCTTTCACGCGACATGATTATCTCTCGCGGCGAATCGACGTCGTATTCCGTCGTCATTTCCGTGCCCGGCTGCGACAGGGCCTTTTTGCATTACCCGGGCACGAACAACACCTTCTGCGCTGACGATATAAACTATGAATCGCTGGAGGGGGTATCGCTGTTCCATTTCGGTTATCCGCCGCTTATGCGGAAAATGTTCCTTAACAACGGCGCTGAACTGGCCCAAATGTTCGGCAAAGTCAAGGCGATGGGCATAACCACGTCGATGGACATGACCCTGCCGGACCCGGATAGCGAATCCGGCCGTGTGGACTGGGCCTCGCTGCTGGCTGAAGTACTGCCGCACGTCGATATTTTCGTGCCCAGCCTTGATGAAATAGTTTACATGCTCGCGCCGGACAGGATGGAAGAAGGCGTTTCGGTTCAGTTGCTGAGAGACATTTCAGAGGCTATCTTTGAACTCGGCTCAGCCGTAACCATGATTAAGCTCGGCGATAGGGGCATATATGCGGGCGCGACCAGCCGCGAAGAGCGGCTGGCGGACGTATCGCTGATACAATCTTCCGACGACTGGTGTGGCCGGGAAATATATCGGCCGTGCTTTATGGCCAATCTCGTCGGCACTACTGGTTCGGGCGATTGCACGATTGCTGGATTTCTCGGCGGTTTGACGCATGAGATGAATATAGAGGAATGTGCCACGATGGCTGTGGCTGTAGGAGCGTTCAGCGTGGAAGCCGCCGACGCCACAGGCGGCATAAAGCCCTGGGCGAAAGTCCTGGAGCGGATAAACGCCGGCTGGGAAACGCATCTGCCTGCCCCGCAGCTTGAAGAACTGATGTAAAACGGCTGCAGCAAGCAGGGAGTGTCGAAAATGAATCTTGACCTGGCGGGCCAGATATGCGAATCGATAATGCTTGTGGCGTTCGGCCTGTCATGGCCGATATCGATACTTAAAAGCTATCGCCTTAAATTCGTCGGCGGCAAGAGCATGTGGTTTCTCGTGCTCATAATCGTCGGCTATGCCGCCGGCACGGTTGCGAAGTTTCTCAAAGCCTTCGAAACCGGCCATCCGCTCGATTTCAGCACATGGCTGTACATCCTTAACGGCATACTGGTTTTTATCGACCTGAGCCTTTATTTCAGGTATCGCCATAACCATGAGCCGATAACCAAAGAAGTTGCTGAAGATATCGCCAGAATTATCGAGACCGATATGCAGGCGGATGCCGACAGTGATAATGTATAAAAAACTGCGATATTTGCCGCCGGCAGCGTCGTGCTTGAGAATTTCTGATACGTACGAAATTTTTTATAAAAACGGAAAGGATTTTTGAAAATGTGCGAATGTTCGAATTGCAGTAATGAGCCAACTGCCGCCGCGGCGCCGCAGGAAACGCAACATCAGCCCCAAAAACCTGAAATCACCTTCGACGATTTCGCAAAGCTCGATTTGCGTGTCGGCAGAGTGGTTGAAGTGGCTGCCCATCCCAATGCAGACAAACTGCTTGTGTTGAAGGTTGACCTGGGTTTTGAGACTCGAACCATATGTGCCGGCATAAAGGCGTATTATGCACCGGAAGCACTGCTGGGCCGCAATATCATCATCGTGGCTAACCTTGCACCGCGAAAGCTCCGCGGCGTCGAGAGCCGTGGCATGCTTCTTGCCGCCAGCAATGACGACCATTCGCAGGTCGTGCTCCTGACGACGGAGAAAGAAGACGTCGCGCCAGGCAGCGCCTGCGGATGAAAACAGTCGCTATGTTTTTAAAATGAACAGGTAAAAGACGACAGCCGGCGTAAGGCGGATAAAAGTTTCATAAGACAAGAGACGTGGAAGGCAACGCTAATGTTTTTGAAATTGGTTTTGTAAAAAAAGCACATTTTTTATGGATAACCTATATACGATACCTGGAAGTTTTTGAAAGATTTACTTGCCGCGTGTTTATTGAATTTTGTTACTTTTTTAGCGGGGAGAGATTATCGCGAACGGCTTTGAAAAATCTGTTCTTTTACAAAAAATTTTTAATAATGGCAGGCTTGAGAGACTGCCGCTGTTGCTGCCTGCGGTTGCGATATGTGCGGGCATTGTGATTTCATGGCGGGTTGAGCTTGGCCAGCGGCTGTGGTTTGTCGGTTGCGTTCTTGGGGCTGTTTTAGCCGTCTTTTTTTCTTTCCAGCATCATCGCCGATTGATGGCCCATATCTGTCTGGGCCTCTGCCTGTTCTGCCTTGGCGGCGGACGATTCGACCAGTCGTACCGCAGTATCGGCAAGGACGATATTGTCACATATACCGCCGAAACTGCGATTCCGGCCACTATCAAAGGCTGCGTAAGCAGTTATCCGCTGCTGGTCGACCCGCCGAAAGAGTTGGGTTACCGCTCGCTGCCGAGGGTCAAATTTCTGCTCGATGTGGAGGCTGTAAAAACTGCGAGTGGTTTCGTTCCGGCGACGGGCATATGTCGCGTAACCGTTCGTGAGCCCTATTCTTTCCCCAAACCAGGCGAACGCGTGGAGCTTGTGGGATTATTGGGCCGGTATGATAAGGCGGATAATCCCGGCCAGTTTGATTCATTGTCGCAGGCTCGGCTGACGGGGACGTTTACGTGGTTTACGTTGCCTACGTCGAGCGGGATTACGGTGCTGGCTGATACGCCGACAGGGCCGATAAGCCGGTTTTGGTGGCGGCTGAAATCGTCGGTTCGTCAGCGGCTGACGGAGACAGGCGACATGCAGGGCGGCATGCTGCTTTCGGCGCTGCTCATCGGCGAGCGTCATCCTGCGCTTCAGGATTTGAATCGCATCATGATGCGAGCCGGCGTTGCCCACTTTATGAGCATCTCCGGCCTTCATCTGGGGATTTTTCTCGGATTCATTTATCTGCTCTGCCGGCTGTTCATGATAGGCCCGCGAGGCGCAGCCGTGGTGGTGCTGGCGGCGCTGGCGTGGTATCTGTGCTTTGCGGAAGCCCGTGCGCCGCTGTTGCGAAGTGCGATAATGGCAGCCTGCCTCGCCGGCGGCTTAGCCATCGGGCGACACTACTCGCCGCTGAACGCATTGACCGCAGCCCTGATAATCCTGCTTCTGATAGACCCGCGGCAGCTGTTCACGCCGGGTTTTCAGCTCAGCTTCGCCATAGTTCTGGGGCTGATACTTTTTACCGGCAGTTTCAAACGATTACTGTTCGGCTGGTGGCTGCGGCGGCGAGGATTGCTGGTGTTTAAGCCTAACGAGCGATTCAGAAAATGGGCCAATTTCCAGCTTGCCGACGCGGCGATGAATTTTCTTTCCGTCTGCGTCTGTGCGTATCTGATATCCGTGCCGCTGGCTGCGATTCATTTCGGTTTTTTCAGCCCCTATGGAATGGTGCTGGGTATCGTACTGTTCCCGATAATCGTGGCGATTCTGATTCCTGGATATATGGCTATGGCGTTAGCCATTCCGATGCCGAACCTGGCGGGGAAATTTGCCGAACTCGCCGGCTGGTTCGCCGGACTTATGGCTGACCTCATGCATGCAGCCGACAAACTTCCGCTACTGTCCATAACCGTAAAGCCGGTCGGCGGAATGTGGGTGCTGTCATATTATCTGGCGCTGTTTGCGATACTGTTCATTCGCGGACGATGGTGGCGGAAAGCGGCAGCCGGCTGTCTTTTGACGTTATTTGTTGCCATGACGATAGTTACGCAACTGCCGGCTGCGGCATCCGGCAGCGTTCAACTGAATTTTCTGTCTGTCGGGTACGGGCAGGTTTGCGTAATGCGTCTGCCGGACGGCCAAACCTGGCTGCTTGACGCCGGTTCGCGCTCGCAGGCTGACGTTTTTTACAGAATATATCAGCCGTTTTTGCGGGCTTCGCGGCTGCCAAAGCCGCAAACGGCCATACTTTCGCACCCGCATCCCGACCATTACAACGTACTGACGGACGTTTACGACAACGCAGGTTTTGAGAAATTATACGCCACGTCGTTTGTCTTTGCCGAAAATGCCGCCGGAATTCCAAGCCTGGCACAAATGATTACCGCCCTCCGCAATAATTGTTTGGAAACGAAGCGGCCTCTTTGCATGGGCCAGACGCTTGAGCCGCAAAAGGATGTGAAAATCGAAGTGCTATGGCCCGACGTCGCCGAAGCGAAAGATTGGCCGACGAACGATACTTCGCTTGTACTTAAAATAACTTGTGGCGGGAAATCCGCTCTGCTGCCGGGTGATGTGGGCGAAAAAGCCCAAAAATCGCTGCTCGCCAAACAGCGTCGGAAGCTCAGGGCTGACATACTGGTTCTGCCGCACCACGGCGGCTGGAATGCGGCTCTGCCGGAGTTTGTCGCCGCCGTCAATCCCACAGTCGTAATAGTGAGTTCATCGCGGAAAATTCCGGCTGGCCCAGCCGGCGGGCCTGCATACGCCCGTGAATTTTTTGAAAAACTTACCCGTCGGAAGGGATTTTTCTGTACAGCCAGAGATGGGGCTATTTGTGCAGATTTCGGCCCATATGGGATTTTCGTCAAAACGGCGGCTCAGCCGAGGGGCGTGAGATTCTAAAAAACTTTTGGTTTTTACCAGAAAACTATTGATTAAAGCCGGTTTATTGGTAAAATTCCGCATTCTTTGGAACTTCTGGCATTATTCTTGAACTCCCCTGTAATCTCGGCATTACGGTCGGTTTATTCTCCAAGAACCAGGCTGGAAAATTTATAAAGAATAAACGATAAATTAACCGAAAATAGAGCATTGAAAAGTTGAGAATTCCTGTTTTTGCGCTAGTGGGTTTGTTTGTGGCAAGGAAGGAAAATGAGGCATATTTGGTGATATTCCTAAAAAAATTCTGACGCAGCCACGAACAAAGCAAACCAGCAAAAACGGAAGTATCAAGTTTGAAATGCTCTGGACTACTTGTCTTAAAAATAGGAAGAAGGAATAGATAAAATGAAACGACGTGGCAAGATTCGGAACATAGGCATTTCCGCACATATCGACTCCGGCAAAACGACCTTGACCGAGCGTATACTTTTTTACACCGGCCGCATTCACCGCATGCAGGAAGTACACGGCAGCGGCGACGGTGCGACCATGGACTTTATGGAACTGGAGAAGGAACGCGGCATTACCATCACCTCGGCTGCTACGTCGGTACATTGGAAAGACAACGGCATCAACATCATCGACACGCCCGGCCACGTTGATTTCACCGTCGAGGTGGAACGCAGCCTTCGCGTTCTCGACGGTGCAATAATGGTTCTCTGCAGCGTCGGCGGCGTACAAAGTCAGTCCGTCACCGTAGACCGCCAGATGAAACGCTACAAAGTTCCCCGCATAGCATTCATAAACAAAATGGACCGCCAGGGTGCCGACCCCATGCGCGTCAGAGCCGACATGGTTGAAAAACTTGGCCTGAACGTCGTGCCCGTGCAGATTAACATGGGAGCCGGCGACGATTTTGTCGGCGTGGTAGATCTCATTCGCATGAAGGCGTTGACGTTTGAAGGTTCGCAGGGCGAAAATGTCGTCGTAAGCGATATTCCGGCGGAATACGCCGACCGTGCCGCCGAGGCTCGCACGGAAATGCTGGACGCGCTGAGCATGTTTAACGACCAGATGATGGAACTGATGCTTGAAGACAATCATGTTCCTGAAGAGATGATAGAAGACACTATTCGCCAGGCGACCATCAATCGCGACATCGTGCCGCTGATGATGGGTTCAGCGTTCAAGAACAAGGGCGTTCAGCCGCTCATAGACGCGGTATGCCGCTATCTGCCCAGCCCGCTCGAAGCCCCCAGTTTTGCGCGTGACAATAACAACAGCGGCGCTGAAGTCAAACTGGAATGCGATCCCGACAAGCCGCTCGTGGCCATGGCGTTCAAGATAGTCGACGAGACTTTCGGCCAGCTTACCTACACCCGTATTTATCAGGGCAAAGTGGCTAAGGGCCAGACCTATCGCAACAGCCGCACGAACCAGAACGTCCGCATAGGACGAATCGTAAAAATGCATGCTGACGATAGGGAAGATATCCCCGAAGCGCTCGCCGGCGATATAGTAGCCTTCGTCGGCGTGGATTGCGCCAGCGGCGATACGTTCTGCTCGCCGGAAATAAGCTATTCGCTAGAGAGTATTTATGTGGCAGATCCGGTGATAAGCCTGGCAGTCATACCCGAAAGTTCCAAAGACCAGGATCAGATGGCCAAGGCGCTTAACCGCTTCATGCGTGAAGACCCCACCTTCAGGGTCTCCAGCGACCCTGAAACAGGCGAAACCATCATCGCCGGCATGGGTGAGCTGCACCTGGACGTCTACGTCGAACGCATGAAACGCGAATACAAAGCCGCCGTCACTGTCGGCAAACCGAACGTCAGCTACCGTGAAGCGCCGACGAAAGAAACTCCTTACGATTATCGTCATAAAAAACAGACCGGCGGCAGCGGCCAGTTTGCGCACGTCGCCGGCAAAATGATACCGCTGCCGGAAGATTCGGAAGAAATGTACGTCTTTGAAGACCTTATCAGCGGCGGTGCGATTCCACGTGAATACATTCCAGCCGTCGACAAGGGCTTTCGTGAAGCCTTGAAAAAAGGGCCTGTGGCAGGATATGAAATCGTCGGCGTGAAGATGACGCTGGAAGACGGCAGTTTCCACGCGGTCGACTCAAGTGAAATGGCTTTCCGTATCTGTGCGATGGACGCCTTCAAGCAGGCATTCGAGAAGTCCAAACCATGCCTGCTCGAACCTATCATGCTGGTTGAAATAGAAACGCCCAGCGATTTCCAGGGTGCTATCGTCGGCGACCTCAACAGCCGCCGCGGCATGATTCTGAATACTGAAAACCGTGAAAACTACTCCATAATAAAGGCTGAAGTGCCGCTGGCTAACATGTTCGGTTATGCGACGATTATCCGCTCGCTATCGAAGGGCATGGCTACATTCACGATGGAAATGAGCAAGTATGCGAAAGTGCCCAACAACATCGCCGAGGAAGTCATCGAAGAACGCAGAAAACAGCATGAAAAGAAGAAATAATTTTTTCGGCAATGAGACAAATCCACAAAAAACGCCCGACCACATGGCTGGGCGTTTTTTTATTGACGGGATTGGGAATTGCCCGATAGGGTGAAAATTGATAAAATACTGTTTTGGGATAGGTTCAAGTAGCAAGAAACAAATTACAAGCAATTTAAAAATGACAAGTTTCAAGAAATGCGATTGGACGCCGTTCCATCTTGAAAGTTAGAAGAAATTGAAAATTAAAAATTGCTTAAAAATTGGTCGTCGAATCTTGTTGCTTGCAATACCTGCAGATTGAATTTTTTTAATACGTCCTTCGTAATTCTACGGTTTTTAAACCGTAGATGAAAGTATCCGCCGTGAGGCGGACAGGCGAAAGCCTGATGAATATGATGCTACGGGTTTTAACCCGTAGAGATTCACTTTTTTAAAAATTTGGAACTGAAAGTGGCTGAACTTGAAAAAATGAATCGTCTCGCCGGCAGAACGCTGTGGGTGCCTCGGATGAGTTACTCGGCAGCCAGGCTGTTTTCAGCCGTCTTTCGTTCCGTGGGCGTAAATGCCCGCGAGTGCGAAGATTCAGACGAACGTACGCTTGAGCTGGGTGCGCTGCATACGTCCGGCGAAGAATGTTATCCCGCCAAAATAACGATGGGAGATTTTTTGCGAATCGTCGATTCGCCGGATTTCGATTCGTCTAAGCACGCCTTTTTCATGCCGACCGCCAACGGCCCTTGCAGATTCGGCCAGTATTCTCCCTATCTGCAAAAGCTGTTGCGCGACATGGGATATGGCGATGTGCCGGTCATTTCACCCACGAGCGAGAACGGTTACGACGGCATGACTGACGGCACGAAATCGCGTGTCGAAATGACGCGGTCTTTGTGGCGTGGGATAGTCTGCGGCGACCTGCTCTTGAAAATGCTGCTCAAAACGCGGCCTTACGAGCGCACCGCTGGCGACGCCGACATGGCTTTCGAGGCTGCCCTGGCAAGGGTGGAAAAAGTTCTGGAAACGCCTGGCCTGTCTGCCGGAAAACGGCTGCAAAAACTCGCGACCGCCATGTCGCTCTCCCGCGACGATTTTCGACGTGTGCCGGCGAAATACACCAAAGACCGGCCGCTTATCGGCGTAGTCGGCGAAATTTTCTGCCGCATGAACACGTTCAGCAATTACGACGCCTGTCGTCAGATAGAGGCGCACGGCGGCGAATGCTGGCTGAGCGACATCTGCGAGTGGGTCTGGTATACCAACTGGTCGCAGAAAGAAAAACTCAAACGCGACAGAAAAGTTTTTTCACTCGAATCGTTAGCCGCCGTCGTCCGGAACAAGGTGCAGCGCAGCGATGAAAGCGCCCTTGCCGCTTCGTTTGCAGACGATTTCGTCGGCTATGAAGAGCCGCATGATATTTATGAAGATGTGCTGAAAAAATCGTGGCCGTATCTGCCGGCTGACAGTGCGCTGGGCGAAATGACGCTCTCCGCCGGCAAAAGCATATATCTATATGAAAAAGGGGCTGACGGCATAATAGACATCAGCCCCTTCGGCTGCATGAACGGAATCGTCACGGAAGCCGTCTATCACGACATCAGCGCGGATTGCGACGAAATCCCGATACGCAATTTTTACTTCGACGCCACTACGTCGAACCTGCAGCGCGACCTTGACATATTCATGGCTCTCGCCCGCAGTTACCGCACGCGAAAAACCCAAAAGCGCGTTTATCCGAATTTTTTTGAATGAATGAATAATTCAAACTGACCGATTTAACGTTTTACCGAACCAAAATACAGTCAATCGGTCACTTGGAATAAATAAAAAACTTAATGAGCGAAAATGCAAACTGAAATTAAAGAACTCGGAGAATTTCGTGATACGATGCGGCGTTTCGTCGGGTCATATCGCGAGTTGCCTGTTTCAACGCGGGCTACCTGTCCGAAGTGTCATCGTGTAGTGCCTGCTGAATTCCGGAGGCATAAATCGCAGGTTGTGCTGGCGTTCAACTGTCCTCACTGCGGCGAGCAGCCGCCCATTGTTCACGATGACGCAATCTGGACGAATCGCGCAAGTGACCTGCCGGGCAGTGCGACTGAAACTTTTTCCGGCTGCCGTATCCGTCCAGTCTCGCGACGTCTGCCGCGCACCGTTGAAACTCTCTGCCCCGAATGCGGCGCGATTATTCCAGGCAGATATTTTGTGCAGGACTCAGCCGTCTGGATAGAAAAGACATGCCCCGACCACGGGTATTTCCGCGACAGGATAAATTCGGACGTCAAACTTTTTGCAAAAGCGTCGTGGTGGAGTTTCGAAGAACACGCGGGATTGGAGTTTCCGCATGTTACCGACGGCAAAAATTGTCCGAGCGATTGCGGCCTTTGCAATCAGCATCTTTCCGGGCCGTGCCTGGCGCAGATAGACCTCACTAACCGCTGCAATATGAAATGTCCCATCTGTTTTGCCAACGCCAACGCGCAGGGTTATATATGGGAGCCGGACTACAATGAAATCGTGCGCGAGTTAAAAGTGCTTCGCGCGATGAAACCGCATCCGACGACTGCTATACAATTTACCGGCGGCGAGCCGACGATTCATCCGGATTTTCTGAAAATCATCTCCGCCGCGCGCGATATGGGTTTTAGCTACATCCAGATAGCCACCAACGGCATAACCTTGTCGGACGAGAATTTTGCCCGTCAATGCCGCGATGCCGGCCTTCACACGCTGTATCTGCAATTCGACGGCGTCGGCGACGAAGCATATAAGGAGACGCGAAATTATCCGGGCATATGGTCAAAAAAACTCGCCGCCATAGAGAACGCCCGCAAGGTCGGCATGAAAGTGTGTCTTGTGCCGACAATCGTCAAAAACATCAATGATGAGCAGGTGCCGAAAATCCTCGACTTCGCGTTCAGGAATGTGGACGTGATTTCCGGCATAAGCTGGCAGCCGGTGAGTTTTACCGGCCGCATGAGCGTCGAAGAGCTGCAAACGCATCGTTATACGCTTGGCGACCTGGCGCACGATATGGCCAAATGTTCCAACGTCGTGCCGATGCGTGACATCATGCCGCTGAGCATAGTCGTGCCGCTTTCGAACATGCTCGAAGCGATTACGGACAATCCCAAAGTGCGGCCGAGCTGCCATCCTGATTGTGCTATGGGGACGTATTTCATCGTCTCGCCGTCTGGCCAGGCTTGGCCGTTTCCGGCGGTATTGGACGTGGAAGGCCTTTTCGCCGGCATGAACGTATTGGCGAACAAAATCAAGGCGGCAGGCAGAACGGCGAACTTTTTTGACAAGCTGAGGATTGTTTGGCTGTTTATGAAAAACTGGCGGTGGAAGACTGCGCCTAAAGACATAAAAATTTCGCTCCTGATGCGGTCGATTATGGGCATGGTCGATAAACGTATCGGCAGGGGCAAGGGCAGCGAGAAAAATTATCGCACGCTGCTTTCCGCCGGCATGCATTTTCAGGACAGGTACAATTTCGACGTGGAGCGCGTAAAGCGATGCGTTATTCTCTATGCCACGCCGGCTGGCGTTTTTCCGTTCTGCACGCATAATTGCGGGCCGGAATACCGTCATTTCACTCAAAAATGGTATGCTGATTTGCAGAATGCGGCTAGCCGTCCAGCCACTGAGAACACGGAAAACTGATATGAAAGACCCACTCGAAGCCTTCCATTCGACGATAATAGACGACATCCGCTCAGCCCATACGCCGAACGTGTGGAAACTGCCTGGCGGCGAACTGCGTCTGCCGGAAGTTTTCGGATTCTGCCGCGGAGTCAAACGCGCATTGATGATGGCTGTCGAGGCGGTAGAAAATAGCCGTCGCAATAATGATACGTCCCGCCTGATTCTGCTCGGCGAGATTATACACAATCCCTGGGTTAACGATTACTTTAGCGAACACGGCGTAAAAATACTTTCGGCGGAAGAGCGTCGCTGCGACCGGATAGAGAAGCATGTCAAATCCGGCGATACCGTAATCATACCAGCGTTCGGCGTTGCGTTGCCGATAGAGAAACGGCTTCGTGAAATCGGCTGCCGGATAATCGACTGTTCCTGCGGCGACGTCATACGGCTGTGGCGCTGGTCGGAGAAAGCCGTCGCCGGCGGCTATTCAATCCTCATCTTCGGCCGTTCTCTCCACGACGAAACCGTCGTCACGAAAAGCCGGCTCGAAGCCGCCGGCGGCAAATATCTCGTCGTCGAAAATCTCAACCAGGTACGATTATTCTGCGACATGTTCGCCGGCAAATCCGATGAAGCGTTTTCTGTATTTCCGCCCCATGCCACCAACGCCGGCGATATCGACAGTTTCATGCGGCTGGCCCAGGTTTCGCAGACTACCATGCTATATAACGATACGATGAAGGTTCAGGCCATGCTCAAGGCCGCCTTTGACGTAAGGCCATGCGCCAGCCGCGAGGACCTGGCCTTTCAGCCCACAGTCTGTAAGGCTACACAGGCGCGGCAGAATGCGTCGGTTGAATTATGTAAAAGCGGCTGCGACATTGTGATAGTCGTGGGCGGTTTTACATCGTCGAATACCCGCCATCTTTACGAACTGGCCAGGCAGTTTGCCCCTTCATACCTTATAGAAGATAACAGCGCGATTCATAACGAAAACGAACTGTTAGCCTGGAACGCCGAGACATCTGAGCCGGCAGTGATAAAAAACTGGCTGCCGGCTATGCGGCCGTTGAAAATAGGCATACTCGCTGGGGCGTCAAGTCCGGAAATTGTCGTCGGCCGGGTACTTACGCGGCTGGCTGGATTCCTCGGCTGAAAGCGGCAGTTTGCCTCAAAAAAACTTTACTTGCGAACGTCGGATTGCTACCCTGAGTACAACATGTTTTATGCCATCTGGAACATCCTGATATTGTCAGTCGGATGCTTCGTCTGCACGGCAGCCGGTGCGGCGGTTTTTCGTCGGCTGACCGGCGATGAATTTTTGAAAAAAAACTTCGATCGCGTGGAAACGCTTTGTGCGGAATTTCTGTGCGGCACGGGCATTTTGGGTACGGCATGGCTGATATTGGCGATATTGCCAGGCGGCGGATGGCTGGGCCGGCTGATAGTAATGTTAGCCTGCATCGTAGCCGTGATGCTCGGCGGCAGAAGTGCTGCGAAAGATGTCAATCTCGCATGGCGACACATAAAAATCATCGTGACGCATCCGTATCGGGAAAGTGATATTTCGGTAAAAATCCTTCACTGGCTGATATTGGCCGGGCTGGCTGCGATGCTTGTTGCGTCGTTTTTCCCGCCTGATAATTATGAGACCGCCGGCAAATTTCTGGTTGCGAAAACGGCGGCATGTTACGGCGGGATAACGGGCGGTGCGGCTGGCGGCGTGGAACTTTTTGCCGCGGGCGGCATGCTGGCTGAAATGAATATCGCGGCGCTGATGCTCTTTGGCGGTGCGATGGCGGCTGGAGTTGTTGGGTTTATTTATCTGTTGGCCGGCATGATGCTCGCGTCCGGTATCGGCCGGCGGGCCGGACTGAATTATCTCGACAGGTGGCTGCTGGTGCTGGTGTTGACCGCCTGGGGCGTGGCGGTCAGCCGCTGTGGAAATTTTGACGCATATGCGTCGGGCGGACTGGTCATTGTGGCGTTGGTGACGCTCAGCGTCGCAGACGGCTCGCGGCGGGGCGTTCATATTCTTGCGGGATTGATGATTGCGTGGGCGATTATGATGCAATATATGCAGGCGGTCGTAATTCTGCCGGCGACGGCGGCGTTTGCGTTCAGCCTTTTTTCCAGGCAGCGTCAAAATCAGGCAAATAATGCTGATGAAGCAAATCTTCAGCCGACGGTCATGCGGCGGATGGGCTGGCTGTTTTCGCCGGTTGGAGCGATGCTGATTTTGTGGCTGTTGAAAAACATCGCCGTTTACGGCTCGCTTCTGCCGGTTCAGCCGGATAATCCGTTTAACGCTGCAACCATGCTGTCTGTCGCGACGCTGCCGCTCATGTTATTGCTAGTTATTTTTCTCCGATGGTCTGCAGGCAGAAAAATGTGGATAGGCAAAATAGATTGCGGCAGGGCAATTTCATTTTTGTGGCAGTTGCTGGCGTTCATTATAGTGTGGATTGGCATAGGCGACATGACGTCTCTGAACAGGAACATCTTTGCGGCGATGAATCCGTCGGGCGAAAAAGGAACGGATTTCATCTGCATGAACGACAACGCGGATGCAACGAAAGACAGAGTTTTTACGCTGTCGCCATACATATATTTCATGGATGAACGATTTCTGAAATCGTCGGCTCACAGGGAATTGCTGCGTGAACTTTGCGACAAAGATGATACTGAAAAATGGCGTGAACTCTGGGCAAAAAATTTCCGGCTGTTTTATCTGACGAATGAAAACACGGTTTTCAGCCGTGACGGCAAGGAATTCAGATTCAGCGTGATTCTTGATGACGGCAGAGTGTTTACGCTCGATTCAGCCAAGCTGCCGCCTGAACTTGGACTTGAACGGCTGGTCGTTAACGGCAGCGGGAAAAGCTGTACGTCCTGCGGGTATAAACTTGTGATTCGCGAAAATGCCATAATACCCGACGGCATTTCAACTATTGAAAACTGACGGTAAAGTTCAGGGAGTGAAAACATGCGATTCATATTGATTAGCGTGGTATTGGGATGTTTTGCGATAGGGTGTTTTCAGCTCAACGCCCCCAAAGAAGTCAACGTGAACGTAGGCGGCGAAAAGAAAGAGACCGTCAAATACAGCACTGACAAGGAATATTGGAAGAGTTACGGCAAGAGCTTTACGTCTTCGGACAAAGAGGATTAGAGAACTGTTCTGAAGCAGTTCAATTTTAAAAACTCCGGGCGTGCTGAAGTTTAAAAACAGGGAGAAATATTTATGCGTTTTGTCTCTCGTGTTTCGGCGGTGCTTTTGGTGGCGGTAATTGTTGCCGGCTGCGTTCAGGTCAATGCGCCCAAGCAGGTAGACGTCAATCTGAACGACAATACCAAAAGCGGGAATTTGTCTGCCGGTTCACTGCCGGAGATGTCTCAAAACGGCGGCGGGTCGGTGATTTCGCAGGCAGCTACGGCAGCCAAGAGCATGGCTGATTCCGATTTTTACGCAGACGATGTTATCACGCTGCCCGGCCGAAAAATCAAATTGGCGGCGCATTGCGATATTGAAGACGCACAAAACGAGGCTTTGGTCGTCACGTACAGCCTTGACGGCAAAGAACTTGGCCGAGTCAATGTTGCGGCTGAAGAAAGTACGGTAATCATAAACTGGACTCCGCCGGCCGCGGGAATTTACAATATCGCGGTCACTGCGAATTATAAGGAAAAAAAGACATTTTTGCCCAAAATGCGGGCGGTCAATCTTATAGTATGCGTTGCGGCGGCGGATTCGCCGATGATGATTGTCGACCTTGACCATACCGTCGTCGGCAGCGGATTTTTCAAGGTTGTCATGCGAATGGCTCAGCCGATGCCAGGCGCGGCGGCAGTTTTGGGGAAATTTTCACAGAATTATACGATAGTTTATCTTACCCATAGGCCGGCGATGTTGACGAGTCTCTCGAAAAAATGGCTTATGGCCAATAATTTTCCCATGGCGCCATTGCTGGCCAATCAGGACAACAGGTTCAGCAGCGAAGAATATAAGAGCTGTCGAATAAAAGAATTACGCCAGGATTTCGGGAATATCCAGGTAGGCATCGGCGATAAGGATTCGGACATGACGGCTTATCGCAACAACAATATGCGCGCATTCTGGATAATCAAATACAAAGACAAACGTAAAACCATTGAAAAAATCATCAAAAAAATACAGCCTTTCCGCCGTGACAAAAACGTGCAGGTCGTTTTCGCGTGGGAACAGATAGAACAGGCGATGAATGGCCAGAGGACATTTCCGGTGGAACTGGTAGAAAAACAGCTGAAAATTCGTGCCGAAGAGCTTAAAAAAGACAAAAAACATGAAGACGATGACGATGACGACGAGTGACCTATCTGAGAATGCTGGAAAATGGTATAATACATAAATAAGTGTGTGATTTTTCATGTTTTTAGTGATTGAAATAAATCAGCCGTCAGTGCGTTAGTTTAACTGAGACTATATGGCCATATACTGCGAAAAAAGAGGATTTACGTTAATAGAGTTACTGGTGGTAATATCCATCATCTCTCTGTTGACGGTCGTTTTGCTTCCGTCGATGAACAAGGCTCGCCAGATAAGCAAACGTACTGCCTGCCGCGCACTGCTGAGCGGCGTCGGCAGGGCTATCGACATATATAAAGGCCAGTACAACTCCCTGCCCTGGGCGCGTGAGTTGTCAACCATAACTTCGTCCCAGACGGATCTTCTGTATCTTGAAAATGTGCCGATTTCAAAGGCACTGGAAGAATTCGCCGATGAAAAGCAGTTCAAATGCCCGGCTGACAAGGGACCGATAGGCGATACGGATGAATCCAAGGAGGAACGGGCGTCTTTTGGAAATTACGAATCGTATTTTGAGCGGGAGCGAACCAGTTACGATTATTTCCAGCTGTTTCAGATGGAGTCCACTGCGCCTGAAATTTATAAAAATATGTTGTCGCACGGCGATTCGAAAATTCTGGTCATGAATGATTTTGAGCCTTTCCATGGCGAGCGGCTTAAGAGCGGTTCTCGGAATGGCCTTTACGGCGATGGCCACGTCTCTGATACGGTAACCGGTGATTAGAACCTATCCAAAAATATGGGCGTCGCCGAAATCGAGCAATTTTGCGGGCTGGCAAGGAAGAAAAATGGCA
>CAZIAZ010000019.1:0-48306 GCA_964536835.1 uncultured Planctomycetaceae bacterium | reverse complement strand
GCTATCTGCTTCGCCTTCCTTGCCAGCCAATCAACCAACTACGCCTCGGTGCGACGTCTCATTTTATTAGAAGCTCTTATAAATTCCATTATGCCTTTTAGGGCATTTTTTTTGAGATGTTGCATTAGAAAAATTAAAGTCGCTATTCAATATATCTAATTATTGGCGATTTTCAGGAGCGTATAATGAACCTTACCGTGCTCAAGACATTCTGCGACCTCGTCGATTCCGGCAGTTTTTCCCGCGCCGCCGAGTCGAATTACGTGTCCCAGTCGGCTGTTTCGCAGCAGTTATCCAAGCTGGAGTCGACGTTGTCGGTGCAATTAATATCACGTGGCGGAGGCATAGTAGTGCCGACGGAGGCGGGCAAGGCATTTTATCGCGGTGCAAAGGAAATATGCCGCCGCTATGAACAGCTCATCGGCGAAGTTCGCAGTGTCAGCGATTCCGTCCGCGGCACATTGCGGGTCGGCACGATATATTCCGTAGGCTTTTATCTGCTCGACCCTTACGTGCGTGAATTTTTCCAAAAACATTCGGAAGCGAACCTGTACGTCTCGTATACCAGCTGGAATCAGATTTATGCGTCGGTCATCGACGGCGAGATGGATATGGGTATAGTGGCTTGTCCGGATGCCAACCGCTCGCTTGATATCATACCGCTGGAGGATGAACAGCTGGTTGTCGTCTGCCCGCCTGGCGATCCGCTGGCACATAGGGAAAGCGTGGTGGCGAGTGACCTGGAGGGCAGAAAATTTGCCGCGTTTTCCGGCAACATACCGACGCGGCGGCATATCGATAAGCTCCTGAAAGCCGCCAAAGTACGCGTCAACATAACGCTGGAATTCGATAATATTGAACTGCTGAAACGTGTGATAATGATTGGCTCAGCCGTGAGCATATTGCCCGAAGAAAGCGTTCGCAGCGAGGCGTTGCGCGGCGATCTTGCGTTTGTGCCGTTCCGATATCCCAAACGGTGGACCAGGCCGGTCGGCATCGTCCGCCGCAAAGACCGTCAACCTACGCCGGCAGAAGTGCAGTTCCTGACCATACTCGCTCCGAAAACGAAAAAGAAATTTTTTAAAGTCGAAGAATAAAAAGCGGCTGACGGAATTTTTGTGTATACAATTAAAGCATGAGTTACGAAATAAAACGGATGTCGCTGCTCGACGTCGAAGAGGCGATAGAGTGGGCGGCGGCGGAGGGGTGGAATCCAGGCTTGGGTGATGCGCCGGTTTTTTATTCAGCCGATTCGCGGGGATTTTTCATGGCGTTTGACGGCAGTCAGCCGGTGGGAGTGATATCGGCGGTGGCGTATGACGACAAATTCGGATTTATCGGTTTTTTCATAGTTCGGCCGGACTTGCGGGGACACCTCATAGGCGCCAAACTTGGACAGACTGCGCTGGAGTATCTTGGCGACAGAAATATCGGCGTGGACGGCGTTGAAGACAAGATGGAAAAATATACGCATTTCGGATTTATGCTGGCATATCACAATTATCGCTACGGCGGCAGGACTCGAAGTGTCCGTAAATTGCCGGACGGTGTGACGCAGTTTGACGAGCCGTCTGATTTTGTTGATATTCTTGCGTATGACAGGCTGTGTTTTCCGGCGCAGCGGGAAAAATTCATGCGTGGCTGGCTGGGCATGGCTGGTTCATATAGCGTAGTTGCCAGCGATAAGAACGGACGGCTGCAGGGATTCGCAACAGCCAGAAAATGCAGAGTTGGATATAAAATCGCACCGCTATTTGCAGATGACGTGCGGATTGCGGAAAAAATCCTGGCTGGCTTGCAATGTCTCATGCCGGCGGAGAGTGCGATGTTTCTGGATATTCCTGGCCCGAATAAACAGGCTATCGAACTCGCAAGGTCGCTAGATATGGAATGCGTTTTCGGCACGGCAAGGATGTACTCGAAATGTCAGCCGGATATCGACGTCAATCGTATCTTCGGCGTAACGTCGTTCGAACTGGGATAAATTTTTGGACGTTAAGCATCCTGAAGTTGACATGCAGTCATCCTGCTATTCCAGTGTAAAAATATCGCCGGGGTTGGGGATATTCACATTGCGACATCCGTAGGATTCCAATAAATCTTTCATCGCCGTCAACTGCGAATCTTCACCGTGAACCACGAACGCGCCTTTCAGGTTTTTCGCCAGCGGCCCAAGCAGCAGCCGGAAATCGTTTGTGTCGGCATGCGAGCTGAATCCGTTCAGAATTTCAACTCTGGCCAACAGGCGATACATTTTGCCGAAGATTTTTATTTCGTCTCGACGTTCCACTATTCGCCGGCCCAGCGTGTGTTGCGCCATGAAGCCGACGATGCAGATGGAGTTATTCTCGTCTTCCACGTTATTTTTGAGGTGATGAAGAATACGGCCGGATTCGCACATGCCGGCTGCCGCGATTATGACGTGCGGTTCTTTTAGAGAATTCAACGCCTTTGACGCATTTACGTCCGTGATGTACTGCACTAGTTTGCCGCCGAACAGGTCGCCCTGTTGCAGCCAGAAATCCTTGGCTGCTTCGTCGAAACATTCCGGATGATTTTTAAATACCGCGGTAGCATTGGTGGAAAGCGGAGAATCAACGAATATCGGCAGCGGTTCGAGTATGCCTTCGTTTATCGCGTTGACGAGATAGTAGACAACATTTTGCGTTCTGCCGACGCTGAAAGACGGAATGATGACCTTGCCGCCGCGGCTGCGGGTTTCGTTGATGACGTGGACAAGTTCCTCTTTCATGTGTGTGGGATTGTTGTGCAGGCGGCCGGCGTAGGTGGATTCCGTAATAAGATAATCGACGGCCGGCAGCGGATTTTGAGGGTCGCGGAGTATCGGCATGTCAAAACGGCCCAGGTCGCCTGTATAAAGCAGTGAGATTTTGCGGCCGTTGTAGTCAATTTCCACGTGAATGCAGGCTGAGCCGAGGATATGGCCGGCTTCAACGTAGGTGGCTTTGGCGTGTTCCGCAAAAAAGAACGGCTGATAGTATTGTATGTGTTGCAGATGTTTTGACGCTTTGACGGCGTCTTCGACGGTGTAAAGCGGCTTGATTTCGTCTTCTTTCGACTTGGCGCGCTTTGCGTTCCAGTATGCGGCGTCTTCTTCCTGAATATGGCCGGAATCCGCCAGCATTATTTCACAAAGATCGCATGTTGCTCCGGTGGCGAAAATTTTGCCGTCAAATCCTTTTTTGACCAATAACGGCAGACGGCCGCTGTGATCTATGTGTGCATGGCTTAGCAGGACTTCGTCGACTTTTTCCGCCGGCACGAAAAACGTTTCGTTACTTGCGAGAGATTCGTAACGTCGGCCCTGGAAAAGGCCGCAGTCGAAACTTATGATTTTATCCGGCAATTTCAGCAGATGCATCGAGCCTGTCACCGTTTTTGCCGCCCCCTGAAACATCAGTCGTATACGTCCGTCGTCGGGTGAGAGGAATTCAGTGGCTTTTTTCTGCATTGTCGGGCCTTTCTCTAGAGCATGTTAAATTTGAAATTGCTTGAGCTGCATCGTGGAGAACGCAGCAAAACGCCGCCGCAAACGGCAGCAGACGCAAAGTCAGGTTTAATATGCTCTAATCTTCCATAATGTCGGTTATCAGGTATTGATGCTTATATTGTTCTGCACGTCCGTGACGATTTTTGATGTTATTGAATTCGGCTTTTTCCATTGTGCCTTTGGGCAGTATCAGCGGAACTATGCTGTCTAGCCGTCCGCTCTTGCGTTTGGAATTGTATTCAATGTTCAGAGCCGCCAGTTTTTTGTCCATCAGTTCCGCCAACTGTGTGCCGGCTGCCATGTCGTCAAGTTCCATCCGCAATTCGTAACGTGGCAGATTGTTGCGAAGGAAACGGCCCTGCAGTTCGAACAGTTCCACGTCCATGTCCAGTTCCGCGCTGGCTAGCCGCATTGCCTCGACGACCTGATGTTCAGTGATTTTTTCGCCGGTTATGCTGGACGTGCGAAGCCCTCGCGAAAGAAATTCTATTACCGGACATGTGCCGATGAAATCCCGCACGATTACGCGGTCGTCCAGGTTGTAGCGCATAAAGCCTGTCCAGTTCGTGAAGACCAGGAAATATTCCCTGCCAATTTCAAGCTCGTGGGCGAGAAGCGTATCCGGATGCTCATCGCTGCGCTGCGTTGCCGGAATGAACTCTAAAAAGTTGTTGCATATCTCCGCCGGGCCGGCAGGGGTGTTTGGGGCTAGCGGAATGCTGAAGCGGCCTTCGCTGGCTAACAGGCCTATGTCATATATGGGGATGTTGCCGAAAAGCTCGCGGAGACGCTGCATATACAACCGCAATGTGCCGCCGGTCCAGTTGGCGATTAGCGAAAGATTCCAGACGTGTCCGGGCATAAACTCGCCGTCGCGGGCGATGGATGATTCTATCCTTGCGGCAAGTTTTGGCCGTGGCTTGAATTTCTTCAGCTTGTGGCCGCGCAGGTTGACGTCACACGGCAGCGTTATGGTGCCGTCATGTATGTCCCGCAACAGAACTTCGGAGAATTTTGTGCCGGTCTCTATGAGCTTTATGGTGCTCGACGGATTAGCCGTCGTAATGAACGCGACGTCGACGGCAACCGAATGACGCAGGACTGCGTAATAACGGCAGTCGACGTTTTCTATCGACGAGACCCATTCCGGCGCAGGATACATATGGCGAACGATTTTTTTCTGTGTGGCAGCCAGCAGGCCGCTTATTGCGCCGCACGGCAAGCCGCCGGCTGAGGTCTCCTCACGCATGGCTGACGAAAGCTGAACGATATGTCTCAGCCATGCATTGCTGTTCTGTATGTACATATTCATGCCGAAAGCATTCCAGCCGAAACGTATGCCCTCTAGAAATCGTTGCGTGACGGGAATATATTTCGGTTCGCCGGTTGAGCCGCTGGTCATGGAGAACATCAGCAGTTTTTCGCCAGGGCTGAACATGGCGTTGTAGTCGCCGTTCAGCGTACGATTGATGTACGGCTTGAGTGATTCGTAGTCCTGAATCGGCAGGGCATTTTTGAAGTCGTGATAGTTTTTCACGAACGCCAGGCCGTTTTCGCGTGAAAAATCGCTATGCGAAAAATTCTCCAGCAGTTCCTTCAGAAGTTGACTTTGAATTTCGGCGGTTTTTCTCAGTGATTTTTTATATTTCTGAAGCTGTGTCCATGCGTGAAATCCCGCCACCCTCGCAATAGGCCTCAGCAATGTTTTGCCTACGTTTAGCATTCTTCTTCAAACCTTTCCGGTATCGTGCCGTTTTTGCCTTCCCACTCGATTCTGCCTGGCACGATATCGTCGTCAGAAATGTCCTGACGGCCACAAAGATATTTGTCAAAAAAGTTTATTGTTCGACTTGCGTATTTCTGCGGCTGAATTACAACCGCCTGATTGTGTTTAGCCTTATCCACGGCCCAGAGGAATTTGGGCTCAGGCGCCTGGCCGTGGAGTATCTTTGATTGGTCCACGCGGATATAGCTGTCGCGTTTGCCGTGTATGAAAAACACCGGCCGCGGCTGCATGTCGCGAAGAGCCTTGCAGACCGAGGGGAAACGTCGTTTCATCTTGCACTGCGCACACTTGAGCACGAGTACCTGCATGAATCGCCAGAATGCCTCGGGATGATTTTCGTAAACAACCTTAACTGTGGCGAAGATGTTTACCCAGCGTTTCATATATGCCAGCAGTGTGGTTTCGGAACTGAAGGCGCTGTCGCAGACGATGGCTTTTATGTTGCTGTCAGTTGCGGCGGCAAGCAGCGCCGAGCCGGCGCCGCGGCTTATTCCGAACAGGCCTATGCCGGCGGATTTGCCCTCCGAAGTCAGACAGTTTTCCACGTAGGCGCATGCGCCGAGGACGTCGCACAGTTCCTTGTCGCTGGGCCACTGAAGAGGTTTGTAGTTGTCGTCGTGATAGCTTTGGCCGTGGGCGCGGAAGTCGAATGTGAAGATGTCGTAGCCCGCTTCATAAAGCGGCCGGACATATCGGCCGCAGCTGTACATGTCCGACCCGAATTCATGACAGAATACGATAGTGCCCTTGTACGGCGATTCTTCCGGATGGCAGAGATGCATGCCCCGAAGGCTGATGCCGTCATAGCTGCGAAAATTCACAAGTTCGCCTTCAATACGCTCGAAATCGGCAGGATTCATCGACAGCGGCAGGGGCGTATCGCAGAATATGTTCAGGCAGATTCGCACGTAATATGACAGCAGCCAGACCAGAAATACCAGCAGGCTGACCGTCGTAACGACGATAGCGATGGCGGCCCAGTTTTCCGCAATCCAATGTCCAAGCATAAAGTCCATGTCTATAAACGTATCCAACGCAGAAATGTCTCCTTATGAACCCGTAAATGATACAAAACCGGCCGGGCAAAAACAAGGTTTCAGACAGTGGGTTTCTTTCTCGCCGCCAAATGCGGGTTGTGCGGGTCTATCGACGGCACAGACGCCAGCAGCGAGCGGGTGTATTCATTCTGGGGCGATGCGTAAATCTCGGCTTTGTCTGCACTTTCGACTATTTTCCCGTTTTTCATCACGGCGATTCTGTCGGCGAAGTGTTCCACTACCGCCAGGTTGTGGGCGATGAACAGATAACTCAGTTTCAGTTCCTTTTGCAGGTCAGCCAGCAGGTTGAGTATCTGTGCCTGTATGGATACGTCCAGGGCGCTGACTGGTTCGTCGCAGATTATGAGTTTCGGCTGAGTTGCTATGGCGCGGGCTATGCCTATCCGCTGTCGTTGGCCGCCTGAGAATTCGTGGGGATACCGGCTGGCGTAGGCTGGCGACATGCCGACCCGTTCCAACAGGCGGCTGACCTCCATCCTGCGTTGTCGGCCATTCATCCTGAAATGCACCTTAAGCGGTTCGGCGATTATTCCGCCGACTGTCATCCTGGGATTGAGCGATGACGCAGGGTCCTGGAAAATCATCTGAAGGTCTTTACGCGTGCTCCTTAGCCGTTGGCCGCGCAGCGTTGAGATGTCGTCATCTAGGAAAGTCACTTTTCCAGCCGTCGGTTCAATCAGCCGCGTTATGCAACGGCCGACAGTCGTCTTGCCGCTGCCGCTTTCGCCCACAAGCCCCAGCGTTTCGCCGCGTGCGACGTTAAAACTCACATTATCGACGGCATGCACTTCCATGCCGCGCCTTGCAAAGATTTTCGTCAGGCTGTCAACCTGCAGCAATATGTCGGATTTTTGGGCCATAATCATTTTCCGGTTACGCAATGGCAGGCGACGAGGTGGCCGGGCCGTACTTCAATTAGTTGCGGATTCTGTCCCTGCCTGCAGCATTCGGCAGCTTTCGGGCATCGCGGATTGAAATAACACCCTGCCGGGAAGTCAATCGGGTCGGGTACGTTGCCTGGTATTTGTTCGAGTCTGTCTGTGGTTTGGCCGAGTTTCGGCACAGCCCGCAGAAGGCCTTGCGTGTAGGGGTGTAATGGTTCGTCGAAAAGATTATAAACATCAGCCTTTTCCACGATTTTTGACGCATACATGACGGCTACCGTATGTGCCGTCTCCGCCACGACCGCCAGGTCGTGCGTGATGAGCAGAATCGCCAAATCCCGCCGCGACTGTATTTCAGCCAGCAGTTCGAGTATCTGTGCCTGTATCGTGACGTCCAGAGCCGTCGTAGGTTCATCGGCGATGAGGAGTTCAGGGTCGCATGCCAGCGCCATTGCTATCATTACCCTCTGCCGCATGCCGCCGGAAAGCTGATGCGGGTATGCATCGAGCGATTTTGCCGGCTGCGGCAGGCCGACCTGGTCAAGCAATTCAGCCGCCAGCCGCCTGGCTTGCGAATTGCGAATATCCTTGTGCAGGCGTATCGCCTCCACTATCTGTTGGCCGACGGTGAAAACCGGATTCAACGATGTCATGGGCTCTTGGAAAATCATGCCGATTTTGTTGCCGCGAAAACGTCGCATCTGTTTTTCGGTCTTGCCGCCGCATGTTGCCGCGTCGAGCAGTATTTCGCCGTTGAACGTTATCCGGCCGGTCGGATGATACGCCGGCGGATATTGCAGCAGTTTCAGTATCGAATAACTCGTGACGCTCTTGCCGCAGCCGCTTTCGCCTACCAGTGCGAACGTTTCGCCGCGACGGATGTCGAAACTTACGCCGTCGACGGCCGGCACTACGCCGTCGTCCGTGCGGAAATACGTCCGCAGGTCGCTTACGCTGAGCAGAATGTCACTGTTATCGGTCATGTGTTTTTGAGTTTCGGGTCAAGTGCGTCTCGCAGCCGGTCGCCGAATATGCTCCACGCCAGTACGATGATGAACACCGCGATGACGGCGGATGTTATCTCCCACCAGCGGCCATAAATTAAATCCATGCGGGCATCGTTTATCATCTGGCCCCAGCTCGGTGCGTTCTGAACGCCCAGGTTCAGGTAGCTGAGGATTACTTCCGTCGTAATCGCGCTCACGAAGCCCAGCGAAAACGTTATTATTCCCAGGTGCAGTACGTTGGGGATGATATGAATGGTCAATATTGCAAAACTGCTGCGTCCCGTGCAGCGGGCCGCCATTATAAAGTCCTGTTCGCGGAGTTTCATGACTTCTGCACGGACGAGGCGGCAGATGTCAATCCAGTTCGTCACGCTTAATGCTATGACAAGTCCGGCGATGCCGTCCATTTCCAGGTTCGTAAAACCGAGCGGGATGGTTTTGCCGGCTAATGCGAATTTCAGGGCTATCAGCAGTATTATGCCCGGTATGCACGAAAGCGTCGTAAAAATCCATGTGATGAAGTGGTCAGCCATGCCGCCGTAGTAACCGGCGACGGCGCCGATGAATATGCCCAGCGGCACGGCGATGATGTTGGCCCAGAATGCCACCGTCATTGACAGATGCGCCGATAACATGGTCTTTATGAGTATGCTTCGGCCGAATGCGTCTGTTCCCAGTAAAAACGTTTTGGACGGCGGTTCATTGGTGTGGTCGTAATTGACGGTTTTCTGCCAGTCGACGCAGAATGGGATTATGATTGCGATGACGGCGTATATGAGTATGACGGCCAGGCATATCAAGGCGATGCGGTCACGGAATATGCGCGACGCGGCGTCGGCCCAGAGGCTTTTGCCGGGGCGGAGGCTATGCTGTGTCGAGTTGTCATATCCGGTGAGTGTCATCTGAGTCGTATCCTGGGATCAAAAACGGCGTACAGGACGTCGGTGACGAACAGCGCCGATATGTAAAGTAACGCGGTCCAGAACGTCAATGCGGAAATTATCGGTATGTCGCGCGTGCTTATGCTGTTAATCATCAGGTCGCCGAGGCCGTGAATGCCAAAAAAGTTTTCCAGCAGCAAATTGCCGAGTATCAGAAAAGGCACCACCATCACCAGATTCGTAAGTATCGGCAGCATGCAGTTTTTCAGCACGTGTTTGAAGAGTATGCCCGGCAGCGGCACGCCTTTGGCGCGAGCCGTCCGAACGTAGTCCTGGTTTATTTCATTGAGTATGACAGTGCGATAAAAACGTACGCTGCTGCCCAGGCCGGCTAGCACGGCAATGGCGACCGGCAGATAGATGTTCGATATCGGGTCTATTCCCCACGCCGCAGTGGGGCACAGCCAGAACATGAACATCTGGCCGAAAATCATGTACGCCAGATACGGTATGCACATGCCCAGCACGCATATGAAAACGCCTATGTGGTCAATCCACGTGCCGCGATAGTACGCCACGAAGCAGCTTACAATCATCGCCGAAAACCAGCCCAGCGCGAGTATCGGCACAGACAGCGCCAGCGACGCCGCACCGCGTTCCCTGACTATTTCCCACAACGTCTGGCCGGTCGCGAAGCTTTTGCCCTTAAACGTAACAGTGTTGTAAATGTGCAGAAACAGTTGAGTTTGATAGAATTTCAGGTTTTCTTTGTTTTTATGCCATATTGGATTAATCAGCGGCCAGTCGAGATGGTATTTTTCCTCGAAAGCCGCGCGGCTTTCCGGCGATGCTTTGGGCCCCAGATATGCCCCCGCGATATCGCCGCTGGAAACCTGGAACAGAAGGAATGTCAAAACCATGACGCTTGCCAGCGCCAGCAGGGCGAAACCGAATCTTTTGGCGATATATGAAAGCATCAGCGTCGGCCTCCGAATTTTTTTCGCAGTTCGACGTTGGTATTGCGGAATTTCCCGTAACCTGCGCCTATGGGCATCATGCGGTAATTTTCATACCAGTCGTGCAGAAGTACGAGCGTAAGCGGCTCGGTCAGCGGCAGAACGGGGCAATCCTCGCAGACCATCTGTACCATTTTTTTGTACAGTTCCGTTCTTTGCGGCGAATCAGGCATGACGCGGATTTTTTCATATAGCCGGTCGAATTGGGGATTGGAATAATTTGCTCCGTTTGTGCCGGCTGTAATGTTGGGCGAGTAGAACAGCTGCAGAAAATTCTCAGCGTCGTAGTAATCGCTGACCCAGCCCATCATGTACATCTGGCTTTTCTTGGTTTGTACGCGTTCCTGAAGCGTCGGCCAATCCATCATTTGCAGCTTTATTCTTACGCCTATCTTCGCAAACTGCTGCATGGCGAAATTGCCTATTCTCTTGTTTATTATGTGGTCGTCGCTATCTATTGTAATTTGGGGTATTTGGCCGTTTTCGTCGAGAAGGCCTTTGGCTCGAAGTTCTTCCTTTGCCAGGGCGATTTTTTCCATGGCCAACTTCATGTCCAGCCGGAAATAGGGGCCGGGTACGAATCCTTCAAAATTTTCCGGCACGATGGATCTGGCACGGCGGCCTCTGTCATTGAACAATACCTTCAGATATGATTTGATGTCAAAACACAGGCACATCGCCTGCCGCAGTGATTTACTCGCACCGATTACTTTGTCGTTCATATTGAACGTCAGCCAGTAAATAGTCGGCGTCCATGCCATGCGGAGATATATCTGCTGGTCTTTTTCCCATTTTTTTGACAGTTTCATGTCCGGCGTTATGAATGAAGCGTATGCCTCCTGCGGAATGCCGCTGGCGTCGCTTCTGCCGGTGAGAAAGAGCATCCACGAGGTGTAAAATTCCGGCACGTAATCGTAATGACACATGTCGATAATCGGCAGACGTTTGCCTGCGTCCTTTAACAGGCCGAGTTTTCGTGCCGTTTCATCGCCGCTCGACGGATATAACTCCAGCCTGTAGTCCGGGTTTCGCACGAGAACGATTTTTTTCTTGCGCTCCCACTCCTTGAGCAGATATGCTCCTGTGCCGACTATCATTTTCTTATCGGTGAATTCGACGTTTCGTTCGTCCATCGGAATTTCGCCGCCGCCGGCAAGCCAGTAATCCACGGCTTCCCGCGGACAGGGCGTGTAATTTCCGGATGCGAGCACCATCGTTAACTGCGGAAACGGCTCATTCAGCCTGATTTGCAGCGTGTAATCGTCCAATGCCGTTATGCCTTCCACGTTCAGGTCATATCGGGCGAAGTCGCCTGGTTTGTAATTACGACATTTCGTGCGGAAATCGTCCAGGCCCATGACTCTGCCGCCGAGAAATGCCCATGCCGTCGAGACTTTTGCGTTGTGAAAATCGGCGATACGTTTGAACGCCAGGACGAAATCTTCGGCTTTGACTTCGCGGGTAGCCGGCAGTTGCGGCGTCTGCATGCCGAAGCATGGATTGCGATGAAACAGGACGCCCTTTTTAATGTGAAAAGTCCATGTTTTCTGGTCGGCGGAAACGGTTGGCATGCCGTCGGCGAGATTGGGAATAATCTGCGGCCGCCCGTCCTTGAAATTGAAATAATCGTAAGTGTAAAGGCCGTCGTAAATTTCACCCTGAATAGTACTGCTGGCGATGTCGCCGCAGGTGGACGGATCTATGGATTTTATCGACCCCATGTAGATATCGTAACGGATTACGGGATTTTCGACGTAAACAGGTTTGCCGTTAGCATCGTATGCCCTGACTATTCTCCCATCTGCCTGTTTTTTATCCGAGTTGTCAAGCAGTACGAACGGCACAAGCGTCAGTGCCGCGACGACAAGTACCGAAATGACGTAAAATAGCTTCATCTGGATATATTAAATTTTCTATAGGTTAAAATCATTAGCATGGTATTTATCAGGTTTTCACCTGTCCGCCGGCTGACGGTTGATTTCATCTACAGTTTATAATAGTGCGAAAAAAATCGGCGACACTTTTTTAAAAACCGTAGAATTACGAAGGACATATTTAAAATTACTTGGCATCCGGCTTGAGAACCGATTTCCAGTCCAGCAGGCCCAGTTTCATAGCTGCCGCTGGATCGGCTGATGCGGTCATCTGCTTCGCGATGAAGTCATTCGATGCGCCGGTTAATGTATTGAATGCGTCCTCGCAGTTCATCATCAATACCTTATAATCTCCGGCGAGGGTTTCTGCTTCATCGAGTTTGTAGGAGAGTTTTTTCTGTTCCGGCGTAAGTTCCTGCGAGGAATTTTTATTTGCCGTCTGGTTCATATTTTCAGAGGTTCTGTCTTCGAGAGACGCCTTGAGTCGGTCGAGTCTGTTTTTGAGTGTTTTGGCGGCAGCCTGCAGTTTTTCTATTCTCGCTACGGCGGTTTGTGCCTGCGCATAAATCATGGCGATAGCCTGTTTTTTTGTTTTGTCGTCGCCGGTGAAGGTTGCGTTGTTGGCCAATGTGGTTATCGCCATCGCCGGCACAGCCAGCTTTTCACCGGCATTGGCTGCCGATACGTCGGCAGTGAGTTTTTTCCAGTTTTGCGTTATAAGTTCCACAGTTTTGCCGGCTGCGAGTTTTCGGTATTTTTCGGGTACAGTCTGCGTTGCCGCCGTGCCGAAATCGATAGCCTGCATGACTTCGGACAGAATCGTCGCATTCGTTTCCTTCGAAAGCGTTGACTGGGCAGATGTGTACAGGATTTTAAACTGCGATGCGCCTGTTTCGGAATTGCGGCTTTTTTTCATTCCCTGCCAGCCGATGTAGCAGATTGCCTGATTCGGACTGGCGAGCATTTCCTCAAAACCCCTGGCGGTATAGTCAGGATTCATGTCGGAAATTACGAGCGCGATGTTGATAAGTTTCACGACGGCGAGCGGGTCGTTGGATTTGATGAGATTCAGTTTGCCCTGAAGTATCGGCAGATACAGCGCTTCTGTGATTTTGGCGTATTCTTTCTGATAGTTCTCCACTTTGTAGAGGTTGTAATCTTTATTTATCTCTTCACGGACGGCGAAGATGCCGTCTACGCTCGATGCCCTGCAGATATCGCTTCGCCAGTACTTTGCACGCTGGAACATCTGGTTGACGTAGGTTGAAAGGAGTTTTTCTCTGAGCAGGTCTGACGGTATGTCGGGATTTGCTGGCGGGGCTGCGACGACGGGTACGTAAAATGACACAATTACAAAAATGACGCTTGCAATTCGTTTAAAAAAAAGTCCAGCCATGGTTGTCATCCTTAAATATCAGGTAAAAAACAAATTTACAGCGGCATCAATAGTAAACAAACCGGCCGCTTTCGTCAAGAATCTATTGCCACGGGGTGACGAAAACTATATCTTCTGTGACATGTCCCGAAAATCGACTACAATATCTGTAATAGGCCCTGGCCGTCTCGGCGGAACTCTCGCATGCGCTGTTGCGGCGGCAGGATATGATGTGAAGGCTTTGGGGGTTCGTCATGTGACCGACGCTGCCAGAGAGCTGGCTGATGCGGTTGGTGCGGCATTGCTTTCGCCGACGGAAGCGGCTGATGCCGCCGATGCGGTTTTCCTGTGCTGCGGCGATGATGCCGTGGAAAATCTCTGTCAGACCCTCGTCCGACAGGGGGGCTTTTTGGGAAAAAACGGCCAATATGTCATACATTGCAGCGGGGCTCTGGATAGCGGGGTTCTCGATGCTGCCGAAAAATGCGGATGCATGACCGGCAGTTTTCATCCGTTGCAGACTTTTCCAGATGTTCAGGCTGGCCTGGCGAGATGGGCCGGCACGCATTGTTTCATCGAGACCGGATATCCGGAATTGCGTGAATTTTTGCATGAACTGGCGGTTAAGACCGGAGCTGTGCCGCACGACATCGATGCCGGCCAAAAAACGCTTTATCACGCAGCCGCGGCGTTGTGCTGCAATCATATGACGGCGCTGATTGATGTGGCTATGAGACTTTTTGAGAAGACAGGGCTTGGATATGACGAGGCGTTGACGGCGGCTGGCCCGATAATGCGGGCGACGCTTGAGAATATTTTATCAAAAAAAGGCTCAGCCGGCGCATTGACCGGCCCGATTGCCCGCGGCGATGTCGAAACCGTAAAAAAACATCTGAACGCCTTGAATAGCCTGCCAGAAACGGCTGACGTTTACCGCTCGCTCGGCATGGCTACCGTCAGCCTGGCACAGCGAGGCGGATTGATATCGGATGACAAAGCTGCGACGCTGCGGCGTATTCTGGATGAAAGGTAAGAAATTTGATGGCTGATGAAAAGATTATCGACGGCAGGGCGATAGCCCGTGAAATAAAGGATGCGGTTCGTGCGGCGGCTGTTGAATTCAGGGCTGCTCACGGTCGGCCGCCCAAGCTGGCGGCTATACAGGTCGGCGAGTGTTCCGCCAGCCAGGTTTATACGAATATGCAGGCTAAAAACGCAGCCGAATGCGAAATGGATTACGACCTGCGAATCGTGCCGGCTGACGTTGACGACGCGAAACTACTGCTTGAAATCGGGTCGCTGAACGACGATTCTGCGGTGGACGGCATTATTCTCCAGATGCCGCTGCCGCCGCATTTCGACGCGTCGGTGGCGCAGGCTGCGATAAGTTCACGCAAGGATGTTGAGGGCGTTGCATATGACACGATGGGCCGTATTTTCTTCGGCTGCAATCTCATTGCCCCGTGTACGCCGATGGCGGTAATGGAAATACTTCATCGGTTCTGCGAGCCGTTAGCCGGCAAGGAAGTGGTGCTAATCGGGGCGAGTGAAATCGTCGGCAAGCCGCTTGCTATGCTGATGTTGCAGCGGCATGGGAAAATGCCGACGCTTACGATTTGCAGCTCCCGTACGCGTGACCTTTCTGCTCACACACTCAATGCCGATATCGTCATAACGGCGGCAGGCGTTTCCCAGATTCGCTGGCGGAATTATAAAAACGGCGGCTGTGTTGCGCCGGCGCCGGATTTAAACCCGCTCGTCTGCGGCGATATGCTCAAGGACGGCGCGATTGTCATAGACGTGGCTACCAACCGTGTGCCGGCGGGTTTCGATATGAGTGGCCAGCCGCGCAAGACGGCTGACGGCAAATTGGACATGCATACCGTCGGCGACGTTGATTTTGAAAGCGCATTGCGGAAAGTGTCGAAAATAACGCCCGTCCCTGGCGGAGTAGGCCCTGTGACCGTTGCCATACTTTTGCGAAACACCCTTGCATGTGCGGAAAACAACATGAATGCATAGATGTAGCTGTCGGACAACTGTTTGAGGATTAATAATGAAGATGGGACTTCCATGCTGCGTTTTCCTTTTACTGTCAGCCGTCAGCCTTTATGGTCAGCCGTTGGATATTGAAAAGCAGTATTATGCGGTTTTTGTCGGGCCGGCTAAAATAGGATACATCCGTACGACAAGAACCGTCGAGGGCGGCAGGGTAATAACAGCCTCACTGCTCAAGATATCCGCTCAACGTGACAAATTCAGAATTACTGCGAAAGTTTCGATACGCGAAGTTGAAACGGCTGACGGCAAGCCGCTGTCTTTTCGTACCGTGAAAGAATATTCCGGAACTCGCAGCGAAATTTGCGGCGAGATTCAGCCGGACGGCAAATTGAAGATGACCGTTAAATCCGGCGGCGATAGTAAAAAAATGAAAATCGTTACATGGCCTGCCGGTTCTGTGATGAGCGAGGGCGCGAGACTGATTGCGATGAAAAAGGGCCTTGCGCCTGGAACTAAATACGACGTTCTTGAATTCGATGCTGATTCATGCACAGCCAGGAAAGCCAGCATTACGGTCGGAGAATTGCAGAACGTCCGTCTGACCGACCGGACAACAAAGCTGCACAAAATAACGCAGATGATGATTTTCGGCAGTTCTGTCATAGGCACTACTCTCTATGTCGATGATGAGTGCAATGCGATGAAGACAGTTACGGGCATGATGGGAATGGATATGACCATGGTCGCCTGTGACCGCAGTTTTGCGCTGAGTCCATGCAACCGCGAGGTCGACTTCCTCAAAAAACTGTCCATTCCATCGCCGGTCGATATTCCCGACAATGCCGTAAAAGCCATCTATTTAATTCAGCCGCTACAGAACATGACACTGAAATTCCCGCAGATAGCCAATCAGACTGTCAAGAAAAAAGGCAAGTTGTATGAAGTCACCGTTACTGCCGTTGAAATGTCAGCATCGGCTGAAATTCCGTACAAGGGTCAGAATCGGGCGGCTATAAAGGCTCTAAAACCGTCCGAGTATGTTCAGTCCGACTCGCCTGAAATCAGAAAACTGGCTGACCAGGCCGTGGGGGATGCAAAAAATGCAGCGACTGCTGCCGTGAGAATCAGAAATTTTGTTAGAGGTTATATAACGCACAAAGACCTGTCCGTCGGTTTTGCCTCTGCTATGGAAGTGGCCCGCAGCAGAACGGGCGATTGTACGGAACATGCCGTTCTGACGGCTGCCTTGTGCAGGGCGGCTGGAATTCCAGCCAGGGTGGTGTTTGGGATTGTTTACGTTCATGGATGGCTGAATTATAAGGATGTGTTTATGGGCCATGCGTGGGTTCTGGCATATGTAGGAGATGAATGGGTGCCGCTGGACGCGGCAGTGCCGACCAGTCAGGCAGGCCATATAATTCTTTCTGATGGCGACGATAGCGACGGCCCTGCGCAGTTCTTTGCACTTGTCAATCTGTTGGGCTATTTTAAAATCGGTAAAGTCGATGTGCAGAAATAAAACACGTCAAACCACGCGCCTCGCTGCGCTCAGTATGACACTTCTTACCCGGAAACCATTCTCAAAATTATTTTCATTTTGAGAACAACTCCAGCGGGTATTGGGCATCACCAGTCTTTCTGCCGGTTATTTTGCTACAGGCCGGCTTAGAGCAGTTCAATCTTGAGAGTTCCTTTTTTGCTGGTTTGCTTTGTCCGTGGCTGCGTCAGAAAAACTTCAGAATACTGCCAAGTATGCCTCATTTTCCTTCCTTGCCACGAACAAACCCACTGGCGCAAAAATATGAACTCTCAATCTTTCAATGCCCTAATGGAAGGCTGTTGTCCTTCCTGCTTGCGTTGTTATGTGTTCGAGTTGTTGCAAAAATTGCATATACCGTCAGACTTTTTTGACGGAAACAGCTTTCGCACCTTTGGGGCCTTCTGTCATTTCGAATTCGACCTTGTCGCCGACGTACAACGCCTTGAAACCGTCGGTTTCAATATCGCTGTAATGTACGAAGGCCTCAGATCCTTCTTCGGTCGTGATAAAACCCCATCCCTTGGAATTGTTGAACCATTTCACAGTTCCGGTAGCCATAACTTCTCCTTTGCTTGTCCGCTGACATACGGCTTATGCAACATACATACCTCGTCAAACCCTGACACGCGAAATTAACGCTTACATGGGTTTGCATTACACTACGGGAAAATAGCAAAATAAAATGATAAAATGATTCCCGATATAAAACAGGTCTTGAAACAGTTTCAAAAAGTTCTAAAAATTCGGGAATACAATCTTTCGACGAATCCATACTCCGTCCAGCAACGAAAACCTCCGACACGTATTGATGCCTTCAATAAAAGTTTTCATATATTCCTCTCAGCATATGATTTTTACACATTCGACAGTAATTGTCAACAGGGATTTGACAAATTCCGATATTTTCCGGATTTTTGTCGGGCAGGCAGCCGTCGGAAAACATGAGCGGTTTTCAGTAAATGACATTTGATATTTATAGCATTTAAAGGTATCCTGTCGGGTCAGAGCCGTTTGGTTAATATTATTGAAGGAGTTATTCATATGCGCAATAAAAAGCCATATATTATTTTTATGGTTATTTGCATGGGTGTTTCGATGCTGCCGGCGGAAACGGATTCCGTTTCCGAAGCATCGCGGCTGTGGCTGTCGATGCGTCGTTCAGACGTCAATTCCACGGAGTTCATGAAAAGCAGGAATCAGTTGATTTCGCTGATAGATTCATTGACGCCCGACAGAAAAGTAGCCGTCGCCACTGCGCTCATGAGCCGTACTGCCGACCCGTCCATAAACGCAGCCGCGCTGGAGCTTTTCGGCCCCAATGGTTTGCCGATTGAAGACTTGCAGAAAATTCTGGAAAACCCCGACCGCAGCTGGCCGGAACGTATCCTGATTCGTACGTACTATTCGCTGCTTCAGCCGGAATACGAAATGCACCTGAACGACAAATTCCGCCGTCAGCTCGTGGCGATTCTGGCCCAGCGGCTTGAACGGCTGTCTCGCGTCGGGGAGGTGGGTTATGGCGAACAGCGGCTGTTAAGCCACGCCATCCAGTCCGCACTCAGCCGCTATGCGTGGAAGCAGGACGCCGTGCCGGAAATGCAGCAGCTCGTCTCGGCGATGCGCGCGTTCAGTTCGTATCCTCGCGTTGACGAGGTGCTTGGGCCGTCCATCAACGGCTGGCTGACGATGCAGCCGAATCCGAAAATCGAAACCGTCGGCGAAGCCATAAAAGACCTCAGCCACTGGGATCCGCTCGTCCGTGTGACGGCGGCAACTTTTCTTGCCAACAAGATGCGCAGCGACCCGCAAGTCGGCCAGGAAGTGCTCAAGCAGCTTGGCGACCCCCGCGACGAAATGAAAGCCGCCGCCGCCAGCGTTTTCAGTTACGCCCTGAGCTATGAGCCGAAAAAAATCATCCCTATAATGGTCAACATCCTTCTGGAAAGCAGATCAGTGCCGGCGCAGAAAATGGCGTCGGAGTCGCTCATTGCCCATTCAGAAGAGGCACAACTTTCCGCCGGCATGCTGCTGGAGGCGCTGGAATCACGACGGCCCAAGCCGGGCCCCATGCGCACCGACAGCATTCTCACGACGCTGAGTTATCTCGTGCACGACCAGACGCCGCCGAGCATACAACAGCGGCTGTTGACGGTTGCGGTTAACAATCTGGAATTCGCCCCGATGGGTGCGTTGCGTGCGATTGAAGCACTGGGGCCGGCGGCTAAGTCGGCACTGCCGGAGATAAGGAAATATCGTTCGGAAAAGGCTGACCGCTTTACCAGGCAGTATATCGACACGCACGTTCTGGAGGCTATCGAGCCGCAGGATTGACGGATATATCTGTCGCACGGCGGTTATATCTGTCGAGAAAATATGCAGCCGCACCATGTCAGTCGGGCGGGTCTGTTCAATCCGGTTTTCGGCTAATGATGTGGAGAGAGTGTATTCGGCGATTTTGTCAGTTTGCTTTCACATGGTTATTTTATCTGCGGTTTATAGCTGTTCTTTAAAAAAATATTCTTTCGGCAGACATTCTAAGAACCGTAGAATTACGAAGGATATATTAAAAAAATATGGATAAGCAGTACATACGCAACTTCAGTATTATCGCCCACATCGACCACGGCAAAAGTTCGCTTGCCGACCGTATGATGTTGCGGTGCGGAAACATTACCAGCCGGGAATTTCACGAGCAGATGCTCGATTCCATGGACATAGAGCGTGAACGCGGCATTACCATAAAGGCGTCAGCCGTCACGATGGAGTATGAGCTGAACGGCAGGAAATACATGCTCAACATGATTGATACGCCTGGCCACGTCGATTTCCATTACGAAGTCAGTCGTTCTCTGGCAGCCTGCGAGGGCGGTTTGCTCGTGGTGGATGCGGCTCAGGGAGTGGAGGCTCAGACCGTTGCCAACGCCCATCTTGCCGAGCGGTGCAATCTTGCGCTTCTGCCGGTTATCAACAAGATAGATCTGCCGGCTGCCAGGCCAGAAGACGTGGCGATGGAAGTCGAAAACCTTATCGCGTTTCCAGCCGAGGAGTGCATATTCACATCCGCCAAGACGGGTGCCGGCACGGATGACATGCTTCGCGGCATAGTTGAACGGCTGCCTGCCCCGCAGGGTGACCCCAGTTCCAAAACCCGCGCGTTGATTTTCGACAGCCAGTATGACGAATATCGCGGCGTAGTTGTTTTCGTGCGGGTGTTCGACGGCACATTGAGCGTGGGCGATACGATAAAGATGATGGGCACGAAGGAAGAATACATCGTAACCGAACTGGGCAAACTTACGCCCAAGCCCAAACTCGTGAAACAGATGTCTGCCGGCGAAGTCGGTTACCTCGTGGGCAATATCCGCAGTGTGCAGGCGATACATGTCGGCGATACCATTACGCAGGCTGCAGACCCGGCAGAAAAGCCCCTCCCCGGCTATCAGCCGCCCAAGCAGATGGTCTACTGCGATTTTTATCCCGGCCCGAACACGCAGTTTCCAGTCATGCGCGATGCGCTGGAAAAATTACAGCTTAATGATTCGGCGCTTACGTTTCAGGCTATCAGCGGCGATGCGCTTGGGTTCGGCTTCCGATGCGGATTCCTGGGAATGCTGCACATGGAAATCGTGCAGGAGCGGCTTGAACGCGAATTCGACATTGAAGTCGTTCAGACCGCGCCGACTGTGCCGTATGAAGTCCTTACCACAAAGGGCGAGGTTATAGAAGTCGATTCCGCCGGCGATATGCCGGACGTAAACTATATCCAGGAAATTCGCGAGCCGTACATTCACGCGGAACTTATTGTGCCTGAAGATTCAATCGGCAATGTCATGCAGCTTGCCGAAGAACGCCGCGGCACTTACAAAAAAACCGAATATCTTTCCAGCGATCGCGTGATTTTGATTTATGAATTTCCGCTGGCTGAGATTATTTATGATTTTTACGACAAGCTCAAGAGTGCCACCCGCGGTTATGGAACGATGGATTTCGAGATTATAGGATATTATCCAGACGACCTCGTAAAACTGGACATACTTGTGAACAATCAGCGGGTGGATCCGTTGAGTATCATAGTTCACCGTTCGAAGGCTGACCGCCGCGGCAGGAACATCATACAGCAGTTGCGAAGCGAGATATCGCGTCATCTGTTTGAAATTCCGCTGCAGGCGGCAATCGGCACCAGAATTATTGCGAGGGAAACGATAAAGGCGCTGCGGAAAAACGTTACCGCCAAATGCTACGGCGGCGATGTCAGCCGCAAGCGAAAACTCCTCGAAAAACAGAAAGCCGGCAAAAAACGCATGAAAATGATAGGCAACGTTGAAATACCTCAGGAAGCATTCATGGCTGTCCTTGATACTGGAGAATAAATGATTGCAACAGTCGCAAAACTTGGCGCAATCGTCAGCATGCTCCTGGCGGAGTTCGGCGATTTCTGCACATTCTGCGGGCACACGATGCGGTGGAGTTTCGCCGTGCTGTTCGAGAAACGCTACAGGGCTGAATTGCTGGAACAGTTTTATTTCGTCGGCACGCGCAGCGTGGTGGTGGTGATGGTTACCGGCCTGTTCGTTGGAGCGGTGCTGGCGGTTCAGACCGTCCCGCAGTTCAAAGCCGCCGGCATGGTCGAACAGATGGGTTCGGTCGTGAATCTGTCGGTTTTGCGTGAACTTGGGCCGGTGCTCGCCGGCGTAATGCTGGCTGGCCGGGTCGGCGGCGGACTGACCGCGGAATTGGGCACTATGCGGGTAACGCAGCAGATTGATGCCCTGAGAGCTATGGGTATGGACCCGTTGGCGGTGCTGGTTACGCCGAGATTTCTGGCGTGTCTTCTGCTGATTCCGGTATTGGCGTTTTATGCCAGCTTTATGGGCATACTCGGCGGATATTTCATAAGCATCGGTTTATATGGCGTGGACGGCGGAGCGTTCTGGGAGCTGGCGTCGAGGATGGTCGGCGTGTACGACATCTTTTACGGCCCTATAAAGTGCCTGTTCTTCGGCGCGGCAATGTCGCTGATATGCTGTTACAAGGGTTTTAACTGCAAACCGGGCGCGGCTGGCGTGGGCAGAGCATGTACGGAGAGTTTCGTCGTAAGCTGTATGGCTTTGCTGGCTATCGACCTGTTGCTCGGCATGACACTTAACACCATCATAGAGTTGGTGTGGGGCATAAAGTCCATGCTGGCGTAGCAAAAGAAAAAGTTTCAAGTAGCAAGACATTCAATTTACAAGCAACAATTTTTTAAAATAAATTTCAAGAACAGTAGCCGTAATTCTCCTGATTCTTGGAAACTGAAACTTGCTTGTAACTTGTTTTTGATTTTTGTTAACTTTGAATGAGTAATGTTCGATTTTTGGATTTAAAAGGTAAAATGCTAAAACCTATACAAAAATGGTTGGATAATCATAAGAATCCCACGAGTTTCTGGCTGCACATGATTGGCGTGCCGGCGTGTTTTATCGTTGCGCCGACATTTTTGATATTGTCGTCCTTTGACGGCCAGTCGCTTTATGTGCCGGCGTTGATGATGTTCATCGGCGGTTATGCCATCCAGTTCATCGGCCATTACATAGAGGGCAATCGCAGCGGCGAGGAAAAACTCATCCGTCGCCTTATGAAAATCGATGACGACAAGCGTCTGCGCGATTCCTTCTTTCGGCGCAAAGCCGCCGACATCCAAAACGATTCCGCTGAATAATCGTCATATACGATTTTAACGTTGAAGCTGGCTGTTTTTCATTTCAGCATTTTTCTTATTTCCTCGCCGATTATACGGATGCCTTTTTTTGTGTTCTGCCGGTCTTCGTATGTGAAATTGATACGCAACGACGATTCAATCGGCGTTTCCGCAAAAAACGACGCGCCTGGTGCGAACGCGATTCCGTGTTTGAGCGTACGTTGCAGTAGTTCCGTCGCGGACAGATGCGGCGGCAGTTCCGCCCAGATGAACATTCCGCCGCCAGGTTTTTTGTAATGAACTTCGCAAGGCAGGAATTTTGCCATGCATTCAATCATCCAGTCGCGTCGTTGGCGATATCGTTCGCAGAGGCTGACGATATGCGACTCGATGTCGTGTTCTTTGAGAAATCGCCATACTATCCGCTGGGCGAACTGGTTTGAGCACAGGTCGCCGGCCTGCTTGGCGACGCCCAGACGCGAAATGATTTCTTTTGCCGCAAATATCCAGCCGACGCGGAATGCGGGTGCGAGAATTTTTGAAAACGTACCCATCATGACGCAATTTTTGCCGTTGCTCAGAGATGTAATCGTGGGCATTCTGCATTCTTCGTCGAAGCATAATCTGCCGTATGGATCGTCCTCTATCAAAAGCGTGCCGGTTTCGTTCAGCAATTTCGCCGTCTGCCTTCTGTTTCCAAGCGAGGCGGTCACACCCGTTGGATTGTGAAAATTGCTTATCGTGTAATAGAATTTTGCTGGCCCGCGGCGAAGAATATGTCGAAGTTCGGCGATTTCCGGGCCGTCCTCCCATATCGGCAGCGTACGAAATCGCGGCTGATACAGTTCAAATGCCTGAATTGCCGACATGTACGTCGGAGCGTCCATTATAAGCGTGTCGCCAGGGTCGCAGAAAACCTTGCCCAGCAGGTCAAGACCCTGTTGCGAACCGTTGGTCAGGATTATCTGTTCTGCCGATGCCTTTATGCCCATATCGCCCAAAAAATTTTCAGTGATGAATTCCCTCAACGGCGCATAACCTTCCGTCGACGAATATTGCAGCGGCTGCTCGTGTGCGTCTGCCAGGATATCGGCTGATATCCGCGATATCGTTTTGTTTGGAAACAACGATGGGTCTGGCTGGCCGGCGGCGAAGTTGATGAGTTTGCTGCCGCAGCCGGTCTGGCTCATGATGTCACGTACGCACGAACGGCGCAGCATTGATATACGCCGCGAGAATTTTCGTTCGATATCTTCATCCGTTTGTGTCGATGTCAGCAGTTGCATTTTTTTCTCCGTGAAATGTGGCAATAAAAAAAGGCCTTGCGGGCAACAAACCCACAAGGCCTTGACTTTTTCCGAGATGTGTTATTTCAGGAAATCACCGGCGGGGTCGTTGCCATGAAAGAGGCGACGGCGGCTACTGCTGCGGCAGCTGCGGCTACGACGGCGAAATTGACGGCATAAAAGTTGCGCGGCCCGCATGTTGCGGACGTGAAAACGCCAAACCTGTTTTTGCCGTAATTGCTCATAAAGTGACTATCCTTAGAAAAATAATAACCGTAAATCCGGATTCGTCAACATAAATCTTTCCTGTTCAGACAAACTTCCGGAATATCGCCGCCTCACATTGCGGCGTTGACGCACTGATTGTTCGGGTCTTTGACGAACGCCATCAGGGTGTCCAGCGTTGAAAACGCCATGCAGGTGACGGTGTCGGCTCCGCCGTAATATATGGCTATTCTGCCGGTTGCGGCGTCATGCAACGCAGCGCACGGAAATGCTACGTTCGGTACGTCGCCGACGCATTCATAAAGTTTCTGTGGGCTGAGCAGATAATTTTTGTTTCTGGCGATTACCTGCCACGGTTTTTCCAGGTCCAGCAGACATGCGCCGAAACTGTAAACGTAGCCGTTGCAGCTTCTGAGTACGCCGTGATAAATCAGCAGCCAGCCTTCGGATGTTTCTATCGGTATGGGGCCGGCGCCGATTTTCAGACTCTGCCATGGCGAATCGCCGGCAGCCATGACGAAACGATGATGGCCCCAGAATGTCATGTCAGGACTTTCGCTGTAAAAAATGTCGCCGAACGGCGTGTGGCCGTTGTCGCTTGGGCGGCTGAGCATGGCGAAGCGGCCGTTGATTTTTCGCGGAAACATAACGCCGTTGCGATTGTGCGGCAGAAAGGCGTTTTCCTCTTGATAGAAGGTTTTAAAATCATGCGTCCAGGCAACTCCGATAGTCGGCTGAGCGGCGAATCCGTTGCACCACGTGACCCAGTAGCGGTCTTCTATCCAGCAGACTCGAGGGTCGTAACCGCACTGGAAGGGCGGAAGCTCTTTGCCCTGGGTGTTGAAAATTATCGGCTCGGGATTGATTTGCCAGTTTAAGGCGTCTTTGCTGAATCCCGCATGCAGACGCATCTGGCGTGCCTTGTTGTCGCAACGGAATACGCCGGCGAATGCGCCTTCGAAAGGCACTACGGCAGAATTGAAAATGCTGTTCGACGAGGGTATAAGATCGCGGGGTATGACCGGATTTGCTCTGTAACGCCATATGGCGTCGATGCAGTCGGAGGGTTTTTCCTCCCAGGGGATATTCGGGATATTTTTTGACGGCTGTGTCATCTGACGGCTTTCCTTTTTCATGTAAAAAACTATTTTGGGCCGGCGGTAGAATTACGCACTACCAATTCCGGCTGCAATACTGTCAGGGATTTTGAATATTCCATATTGGTTGGAGCGAGTTTTTCAATCAGCCGCTGTACTGCGAGTTCGCCCATCTCCTCCAACGGATGACGTATGGACGTAAGTGCCGGCTTCAGAAAACTGCATATCTGTGAATTATCTATTCCTACTATACTCATGTCGCCGGGCAGATTCAGGCCAGCCTGCGTGAATGCATTTATCGCACCGGAGGCTACCACGTCGTTATAGCATATCACGGCGGTCGGCCGGACGTCTGACGGACGCGACATGAAATACTTCGCCGCCGTCATGCCTTCGATTGAACAATAATCCTGATTGGTATGTATGCTTTTTCGCCATAACGAAAGATTGAAAACCATGCCGTCTGTCGGCAGCGACATTTTTTGGGCGATTTCCAGAAAAGCGTCGCAGCGGGTTGTCACGTCAGCCATCGGATTTTCGTGAAGATTGCCGATGAAACCTATTCGCCTGTGGCCCAGGCCTGCAAGATGCTCTACTGCCAGCCGTACTGCGGCGAAATTGTCGAAAATCACAGCATCAATTCTGTCATTCGGGGCATAGTCTATCGCTATTATATTCGGCGAGGCTGCGATGATGTCGTTCAGTTCTTTTCTTGCGTATAGCCCAGGCAATAATATCAGGGCATCCATGCGGTTTTCCGCAAATTTTTTTACGCAGTCGCGGTTGTCGACGAGCAGAATATCGTAATCGCTGCGACGTGCGGCTTGTTCAATGCCCTGGAGCATGGGGGCTTCATAAAACGGGCCGAGGTTGGCATACCTGGCGGTTCTTCTCAGGCATACGCCGATAGTTTTACTCTGGCGGCTGACCAGCGATTTTGCGGCGAAGTTGGGCCGGTAACTGACGAGTTCAGCTGCTTTCAGTATCAGCTGTCGCTTGGCGGCAGATACGCCTGTGGTGCTGCTGGAATTATTTAGGGTGGTGGAAACGGCGGCTAGCGAGCAGCCGGCGATTTCCGCGATGTCCCTAAGCATCGCTGGCCGATTGGCCCTGAGGAATTCTTCGAGTTTTTTCCTGTTAATATCCATAATGAAACATTTCATATCATCATATTAATCGTTTCATATGGTGTCAATCGAAATTAGAGTGGTTCGCGAAAGAAATTTCTTTTTGAGAACCGTTCGATACAAAAAATAAAAAAACAGCCCTGTTCGGTTATTGCCGAACAAGGCTGCCGTTCCGAAACTCCCAGCGTAGCCCATTTAAGAAGGCACACGTCCGTTATTTTCAAATTTTTTTAAGTTTTTTATATAAAACAGTTTTTGCCAAATTTGCGAATTTCATAAGCCTGCGGTTATTTCGTCGGTTATTTTCTCCAGTGTAGCCTGAAACTGCGGGTCCTGGCCTCGCAGATTTTCGATGGATTTGTTCGCATGCATTACAGTCGTATGGTCGCGGCCTCCGAAATAGCCGCCGATTTCTTCAAGGCTGTGACGGGTCATTCGTCTGGCCAGGTACATGCATACCTGCCGCGGCAGAGCGACGCTGCGCGTTCTGCGATGCGACTGCAAGTCAGTAAGGCGAACATTGAAACGGCGAGTTACCGCTTTGAGTATGTCGTCTATTGTGATGTCGTGTTTTTTAGGCGTCGCTTCCTTGCCCAGCGCGTCGGCGGCGATGGTGATATCTATCGGCTGATTCATAACCTGCGAGAGCATGGTCACCTTAGCCAGCGCTCCTTCGAGCTCCCGCGTGTTGGTGTCGATTGAACTTGCAAGGAAACACACGACGTCTTCATCCAGCGCGATGCCGCGCTGGCGGGCTTTTTTGTGAATGATGGCGACTCGCGTTTCGTAGCAGGGCCGGTCTATTCGCGTAACCATGCCCCAGTTGAAACGGCTGACGAGCCGTTCTTCCAGGTCGATTTCCTGTGGGCCGCGGTCGCTTGAGAGAATAATCTGCTTCTGGTCCTGATATAGGGTGTTGAAAGTATGGAAAAATTCTTCCTGACTTTGTTCATGGTCGGCGAGAAATTGAATGTCGTCGATTACCAGCAGATCCACGTGACGATAACGATAGCGGAATTCGTGCAATTTTCCCTTTTCGACGGCGTCGATGAAATGGTTGACGAACATCTCGCAGGTTAAAAATTCTATTTTCGCATCCGGCAGTTCGCCGAGTACGCGGTGGCAGATTGCCTGCAGCAGATGCGTCTTTCCCAGCCCGCTTGCGCCGTGCAGGAAGAGCGGGTTGTACGTTTTGCCGAGGCCTTCGCATACTGCAAGGCTGGCAGCGTGGGCCAGCCGGTTGCAGGGCCCGGTTACGAAATTCTCAAAAACATACTCTTTGCACAGTTTTACCGCGGCTGGCCGTTCGGCGGTTGCAGTTTCGGCGGCAGATGGGTTCTGTGGCGGCAGGGGGGTGGAAGTATCGTTATCTTCATCGGAAATTTCATTGCCGGCCAGAAAACAGACGCCCACAAGGTGGCCGGTGGCTTTTTGGGCGGCTTCGGTGAATAATCTAACGGCAAAGTGTTCGCAATAATTTTTTTCGTTGAGGCCGGGGGCTTTTATTTCCAGCAGGCCGTGTTCGAGGCAGACCGGGTCAAGCTCCGTAAACCATGGCCTGATTATATTGCCGCCGTTCGCCACTACATCCTGGATGATTTTCTGCCAACAACTCCGTTCGACCACTGCCATGTTATTATAGCCCTTTCCCATTCTCTCGCCGTCGGCCGGCATTGAAAGCGGAGACACAAATCGCGAGCAACTCCGCCTCTGCCGGAACGAAAATTATTAACTCATTTCAAAGAGACGGTTTTGCCGTCTGCGGCAAAAAAATCTCATGCCTCCAGCCTCCAGCGGCTGATATTTTTGTCGGGTACACCACAAAAAAATACCGAACTGTACGGGCGAAACACAGACAGCCCGACCACTTCGGAATTCCATGATGAATATCGCCTGCCGTCAATCCCTGACTTGCAACTCAAGTTCCCTCTCGTTAGCGTATGTCATCCGCGACTCAGGAAAGTTTATCCACAATGCCCGCTGGAGTCAAAAGCAAAAATGCCATTTGTTGCGACTTTTTATCCACATGTTATCCACATGCGAAAAAATCGTGAAAACGATTATGTTTTTGCTCTTTTCTCTCGAATTGGAAATTGGCGCAACAGGTTATCAACAGCCGCAGCCGCCTGTTTGGTTGTGTTGGAAATTTTTTCAGAACAGACGATATATGAGCTTTTCCACCGCAGCCTGATATATTCATCAATCCGCATCAGCCGCCGTTGCTAGAGCAAGTTTAAAATGCTCTAAGGCTGGTGATTTTACGCATTGGTATTGGCATTTCCGTTTACGGCGGTAACTCTGGTACTGGGTGTTAATGCAGCGTGCGAAAATCCGTTTTCATTTCAACTTGACGCCTACGCCGTTTCGTTCCCATTGGTCTGAGAGTCGGCGTAAATCTTTTATAAGGCCCTGCAGTTCAACCGTCACTTCCACCAGGTTGTTGTAAACTTGCGGGTCGTTGAGCAGTTTGCCGGCTGTGCCGTTGCCTTCGTTGAGAGAGTCGACGGCTTTCTGGAAACTTTTGAGCAGCTTGCCGGTCTGTTCGGCGTCCGTGATGAGTTCTCTCGAAAGATTGTCGGCTGTGGCGAGCAGGGTTTTCATCTGGTCGGTTGCGACTTTCAGATTGGCGATGGCCTGCCTGATGTTTTCCTGCGTTTGTGCGTTGCCGCTGACGGAATAAATTGAGTCGAGGGTTCTGTTGAGTCTGGCCACAGTTCCGGCGAGGCCGGGTCTGTCGGCTGACGGCTGGGTTGATGCGATGGCTGGCGCTGTCGTAGTGGCGGCATTTTGGGTGGTGGAGATGGCGGCCGGCTGTGAGGTCGCAGCGCCGCTCACGAGCTCATTAAGACTCCTTGCGAGTTTTGCGAAGTCTGTCATGGCATCGGAGACTTCCTTGGGTATTAGCGATGAGCCGCTCTGGCCGATGCCGTCTATTACGACGACTTCACCTTTTTTATAAAAACCTCTGCCGTCGTCATTGCCGGGCCATACCGCGAGGTTGGCCATGCTGGTAAGGCCTTGCGTTTCGACGGAAACGAGGGTGTTTTTCGGCAGACAGATGCCGTTGTCTATTATGCCCGTTATCGTCACGCCCATCGTCGGGTTATCCTGCGTGAATTCCACGTCGGTAATCTCGCCGATTCGCATGCCGCGCAGGTATATCTTGTCGCCTTTGTGAAGATTGCCGGTATGCGGCGCGTGTATGATGATTTTCGTTCCGCCGGTCAGCGCTTCGGGTATGCCGGCGAAAATCAATATCATCACCACCAATATGCCCAGCGCCACTATTACCGTAAAACCTATTGCGATGTTCCTGTTTTTTTCGTTCATGTCAGGCTATCCTGTATGTAGAAGCTGTGTCTTTTTTTAAAAACTCATTTCCGCTGTAGCCGGGCTGTCATAAAAAACTCGGCCTTGCGACGAAGGCATGCTTTGAAACAGCTTCCGGTATCGTAAAATCCGACTTTCCATTTGTCAATTTACTGCGCCCAGTGCGCAGAGTTCCTTCTGGCCGGCGCGGCCTTCGAGGAAACGCCTTACGTTTTCATCCTGTACGTGGTCTATCTGCTGCGGCGTGGTGTCGAGTATGAAACGCCCTTCATGAAGCATGACGATACGGTCTGCGACCTTCCGTGCCGACGTCATATCGTGCGTCACGACCACGGCGGTGTTGCCCATGGAATGTTTGAGCTTCAGTATCAGTTCGTTTATTATGTCGGAGCGTATCGGGTCCAGGCCGGTCGTAGGTTCGTCGTAAAAAATAATCCTGGGGTTGAGTATCATTGCCCTCGCGAGGGCGACCCGTTTCTGCTGGCCGCCGGAAAGCTCCGCCGGATAACGGTTTTCCATACCGACCAATCCCACCATCGCCAGGACATCCCTGCACCGCTGTATGCGGGAGGCGTCATCGCCGACGCTGTGATATATCATCGGAAATATTATATTCTGCTCGACGGTTTTTGAGTCGAACAGGGCGGCTGACTGGAAGAGGAATCCCATTTCGCGGCGGATTGCGGCCCAGTGATTTTCCCGCAGGTGCGTGACGTCGTTTCCATCGTATTTTATGCAGCCTTCGTCGCAGCTGAGCAGGCCTATCATGTGTTTGAGCAGCACGCTCTTGCCGCAGCCGCTTGGGCCGAGGACGACGGTCGTCTGGCCTTCGTAAATGTCGATGTCGGCTCCGCGCAACACCGGCGTCGGGCCGAAACTTTTGTGTACGCCGCGAACGCTTATGAGTACGTTTCTGCCGCGGTCATCTGGCATTGTCAGCCTCCGTGAAATTATAAAGCATGGCTGATTCGTGACGATGACCCTTGCTGTACCATTCGAGACATTCACGCCAGACTTTTTCCGGCAGCGTTTTGATGTCCACCTCTTCAAAACCTATGGCTGCAAAGAATTTCTTGTTGTAAGTCATGGCGAAAATCTGGGATAAACCTATTTCGCGGGCATCTGCAAGGCATTGCATGACTAATGCCTTGCCTGCGCCTTTGCCGCGATAGTCGGGCGCGATGGCTAAAGAGCGTATTTCGGCACTGTTAGCCCAGTAAATGTCGACGGCTACGCAGCCGATGATTTTGCCTGCTTCTTCGCCGACGAAAAATTCCCTCAGACATTCATAAACACTTTCAAGCGAACGATGAAGCATAAGGCCCTGCTCGGCGTAATAATTTACCAGCCGGCATATGTCTTGTGCGTCGGGTACTCTTGCATGTCTTATAATCATGGAAGCATTTTACCAATATCGACATTAAATAACAGGGCAAAAACTTGAACGGGCATCAATGAATCGATTACCCGAACGGAATTGCCGGATTTCTGTAAAATGTTGCAGCGGCCAGCCCCGAACAGCATCTTAATTGCCCGAAATTTTATAATGGCGATTATGCGGCATATCGGGGAAATCGGTGAAAACGTGCGTAAAACTGCACGAAACTTCAAATGGCCACCGAATGTTAAGAATTGGTTAAGATTTGTTTTGCGGCTTGTGAAGATTGCGTTAAGTTTGTATACTTCCGGCGTCTGTTTCCGACAGAGTAGAACCTATCCCAAAAACATGGGCGTCGCCGAAATCGAGCAATTTTGCTGGCTGGCAAGGAAGAAAAATGGCAACATATTTAAGGATATTTTGCCGTTTTTCTGACGCCGCCAGACTGCAAAAGAGCCGATTGCAGGCAGCCAAGGTTTTTGGGATAGGTTCTAGAAGCACGTCTGTTCAAATATTTGGCTATTGCGTCATTAATACGGAAATCCATAAATGAGCGAAACAAAATCCGAGAAACTGGACATATCGGCATCGTTGGGGGATATTGACAGAAAAGCCTTGTCGGGCTGGCTGGGCGGCATCATGATAGTGTTCTGCATTTACATTTTCATTTCCGCCGTCAACATGATAGGAACCGGCCTGCATCTTGCCGCCACCGACCCAGCCGGCGAAAAATTCCTCAAATGGATATTCGGCCTTGTCAGCGACCCTTTTACCGGCCTGTTCGTCGGCCTGCTGGTCACCAGTATCGTTCAGTCCAGCAGTTTTACAACGTCCATGACGGTCGGCCTTGTGGCTACCGGCGACGTAACGCTTGTTGCGGCCATACCTATAATAATGGGTGCGAATATCGGGACGAGCGTTACGGCGCTTATAGTTTCGCTGGCACATATGGGTCGGCGGGAGGAATTCCGTCGCTCATTTTCGGCGGCACTGCTGCATGATAATTTCAATATGCTTTCCGTGCTGCTGTTTTTCCCGCTCGAGTACAAATTCCATATCATATCCACGCCGGTTCTGTGGATCGCCAAAAACCTTGCAAAGATGAAAATGTTCGACTCCGACCCTACGAAACAGATAGGAATCTTCAAACATATTTTTAACGTAGTCGGCGATTTTGGCAAGTGGCTGATGACAGACGTATTGCATATGGATGCCAAAATAGGCGGCTGCGTTCTGGCGGCTTTGGCGATTGTACTGCTTTTTGCGGCACTTGGATACCTGGTCAAAATTTTGCGAAGCGTCATGATGGATCGCCTCAGCGGTGCGTTCAACAAGACTATTTTCCGCAATCAGCCGATAGCCTTCATTTTCGGACTTATTGCGACTGCGACGATACAGAGTTCATCCGTCACTACGAGCCTGGTAGTTCCTCTCGTCGCAGCCGGAGTCTTGCAGCACGCCCAGATATTTCCGTATATGATGGGAGCGAATATCGGCACTACGGCGACGGCTATGATGGCTGCAATCGGCATGGGGTCGCCGGTTGCCATAGCCTGCGCCTGTGCACACCTTTTATTCAATCTTTACGGCACGGCGGTATTCTGGCCGTTACAGATGATTCCGATAAATATTTCAAAATTTATCGCTCTCAAGGCATCAAGAAACAGGGCCATCGCGATAATCTTTGTGGTGGGCATGTATTTCGTGCTTCCGGTTGCAGCGCTGACTCTAATGAAAATGCACGGCAAATGACGATACATATATAAAATATTTGTGAAAGGTTCAGGACGGAGATAATACGAATTTGAGGTAAGACTATATGTTTAAAGAAATAATAAACGCTTTTCGTAATCGTGACGTTGTACGGGAAATGTCGCAGAGAATCGGTACCATGCTTGACTCCGGCAAATGGATGCTTGAGCAGGCCAGCAACGTTTTGCTCCGCAAGGATGACTGGAATGCGGTTGCGGACAATCTCTACAAAAAAGACAAGGAAATCAACGCCATAGAACGCGATATCCGCGAGCAGATTATAACGCATTTAAGTCTTTCCGTTGTCGGCCAGGCGAATGTCATCCCTTGCCTTGTACTGATGAGCGTAGTGAAGGATGCCGAACGAATAGGCGATTACTGCAAAAATATTTTTGAAGTCGGCAAATTCTATCGCGACCCGTATCGCCATCGTGAATTTATCGAGCCGCTGGAAGAAATCCGTACCACGCTTGTGAATCTCTTTGACCCCGTCAAGGATGCGTTCATAAACAACAGGGAAGACGTGGCTGACGCATGCATAAAAAAGACGGCTGAGATTGCAAGGAAGTGCGACATGATTATTCAGCAGCTTCTCAGCATGCAGGGTAATTTTGATGCCGACGAAGCCGTCGCCTATGTTCTCATGGCTCGTCACTACAAACGTGTTTCCAGCCATCTGGGCAACATTGCCACGAGCGTTGTTTCAGCCGTGCCGCTGATAGATTTCCGGCATAACTAAAACCCGTCCCAAAAACCTTGCCAGCCAGCAAAATTGCTCGATTTCGGCGGCGCCCATGTTTTTGGGATAGGTTCTAGAAATATATGCCGTTTGAATGGTATCTGTGCTATTGAAACGGATACGGTTATAAGTTACATTGAAATCATGCCCGAAATACGGGCATGATTTTTTTTGTGAACGGCGGCGAAAATCAAAATGACAGTAAAAAAATATATTAGTGACATTCATGACGAACTTGTCGGCATTCGTCGCGAGCTGCACGCCAATCCGCAGGTCGGATTTCACGAGACTTTTGCGTCCGGCCTTGTACAGGATTATCTGCGTAAGTGCGGCATTGAATTTCAGGCTGGCCTGGCGGAGACTGGCGTAGTCGGCTGGCTGTTGCCGGAGGATATATCGAAGCGTGAGTTGCCTGGGGTAGCCTTGCGGGCGGATATCGATGCCCTGACGGTTGAAGAAAAGACCGGTCTTACATATGCCTCGCACAACGAAGGCTGTATGCATGCCTGCGGGCACGACGGCCATACCGTCATGCTGCTTGGTGCGGCGAATGTGCTTTCAAAATACAGGCGGCAGCTTACCAGGCCGGTTAAGTTCATATTTCAGCCGGCGGAGGAATCTTTCGGCGGAGCTCTGCCCATGATACGTCAGGGCGTGCTGGATGAGCGAACCGGCGGCATAAGGGTGAACAGGATTTTCGCCGTTCATAACTGGCCGGCATTGCCGTTGGGCAGGATTGGTTTGCGAAGCGGGCCTTTCTGGGCTAGCGTGGACGGATTTCGCGTGATAATAAAGGGCAAAGGCGGTCATGGCGCGAGGCCGCAGACGGCTATTAATCCATTGATACCGGCGGCGAAAGCTGTTCTTGAGATTGATTCCATAAAAAACTCATCGCTGCCGGCGTCAGCAGGGCCGGTTGTGTTATCGGTTTGCAGTATAAACGGCGGAACGAAATCCAACGTGATTCCGGACGACGTGATTATACAGGGCACGATTCGTACGTTTGACGACGGCCTGGCGAGTGAAATCAAGCGACGAATCAGCGAAATTGCCGCCGATATTGCCGCGGCTGCGGCGTGTAAGTCGGCGTTCGAGGTTATTTACGGCTATCCGGTGGTTGTCAACGATTCACAGGCGACAGATGAAATGTCCCAGGCTGCCAAAACCGTCCTGGGCATGGAAAACGTCTTGCGGGATTATCCGCAGGTGAGCGTGGCGGAGGATTTTTCATTTTATTTGCAAAAAGTTCAGGGATGTATCGCCGTCCTCGGTTGTGGGCCGTCGGAGGATTTGCACAATCCGCATTATGATTTCAACGATGCGTTAATTCCCACAGGCGTTGAACTTTTTGTGAGGCTGGCTATGCAGGAATGAGAGCGGCTTTACAGCCTGCAAGGTCGGTTTTCAGAATTCGCGAACTTGATTTATCGGGACTTTATCGGGACGTTTTTATTATGGAGACTTGAAAATGGCTGGCAGGCCTTTGGTGGTTGTTACGGAATCCCTTCAGCAAAAGGCGATGGATTACCTTCGTCAGAACGCCGATGTTATTGAATCCACGCCTGAAAAGGTGGCGGATGTCATCTCGCAGGCTGACGGGCTGGTCGTGCGAACGTATACGATAGTGAATGAGGCACTGCTTGTCGGTGCGCCGCGATTGAAAGTGGTCGGCCGTGCAGGCGTTGCGCTGGACAATATAGACGTCCCTGCCTGCCGCGCACGCGGAGTGGAAGTGGTCCATACGCCGGAAGCCAACACGTTAGCCGTCGTGGACTATACCGTGCGGATGATGATAGAAATGAACCGCCGCTTCTGGCCGCTGAGCGGTTATCTTTCGCCTGAAAAATTTCACTCAGCCCGCAGTCAGCTTTTTGGCCGATTCATGGCTGACCTGACGCTGGGCATCATCGGCTGCGGCCGAATCGGCTCCAGAGTCGGGCGTGTGGCTGATGCGATGGGAATGCGGGTGCTGTACAACGACATCCTTCCGCCGGAAAAACTGGCGGTTGACTATCCTGCTCAAAGCGTCGACAAGGATACGCTATATCGTGAATCCGATATCATAACCATCCATCTGCCGGTGACGGAGCTTACCAGGAAAATCATCAATGCCGCCGCTATCGCCAAAATGAAGAATGGCGTACAGTTCATCAACGCCGCACGCGGCCAGTGTGTGGATTATGATGCGCTTGGCGATGCGCTCAGAAGCGGCAAAGTCAATGCAGCCGTCGTTGACTGTCACGACCCTGAGCCAATGCCTGAAAATTATCCGCTTTTCGGCCTGGAGAACGTGATTCTTACGCCGCACGTCGCAGCCTGCGTCCCGCAGGCTAAGGTCAACATGTCATGGGTCGTTACCGACGTTATCGCCGTCTGTAACGGCCAGCCGCCAAAATATCCCGCGCTGCCGGGCAGTTATTGAGAAACGCATGTTCGGATTTATTTCCATAAACAAACCTCAAGGGCCGACGAGTTTTGATATCGTCGCAGGCGTCCGTCGCATGTTGTCGCGCAAGACCAAAGTCGGCCATACCGGTACGCTTGATCCGTTTGCGAGAGGAGTGCTGGTTGTCTGCGTCAACAAAGCTACGCGGCTGGCGAATTACGTACAACGCAGCAACAAGCGATATCGTGCTGAAATCACGCTTGGCAGGGTGAGCGATACGGACGATGTCGAAGGTAATATAACGGATTTTCAAACGTCTCAGCCGCTTATTCCGCCGGATGAATCCGCCGTACGGAATGTGCTGTGCGAGTTTACGGGGCAAATCATGCAGATTCCGCCTGCACATAGCGCAGTACATGTTGGTGGGCAGCGGGCGTATGTGCTGGCCAGGCAGGGGGCGGAATTTGAAATCGCTCCGCGGCCCGTCGTGATACATGAAATTAAACTGCTGTCGTATTCGTGGCCGATTCTGACTGTCGCCGTTTACTGTGGGAGCGGAACGTACATTCGCAGCCTTGCACGTGATATCGGCTGCCGCCTGAATGTCGGCGGATACTGCAGTGCGTTGCAACGAACGGCGGTGGGGATGTTTGATATCGAATCATCCGTTGATTTTGCGGAACTTACGGCTGACAATATCGCCGAAAAAATTTCCATGCCGCTTGGTGCGCTTGGGTTGGAAATCGTGACGTTGGCAGATGGACAGTTGGAAAGTGTTTCAGCGGGCAGAAGTATCGTCGCGCCGCCTGGCCTGAAAGGCCGTGAGATTGCATTGATAACAGCCGACGGCAGACTTGCCGCCATTGCGGATATGTGCGGCGAAGGCATGCTGCATCCGGTAAGGGTTTTCCTGTAACGGCATATTGATGTAATTGGGGGACTTTGTGTGTATAATGTAGCAAAAAGGAGTACTGAGCGTATGTCCGGATTTGGCCTTATGAAGCGGCGAATATTTTTAAGGGTGATTTTAGCCGTCGTTTGTGCAGCGATGATAATATTTGCATGTGCGAAGCTGACGGCCAGGCAAATGGAAAAAGATACGCCGGCTCACAAAGTTTCTGAAAAATTGCAGTTTACGCAGAATGAACGTGCGTTTCTCAAAGAGCACCCTGTAATAACTGTTGCCATTGAACGGCCGATTCCGCCGATAGAATTCGTCGATGAGTATGGAAACAGCATCGGACTGTCCGTGGATTATCTCAGAATGCTGGCGGAAAGATTCGGGGTCGAATTCAGCATCAGAAACTTTGCCAGCCGGTCAAAAGCGCTCGATGCAGTCCTGACCGGCAAAGTGGATATGTTTGCCGCGATTATAAACAGCCGCGAAAATGATAATCTTGTTTACACGAAACCCTATATTTCTCTGCCGATATTTGTTTACACGCAGGCGCGGCAGCCTTATGTGCGTGAACTGTCCGAACTTGACGGCCGACACGTCGGCGTCATCAAGGACGCCAGTTATGTAGATTCACTTGCGGCGGAATATCCGTCTCTGAAGTTGGGTTATTTTCTGAATGCAGACGAGGCGATGCCTCAACTTCTGGCTGGAAAGATATACGCCTTTCTCGGCGATATGCTTACAACAGGCTGGGTAATAACGGCTGAGGGCTATACTGCCGTCAAAGTCTCAGGCGGAACGGATTATAAACTTGAGATATGCATGGCGACGCGCAGAAGTTTCGTGATTCTTCGCGATATTTTGCAAAAAGGCCTTGATTCGGTATCGCCGCAGGATGCACAGGTTCTGCAAAACCGCTGGACGAAGATTGAATATGAAAATACCACGGATAGACGGGCGCTCGTGGGCCTGCTATGCGTGAGTTTTTTAATGGTCATGCTGTTCCTTATATGGAATCATCGTCTGCGCAGGGAAATCAAACGACGGCAGCTTGTCACCGATGATCTGCGTGAAAATGAAGACTATCTGCAATCCATTTTTGACACCATGCATTCCGGCGTCATGCTTGTGGATACCCATACGTTCTGCATAGAGCAGATTAACGATTATGCATGCCGGCTGATAGGCCTGCCGCGCGAAAAAATAGTTGGCCAGGTATGCAATGATTTCATATGTCCGGCTGAACGCGGGAGCTGTCCTGTAGTTGCGATGGGCGGCAACATGGAACTTGCTGAACGCAGTCTGATTGACGGCAGGGGCAGAATGATTCCGATTCTCAAATCCGTCGTCCGTATCAAGCACGACGGCAGGGAAATGTTCCTCGAGACATTTACTGATATGACGCAGATAAAAAAGTTCGAAATGCGTATGCAGGCGGATGAGGATAAATATCGTTCGCTGTTTGAAATGTCACGCGATGCGACGATTGTTTCCCGTAACATGAGGATAATAGAATGCAATGATGCGGCTGTGAGCATGTTTGGTTATGCGAACAAGCAGGAGATGCTTACATTGGGGCTGGCTGAGTTGTCCGCCTCGCATCAGGCTGGCGGACAGTCCACGACGGAGTTGCTGAACGAACTTATGGATGACGCAGCAGCCGGCATACTCCCGCTGATGGAATGGCAGTTCGCCAAAAAAGACGGCAGTACGTTTAACGGGGAAATTCTGGCGAGTCCGGCCATAATAGACGGTGTGCCGGCGGTACAGGTCTGCATACGCGATGTTTCGCTTCGCAAGGCAATAGAAGTTGAACGGACGATATTTCAGCAGGCTATCGCCAGTGCGCCTGTTTCCGTGATGATAACCGATGGCGGCGGCAATATCGAATACGTCAATCCGTTTTTCACAAAGGTGACGGGCTACGAGCTTTACGAAGTGCTGGGTAAAAATTGCAGATGTCTGCAATCCGGCAGAACATCGCAGGACGTTTATAAAAATTTATGGGACACGCTCGGCAAAGGCAGAGTATGGAGCGGATATTTTTATAACAGGGCTAAAGACGGCAGTGAATTCAGCGAGTATGCGCAGATAGCGCCGATTTTCGACGCCGACGGCAAAGTGATTCATTATCTTGCCGTCAAGGAAGATGTCACCGAAAAAGAAAATCTCAGAAAAGAAGTTGAGTATCTCGCAAAATTTCCAAGCGAAAATCCTAATCCAGTATGGCGAATTTCCGACGAAGGCATTTTGCTATATGCGAATGACGCCGGCGGAGAATTCATGCGGTTATGGAATGTGTCGGTCGGCCAGCCTGTGCCGGATGATTTTCAGCAGATGGTCAAAAAGGTGTGCAAATCGAAGGAAGTTCATCAGATATCCATGGCTGCCGGCGATAAATATTATTCCATTTCATTTGCCGTGGTCGAAGGTGAAAATTATGTCAATGCATACGCACAGGACATTTCCGCACTGAAGAAAGTCAGCGAGGAACGCGACAGATTGTTCAATAATTCGTTGGATATGTTCTGCGTAGCGGGTTTTGACGGCTATTTCAAACAGCTGAATCCGGCGTGGACGAGCGTTCTGGGCTGGAGTATTAATGAACTTATCAGCCGGCCGTGGCTGGAATTCGTCTACCCTGATGACGTGGCGGCAACGAAGGAGAAGAACGAGTTACTCCTGAATTCCAAGCCGGTTTATAATTTTGAAAATCGCTACGTATGCAAGGATGGTTCGTACAGGTGGCTGTCATGGAACTCTTTTGCCATACCAGAGGAATCCCTGATTTTTGCCGTCGTGCGCGACGTTACCGAGAGCAAGAAGCATCACGAGTTGTTACAGGAGTCTCAGGACAGGCTGTCGATGGCGTTGGATGGCGCAGGCTTGGGCCTTTGGGACTGGAACATTCGTACCGGAACGAATTATATCAATAACAGGTGGGCTGAAATCCTGGGCTATGCCAAAGAGGATATAATCCCTACGTTTGCGGATACCGAAAAATTTGTGCATCCTGATGATCGTGAAAGAATGCATGCGTTCCTTAATGAACATCTTTTGGGCAAGACCGATTATTACAGATGTCGATTCCGCATGAAAACCAGGGCTGGTAACTATAAATGGATATTATCGGTCGCCAGGGTTATGGAGTATGACGATAATGGCAAACCGTTACGCATGCTCGGCATACATCAGGACATAGACGAACAGAAAAAAATCGAAGACGAACTGATTTTAGCCAGAACCAACGCCGAGGACGCCAGCAAGGCTAAAAGTATTTTCCTTGCAAACATGTCGCATGAGATACGTACGCCCATGAACGCCATACTCGGCTATACCCAGCTTATGCAACGCGACGAAGGCCTTACCGACGTTCAGCGGAAATATCTCGAAATAATCAATCATAGCGGAACGCATCTGCTTGACCTGATAAATGATATTCTGGAAATGTCCAAAATCGAGGCCGGCCGCACGAGGGTCAACGCCGTCATTTTCGATTTCAGGTCAATGCTTGAAGACATAGAAATGATGTTCCACGTTAAAACGTCGGCACAGAACGTCATGTTACGAACCGTAATCGACGAAAAAATTCCGCGGTACATAAAATCCGACGAAAATAAGATACGTCAGATATTAATCAATCTCATCGGCAATGCGGTGAAGTTTACGTCATCGGGCCATATAGTTATATCTGTGAATTGTGGCCTCCAGAGCCGGCAGCCGTCTGAAGATAATTTGGGCGATATCAGATTCAGGATTGATGTTGAAGATACCGGTTGCGGGATAGCGGCTGGGGATATGGATAAAATTTTTGAAGCCTTTGAGCAGTCCCGTGCTGCTGTGGAAAGTGGCGGCACAGGCCTTGGATTGCCGATAAGTCGTGAATATGCCCGTATGCTTGGCGGCGATATTACCGCAAAAAGCGAAGCCGGCATTGGCAGTACATTTACCGTTGAATTTGTTGCGCAATATGTTGATGAGCCTGAGCGGGCTGCGGTTGAGGCGAAAATTACGAAAGTTACCGGGCTGACTGCGGGGAGAAATTCCGCCAGCGTTCTGGTGGTTGATGACAGAGAGACTAACAGGGCGTTGCTGGTGGATTTGCTTGACAGTGTGGGTTTTTATGTGCGGCATGCCGACAATGGCCTCGAGGCGCTCAAAATTGTCCAGGAATGGCAGCCTGATGTGATATTGATGGACAGACGCATGCCTGTCATGGACGGCTATGAAGCAATGCGTAAAATAAAGGATACACCCAATGGAAAGAACATACCGGTACTTATCGTTACTGCGAGCGCTTTTGAAGAAAACCGGACCGATGCGATGGGATATGGTGCGGCGGGTTTTATCCGAAAGCCTTACAACGAAGCGGAAATTTTCGATGCCATACGCCGCGCTACCGGCATAGAGTATGTTTATGATAAAGCCGAAACATTTCGCGACATCGGCAATTATCAGCCTTCGCCGCAGGAGATGGCTGATTTGCCGGAACGTCTGCGGGATAACATGAGACAGGCATTGCACGACGGCGATATGGAACGTATGCAGATTTTTATCGAACGTGTTTTGGAAAAAAACGGAATGCTGGGAAGCTATCTTGCCTCGCTGGCGGAACATTACGAATATGCCGCATTACAGAAACTGTTGTCGCCGGAAAAGCCGCCGGCCTGTGAAAAATAATCTGCCGCAGATTGATGCGCATATGAACTTTACATAAGATTTATTGGGTCTACGTCGGCAAATACGTCGGCACGCACATCTCGCATCAGATTGCCCATTTCCTGGAAAAGAATATTTTGCACCAGCATGGGTTTGTCGGTCATGAGGAGGATGTCGAAACGGAACATATTTTGAAGTTTCACCATTTCAGCAGCCTGCGGGCCGATGATTCTCACTTCATTGCGTGGGAATTTTTGACGGAAAAATTCCGCAAATTTCAGGGCTGCGTCGTTAGCCACATTTGCATGTTCGTGCCGGAACATGAATCGCGTCATCCTGGAAAACGGCGGCAGATTCATGCTGCTGCGGTCATTAAGTTCGAAGCCGGCAAATCCCTTGTAGTCGTGCTGTGAGGCATATTGGATAGCCGGTTCGTCTTCATGCAGGGTTTGAACGACGACCTGGCCTGGGTGTTCGCTTCTTCCGGCTCGGCCGGCGACCTGGACGATAAGTTGAAAAGTCCGTTCCGAAGCTCGAAAATCGTGCAACGCCAGCGCCGTATCCGCCGACGTTACGCCTACGAGTGAAACTTTGGGGAAATCCAGGCCTTTGGCGACCATCTGTGTGCCCAGAAGTATGTCAACGTTTCCGCTGCCGAAATCATCCAGAATTTTCTTGAACTGATTTGGCGACGTCATGGTATCGCTATCCATCCTCGCCACCCTCGCAGCCGGGAATTTCCTGGCGAGCTCGTCTTCAACTCTCTGTATGCCGTAGCCGAAGAGCAGGATTTTCCCGCCGCAGGCAGGACAGCGTTCCGGAAGAACTGCGGTTTTATCACAATGGTGACAGACGCACAACTGTATCGCCTGATGCCAGACCATCGGCCGTACGCATTGGTCGCATTCGAGCATCCAGTCGCATTTGGGACAGAATACGTAACTTGCGTAGCCTCGCCGGTTCATCAGCAGGATTATCTGTTCGCCGCGGTCCAGAACGCCGGCCATTCGCTGTTGCAGTGTTTGGCCGATGAGTTCAATGCGGCCCGGCTGCATTTCCCGTCGCAGATTTACGATTTCCAGTCGCGGCATTGGCAGGCCTTTGACGCGATTCGGCAGCTCGAGCAGGGCATAACGGCCATTCATGGCATTGTGGTAGGACTCCATGGACGGCGTCGCCGAGCCGAGCAGCACCGGCACGCCTGTAATTGATGCCCGCATGATTGCCACGTCTCTGCCGTGGTATCGTGGCGCAGTATCCTGCTTATAACTTGACTCATGTTCTTCGTCCACGACCACGAGGCCGAGTTTTTCGGGGCGTATCGGCGCAAAAACCGCGCTGCGCGGCCCTACGACTACGCCGGCATGGCCGTCGCGTATCTGTTGCCAGTAAAATGCTCTTTGTGCTGCGGAAAGGCCGCTGTGTAAAACGGCTACGCGCGGCAGACGCTTCAGAAGACGTTGCAGCGTCTGTGTTGCGAGAGCGATTTCCGGCGCAAGCAGGATAGCCTGTTTGCCGGCCTCTATTACGCGGCGAATCGCACGGACGTATATTTCAGTTTTGCCGCTGCCGGTGACTCCGCGCAAAAGCGTCACGCTGAAACCGTTATTCAGTCGCGGCAGAAATTTTTCCAGAACCGCCTGCTGGTCGTCATTGAGAGTTATGTCGTTTTCCGATGATGGTGCATTCTGGAGATGTTCAAGATTCAGCGGCCGTGTTTCCGTAGATATGAGATTCCGTTCGGCAAGGCTGTGAACGGTCTGTCGGCTGGCTTTGCTGTGGTGTAAAAGTTCTTCCAGTGAAAGTGAATCGATGCCCTGTTTTTTCGCTTCAAGGAGTTCATCCAGGACGGTGCGCTGTTTTTTGCCCAGCTGTGACGGCCAATCCGTCGGCTGACTTTGGAGTGTTACGAAAATCTGTTGTTTTTTGGAATTTGTGCCTACCACAGTCGGCAGCATGGCAGCCAGAGTCATGCCCAGCGGCGTGAGATAATATCTGTTTATCCAGAGGCAGAGTTTTTTCAAATCTTCCGTCAGCAGTGATTCGTGGTCTATGAGTTCTGTGACGGTCTTGAGAATTTTATCGGCAGGCGCCGGCTGATTTGGTTCTATGACGAATCCGGTAATTTTGCGATTTCCGCGTCCGAACGGCACTCGCACCCGTTGGCCGAAAGCCGGCTCGCCAAGCGAGTCTGGCCAAAGATATGTATAAGAATCCCACACGTTGGCATTGACGGCAATGCCGACCGCGTGGCCTGTGATTTGCGATTCATTAATCTGCTGGCTGAAAAGTGTATTCATCAGCCGCCATGGTAACGGCTGATGAAGTCAAATGCAATCAGAACAATCCCGCCACAGCCGCCTGCTGCTCAGCCGCCGAATCCTGCTCCATGGTGTTCCAAAGCGTCACCAGAGGCTGTTGCTGAACAATCTGGCGTTCCTGCGGAAAATATTTGTCGTATTGCGACGTGTCGCCCGTCATCTGTACCGGCGAGGTCAGCCACTGGAGATGCGAAAGATATTCGTCCAGTTCCTCATCGTCGAACATCGCCAGGAATTCCGGCTGAGCCGACTGATTCAATTCCATTATTTCGTCAATCATTTGGCGTTTCGTCATTTTAGTTTTCTCCGGCAAAATCCATTTCCCGTTAAGATGAATATCGGCCATTTATGATTCGAGGCTTGAGTGTATTTGCCGTAAGCCGGCGATTAGCGTTGCCATAAATCGGAAGCTGTTTCAAAACCTTATTTCTGCTGCGGCTGGCCTGCCATTAAAACGTTTATTGTTGCGACGAAAGCAGATTTTGGAATAATCAGATGTAACGAGTTTATTTTTTAAGCGATTTGTCAAAAATGACTTGAGTTTATGAGCTGAATATGTAAAATTCGCCTTTTTGTCCGGGCCGTTAGCTCAGTTGGCTAGAGCGCCTGCCTTACAAGCAGGAGGTCGTTGGTTCGAGCCCATCACGGCCCAGTGTGGTTTCTATTTGTCATGCTTGTCTTTGTGTAATTTTCCGATTATCACTTCAAAATAGTGAACTTTTACCTTCAGGTAATGCTTCATTGCTACTGTCTGTGAGTTTTCTAGAACTTATCCCAAAAACATGGGCGTTGCCGAAATCGAGCAATTTTGCGAGCTGGCAAGGAATAAAAATGGCGGCATATTTTTTTAAAAAAATATTTTGCCGTTTTTCTGACGCCGCCAGGCTGCAAAAGGGCCGATTGCAGGCAGCCAAGGTTTTGGGATAGCTTCTAAGCTGTAAGACTCCTTTTAGGGGCCTTCCTCATACCACCAGTTCTACTGGTGGTTAATGATTGCGAATAATTAAGGGATAAGTACTTTGAATTACTACTATACGTTATTCCTCGGAAGCCAGAGTATAGAATCTTCATTTATCTCTCGTGGCAAGGAATGCGTTTATCTCATTTTTAATGGGCATGGCTTGCTGGGCACCATAACGAGTTACAGATATTGCAGCTGTTGCCTGCGCAAACATAATTGCTGAATCTAACGATTTATGCTCATCCAATGCTGCAGCCAAACCTCCATTGAAGGCATCACCTGCGGCAACCGTGTCAATAACATCAACATTGAAAGCTTTCATTGATTTGATTTTTCCATCCTCATACCAGCACACGCCATGTTGCCCCATCTTGATTATAGGTTGTCTGATTCCCATATCCACAAGTCGGGCTATTACGTCATTGGTCTGCTTATAAGTATTGGCATCCAATCCGGTAATCGTTTTAGCCTCAGACTGATTGGGAGTTATAATATCAACATTGACAAGAAGCTCATCTGGCAAAACGGTTGCTGGAGCAGGATCAAGAATCACGCGTACACCAGCCTGATGAGCTAGTCTGGCGGCTTTGATATTGACATCCATAGGAATTTCAAGCTGAAGCAGAAGGCAAGTGGAGAATGGGAAAAATTCTGCAAGCGTGTCCACATCCTGCACAACCAACATGGCGTTGGCACCAGGTATTACGATAATGCTATTTTGAGAGTCTTTCGTCAAAGTTATTGCCGCAACACCTGATGATGTTTTGGATTCAACCCGAACACAATCTGAGTTTACGCCAGCCGTTCTTAGTGAAGAGATTAACTCTGAAGCAAAAAGATCTCCACCTACCTTCCCCATGAAATTCACAGATGCCCCAGCCCGTGCAGCTGCCACAGCCTGATTTGCCCCTTTGCCACCAGGAGTCATAGCGAATGACTCTCCTGCAACGGTCTGCCCAGGCCGAGGTACCGCAGCCACCCTCGTGACCATATCCATATTAATGCTACCTAAAACTGCAACAGTCATATACAATCACCGTGTACGCATGCAACGCTGCGCCGCATGAAGTAATGCTTGTGGAAAAGACTTTCGACTTCTGTGTGACGAAATATTTGCCGCAGAAAGTTGTTGACGGCAGGGCCTACGACTCGGACAAGTGTGATAATGAGCTGGTTGATGAACGGAATGTTGAACTTATCGCACCGCACAAATCGAACCGGATTAGGCCTGCTACGCAGTACGGCAGAAAGCTGCGAGGCTAAAAACGTTGATGGAAGAGCGAACGATTGTTCGCATGGCTGCAGAATTACCGCCGCGTCGTTGTGCGTTGGGACAGAAAAGTGTCGATTTATAAGGCTTTTGTGCATGTTGCGTGTATTGTTATTTTACTTGACAGGTTTTGAAACAGCTTCGTACATTGTTTTATTATGGTGGTTACGCTTTATTGCAGAATTATCTGGCGTTTATACTTGCCAGGCTCAGGAGGAATATAATTCTTGCTGCCGCCAAAAGATATAAATCCACGATAAAGGTATATACTGGCTATCAGTGCCAACACGCTGAACGCGCAGGCTATGCCAAACGTATACTGATATTGATGGCCTATGATATCAAGAAATTTGCCCAATAAACCACCCAATAGTATGGTACCAATACCTGTTACCATCGTGCTGGCAGATACTATTTGCGAAAAACGCGACCTCGGCAGAAGCATGGGCGACAAACCGGAATATGCTGTCATATACGTACCAGCAATTATTCCCTGAACGGTAAAAATAATTGAAAACGTTAATGAATCGACTATAAAAATGAAGCCGCAAAGATTTATCAGTACATGCAAAAACAACGTTAAAATGCACATGCGCAAAGGATGAAACTTATCCATCAGCATACCGAGCGGATAGGACAATAGCAGCGAACCGGTATAAGTCAGTACCAGACAGATGCCGTAATCTTCCAATGTCAAACCAAAACTCTGGGCCGCATATACGCTGAAAATAAACGACGCCATTAGTGACATAAACGCCATCGCTATCATACAGTAATACCACAGGTAATATCGCGACGAGAAACATTCGTAAAAATATGATTTAACGGCTTTTAATGGATGCATGCCACTAGTATCGGACGATGATGGAGGAGAAGGATATTTGCCTTCTTTGACATTGAAACACATCGCCGTAAAACCTATGCCGTAAAAAGCCCCCAATCCTATATATATCGTCATATAATAATTTTCGGCATGCCCAACGAACATGTAAAAGAATACTATACCGGCAAGAAGGCTCATACCCCTGAAAAGGCCGTAGAACCGCCCTATAACATTATGCGGAACAACGTCGTTTATCAAACCGGTGAATACAGTATTGGCTGTTATCGCTGAAATTTCGAAAATCGTCCAGAAAACGCCAAAAATAATTATTATAAATAAATTAAGAGTTTCCTGATTTCCATTAAAAATTCCGTGGAGCCATTCGCCTATCATGGGACTGAAAGCGAAACCGACCATCGCCAAAGCAGCTATTGGCGCAGGAATGAAAAGAAACGGTATACGGCGACCGAAACGGGTGCGGCAACGGTCGCTCCAGCAACCTACGGCTGGCCCGAGAAACAATCCTATTGCCTGTGGCAAAGAGACGAGCAATAAACCGATAATGAAATCTGACGCTCCGTATTTTTTCAGCAATACTTGGGATACGGGGCCGATGGCGCGTTCACGCATCGACCACGCAAAATCGCCTATCAGCAGCCATCCAAACAGAACTATCAATTCCTTGGCCGTATAACTGAGAGTCCCAACTGTCCAAACTTTAGATTTAACGGGATTGGCAGATTTACTTACGCCGTCTACGTCAACAGGCCGAACTTCTGCTATGCCTTCTCTGTGGATGACGTCATAACATTTATCTTCAAATGGAATGGATGATTTCAATATATCATTTTCTAAAGCCGATTCTATTTCCATTATTTTTATAATCCTTTATTGATAATAGAACGCAAAAGAAACTAATCAACAAGCTTAAAGTGTCTATTATGATACTAAACTTTAACTCATAGACATATCATTAATAGATACTAGAACCTATCCCCAAAACCTTGGCTGCCTGCAATCGGCCCTTTTGCAACCTGGCGGCGTCAGAAAAACGGCAAAATATCCTTAAATATGTTGCCTTTTTTCTTTCTTGTTAGCCCGCAAAATTGCTCGATTTCTGCGACGCCCATGTTTTTGGGATAGGTTCTAGTGATAGATGCAAGATACTTTGAATTTTTGCATCGGCAGTTATTGTTATTTCAGAATAGTTCTTATTGGTGACTTTACATTTTACTGATGGTGGTAATTTTTTAATGTCGATTGCAAAGGGTAATTTAACAGTAACTTCGCCGGCTTCTGGCGTGAAAACGGCAACGTTTACATTTGAACCGTTCTTTTCCCAAGCCAGATAACCAGGCTTATCCAATCCGCCAATCTTACATTCGCCGGCATCAAAAAATACGCCTGCCGCACAACTTGAATCCGACTTCTCTATGGCATG
>CAZIAZ010000018.1:0-48524 GCA_964536835.1 uncultured Planctomycetaceae bacterium | reverse complement strand
CTGACGTCACACTGGTATATCGCATGCTGGAACGTCCGAGTCGTCGAACTACGTTGGGTTCTGTGCCGGTGGCGGCAGATGAACTGCATAAATATTGCGCTATAGGCGGAATCATTCTGACGTTCGGCTGCAAGTTTCATTGCCCCTACTGTCCGATACCGGCATATAATCAAAGGCAGTTACGTTACAAGAGCGGACGTCGGATAGCTGACGAAATGGAACAGCTTTACAGAAATTTCGGGATGCGGTACATGTTCGGTGCAGATGACAATTTTTTCAACAACAAGGCCCGCACGCTGGAAATAATCGAAACGCTGGCAAAATCGGAAATAAACGGAAAATCATTCGGCCACATTTTCCGCTGGGGCACGGAAGCGACCGTACACGATACTCTTGAAATGCGCGAGCATATGCAGACCGTCAGAAAATCCGGATTGCGTGCGTTATGGATGGGCGTGGAAGACATGACCGCCACGCTCGTGAAGAAAGGCCAATCCGTCAACAAGACCATTGAAGCCTTCCGCATGCTCAAGGATGCGGGCATATCGCCCATGCCGATGATGATGCACTATGACGCCCAACCGCTACTGACTCGTGGCAAACCCGACGGCCTGCTTAACCAGGTCAAAATACTCCGCAAAGCCGGTGCCATTGGTCTTCAGGTACTGATGATAACTCCAGCGACCGGCTCGAAGATGTACGAAGACACATTTAAGTCCGGAATGGTTTACGAGAGTGTCGGTCGACGCAAGGTCGAACCGTATATGCTCGACGGCAATTATGTCGTCGCGTCAAATCATAAGCATCCGTGGACCAAGCAGTTCAATATCATGGCGGCGTATCTTTATTTTTACAATCCTCTGCGTATGCTTTACGCTATCTGTCGGCCGAAAAATTCGTTATATCTGGTTGACTGTGGCATGCAGGTTATCGGCATGTGGGGGTTGTCGTTGACAATACGTCGAACCCTTGGCTGGGCGTTTAGGCTGATGTTCTGTAAAATCAGACGTAGAACCGCTCCGCCGTCAGAAAATCTGCCCATGCGCAGCCCGGACGGCGGAACTGCCAGCCATGCCTTACTATGATAAATCCGGATGGATGTGAAATTCCAATCCTTATCGAAATTATGGCCACAGAGAATGTTCCACAATCGCATAACCATGAATGGTTCAATTTGTATAGGTTCAAGTTAAAGAACATTTGAAATATGTCCTTTTTGTAATATTTTTCAATACGCCGTCTTTCTTGAGCTTTTCAAATGAATTTTCGCTCCCCATTCCAAGAGTACCTGACAGGCGGCTATGGAATAAATTTGCTTCAGCTGTGATGATATGGTTTTCAGCCAGTGGAAATTTACTGTGTGAGAAATCTTGAAGTTAGAATTCAATCTGCATGTTTACAACTCTACCGGCTTACTTTGCAGATTTTTGATTCATTTGATTTTCAACGGCAGCATCGAGTGCCTTTTCGTGTTCATTGATTTTTATTAATTTGTCCTTTGTTGTCTGTTTTATAAGCACCGACGGCAATTTTTGGACTTTTTGTTCAAATTTATCGTTTGCGGGTTTTGCTGATGAATTTGAAATTACCGGCATAAATTCCTTTTCATTTTTTGGGGCCAGTGTAATTCGGGCTTTTTTCAAATCTCGAAAATTCAGCGGCAATCCCTGCTTTATCATGGAACAGCTCAAATTAAACGGCTTGCAGTTACGGAATACCAATTCGGCAATCTGTTCATCATCCGGAATCTGATAAACCCAGTCCACCACCAGACCTTTTTCGTCGGGGTCTACCTCTTTTTCGCTACGTTCGATTGCCAGCAGGCATAGCGGTTGTCTGACAGCATCATTTGGCGACGGCAACATGTCGAACGACCAGCCTGGCGCCGTTTGAGAAGAACGTCGTATAATATAGCCTATCGGAAAGTGGCGTTGCATTCTGCCTTTATTGTCTCGGCAGAACAGGGCGAATTGCGTAGCCGGCAGCCGCCACCATCTGTCGTCGTCAGTTGCGTTTATGTCCATGACGCAACGCAATGCGTAATTTTTGTATTCCGCTGAACGGCTTAGACGTACAGGGTCTATCCTTATGCTTTTAATTTCGTAGATTTCCTGGACTGATGCCAGATTTTCCTGGCTGGCCAACGTTGTGCCGCCGAGACCTGCGCTGTTGCGGCGAATGAACCAGTTGAGTTTCTGTTCCTGTGCTGAGGGCATGGCGTGGCCGTTGCCCATGGAAGCGGCTGAAAAAACCTTGCCGATTCCCAACACGAAATCGTCTGGCGCAAAAGGAGAAAATTTGGCGTAATTTTCCAAATTGTCGTCAAACGGTTTATAGTCCATTATGCTTCTGCCGCCGAGCGGTATCATCTGGAGCATTGTCAGCGGGATTCCTATCATAATTATGCCGGAGAACACGCCCAATATTGCGGCGATGGCTTTGTCGACATAGAGCGGCAGATGCATTTCAGATTTGATGAACCTGTCTGCCAGGAATCGCATTACGAACAGAGATACCAGGAACAGAAGGCCCATTGCGAGCGGTTCGCCGAAAGACGGTTGTGATTTGTCGAGGCCGGCTAAAGATGCGATGTATTGATAGCATGTTACTGCAACTCCGGCGGCGAATACGCAACAGACGGCCATTACCAGGGCTTCAAACAGCCCTCTACGCCACATAAAATAGCCGTAACCCAATATCAGGGCTGTGGAGATTAGCGACAGTATCATTTTGCCTTACCTCCCTTGAGTTGCTGGAGCTGATTGGCATGGATTTTCAGAACCCGCTGTGCTTCTTCGAGTGACGTGATGCCCTGTGCCACCTTTACGAATATCTGTTCCTGCAGCGTAAGCATTTTTGTGGACTTCCGTGCCGTTTCACGTATCTGGGCGATGTTGCCGGATTCGGCAGCCTGCCGTATTGCGTTATCGACCTGCATGACTTCGAACGCAGCCGTTCGGCCGAAATATCCGCATTCGTTGCAGGCGGGGCATGGATTATATTGCAGTTGACGTCGTTCGTTCTGGTCCGCAGGTATTTTGGGCGTACGATAGAATTTCGTGACGTTAGCCGGCAGCCGCATTTTTTCAAGCAGTTCTGGCGTAGTTGGATATTCTTCCCGACAGTTGGTGCAGATTTTACGCAGGAGAATCTGTGATGTTACCGCTTTTACCATATCGACACTGCCGCCGAGTTTTTTCCATCGCAGGATAGCCTCGGCTGTTTCCGTGGCTGGTATGGCGATTATGACGAGTTTGTTTTTCGCGAAATCGCCGAGAAGTTCCGCAGATGCCGAATCGAAACAGCCGTCAGCCATTATGACGTCGGGGTCATGACGCAACACGTTAACCAGCGTCTGACGATATTCTTCCCTGTCGTTGTAGACGTGTTGCGAGACGTTGGTCAGTTCGGCGGCGGGTTTGTGTTCCACGGCGATTATGTTTCGCAGGTAAGGGTCGATTTTTTTTGTTATCGAATAGAGCGTGCTTGTAAGGCCGGACTTCGGCAGGCCGGAGACGATAATCATGCCGCTGCCTTCAAGGCATTCCTGAAGAATGGCGAGGCTTTTCCTGGACAGGCCGAGTTCGTCAAGGTTGGTCTGTACGACTTCATTTAATATGCGGAGACGAATTTTATCGCCCTGGTTTGAGGGGCTTATCGTGGCTTCGACGTCGATTTTCTTGCCGGCCATGTCGAATCCTATCATGCCTTTCTGCGGCTTGTCGGATTTGTCGCTCATGCCGCCGATGTCTTTTATGAACGCGGCAATGCGGTTTACATCTTCGGTATGCAGCGGTTGCTGTCCGATGGCTATGCCGTCGATGAGGTATACGCATCTTGCCCATTCGCCGGCTGGGTCGACGGCCGCTTCAGCTGCGCGTCCGGCGGCGACGCTGAACAGGAAATCCTGCGTGAGATTGTAGTTCATTACGAACATTGGATTGGAAAGTTTTTCATCGGTCAGTATTACCGGCCGGCCGGCGTTGTCGTAAAGCGGAATCCTGGTTCGTGCCTCCAATTTATGCGATGTTCCGCCTTTGAGACGGCTGAACCATGCCGGAGTGAATATGGCGAACGCCTCATTGACCCTGCCGTTGCGAAAAACCACATATCCCGCAAACGTGCCGCCTGCAATCGCCAGAAACAGGATTATCCCCACGGCGTAACTGCCGATGATTATCCAGATGAACAGGCCAAAAACGCCGGCAGCCAGATATGCCCCGCTCCATGCCGCACGCGGCAGAAGAAATCTGCCGGCATCCCTGTCCAGCCATACTGTCGACCACAGCCATATGCCCGAAAACAGAACGGCAATCGCCATTTTAACCGGCGAACCGTACATGACAGGTTCAGTTATTGCGGAAATTATGCTGGCAGCCATAATAAATACCTACGCTTTCGTCAGTAAACATAAAACACGGGACGACAAGACGGCAGATAGCATGATTTTACGTTTTCTTCGCTCATTGTCGATAGATGCCGGCTTATTTTTTTCGCCAGGTCGTGCCCTGTGGTGTATCGAGTAACTCTATGTTCATAGCCGCAAGTTCATCACGAATGGCGTCTGCGCAGTTAAAGTTTTTCTGTCTTTTGGCGGCAGTTCGTTCGGCGATGAGCGACTCTATTTTTGCGACGTCGAGGTTTTGGGTCTGTTCCTGCATCTTTGCGATATTCAGGCCCAGCACTTCGTCCATTTTGTAAAGTGTGGCCAGCACATCTGCCGGCGTGGCGGCGGAATCCTTTGCCGCTCCCCACATAGCAGCCAGCGCCCTGGGCATGTTCAGGTCGTCCATGACAGCCTGAGTGAATTTGTCGTAATATCCGGCGATTACGTTGCCGGTTTTGCCGGCTGCTGCAGCCTTGAGGTCCAATACGTGGCGAGTGAGGTTTTTGTAAGCATTGGCGGCGGCGTCAAGGCCTTCGAAACTGAACGCAAGCTGCTGACGGTAATGCGCATTGAGCAGGAAATAACGGTACGCCAGCGGGTCATAACCTTTTTTTACAAGTATGTCGAGTGTTAAAAATTCGCCGGTCGATTTGCTCATCTTGCCGCCGCCGGAGTCGTCGGATTTGGCGATGGTCAGAAATTCGCCGTGCATCCACCAGTTGCACCATTCGTGGCCCAGCGTGCTTTCAGCCTGCGCGATTTCATTAGTGTGATGTATGTTTACGTGATCTATGCCGCCGCAGTGGATGTCCAGCCGCTCGCCGAGATATTTTATGGCCATCGTTGAACACTCGATGTGCCAGCCGGGAAATCCCACGCCCCACGGGCTGGGCCATTCCATCAGCCGGTGTTTATCCGTCGGGGAAAATTTCCACAATGCGAAGTCGGTTGGATTGCGTTTGTCGCCCATTTCTATGCGGATGCCGGCCTGAAGGCCTTTGACGTCCAGCCGGCCCAATTTGCCGTAGTCGGACAGTTTGCTGGTGTCAAAATAGATTCCGTCGGCTGTTCGGTATGTGTAGCCTTTGGCTTCCAGAATTTTGACCTGCTCAATCTGTTCGGCGATGTGGTCGGTAGCCTTACACCAGACGGTCGGCTCGATTATGTTCAGCCGGGCAATATCTTTTCGAAACGCCTGCCAATAAAAATCGGCTATTTCCCAAACGGTCTTGCCTTCGCGGGCAGCGCCGAGGGCCATCTTGTCTTCGCCCTCGTCGGAGTCGCTGACTAGGTGGCCGACGTCCGTAACATTCATTACGTGAGTTACGTCGTAGCCGGCCTGTTTCAGGGCGCGCTTCAGGATGTCTTCGAATACGTAAGTCCGCAGATTGCCGATGTGGGCGAAATTGTAAACCGTCGGCCCGCAGGTATACAACCCGACCCTGCCGGGAGTTACAGGTTTGAACTCGTCCACACTGCGCGTCATTGTGTTGTATAGCTTTATCATCGTCTGAAATCCGTCAGCAGCAATTTAAGAACATGCGGAAAGTCGGTCGGTTTGAATCAATAAAAAGGCTGGCCGGCTATGCCTTTCGTAGGTTTTTGTATATTTCACGTTTTTTTGCCCAGTCGTTCTGCTCTGCGGGCTTGTATTTTGTTATTTCGAACGAATTCCGCATAACTTTGCGGATGTCGTCGGGTTTTTTAAGTACGCCCATAGCGAGAGCCTGGCCCAGGCCGTTGCCCAGGGCGGTACACTGGTCACAGCCGGCTTGCACTTCCATGCCGCAGGCGTTGGCGGTGAACTGGCAGAGCATCTTGTTCTTTATGCCGCCGCCGACGATGTATAGTGCGTCAGGCCTTTTGCCGGTGAGGGTGGCGATGGAATCTATGGCTGTATTGTACTGGAGTGCCAGACTTTCAAGTACGCATCGCACGAGTTCGCCGCGGGTTTTGGGTTTCGGCTGGCCGGTTTTTTCGATGAGAGCCATTATCGCCTCTTCCATATCGTGTGGCGCCATCAGCGAGGTGTCCGCCACGTTTACGATGGCGGAGCTTTTGGCAGTGCCGGCTTCTGCGGTTATGCGGTTGTAATCCCACGACTCTTCGGGTCGGTCCCATTTACGTCTGAGTTCCTGCACCAGCCAGAGGCCGATGATGTTCTGTGCCAGATACCATCCGCCGATGGTGTATTCGTTCGTAAAACCTTCTTTCAGGCATTTGGGCGTAGCTACCGGTTCGTCCACCAGTTTGCCGAGTATGCTCCATGTCCCGCAACTCAGGAATGCCCAGTTGTTGCCTTCCGCCGGCACAGCCGCCAATGCCGCCGACGTATCATGTCCGCACGTGGCGACCACCTCCACCGGCCCCATGCCTGTGAGTTTCTGCACTTCCGGCGTGAGCGTACCGACTACCGTCGCAGGCTCGACCAGTTTGCCGAACATCTTCGGCAGGCTGAATGCGTCTATGATTTCATCGCACCACTTGCCGTCCTTGCCCATGAGGCTGGACGTATTGGCGATGGACATTTCCGAAATTTTTTTGCCCGTGAGCATATACGTGAACAGGTCGGGCATGTTCAGGAAGCTGCCTGCGACCTTCAGCAGCGGAGATTTATCCCTTTTCATGGCGAGCAGTTGGAAAAGGGAACTGATAGCCCACGGCTCATAGGCGGTCAGCTTGAAAATCTCGCTTGTGTGCATCGTCTGGTTGGAGTATTCGTGTATGTTTTCGGTGCGGGAATCACGGTAGCATACGCAGTTGCCCAGCAGTTTGCCGTCTTTGCCGACGAGGCCGAAGTCCACGCCCCACGTATCGACGCTTATGGATGTTATGTCGATTTTCTTTTCGGCTGCGATGGCGATTGCCCGCAGTATTTCGTCGAACAGGTGGAGAAAATCCCAGTACATCGTGCCGGCTGCCGTTATGCGGCGATTGGGAAACCGGTGTATCTCTTCCATGGATACTTTTGCGTTGTTCAGCGTGACTATGATTCCACGGCCGCTCTCGGCACCGAGATCTATCGCCAGGAAGTGCTGTTTTTCAGCCATTTATAAATACTCCTGTATGTTTATGAAAAGTGGTCAGTCGGGTTTGCCGGCTTTCCACAGGGACTCAACTTCTTTTTTAGAAAGCATGCGCATGTGGCCAGGGCCGAGGCCTTTGACCGTTAGCGGGCCGATAGCCGTTCGCTGGAGTTTTTTCACCTTGTGGCCCAGCCGCAGCAGCGTTCTGCGTATTTCGCGATTTCTGCCCTCGCGCAAGGTCATTTCGATTATGGTATTTTCTTGGCCTTTCTGCAATATTTTAACGTCGGCGCCCTGCGTTCGTCTGCCGTCCAGATATACGCCGTGCCTGATTTTTTCAAAACTCTCGCCATCAATCGTGCCGCGAACGGTGACTATGTATGTTTTGGGAACTTCATGACTCGGATGCGTCAGGTGTTGCGTAAGTTCGCCGTCGTTCGTCAACAGTATTGCGCCGGTGGAATCGGCGTCCAGCCTGCCTACGCAGTATATCCGCTGCTTTGCGAATTCCGGCGGAAGGAGGTCTACTACGCACGGCCGGCCAAGCTGGTCGATGGTGGTACAGACTACACCCTTGGGTTTGTTGAGCAGGAAATACGTTTTCGGGGCGGTTTTGCGGCGGACGTTTACGCCGTCGACTTTTATGCGGTCTTCGTCGGGGTTGACGAAAAACGGCAGTTCCGTCACCACATGTTCGTTTACGACAATTCTGCCTTCGACAATCATTTCTTCAATTGTGCGGCGGCTTGCTACGCCGAGTTCAGCGAGGTATTTGTGCAGCCGTACTTTGCCCGTCGGCGCAGGAATGCCGGCTTTTTCGTTAGGCCGCGAACCCAACGATTTCTCCATACGTCGGGCTGTCGTGTTGCGATTGTTCTGCCGTTGCGGGGCTGAAGGGTCGGCATTTTTCGTTTTTTTTAAAATTTTATGAGGTATCGGCATTTTTTGAAAATCTGCTTCTAAAAAAAGTGAATCTCTACGGGTTAAAACCCGTAACATAATATTTATAAGGCTCGGTTGTCAGAATCATTGTCGTGCCGGCAGGGTGATTTCCAGCCAGTCGGCGTCTGTTTTTGCCTGAAGGACAGGCTCTTCAAGTGTCGCAGGCAGAAGTATGGTATTGCCGGCGGTTACCTGCGTCGTCGGTTCGGCATCGCCGGCATGGTTTATTTCGGCATCGCCTCCGAAAAACATCATGGCGCTGCATACGCCGGTTGGCAGCGTGAACGGCTGGCCAGCCTTCGTCACGCGGTGCGAGACAGTGAAATAGTCCGTTACCCACAGCGTATCGCCGGCTGCGCCTGGGGCGTTATCCGGCGTCGGTGCGAAATGTATGCACTGCATCGAACGTTCGACGTGTATTTCTCTGCCGCGGCCCCAGTCGGTTACGCGATATGTCGTATCGGACGGGGTTTGTACTTCCGCTATCACGAGGCCGGGGCCGACGGCGTGAACCGTGCCGGCGGGCAGGTGGTAAAAGTCGCCTTTTCTGCAATCGTATCGCTTGACGTATTTTTCGGCTTGGTCGGTTTCGATAGCCTGCTTGAATTCTGCCGGCGTAGTGCCCGGAATAATGCCGCGATAAATATAACCCTCGCGACTCTCGACGATGTACCAGCATTCGGTTTTGAGTGCGGCTTTGCCGCCGATTTGGGCCACGGCGGTTTTATCGGGATGAACCTGAAGTGAAAGTATGTCTTCTGCGTCAAGGAATTTCAGCAAAAGGGGAAAACGGCCATCCGGCATTGCGGGGGTTTGGCCCAGCAGTTTTTCGCCCAGCGAAACGGTTATGTCGCTCAGCGTTCTGCCGGCGTATTCTCCGTTGGATACTATGCTTACGCCTTCTGGCAAATCGGCTAACTCCCAGCTTTCACCGATATTTGTATCTGGCGGCAGTTCTCTGTGAAACAGTCGCTCGAAACTGCGGCCGCCCCATATCTTTTCCTTGTATATGGGGTTGAATTTTAAAGGATATACATCCATGAAAAACTCCATGCTTAAAAATTTCAAAAATAAAGGAACAAGAATCAAGCAGGTCTTTTTAACTTTTAACTTTTAACTTTCAAATATCTGATTGGCGATACCCTTGAAAATTGATTCTTTAAAGTTGCCTGTAAGTTGGTTCTTGTAACTTGAAGCTTTGTGTCCAGTTTATTCCAGTTATCCGGCTGGGTTGACCGGGTTTGGGCATTGTAGTTTCTTTGGCCGGAATTTGCAATAATGCTTGTCTGTTGCGTAAAGATTAGTTAACCTTCTATAAAGGCTGCTCTAGTGAAAACAACCGCCGCCAGTTCTGAATTTTTTTAAAAAATTAAAAATTTTAAAATTTAAAAAGTGTGAAAGACGAAGAAAGCAGAAAGTTTTAAAAATGTTGCGTACGGGATTAGGATACGATTCGCATGCTTTTATTTCCGGCGACGGCGTAATGCTCGGCGGGGTGAGGATTCCCTGTGAATATTCATTTCGTGCCCACAGCGACGGCGATGTGGTTCTTCATGCGCTGGCTGACGCCATGCTTGGAGCGTTGGCGCTGGGCGATATCGGTGAACATTTCCCCGATACCGATAAGCGGTGGAAAAACGCCGACAGTTCCATACTGCTTGGCCATGTTGTCAAGCTGGCGCAGGACAGGGGGTTCGTTCCTGTCAATATCGATATCACAATAATTGCCCAAAAACCCCAGATTCTGCCGCATAAACGGCAGATGATAGAAAATATCGCCTATATGACGTATCTGGAGCAGGATTTTGTGAGCATAAAGGCCAAGACCAATGAGCACATGGGCTTTATTGGCCGTTGCGAGGGTGTCGCTGTTCTGGCGACGGTTCTGATGGAAAAACTGTAAAAAATGCCAAAATAGCCGCCAAAATGTTGTAAGTCGTTTTTGTGTGGCATATAATATCGCAGAATGGCTGGATTGTTAACCGAGGAACTCGGAGGCTTTTTGGGTATGATATCGCGATTGATAGTTCTGCTTGGCATAGCGTTGATACCCGTTTTTCTGTTTACGGGCTGCATAGCTAGTATGCCGACAGGAGGGAGCGTTTACGCCGGCTTGCAGTCGGAAGACCCGGCCGTCCGCATACAGTCCGCCGTTGATGCCGGCAAAAACCGCGATAAAAAGGCAATTCCACTTCTCGTAGAGTGTCTCGACGACAATGAATCCGACGTTCGCATGTTTGCTGGCATGGCTCTCAAGCGAATCGTCGGCGAAAAGACTTACGACGAACTTGGCTGGCGGTTTTATTTTACCCGTACCGAGCGTCGCGCGGCGGTTGAGCGGTGGCGTGAATGGGTTGCGAAAAATTGCGGCGATGGCCGTCAGAATGACTGGCAGAAACTTGATTCGTTGTTCAAGGCTGAAAAAGGCGCCGTCGCCGGCTAAAAACTGAAATGAGTCCGGAAAAAAACAATAAGCTCGAAATATGCATAAAATCCGACCCTGCGGCATTGGGCGAAGTGCGACGAAAAATTGACGATTTCGTCGCCAGGGTTGGCCTTGGCGACGAAGAAGCCGGCGAAATAGTCCTCTCGATGGATGAGGCGCTTACCAATGTGATTCGTCATGCCTATGAGGGCAGGACTGACAGGCCCATTGAAATATCGCTTATTGACGACGGCGAAACAATATGCGTCGAAATACGGGACTACGGCATTCAGGTGCCGGTTGGTAAAATTCATTCCCGTGACCTGGGCGATGTGCGGCCTGGCGGGCTGGGCGTTCACATCATGCACGAGTGTATGGATTGCGTGAAATTTCTGCCGCAGAAAAACGGCGGCACGCTTCTGGTCATGAAAAAATGTGTTAAACGACATATGGGAAACAAATAATGAGCGGCGTGATAAAACAGACAGACTGGCAGGACAAAACGGTTCTGGTTGTTGTTGGCGGCGATATCGACATGCACACCAGTGCCGAACTGCAGAAGGGTTTTCAGGAGATTTTGAAAAACAAACCCGAACGGATAATCGTCAATCTCACCGCTGTGCCGTACATGGACTCATCCGGCGTAGCGTCGCTGGTTAAACTGCTCAGCACTTCGCGCAAGAGTAAAATCGATTTGCGTCTCTTTGGCCTTAGCAAGCGGGTCAAAGCCGTCTTCGATATCACGCGTCTGACGACGGTATTCAATATCTGTAATACGCAGGAAGAGGCGATGGGATAATCCATGAGCGATGAGAACCCGAAATTAAGCCGATTTTCCGTTGTGCGGCTCATAGGCGCCAGGACGTTGCGGCTGATAGGTTTCGTCGGCGGCATGAGCGTGCTGTTCATGGGTGCGATGTACGTCATACTGATGAGCGCGTTTTCCAGAAAATATCACGTGGACGTTGCTGCGCTGGCCCGGCAAGTCGTGCGAATAGCCATCAGGAGTCTTGGGATAGTCTGTCTCGTACAGATATTCATCGGGGTAATACTGGCACTCCAGCTTGAGCCGACGCTGAAGGATTTCGGCCAGGAATCCCAGATAGCGTCCATTATCGGGATAGGCGGGTTCAGGATGCTTGGCCCGATAATTACAGCCGTGGTGCTCAGCGGCTTTGCCGGCGCGTCGATTGCCGCCGAAATCGGCACTATGGTCGTTTCCGAAGAAATAGAAGCGATGGAAGCGATGGCCCTGAATCCTGTGCGATTTTTGGTAGTTCCCCGGCTGATAGCCACGTTTCTGGCGATGCTTCTGCTTACGCCCATTGCCGACCTGATGATAGCGTTGGGCGGTTACGTGACAGCCAGGCTGGTGCTTGGGCCGACGGTTTATTCCGAATATTGGCAGTTGATGCGGCGGATGCTCGAATACAAGGATTTCTGGACCGGCATGATACAGGCTGGCGTGTTCGGCATACTCATAAGCCTCATTGCCTGCCGGGAAGGCCTTCTTGTGCACGGCGGAGCCGAGGGTGTCGGCAAAGCCACCACCATGACCGTGGTCAATTCGATTGTGGCCATTGTCGCAGCGGCTGGCGTATGTACGGTGATATTTTATGTCTTCAAACTCTGAAAACATGCCGGTTCAGCAGAATCCGGTTCCGCCGGTCATAACAGTGCGAGACCTCGTAAAGAGGTTCGACGGCAGAGCTGTGCTAGACGGTGTGAATCTGGACGTATATCCTGGCGAGATGCTGGTGATAATGGGCGGCAGCGGCTGCGGCAAAAGTACGCTGCTGCGGCAGATAATAGGCGCAAGTCAGCCGGACGAAGGTTACGTGGAACTTTTCGGACAAAAACTCGGCGATATGAACGACGATGAATTCGACGACGCCTGCAAACGCTTCGGCATACTGTTTCAGTCCGGCGCATTGTTCAATTCCATGACTATCGGCGAAAACGTCGCACTGCCGTTGCGAGAGCATACAGACCTTGACGAAGAAACCATAGAAATAATGGTCAAGATAAAACTTGAACAGGTAGGATTGCGTCAGGCTGAGTATCTTATGCCGGCTGAGATTTCCGGCGGCATGAAGAAACGTGCCGGCCTGGCTCGCGCGACGGCGCTTGACCCTGAAGTGCTTTTTTACGATGAACCCTCAGCCGGACTTGACCCTGTCACGTCGGCTGAGATTGACGTGCTGATGATGGATATGGCGCAGAAACTCGGCGTGGCAAGCGTGGTGGTGACGCATGAGATGGATTCGGCGTTCCGCATCGCCGACCGTATGATAATGCTTGACAAGGGCAAAGTGTTGATGAACGACACCCGGCAGGCGTTCGAGAAGATACGTGACGGCGAGCCTACCGGCGATGAAACGACTGACCTGATACGGCAGTTCCTTCGCGGCGATTGTGAAGGCCCAATAACCAGACGCCGGCAGTCGAGCGGATATGAAGAAGACATCCTCCAGTTTGCCGGCGACTGGCGATGATTTAGAAAATAATTGAGCGGACATTATAAGGGACAGGATAATGCCTAGAAAAAAATATGACGAATTCAGTGCGGGTATTTTTGTAATACTGGCAAGCGCGATATTGTTCGGAGTTGTTCTGTGGGTTGGTTCTGCCGACCTGCTGTCCAAAAATGTCGGCGTTGCGACGTTTTATTCCGACCTTACCAATGGCCCGCAGGGCATAATCAACGACAGTCCGATTGTCGTCGGCGACCTCAAAATCGGCAAGGTTAACTACATCAGCTACGATGCTTCAAACAAGCGGGTGATTTACAGTGCCGTCATAACCCAGCCCGGCTACGCCGTCTATGCCGATGCGCAGGCGCGTGTGGTGTCCGGCCTTCTTGGCGGCAGCAGCATCATGATAACGGATTTCGGCACTAGGAATTCCGGCCCAGCCGGCTGGAACAAACCGATATCCATCTCCGGCGGCATGAGCGAAATAATGAACAATTTTGCCGTCATAACGGAAAACCTCAAGCAGCTCGTAGTCACGAACAGTGAAAACATAAATGAACTTATCGACAACATGGTTTCCGTATCGGCTAACCTCAATGCCGCCAGCAAGGAAATACGTCGCAACCCGTGGAAGCTGCTTTACAAGCCTGACGACAAAACCCTGAAATATACCAACATTTACGACGCGGCTCGCAGTTTTGACGATGCAGCCACGCGGCTGAATATTGTTGCCACCAAACTCAAGGCTCTCGAACAGTTGGATTCGGAAGACCCGCAGGCTAAGGAAAAGATAAAACTCATGCAGGAAGAACTTCAGAAAACGTTCGAAAAATTCCAGGGCATGGAACAGGTTTTCTGGAAAGAAGTCGAATAGGTTCTAAATGCAACAAGAGGCCTTAAAAGGAATAACAGCTATCTGAATATTTTTTTTGAATATAACAGTTTGTCTGATTGAATTTTGAGAACTACCCTAATCCGGAGAAGTATCAGCAGACTTTTCCGGATTTTCATTTTAAAAGCAATAATTTTGATGATTTTTCGTTAATCCTGTCAGTAACATAACAAAAGTAAGGAGTATTGAAATGTCAAAATTAAAAGCAATTTTCGCTGTGTCTGTTTTGTCTGTGATGTGCGGTTTTGCGATGGCTCAGCCGGCTGGCGGCCCTGATGGTTCAGGCGGCCCTGGCGGCAGGCCTCAGATGACACCTCCGGATGGCGGCCCTGATGGTCCGTGTGAACCGCAGGCATGCGAAGGCGGAATGGAATCGGAATTTTACAAAGCCGTCAACGCTACCGAAGAACAGATTGAAAAACTCAAAGCCGTTTTCCGCACCCAGATGGAAAAGATGAAATCATGGCGTGAAGCCAACAAGGAAAAATTCCAGGCTGCCCGCAAATCTATGCAGGAAGCTCGCGAATCGAAGGATAAGGACGCCATTTCCAAGGCTAAAGAACAGATGAAAGCTCTTGGCGAAGAAGGCAAAAAAATTCATGAACAGTTTATTAAAGATTTGTCGGCTGTTCTTGATGATACCCAGATGACAAAAGCCAAAGAGTTCTTTAAGAGTAAGATGGATAATCGTCATATGCGTGGCGAACGGGATAAAGGCGACCGCGGCGGCATGCTTGAACAGCTTGGTCTGACTGACGACCAGAAAGCCAAAATAAAGGCTATTATGGAAGAAGCACGCACCAAAGCCGATGCTGCCGAAAATTCTGAAGAAAAACGTGAAATCATGGAATCCGCCCGCAAGAAGATTAACGACGAAGTTCTGACTGACGAGCAGAAAGCCAAGCTCGAAAAAATGAAACCCGAGAAAGGCCAGTCGCGGCCGGGGGAGTACCTGGCGGCGATGAACCCGCTTGAGGGCATCGCCACGCCTGAACAGATGGAACAGGCTAAAAAAATCATGGAAGACGCACACAGGCAGGCTGCTGAAATCATGAAAGCCGCTCGCAAAAAAATTAACAACGAAGTGTTGAATGATGAACAGCGAAAGGCATTACTGGAAAAAATGGAACAGTTCCGGCAGCGGCAAATGAATCAATTCGGGCCTCGCGGTGATGAAAGAGGCATGATGATGCGTCGTGGCCCCATGCCGGCCGGCTGCCCAGCCGCGCCGATGTGCGACCGGATGCCAGGCTGCGATAACCGCAGGGCAATGCGCGATGGAAATCGCAAGCATGCCGACATGCTTATGACTGTCTTGACCGATGACCAGAAAGTTTTGGCAAAAAAAATTCTTGACGAGGCACGCGAGAATGCCAAGTCTGCCTCGACTCCCGAAGAAAAACGCAAAATAATGAAAGCTGCCCGCGAAAAGATTGAAAAGGAAGTCCTGACCGATGAGCAGCGCAAAACGCTCGACGAACAGCGCAAAGCCGCAAAGCAGCCTCAAAAAAAGACATCCATGTCGAACGATGACGACGAATTTTGCGTGGTTGCGTTTCTTATAGGCGATGAGCCGCAAGGCCCCGACGTTGTCTTTGAGAATTTCGGCCCGCAACGGCCGGGATTTTTCAATCCTGAAATGTCAATGCCTCTGCCGCCGTTTGAAAATCCGCAGGAATTTGTTCCTGCATTCATAGGCTATGAGACGGATGATTTTGAATTGTGATATTATTTGGGCGGTTCTTGAAAGTCTTGCGATGTTCTGTCTGATGGATGTGACTTTTATTATCAGGATTTGTTGCGAGTTTTCATCTTGCGTTATTTTCAAGAATCGCTAGAGCATATTAAACTTGACTTTGCGCTTGTTGCTGTTTGCGGCGTCGGCTGGCTACGTCAGGCTGCATCGGAAACCATATAAGGTTGCCTGCTTCGCCTTCCTTGCCAGCCTCGTCCTCAACGACGCAACAAGGCGCAATTTCAAATTTAACATGCTCTAAAAAACCCTTTTTGACGGTATGTAATAAAAAAGCCCGACGCATTTTTATGTTGTCGGGCTTTTTTTATGGACATTATCATAGTTTTCATGCGTTTGGGCCGTCGAAGCAGAGTTTAAGATGTTTTTCATCGTTTGGTTTGGTGACGATGCTTACGACGATGGCTACAACGGCGGCTATTGGCAGGGCTATGATTATGGGGTCGACTTCCGGCCAGTTCGGATAATCGAAGAGCAGACTTGGTTTGCCGCCGGTGAATTTTTGGACTATGCCGATATCGCCGGCTTCTTTAGCCTTTATGAAGACCAGCCAGAACGCACTGACCGTGAAGCCGGTCACCATTGACCATAGAGCGGCGGCTTTTGTCATGCGTTTGAAGAATAGGCCGCCTACGAATGCCGGCATGAACGCCGCCGCGCAGAGGCCGAAAAATATCGCTGTGCCGCGTGCGATGAATGTGCCGTAGCGGCAGTAGTGTGCGATGATGACGGAGGCCACTATGCCGATGATTATGCCGATTTTCGTAACTCTTACCGATGCGTCTTTTCGGCTGGTGAATTGTTCGAAAACGTCGCGGCTGGCGGCTGTGCCGAGCGCATGGAACTGGCCCGAAAGCGTGCTCATTGCCGCCGACAGCAGCGTCAGCATGAATAGCAGGCCGAACCAGGCCGGCATCGCCCGCTTTATGAAGTTGGGTATGACCAGCCCGGCATTGCCGCCCGCGTCAACTATCGATATGGTTCTGCCGTTTACGACGTCTCCTTCGGCTAGCCGAGGTTTTTCATCGCTGACGACGAGCGGAATTTCCATTGGTTGGCCGGCTTTGTCAAGAACTTCGGAGATTTTCCCTTCGGCGTCTTTTTTGAGCATGAGGGCGAATACCTGTTTCTTTTGGGCGTCGACTACGCGGGTTATTTTACCCTGGATTACCGGCCCGAATTGCGTATTAAAATTGTTTGAAAGGCTGCCGACTATGTAGGCGGCGCCGGGGATGAGGATGATGAACAGTCCGCCGAGCATGACGGCGCGGTTGAGTTCACGTTGGCTTTTGACGGTCATGAATCGCACGGACAGCTGCGGCTGGGCCAGGCAGCCGATGCCGACTCCCAGTGTCAGCGTGCTTATGACGAACCACCAGAGATTGTACGAATTGCTGCCCCAGCCGAATTTTGGCATGGCTGTCCAGCCCTGGTGGCCGATGGCTTTCAGATTAGCAGGCACTATCGCTGCAAGGCCGGTCAGGTCGGTGTGTGCCCTGGTCACGCCGCCGAGTTTGCAATATGTGAAAATCAGCAATAAGGCCATGGCAACCATCATTATCGTACCCTGCAGGGCATCGGTATACATGACCGCCTTCAAGCCGCCGGCAATGACGTATACCGCAATGATTACGCTGAAAACCAGCAACGCAGCATCGTAATCCACGCCGAAATGAGACGTTATGAACTCGCAGCCGCCAATGAGCACCACGCCGGCGTAAATCGGCATGAAAATAAATATCATCAAGCCGGAAAAAACCTGTATGAACTTACTCTGGTAACGACGGCCCATCAACTCCGGCAGCGTGTGCGCGTCGAGGTGGTGGCCCATGCTGCGTGTTCTGCCGCCGAGAAAAACGAACGCTATGAAAATGCCGACGAAAATATTGCAGAACACCAGCCACAGCATGCTCATGCCGAACATGCCGGCTGCTCCGCCGAAGCCCACGATTGCACTTGTCGATATGAACGTCGCCCCGTAGCTCATCGCCATTACGAACGGATGAGTCTGGCGGCCGGCCAGCAGATAGTCGGTGGCATTCTGCGTATTTTTGAATCCCAGAAAACCCAGATAACCTATGATGAAGAGATAAACGAGAATTACGATAGTTGTAAGCATGATTTTCTTTTCCGCCTTTAATTAAGCTGAAAGTATACGTCGTCAGGCTGACAGGCAACACCTGATACACGGGTTTTAACCCGTAGAGATTCTCCACTGTTTGTTATAGTTTGTCGTCTATTTCGATTTCATGTTTGACCCATACGGCGTCGTCGGTTTTAGGTTTTTCGAAACCTTTATTCCATTGAATGATGCCGTATATTAGACAGAGAATCGTACTGGCGATGCATAGGATGAACGCCAGAATAACCGATATGTCGTCAATTCCGAACATTTTCATATATCCTTTGCGATTTTTGTGTTTTTTGGGAAAACTGCGAACCGTTTTCAGCTATCGTTCGGTAGCGTCTGAAGTATTAGTATTCAAAGTCAGTCTGCGAGTTTTCTGTTATCGACGACCCGTTTGGCTTTGCCGACGAATCGTTCGAGTGATTGCGGCTTTACGAGTTCAACGTTTGGCCGTACGCCGATGACATTCTGAATTTCTCGCACCAGCCGGTCATGCAGATTCTGCATTTCCGACATCCTGTCGCTGAAGATGTTTGGCAGGATTTCAACCTTTACCGTGATGATGTCGAGGGCACCGGGCCGCGAAAGTTCTATAAGATAATGCGGCGCAGTACCTTCGATGCGGAGGATAGCCTCTTCTATCTGCGACGGGAAAATATTTACGCCGCGTATAATCATCATGTCGTCGGTTCTGCCGATGACTCGGCTCATGCGTCTGCCGGTTCGGCCGCACTGGCATGGCGAGTCGTCTATGCTTGCGATATCGCGCGTGCGGTAACGTATCACGGGCATGGCCTGTTTGGTCAGCGACGTTATGACGAGTTCGCCTTTTTCGCCGGCGGCTACGGGTTCGAGTGTTTTGGGGTTGATGCATTCCACTATGAAGTGGTCTTCCTGGAAGTGCATGCCGCGGCGGTATATGCATTCGCCGCTGACGCCCGGGCCTATTACTTCGCTTAAGCCGTAGTTGTTGAAAGCGTAAATCTGCAACATGTCCTCTATCTGCCGTCGCATGTCTTCCGTCCACGGTTCGCCGCCGAAGTGGGCGAACTTGAGTTTGAGGCGGTCGATGCAGTTCATTTCTGCGGCGATTTCCGCCAGATTCAGCGCGTAGCTCGGCGTGCATATGAGGACATCAACGCCGAGGTCTTCCAGCAGCATGAGTTGTCGCGGCGTATTGCCGGCCGACGCCGGCACTACAGCTGCACCGACGGTTTCTATGCCGTAATGTAATCCAAACCCGCCGGTAAAAAGGCCGTAACCGAAGGCTACCTGAGCGATGTGTTTGGCTCTGAGGCCGCCGGCTACAAGGAAACGGGCTACCAGGTTCGACCACGTTTTCATGTCTTCTTTCGTGTAGGCTACGAACGTGGGTTTGCCGGTCGTGCCGCTTGAGCCGTGTATTCTGGCGATGTCATCGCGGCTGACAGCCATGAGTCCAAGCGGGTAGTTTTCCCGCATGTCAGCCTTGGTTGTGAACGGCAGCCGCCGGATGTCATCGAGCGATTTTATGTCATCTGGAGTTACGCCGGCTTTTGCGAAGGCGTTTTTATAAAAGGGCACATTCATGGCATGGGCGGCCTGGCGTTTGAGCCGCTCAAGCTGAAGTACGGCAAGGTCGTCGCGGTTGAGCGTTTCAGCCTTGTCCCATATCATGTTTTCAAGTTCAGGTTTCATTTTATTGTCCGGACTCTGTTGCGTGCGTTACTTTGCGAGGTCGAAAAGCTCCACGCGGTTGATTACACTGATGCCGTTTTTCTGCAGGACTTCGATTGCGGTTTCCGGGTCTTCAAAGCGGAATACGAGGATAGCCTGGTCTTTTTTTCGTGCCGTGAAGGCATACATGTATTCCAGGTTTATGCCCGCCTTTTCGATGAGGTCCAGGATTTCCGCCAGGCCGCCCGGCCTGTCCGGAACGGTGACGGCGACAACCTCGGTCACGTTGACGACGCAGCCGGCGGCTTCGAGCGCTTCCTTGCCCTTGTCCGGCTCTTCCAGGATTAGCCGCAGGATTCCGAACTGATGCGTGTCAGCCAGCGAAAGCGTGAGGATGTTCAGGCCTGCACTGGCGAGGGCTTTGCACGGGATGTTAAGCTGCCCGGGCTTGTTTTCGAGAAAAACTGATAGCTGTTTTATTTTCATGGCTGACTCCTTATTTCTTTCTCAAATCGACGATTCGCTTAGCCTTTCCCTGGCTGCGTTCGATAGTTTGCGGTTTTACCAGCGTCACGTCGATGCGTATTCCAACTGTTCGTTCGATTGATTTGGCGAGCTTTACTTTCAAATCTTCCAGCTCGCGGATTCGGTCGCCGAAGTGTTCCGCGGTGACTTCCACCTGCACTTCCATCTGGTCGAGGCCATGCCGCGTGGTTAGAACTATCTGATAATGGGGCAGTGTGCCCTCGACAGCCATCAGCGCGGTTTCGATTTGCGACGGGAATACGTTCACGCCGCGGAGAATCATCATGTCGTCGCTGCGGCGGCTGATGCGGTTGATGCGCCGGCATGTCCGGCCGCAGGGGCAGGGCTGTGTGATGATGGATGTTATGTCGCGAGTCCTGTAGCGAATCATCGGCATGGCTTCCTTGGCCAGCGTGGTCAGGACGAGTTCGCCTTCCTGGCCGTCGGGAAGAACCTCGCACGTGTCGGGATTTATGATTTCGGGGTAAAAATAATCCTCGAAGATGTGCAGGCCGTCCTGTTCGCCGCACATCATGCCGACGCCGGGCCCGACTATTTCGCTAAGGCCGTAAATGTCGAACACCCGCAAGCCGCCCATTTTCTCCAGACGTCTGCCTGTTTCCCACGCCCAGGGTTCGGCGCCGAGTATCGCAGCCTTGAGCGGCAGTTCCTGCACGTTTATGCCCAACTCTTCCGCGCGTTCGAGCAGATAGGCCAGATAACTCGGCGTACAGCATATTGCCGTCACGCCGAAGTCTTTCATGACCATTATCTGACGGTCGGTATTGCCGCCGGATGTGGGTATGACCGTCGCGCCGAGTTTTTCGCCGCCGTAATGTGCGCCGAGGCCGCCGGTAAAAAGGCCGTAGCCGTAGGAATTCTGTATGATGTCGTGTTCGCCGAGGCCGGCACATATGAACGCACGGCGTATGGCGTCGGCCCAGACCTCGATGTCCTTCTTCGTGTAGGCTACGACTATGGGTTTGCCGGTCGTGCCGCTCGATGCGTGCAGCCGGACGATTTCAGACATGGGTTTTGCAAACAGGCCGAAAGGATACGTATCGCGAAGGTCGGCCTTGATGGTGAACGGCAGCAGGGCGATGTCGTCGAGGCTGCGGATGCTGGCCGGCGTCAGACCCCGCTCTTCCATGCGGCTGCGGAAAAGCGCCTGCTTCTCATACGCCAGCGATACCGTCGCCATGAGCCGCCTGAGCTGCAACTCCCGTAATTCCTCCGACGGCAGATAATCCATCGCCGAGGCAGGATTGAAATTCTTTTTATTGCTGTCGCAACTGCACGTACATTCTGAAGTCATATCGTCACCTCAGGGCCGACTGCTTTTTCGGCCCAGTTCGAACGCATTGATGTTAACAGCGTGAATCTTTTCGGGCAACTGTCTTTTGATTGCCTTTAGCCATGTTTCTTCACTTATAGTCAGATAATTGCTCAGCAGGCCGAGTATGGCCACGTTGAGCGAACGTTTGTTTTCAAGTTTTTCGACGTCGATAAGGTCGGCGGTTATAAGCACTCCGCCCTTTTTGAGATTGTGGATGTTGTTTTCCGTTTGGCCGTCGCTGAGGACAAGCAGGTAATCCGCCTGGCCGAGCGGCACCATTGGGCTGAGGACTTCGTCGCCGAATCGCACGTCGCAGGCTACGCTGCCGCCGCGCTGGCTCATGCCGTGAACTTCAGCCTTCTTGACGTCACAACCGTTCAGAAACGCCGCGTCAGCGATGATGTCGGAACATTTTAAAACGCCCTGGCCGCCGAGTCCGGCCACTATTATGTTGGTTACCTTGCTCATGGTTGTCATTCTCCTGCCGCTTTTTTGAGTTCGGCGTATTTTTTTGCGGCCAGTATGCACGAACGGCGGACGATGACGACCGTCAGGTCATTACTGGCCATCGCATCCATGACACAGTTACGCAGCTCTTCACCCTGCGTGACGGGGTCGAATACGAATATGTTTTTTACGCCGAGCGACCGGCAGAGATTTTCAATGCTTACCCGATTAGCCGGCGTATGGTCGAGCTTTCTGCCGGTGGCTGGATTCTCCTGCAAGCCGGTCATCGCCGTCGTGCTGTTGTCCAGTATCAAAACCACATGGCCGGTCTTTGGCGGGTTGTACGCCATCTCGACTATGCCGGTAATGCCGCTGTGCATGAACGTGCTGTCGCCTATGACGCTCACTACTTTGCGAGCCTGTTCCTCGTTCAGCACATGTCGTAACCCGAGGCCTACGCCGATGCTTGCGCCCATGCAGACGCAGGTGTCGATGGCTTCGAAAGGCGGCAGTACTCCGAGCGTATAGCACCCGATGTCGCCGGCGACGATGCAGCCCATGTCGCGCAGCATTTCGAACGTCTTGCGATGCGGACAGCCGGGGCATAGTTCCGGTGCCTTACCCTTGGGCGGGGCGGCTTCGGGAGAAGTGTCGTTCGCCAGGATGCGCTGTATGCGATGTACGCTTAATTCGCCGAAGCGGTACATTTTTGGGGCTTTTTCCACGGCGATGCCGGCGGCCATGATGTTTTCAAAAATAAACGGGTCGCCTTCTTCTATTACGAGGCAGCGGTTGACGCTGCCGGCGAATTTGCGGACTGTTTCAATCGGCAGCGGATAAGTCATGCCGATTTTGAGGATTTTGGCGGTCGATGCGGCTTCCCGCGTATGAATAGCCGTTATGCCGCTTGCGATTATGCCCAGTTCACTGTCGTCGCCGTATATTCTGTTGAGGTCTGACGTTTCGTTCCACGCCTGAATATCCGCCAGCCGTTGTCGCAGGCGTTTGTGTGCCAGCCTTGCATATGCCGGTATCATCACCTGTTTTTGACGGTCGCGGACGAATTGCGGCTGTTTCGGCTTTGATGGATTTGCATGCGGCGCGACGACTGTACGCGAATGGCAGACGCGGGTGGTCATGCGGAGAATTACGGCGGTCGCGAATTTTTCGGAGAGTTCGATTGCTTTTGCGGTAAAATCGTAGGCTTCCTGGCTGTCCGCAGGTTCGAGCATGGGTATGCCGGCTGCGAGTGCATAACGGCGGTTATCCTGTTCGTTCTGGCTGGACGCCATGCCCGGGTCATCGGCGGATACTATCACGAGTGCTCCGCTTACGCCGGTATATGCGAGTGTGAACAACGGGTCGGCTGCTACGTTAAGGCCGACGTGTTTCATGGTGACGATGACTCTTGCTCCGCCGAAGGCTGCGCCGGCGGCTACTTCCATAGCCACCTTTTCGTTCGGCGACCATTCCGCGTATCCGCCCAGTTCGCTGAAATTTTCCAGTATCTCTGTTGACGGCGTGCCAGGGTAGCCTGTTCCCATATGCACTCCGTAATCTCGGCAGGCTAGTGCGACAGCCTCGTTACCGCTGAGTAATTTCTTTTCCATCTTCAGAACAACTCCAAATTTTTTTAAAAAATCAAAAACTGTGTCCCCGAAACCTTCAGTCGACCGGCGGCTGCGTTTTCAGATTGTCAGCTTACCATTCGAACAGAAGCTGATATCTTACGAAAACGGCCGGGTCATTGCGAGAGTCGTCATAATAATCTCCGGGGAAAAATACTTCGCCGACAATATGACTGCTGATGTTTTCGTTGAATTTGTATTTCAGCAGAGCCGTCACAAGCTGGCCTCTGAATTTGCCGTTTTCGGAAAACCCCTCTTTGTCGCGAAATGTATTTTGAGCCGCAAAAAGAAGCTGATATGTAGAATATAGTTCGATTTTCTTATGCGGGTGGGCGGTCCAGCCGAGGCTCAGCCGGTGCATGTTGGTGGCTTCTGCGAGGTGAGTTTCACCTGAGAACGTGTAAATCAGCAGTTCGCTGAAGCGGGGCCATCGGCCCCACAGCGGGTCGAACTGCTCATTGGTCGACGAATCGGGGTCGTCGCCGGAGAGATACTCGTAACCGAGGCCTATCGAGTTCTGCCAGCCGTCCAGGAAGCGGTATTCCAGCAACGAATTCAAGCCGCCGGCTGCGACAGCCTGGCCGTCTTTGCGGCCCAGCTGCATGGCTGCTTCCGCCCTGTAGAACCAGTTAGCCCTTAAATTGCCGGATGCACGCGCGCCGAACGTATACAGGTCGGCGTTATAGCCGCTCGATAGCACCTTGTTGTCTTTCGACCAGATGATGTATGGGCTTAGCGTCGAACCTTTTATGATGCTTCTATTGTTCCAGATTGTGGCGACGCCCTGCATGTTCTGTTCGACGAGGTATGAGTGTTGTGAGTTGAAGGGTGTTATATATTGGTCGCTGTTAGCCGGGGTGTTTAGGTACATGACGTCGAGGTCGTTTTCATTGTCGAAATTATATTGCAGGCGGAATGCGTCGAAGTAGTACGTTCTGGACCCGTCCAATGGCGTGCCGTCGGCAATCAGCCAGCCGTCGCCTATGAAGATGTCCTGCCGGCCCATGATGAATTTTGCCGGCAAATCCGCAGGTTTGGTGAATGTAACATTGAGCGTATCTATGACGGCTTCGCTGTTGGGGTCGGAATCTACGCTGTGCGGCTCGCAATAGTGACGGAATTCCCACGTCAGGCGAGAATTTATGTCCACGCCTTCTACCGGCGTTATGGTGGACCATATTCGCGAACGATACCGCTGGAACTGATATTCGCTGTTTGGCCGATGGCTGTCCAGGTACACGGCGTTTTTGTGATATACCTCGCGGGCTCTGAAGTCGAACCCCCATTTGAACCATTTTTTCTCCACGATTTCTCGTGTGCCTTCGCGGTCTTGCAATTCGTAGGCTATTTCCGCGGGGTCATATTTGTATAAACCCGTTTCTGTCGGATTGGGCTGGATTATTGCTTCCTGTGGGGCGTCTATCAGTTTGACGAAAAGTTTGGGTATGCCGATTAAAATATCTGCCGGCACAGTTATGATGTCTTTGAGCGATTCTTCGAAATTTTGTTGTTCAGGCTGTCCAGCCGGCTGGGTTGTGGATGTTTTCGTTTCAGCGGCGGCGAAAGTGCAGACGGACGCTGCGGCTGCAACGAGAATCAGTTCACATATTTTTTCCATTAAAATAATCCTTGGCCCAAAGTAGTAAATCTTGAGGCATGTGAAAGAGCAGTAAGCGTCCTTTCCACAGGCTGGGAAAAGCCTGAAAACGAAAGTTATGAGGGGATTTTTACTTGTAACAAGCTGTTTGTCAAGCAATTTTGGGCATTTATGGCGTTCGGGCCGGACTTTATCTGAAATTGACAAATAAAATGGCGGCATAAGGCAGGAAATTCTAAAAAAACTTGACTGAAAGGAAGATATGATAGAAAATCTCCGCTTCGGTCTGCTGGCTGATTATGCGCCGATGCAGGCTGGTTTGTGTCTATTTTTTTAAAGGATACTTTATGGAAGGCAAGAATCTTTGGGCCAAGTTCGGTTTTGTGTTTGTTCTGCTGGCAGTAAGCGTTTGTGCCATACTTGTTTATGGCCTTAAGCGAGGGCCCGACATTGCCGGCGGCTACAGCATGATATTCGAGGTGGAAAACCCCGCCAACGACAGCAAGATGGTGGAAGATATCATCGGCATTCTCAAGGAACGAGTCGACCCGACTGGCCTTAGCAGCATAGAGTGGCGGCCTTTGGGCAGCAGCCGTTTTGAAGTACGTATGCCCGAAACGTCCGACAAGAGCAAAAAGTATCGTACCGAATTCAACAAGAACGTCGAGACGCTGCTTGCGACGAATATCGAACGTGCCGACATTCGTACTATAATGAACACGCCTGTCGGCCAGCGTGATGTGAAAATCAATACCCTCGTAGAGGGCGATAAAGCCCGCGCCGTAGCGGTAAAAGCACTCATCGCATCCATAGAGAAACTCAATCAGACAGAAAATACGCTGGCTGACGTAAAGGCTCAGGCTGCCGATGCAAGGAATTCCGGCGCGTCGCGAAGAAAAGAATTGCAAGCCAAACTGCTTGACGCCATGAAGGCTCAGGATGAAGCACTGAGTGATTATACCGCGAAGCTCGATGCCGTGCGCAAGGGCAATATATCCTCTCGCGACCTTTTCAGCCTTTTCCGTGGGTATGACAAGGCTATGGCGCAGAATGTGGATGAGAAACGCAGTACGGCAATGGACAGCTTCAATGACAGGGCGGAGATGATGCAGGAAGATCATCCGGCTCAGGCTGGTCGGCTGGCTGCGCTGATTGCCCTGTATAAGGAATGGTCGGAAATCAAGTCTCCGCTGGAAGACCCCAACGACCTCAAACGCATGATACGCAAGTCCGGCGTGCTTGAATTCAGGATTGTGCCTTTCAAACCCGGCTATAACAGCCAGTCTGTTCTGACGCAGAAACAGGTTGACGAATATACCCGTACGCTGATGGATAAAGGCCCTGACGTCGTCATTGCCAACGGCGATTACGTCTGGATGCCGCTTCGCGATGAGGGTGAAAAATACGATTCCGTCGTTGTTGCCGATGCTGGCGGCACCAAATATATGCTGCTGAGCAACAAACCCGGCGAGACCATGCTTCAGAATCGCAAGGGCAACAAGACGTGGCAGTTGGATTCCTCCCGCGCAAGCAGCGATAATTTCGGCAAGCCAGCCGTCAATTTCACCTTCGATGCAAGGGGCGCCAAACTGTTCGGAATTCTGACGTCGGCGCACAAGTCCGACCCTGGCACAGGCAGGGAAGGCATGCCGATGGCTATTTTGCTGGATGACGAAGTCTATTCGGCGCCGCGCATACAGTCGACCATTACGTCGAGCGGCCAGATAACGGGCAATTTCTCGTTGCAGGAAGTTCAGGAACTCGTCCGCATCCTCAAAGCCGGCTCTCTGCCCGGCAAGGTCAAGCCTGAGCCAATCAGCGAATCGTCATTTTCCGCCGCTCTGGGCAAGGTCAATATCGAAAAGGGCATACGCTCGGCGATTTACGGCACGATGGCGGTGGCGGTGTTCATGTTCATATATTACCTGCTCGCCGGCTTGGTGGCTGACGTGGCGCTGATGATGAACATTATCCTGGTGCTCGGAGCGATGAGCCTGCTTCAGGCGGCTATGACGCTGCCAGGCATTGCAGGTGTCATTCTGACCATCGGCATGGCGGTTGACGCGAACGTGCTTATTTACGAGCGTTTGCGGGAAGAACAGAACCGCGGCCTGGCCATTCGGCAGGCCCTCAAAAATGCCTATGAACGGGCGTTTTCGGCGATTTTCGACTCGAACATAACCACGCTCCTTATTTGTGCGTTCCTTTACTTCGTGTTTGGCGAGCTGGGCATGGGCGAGGTTCGCGGCTTTGCGATTACATTGGGCCTGGGCGTCATGTTCAGCATGTTCACGGCTCTGGTGGTTACGCGGTGGGTGTTCCAGCTGTTGATGGATACGCGTATACTTCGCAAGCCCATAAAAATGCTGACGTTGGTTCCGATTGCAAAGATAAACTGGATATCCAAACGTTATTATTTCTGGACCGTATCAGCAGCCTTGATAATAACCGGCATAGTGCCGCTGGCGTGGCAGGGCAGCAATATATGGGGCATAGAATTTTCCAGCGGTACGCAGGTGATGCTGATTCTGAAGGACGATACGCTTTTGAATGGCCGTCTGCCGCAGGATGAAATAGTCCGCGCGAGTTTCGGCAATGAGGCCGGCACTCTTCTCGCAGACGCCGACGACAAACTCAAGCTGGAAATCGGCAAACTCTCCGGCACGGCTACCCGCGTTGAAGCCAAGCTCGCCGACAACAGAATTGGCGATTTTATTGCGAATTACGGCAATGACAAAGGTGAAGTCACACTGGATGACTGGAAGAAGAAGCACAAAAATATAGCCTTCTTTGAAGTTTTGGACAAAGACCGCAACGGCATTCTGTCGGAGGTGGAATTGCAGAATCTGCCGCAGAGGACGTATCAGATTTCAACCACGTCTGCCGATGTGCCGCTTATTCGCAAGGTACTCAACGAAGCCTTCGGCGAAGCCGTCGAACGTCGCGTGCCGTGTACCTACAATATGGTGAAAAATACGAATATTCCGCAACTCGGCGTAAAGACGGCTGATGGCGGCGCAACGATTGTGACGCCTGCCCTGATAAAGCAGGCCTCTGCCAGCGTACGCGACGAACTTATGGATTTTGAAGGCGGGGTCATGTTCGTGATTGACGACGTCAAACCGGCTATCACGGTGGCTGACCTTACCGGCAGAATAAACGATATCCGCAGCCAGCCCGACTTTGAAAAACAGGCTGGCAATCCTACCCGCGTCATAGGCCTCAAGGGCAACGGCGAGGATTTTAACAGTTTTGCCGTAATCGTTCGGCCGGCTGATGCGGAAATAATGTCAAAACCTGTTTTACGCGAACAGTTCCTGGACGGCGAACGTACTGTTTTGGCCAGCGCGCTGGAACGCGAAGACCCGACCATAATCACCAGCTTCGACGCCTCGATAGCCAAAGATACCGCCAGCTACGCCATAGTAGCCGTCATTCTGAGTTGGCTGACGATAATAGTTTACCTCTGGGTTCGGTTCGGTTCGGCACAATGGGGCCTTGCCGCAGTGCTGTGTCTCGTGCACGACGTACTTATAGTAGTCGGCATGGTGGCGGTTTCCGGCTGGCTGGCCGGTACAAGAGTAGGCAATGCACTGGGTGTAGGCGTCTTCAAGATAGACCTCACCATGATTGCTGCGATTTTGACGATTATCGGCTATTCGGTCAATGACACCATCGTGGTTTTTGACCGAATACGCGAAAATCGCGGTAAACTCAAGGCTGTGACCGCCGACTGCATAAATGATTCCATCAACCAGACGCTTCCGCGTACTTTGCTGACTTCGTTTACGACGTTTTTGGTTGTTCTGGTGATGTACATATTCGGCGGCGACGGAATGAGGTCATTCAACTACGGCCTGTTGATAGGCATAGTCGTAGGCACGTATTCTTCGATTGCCATCGCAAGCCCGCTGTTGCTTGGTTTTAAATATGCCATTATCGCCAGGACGGATGAAGATGATACATCCGAACAAAATGATGATACGCAAGCCGTCCTGCCGCAGGAGTAAATGCGAATCGGGCCGGCCTGAACGGACAGTTGATTGCGGATTTCAAATTGCGAATTGAAGTTAAGCCGTTCGTCTGACTTCATGATGACATTCAATTTGCAAATTGGAATTACCTATTTGAAATCTTTTGAGTTACCATGAGCAAAGAAGCAGCAAAACCCGACATCAGCGTCCTGCCTGTTATAGGCTTGGAAATACACGTTGAGCTGGCGACAAAGACCAAAATGTTCTGTCGTTGCCGGAATAATTTCGGCGATGCGCCGAATACGAACGTCTGTCCCGTATGTACGTCCATGCCTGGCGCACTGCCGGTCATGAATCGTCAAGCCGTCGAATACGCCATGAAAGTCGGCCTTGCGCTTGGCTGTACCGTTCCGTCATATACCAAGTGGGACAGGAAGAATTATTATTATCCCGATTTGCCCAAGGGTTACCAGCTCAGCCAGTATGACCTGCCTCTGTGCAAGGATGGCGTGGTTGAATATCCGCTTGATGGCGGCGGCGTAAAACCGCTTCGCGTCCTGCGAGCGCACCTGGAGGAGGATGCCGGCAAAAATATGCACGATATCCCTGGCGCTACGGGTGTTGATTTGAACCGTGCCGGCGTGCCTCTGCTTGAGATAGTATCGCAGCCGGACATGAATACGGTTGAAGAAGTCATGTATTACGCCCGCGGCATGCATCGGCTGGTGCGATGGCTGGGCGTGAGCGAAGCTAACATGCAGATGGGCCACATGCGTTTTGAGCCGAACATCAATCTTCACATAACCTGGAAGGGTAAAGTCTACAAGACGCCGATTGTGGAAGTGAAAAATCTCAACAGTTTCCGCTCGCTGGAAGGTGCGGTCAAGTATGAAATCCGCCGCCAGTACAACGAGTGGAAGAATGACCCGGACGGTTTTTCGCTTAAAAAACTCGGCAAGCAGAATCGTGGATACGACGTTGAAAATGAACAGACGGTTTTTCAGCGTGACAAGGAAGAGGCGCACGATTATCGCTATTTCCCCGACCCTGACCTGCCGGCTGTTATCGTTGGCGACGAATGGAGAAATGCCGTGTTGTCGCAGATAGGCGAACTGCCGTTCGCACGTCGCAGTCGTTATATCGATGAGCTCGGCATCACTTTCCAGGAGGCGGACGCACTTACGCAGGAATCGTCGACCGGTGAGCTTTTCGACGCTGCCGTAAAATCCGGCGCGGATGCAAAACGCTGTTGCAACCTGCTGCTGGGCCGCGGTGCGGCTATTGCCAATGAACGCGGCTGTTCCATCGCGGAAATAGGCATAACCGCCGAACAGCTAGGTGAGCTTGCGATAATGCTGGAAAATGGCGACGTAAATGCCACTGCCGCAGCTACGATTTTCGACAAAATGCTCGAATCATCCTGCAAATCACCCCGTTTGATTGCCGAGACTGACGGCCTTCTTATAGTTCGAGACGTCGCCCAGCTCAACGCCTGGGTCGACGCCGCCATTGCCGCCAATCCGCAGGCGGTCGAGGAAATCCGCAGTGGCGGAAAGAAGAAGGAAAAGTCATTCGGTTTCCTGACCGGCCAGGTTATGCAGGCTTCCCGCGGCGCAGCCAACGCCAAAGAAGTTCAGTCGCTATTGAAGGAAAAACTTTCCTGAATTTTCGTTAAAAATAGCGGAATTTATGACTCGACAATTCACAACCCGCCTTGCGCCGTCACCGACGGGGGCGTTGCATCTGGGCAACGCGCGGACGTTTCTGGCTAACTGGCTGCTGGCGAAGCAGCGGTCGTGGCGGGTTCTGTTCCGCATGGAAGACCTCGACACGCCTCGCACAAAGTCATGGGCGGCTGACGCGGCGATAACCGAATTAAAATGGCTGGGGCTCGACTGGGGTGGCGATGTTATAACTCAATCGCAGCGAAGCGAGGCTTACGAAGCGGCATTAAAAAATCTCGCAGACCGCGGGTCGGCGTATCCGTGTAATTGCAGCCGCCGCGACGTAGAAACTTCCGCATCAGCTCCGGCGGCAGAAGACCGCCTCGGCCAACAGGCTGCCGTTTATCCTGGAACTTGCAGAAATAAAAACATTGACCCTGCCGGAGCGGCGTGGCGGGTGAAAGTGGATGATGCAGTCATAGAGTTTGACGACAATTTCGCCGGCCCGCAGAGTTTCAATCTATCGCAGACCAGCGGTGATTTCGTGATTTTCCGCAAAACGCATCAGGCGGCGTATCAACTGGCCGTCGTGGTGGATGACGCGGAATCGGGCGTGGATGCGATAGTTCGCGGCGATGACCTGTTGGAGTCGGCGGCAATGCAGATGTACCTGCGGCGGCTGTTGGGATATGATGAGCGGATGGAGTATTGGCACTTGCCGCTGGTTCTCGGCCCGGACAGCCGTAAACTGGCCAAACGCCACGGCGATACGCGATTGTGTCATTACGTCAGCCTTGGTGTTACGCGGCAGAGAATGCTTGGGCTGCTTGGTTATTGGCTGGGTACGCTGGAAAACAGGCGGGAAACGGACATTTCCGAACTGGCGGAAAAATTCGATATCAATAAAATATCCGCAAAACCTGTGATTTTCGGGCGGGATGACCATGATTTTCTCGTCGGCAGGCGGTAAGGCTTGATAAATTCATTTTGAAACGTAATAATATTATAAAGATAGTCAAAACATTTTAAGGAGACGAACATGTTCATGTGGAAAATCATCAAGAAGCTAGGACGGATTCTGCGCGGCGGCGTTGCCGGGCGTGACATTTTTCTGGGCGTGTTTTTTGGATTTGCGGTCGGCATGACGCCGGGCATGAACCTTACCATGCTGATATTTCTGGCGTTGCTGCTGCTGTTTAATTCCAACCTGGTAATGGCTGCCTTGGCGACGGCGGTTGGCAGGTGTCTTGCGATTATAATTGCCCCGCTTACGTTCGAGCTGGGTTACGCAATGATACACAAGATGGGCCTCGCCGGCCTTGTGTCGAGCTTTGCAGATACGCCTGTGCTCGCACTGCTCGATTTGCAGGTGTACTGCCTCATGGGCGCGCTGCCGATTATCATTATCGTCGGCCTTGGCGGCGCTTGGTTCGTGTCGCGCAGCATAACGAAAATGCAGAAGGCTGTGGTGGCTGCCAGCCAGAATAACGAGAAATTCAGCAAATTTTCGCAGAATAAAGTCGTGAAATTCATCATGCGTCTTGCATTCGGCAAGCAGAAACAGGAACTTGCCGTCGCGATGGAAAAGAAATCGCCGCTGTTCAATCGCAAGCGGATAATCGTGGCGGTGGTGCTGATGGTTATTATCGTCGGGTTCTCGTTCTGCGGACTGGATTGGGCGGTCAAGAAGGGCATGGAGTCCGGCATAGGCAGTGTGAACGGCGCGGAAGTGAACGTCAAAAACGTAGACCTGTCGCTATCGACGGGCAATCTCGTTATAGAAGGCTTGCAAGTAACAGACCCAGCCAAGCCGGAGCAGAACAAGGTGCAAGCCGCCAAATTGCAGGCAAAGATAAGCGTGAAAGACCTGCTCAAAAAACAGCTTGTAGTTGATATTATAGCATGCGACGACATGGCGATGGACGCCAAACGCGATAAGTCCGGCGAAGTCTATCTGACCGAGCAGCAACAGCAGGAGCTTGCCTCGCAACAGGCTGCCCAGGAATCACAAACGCCCGCTATTAGCGGCTTGGGCGATACCAAGAAATATTATGACCAGGTCAAGAAGTTCAATGACCAGTTGAACAAACTCAAGGAATATTTGTCCAAACGCAGCGAAGACGCCCGCCAGGATTCCGCAGTCGCCAAGCAGCAGATGCAAGAGGATGCAAAGACGCAGGGCGGATATTTCGGACTTTCCGCCAGCGAGCTTCTGGCGAAACATCCCACGTGGCTGATAGTCGAGGGCAAGGTTACGAAGTTCAAAATGGCGGCAAATTTTCCGAGTTTTACCATCGAGGCTAAAAATGTATCCAGCAATCCGTCGCTGGTGAAAGAACCATTCAGCCTCGTCGCCAAACCGGACGATACAGCCTTCAAGGATTTCGTGAATTCCACAATCGGCAGCAATCCTGCCGTCAAGGATATCAAGGAAAAGACCGGCGGCATGCTGGACAAGATTAACATTTTCAAGAAGAATTAACCGGTAGTTAGCTGATAGCTGTCCGGAAAAACAAAAGCGTGGTTGGAATTTTTTTAAAAAATCCAGCCACGCTTTTTTAGAGCATGTTAAATTTGAAATTGCGCCTTGTTGCGTCGTTGAGGACGAGGCTGGCAAGGAAGGCGAAGCAGGCAACCTTATATGGTTTCCGATGCAGCCTGACGTAGCCAGCCGACGCCGCAAACAGCAACAAGCGCAAAGTCAAGTTTAATATGCTCTAATATGTCCTTCGTAATTCTACGGTTTTTAAACCGTAGAGATTCATTTTTCGTTGTCTATTTTTTGCTAAAAATTCAGCAGGACTGTACGGCGGTGATGGCTGTTATCAGGGCGATGTCGTCCACGCTGCAGCCGCGCGAAAGGTCGTTTATCGGCTTGGCTGGACCCATAAGGAGCGGGCCTAACGCCGTCGCGTTGCCCAGCCGTTCAACCAGCTTGTAACCGATGTTTCCACATGAGAGGTCGGGGAATACAAGCGTGTTAGCCTTTCCTGCTACCTTTGAGCCTTTGCACTTGCGCTCGCCGATGGCTGGAATGACGGCGGCGTCGAGCTGGAGTTCGCCGTCGACGTTCAAATCAGGCCGACGCTGCTTTATAAGTTCCGTCGCGTCGATGACTTTTTTGACGGATTCGATTTTCGGCGAGGCTGAGCCTTTGGTGGAGAAGCTCAGCATGGCTGTGCATGCCGGCACGCCGAGGAGTTTTTCGCAGGCTTCGCTGGCGAGTATGCCGATGTCGGCAAGCTGTTCGGCGGTGGGTTCGGGCAGCACGCCTGTGTCGGCGAAAATGACCGCGCCTTCAACGCCGATTGACTTGGCCACGGTAATCATGATGCTGCATGATGAGAGCGTCTTGATGCCGCTCTTGAGGCCGACGGTGAAAAGCGCCGAGCGGCAGGTGTCAGCCGTCGGGCAGATGCTGCCCACGACTACGCCGTCGGCACGGCCGGCGGCTAACATGGCTCCGCCGTAGAAAACAACCTGATTCATCATTTTTTCCGCATCTTCACGCGTCATGCCTTTGGCTTTACGCTTTTCCCAAAGAGTGTCGATGTACGAATCGCGGGCTGAATCGGTAAGCGGGTTGACGATTTGTGCGCCGGCAATGTCGGCGGAGCAGGCTTTTGCGTCAGCCTGTATCTTTGCAGGGTCGCCCAGAAGGATAATCTTCGCATAACCTTCAGCCAGGATTTTCTGTGCAGCCAGCAGTACACGTTGGTCGTCCGCTTCCGGCAGCACTATGGTTTTGCCGGCGGAGCGGGCTTTTGCGATAATGTTTTCAATAACTTTACTCATTTTTTTTGCCTTTGCCTTTGACCTTGAGTAACATGGGTAAAAACAGACTGCCCGCAATCGGGATGTGTGTGGCGTCCCGTTTTTCGGGATGCAGGAACAAGGCCAACAGGATACAGCTTTTTTACCTCGATGTCGAGAGCCAGATGACAAGAAATAAATATCTTTTGGCGGAAAAAATTGTGGTTTACGGCGCGGCGGCAGCGATGGCGGCGGTGATTTATTTCGCGTTTGCGCCGCTGATTCTGCCCGTCGACCCGACAGGCCCCATAGCCCCGCTGCTTACTGGAGAGTTTGGATACGAAATCTTGCTGGTAAGTGTTTTACTGGCGGCAGGTTTAGCCTTTGCCGCCGGCGGAGTGCTTGTGCGGCCGGGCAGTTTTTCGCTGGTATTGCTGGCGGGCATGGCGGGAGTGTCCATGAAAAGCGGCATGTTTCGTGTCGTGCTTTGGCAAAAAGGAACAGACTTGGGAATATGGGTCTGCATGTTAGCCGAATTGCTGATATTGGCGGCGGCGATGCTGATTGTGGATTTTGCGGCAAGTCTTTTTCGCAGGCGTGCAATAAGACGCGGCGGATTTACGGCGCTTTCAGCCAGATTGAGCGACGAACAACTGGCGTCGCTGGCGGAGGATAAATTGATTCTGCCTGAACGTCAGATGCTCTGGAGTCGCGATGTGCTGCCGAATATGGCCGTGGAAAATCATTTTTTATCATTGCTGCTGCTGTTGTGCGGTTTGAACAGGTTTAAATCCAGTCACAGGACGCTGGCGGTCATGGCACTCAAAAACGCGGCTGGTTTCACTGTTGTGGGAATGGCGGTGGGATTGGTGGCGGCGTATGTGTTGGCTGGGTCTGTTGCCAGGGGACAACTGGTTTTCGCGGCATTTGGAGCATTCTGGCTGGCGGCGGAGGCGGGGTATTACCTGTATCCGGTGCCGGATTCGTTTCCGGCGTGGCTGTTGCCGGTTATGGTGGGTGCTGCGTATTACGTTATCGCCATGTTCACGTCGTCGGACTTAAATCCCGACCAGTGGACAAAACTGAAAAACGTTTTCCAGATATTGCCCGTGGACTGGATATTCGCCGGCGGAGCGGGCGCCATGTTCAGCCTCTGGAGTTCCGACCGCTCAAAAGAAGTCCGAATCATCGAAAAACTCGACATTCAGGAATAGTGACGCAAAAAGCGGAATCACGCAAAATTCCTGAATTTGTTGAGCAGTTCGTTCTGTCGTTTTTTCATGCGACGAAATTTTGCGGGGGTGATGTCGTCGTAGCCCATCGTGTGCAGAAGGCCGTGAATGATGTACAACGAAAGTTCCTGTACCGGCGTCAAGCCGTTTTCTTCCGCGACTCGAAAGGCTACCTCGTCACATACTATCAACTGTACCACGATGTTTTCATCGTCTTCGGTAAGGTCGAAAGTTATCACATCCGTGTCGCCCTCATGGCCCAGAAAACGGTGGTTCATCTCCGCCATTTCTGCGGACGATACTATCGCAAGGTCGAGTTCTGCGACGCGCTTGTGCTCGCTGGCGGCTACGAATGACACCAGGTCGGCTATCGTTTTTTTTGTCAGCTTCACGCCGCCGTTGCGTCGGTCGATATTTATGATGATTTTCGACATGTGTCTGAGGATACCAGCGAGGTGTGAAATCTGCAATACGCCAGTGGCAAAGTTGGGCGTTTTTTAGTAAAGTATCAGCCATGAATAACAACGAAAAACACGGCGGTTGGAATTGGCCGATGTCTCTCGACTGGCCGGCTGACCCGAAAAAACGCAAACAGGTCAAAATAATCCGTATTGCGGCGGTGACGATGTTTGTTGTGCTGCTTTTCATCCCGACGTTACAGTTGGAGCTCGGCACGATAAAGAATCAGAGAAAAGCTGCGAAATATGACAGGCTGATGGCTGCCGGAAAACTTACTTCGCAACAGATAGCGGCTGGCCGGCCAAAATCTCACAAAGGCGCAGTCAACCGGTGGCGCGTTGCGTGTGAACAGTTCTGGCAGGGCAAAAATATCTATCTTACGCCTGACCAGGCGTCAAAACTTCCGGAAAGTTCAGAAAATGATGTAACACTGCATCCGAATATGCCTTTCATCGTCATTCTTCTTTCGCTTTTTGCGATGCCGCCGATGGCTGTCGGCGGGCTGATATTCACGATATTGAAAATAATCGCAATATTGCTCGGTGTGCTGGCGACCGCGGAGATAGTATCCGACGTCAATAAAAAAGTCCCGGACTGGATAATCGGCGTTGCACTCGCGTTCTCCGTGCTCTTTTTCATAGGAGACATTCAGCACGCCAATACCAATGGATTTGTTTTTGCGTTTGTCGCGGCGCATCTGTGGCTTTATCGGCGAGGCAGGGATTATGCAGCGGGCGCCATGCTTGCCGTGGCGATATGCATAAAAATGACGCCGGCATTGTTCATATTATATTGGCTGTATCAGCGGAACTGGAAACTGCTCGGCGGATGCATTGCGGCAGGAATTTTATTCGCGATTTTAGTGCCTGCGATGTTCATGGGGCCTGCACATTATTGCGAACTTACACATTCCTGGCTGGATAACCTGATATTCAAAGGTGTAGGCGGCGCGTGGTATCCGGTACATATCAACCAGTCGTTGCCGGCTGTGCTGGGCAGATATCTGCTCGGCGACCAGCAGGGTGCGAATTACCTCTGGAATGCCGATGACAATCCGAACGGCATAAGTGAATTTGCGAGTATCGCTGTTGCGAATCTTTCCGAGCATACGGTCAAGAACATTATCCGTCTTGCTCAGGCGGCGCTGATGTGTATCGGGGCGTATGCCATCGGCTGGCGCAGGCTTCCCCGTACCGACGGCAGACGGGCGCTGGGATACGGTGTTGTTATCATGCTCATGCTTCTGCTTAATCAGCGAACGTGGGATCATCATGCCGCGCCGATGCTTATCGCGATGGCTGCCGGCTGGTTTGCCATTGCTTACGGCAATATCGGGCCGGCGGTGAGAAAGTGTACTTTCGGCATGATGCTGGCTGCCGGACTTGTCATATGGCTGACGTCAGGCGACCTGCTGTGTGCATACGGCCGTCTTTGCGGATTGAGCAAACCCGCAGCTGAGGACAACGCGAACATGATAGCCGCATATGGAACGGATTTCTGGGCGTTTTTACTGGTCTTTTTTTCTTTGGCCGTACTTGCCGTGAGACTCTCGAAGGCTGACCCTGCCTATTCGCAAAAAAAGATGTCCTTAAGCGAATGACGATAAAAATAGTTGTCATGATGAATGGGCGCGAGGCTGATAAATACGACTGCGGGTTTTAGAGCATGCCCGTAAAATTATTTACAGGCAGCGCAGTGCGAAGAGTTGCAGCAGGTAAATCGCGACGCCCAAAGCCGCCATGCCTGCCGTCAGAAATACGAAAGTCGTCAGCGTCCTGAGCCATATTCTATCTGCGTCGGGCGTTTTTATTGCGCGGTAGACCAGCGATACTGCGAATGTCAGCGGCAGCAGCAGCCACAATATTGACGACGTCGGCAAGGCTACCGGGTTGCAAAAAATTGTCCATCCCAACATTATGTTCCTGCCTTCCGTATCGTTTCTTCGGCGGTTTTCCCATCGCCGATTACCGCGAGCATGAAAACATCGAACATGCACAGCAGATTTAGCAGGCCTGCTATGCCGGTATAGGAACGCGCTACGTCTTCTTCAGGACAGGCTAGCGATATGCCCTTTTGAGCCAGTTTTGCGTCTGTCGCCATCTGTAATTCGTCAGGCCGGCCGGTCGGCGAAGCGGAAATACGTATTGTCCTGTCGGTCTTGAAGCCCATGCCGGCTCTCATGTAGAGCGTATCTGCGATAAGCTGCTGCATTTCCGGCGTTTTTTCAATTTCACGGAATTCTCTCTCCGAGCGAAGCCAGCTTATTACGCCGCTTGCGCCGTTGAGAATCTGGGCGTAAAACCACCATTTTTCATAACGGCTGTCGATAGTCATTACGCCGCCGACGGCTATGCCGGACCAGAAAAGCGCAGTAATCGTCACGCAGATTATTATTCCGCGTTTTGCCCTGCCCAGGAAAACATGGCCCATGCCTGGCAGCGCCCACGCCAGCAATGTTGCCGTCAGCCAGTCGAATCCGTGTTTTTTTCTGTCGTTTTCCATCGCGTTAACTATAACCGATTCTTCCACATGGTTGCAAGCGGGACGTAGGAAGATTTATTTTGTACTTTTTATCAGCCAGTCGCCCTGATTCTGTACAGGTTGCGGCTGTGGAGGATATTGGCCGGATATCTGGCCGATAGCCCATGCGGCGGCCCATATGGCGATTTTTGACGGCCGTTCGTCGTTAAGCACGATTTTTAAATTTTTCACGGCGTCTGGCAGCTTTAATCTGCCAGCGGCGATGATGGCGTTGAGCATGGCGATGTTGCCGTAACTTTTGTCAGCTATCATCTCTATAAGCAGTTTGTCAATTGCCGTCCTGTTTGTGTCGTCGTACAGCTTTGCAAGCGCGTCAGCCGATGCGGCGGATACTGTCGTGAGTTTCATTCCCATGATGTTCATTACAGATATTTTTATTATTTCGTCAGTCGCCTGTTTGTCGTCCAGCGAGGCCAGTGCGTTGATTATCTTTGCGGTGACGTCTTCGCTGAAGGCTGGCGGTTCAGCCATCGATGCTATTGCGATGAGGTATTTGGCGCCGGTTGCGTGGCATTTTTTCAACATGCGTTCGAGTACTTCATCGGCTGCTTTGTCGCCTGTATTAGCCAGTGAGTCGGCAATATCGCCGATTATTATCGAGTCTATCGGCAGTTTTTCGATGTCCTGGAGCATCTGCCCGAAAACAGCCGCTGATTTCATTCTGCCGAGCATTCGGCATACGCCTGAAAGATTGCGTTCCAGAATACTGCCAGCCGGATTTTTTGACGCGAGATATTCCGGCATCATTTTTCCGTATGCCGCCGCAATGATTTTTGTGAAAATTTCGCCGTCCGCTACTGCGGCAGCCGTCATTGCGGCGTTATGTAATTGAGTATCGGGTGCGTTGAAGGCAATGTCGATGAGTTTTTGCGTCTGATTCAGCAGGACGCCGTTTTTACGGGCGACTTCAGCGGCATTTACGGCGGCGAGCTGTACCAGCGGTGAGGCGTCATCCAGGTATGGCGAGATTCTGTCGTAAAGGCGGATGTCGGTTGAGGTGGGTATCGAGCCGTGTTCAGTAGCCGGCTTTTCTGCGTTTTTCGCGACGGCTTTCAATTCGTGATATATTGCAAAACTTTTTACTGCGGCTCGGCGCATCAGAGGTGAATTGCTTTTGGCAGCTTTTTCAATAAACGGTTTGGCGGCGGCTGAATTGAGTGCGGTCAACGACACAATAGCTGTCGCGGCAAGGGCGTCGTTACCGGATTGCGAGAGTTTTTTCAATGTCGCAATCAACTGTGTCGTGTCATGTTGCGAAGATTCAGCCGAATTATCTGAATCGGCGTAAATCAAATTTTCGGCGGCGACGATTTGCAGGCACAGATTGTCTGATGAAAGATGTTTTAATATCGAGTCGGCATTTTTTATACCGCGATGTTGGCGGTTCAGGGCGATTATCGCTTGCATTGCCGGCAGTTGGTCGTCTTCTGCGGCCGCCTTTATGATTTTGTTCTCCAGAACATTTGCCGCTGCGGCGGATGAAATTGCCGCGACTCGCACCGACTCGCTGGAATCCGCAAACCCTTTTCTGATGATATCGACTGTTGTTTGATATTCTTCTGAATTGGGGCGCATATAATCCGGCGTCTGTTGGGCGAGGGCTGCGGCGGCTGTTATCACTGAAATCCGAACTTGCGGCTCTTTGTCGCCCGAACCTTTGACTAGAAATTTTACCGCGTTCATGTTATTTGTCTGGCCGAGATTCATCGCAGCTTGCGAACGTTCATAAACGTCTTCGCTTTTAAGCAGGATATCGCCCAGCAGTTCAACCGTCCGGTCTCCTCCGAAGCGGGCAGAATGGCTGAGGGTTGATGCGTCGATTTGCGGCTGCGGCAGAGGTTTCTCGCCGGCTGCTTTCGTCGATGTGCAGATGAATGTCAGAACAATGACGGCTGTAACTGCGACAGCCTGGAATTGTCCGGTATTATTTGCCCGAAAAATCGTTAAAAAACTCATTTTATGCGTCCCGTAAAAATCAGTCAGCCTTTCTGAGCTGGAAAACCCGCAGTACCGTCACAGCCAGCAGAACGGCGGTCGCTGTGCACATTATCTGTATGTGCAGCCGCAGCAAACCCATCTTCTGCATTTCGACGTTGCCGGCTGCGTCCATTGCCGCGACTATAGGGTTTATCAGAAAAACGTCGGAGATGAATTTTTGCGTAAAAAGGTCTTTTGCCAGCAGCACCAGCAGCGTAAGCAGCGTTATGCTCACTACGAGGCCGTAAGCCCATGCCGTGGCTACGGCTGTGCGTCTGAATATGCTGGAGAAAAAAGTGCCCGCCGTCGTTACGAAAATAATCGTTACGCCTACCACGGCACATATCCGCAGAAGGTTGGGCAGCAGCGTTACGTCGAAAACCAGCAATATGAACATGGCCGGCAGTGTCGCGACGGCTAACAGAATCAGCGGAATTATCGACGCCTGGAACTTGCCGCTGACTATCTGCCAGCTTCGCATGGGGGAGATTCTGAGCAAATCCCATACGCCGGTTTCGATGTCCGAGCATATTGTTCCGCCTGCTATCGCCGGCCCGATGAGCACCACCAGAACCACAACCATGACCGCCACTGCGGTAGCCATCATGTTCGTCATATTCGTGGATTCCTCGACGAACTGGCTGATAGAGATACTCACGAGAATCATGAGCAGTACCGACGTTATCAGGCATATGCCGAATGCCCTCAGCAGCCAGCGTGTCTGGAGCATCGGCCGTGTCCGGAATTCCTTCATCAGCACGGGATTCTGCCACCACGCGATATTTTTCCTTCTTCGTCGCGGGTCGAAGAACCACAAGTACAATATCACTGAACTTGCGCGGACTTCATTGCGTTCAACGACGGCGAGTTTTTCTCTCGGCCGCGGCGGCTTGAATGGCTTTCGCAGTTTGAGTATGCAAAGGACTGCTATGCCCAGCGACATGATTATGCTCAGCGGCAGAAACACCAGCCACATTGGCGGAAGCGTTTTTACGCCCTGTACGAGTTCATTGCCAGGCCATACGCGGGAGAGCATAGCCTCTATCGGGCTCAGCGATGCCAGAAAATGCAGAAACATCTGCGTTATCGGGTCGCTGCGTTTGAGGAGGCTGGCGCCTTGGCCTATCGGCCAGGCCGGCAGAGCGAAGGCGAAACATACAATCAACAGCAGAATGTACGTGCAGATTATCGCCCGATAACTTCGCTGCATGATTGTGCTGACCAGCAGCCCCAGCATGCCGAGAAAAATCGCCGACATGAAATTTATGCCGGTTATCGCCGCCACCTCCTGCCATTCCACTCCGCCCAGCAGCAGCGGCATGACAAGTGCGACTGTGCCGGTCAGAACCGTCAGCAGCAGAAAGCACAGCGAGCCGGCCATCTTGCCGACGACGATTTCGATCGGCCTGAGTTTGCTGGCGTAGAGGCTTTCCATGGTGTTGCGTTCCTTTTCGCCGGTGAGCGACGCAGCCGTAAACGCCGGCGCAAAAAGGATTATCATTACCAGCTGGCCTATCGACAGTACGCTCAGCAGCCGGCGGGATTCCTGGCCGCCTATGGACTGCAAACCGTCAGCCGGCCAAAGCAGCCATATAAGTACGGCTGTGACGAAAAAAACATCGCCTGCATCCAGAATGCTTTTTTGGTGCGAAGCGAGGTAAGCACTTCCTTATGAACAATGGGGTTATTCATCGGCGTGTTCCTCGCATGAGCCGATGTCGTCACATTTGCAACAGCCTGCGCATTGGCCTTCTTGCAAAATGCCTTTATTTTGCGATTCCTCTGCTGTGGCAGGGACGGCATCGTCGGCGGTTTCATCGCCTTCAAGGCCCATTGCACTTATGGTCATGTAGGCATCTTCGAGGCTCAGCGGCACTTCGCGGAACGTGACTACCCGCGAGCCGGCGTTATTGATGGCGGCGAGCAGGTCGGCAAGGCTGTCGTCGTCGCCGCTGTAGCGGAATTGAAGCATGTTCGAATCGATTTCAGAAACCTGAATCTCGGCAGCTTTCGCGTCGTTTTTAAGGACGTCTTGGGCGGCGGTTATGTCGCCCTTGAGTTTGGCTTCCATAAGCCGGTCGCGATGGAGATTTTTAAGCACGTCGTCGATAGTGCCGCTGGCTAACAGCCGGCCACGATGCAGAATTCCCACGAGATTGCAGATTGCCGCCAACTCCGGCAGAATGTGTGAACTTACGAGTATGGTCTTGCCGTTGTCTGCCAACTTGCGTATAAGTTCACGCATCTGCACTCTGGCCCGCGGGTCAAGGCCGTTCGCCGGCTCGTCCAGCAGAATCACTTTTGGGTCGTGCATGAGCGTACGTGCAATGCCGACCCGCTGCTTCATGCCTTTGGAAAGCGTGTCGACGAATCTGTCTCGCATGTATTCCCCCTCTGTCATTTCAAGCACGTAATCCAATCGCCTGATGCGCTCCTTGCGGGGGATTTTATATGCTGCGCCGAAAAAGTCCAGATACTCCCATACTCGCATCTGGTCGTATACGCCGAAATTGTCAGGCATATAGCCCAGCAGCGATTTGATTTGGTTTCTGTCTTTGACGACGTCATAACCGCATATGCTGGCACGGCCGTCCGACGGCAGAAGAAGGCCGGCTAACATCCGGATAGTCGTGGTTTTGCCCGCGCCGTTATGGCCGATGTATCCAAATACGCTGCCGGCTGGAATTTCAAGATCCAGACCCTCCAGCGCCACAAAGCCGTCATACGCTTTCCGCAATTTCTCACAGACCAGAACGCTTTCTGATGACATCACTCAACCGTTCCTTTCAGAGTGGGGGTAATGCTGATGATTTTCCACATTGCCTGATTCGACGAGCCGGAAATGTTTATTGCCGATATCGTTTGGGCGATATCAGACTTCAGCCTGGATAGTTCGATACATATTGCCATTTTGCCTTCGTGTACGGCAAGTTTGTCCGCATCTGGTATCGATATGTTATAAACGCCGGACGGATTGTCCACGCTCAGATAAACCTGCAAGGCGACTGTGTTGAAATGACGCCGCGGCGTATCGGAGTGGCCGGGCGTCAGACTGATGCGAGAGACTTTCATGACGTATCCCGACGCCTGCAGATTTATCGCCAGTTCGACGGAGGCTTTTTTTAGTTTTTTGATATTTTCCGGCAGTCCCAGCAGATAGACGAATTTGCTTGGGCGAATGCAGGAATTGAACTTTCTGGCCGTGGTGTTCCACACCGGCATTTCCAGATTCATCACGTCGCTCGGCAGGAGAGCCGCCGGTATAGTCACTTCCGTGCCGGATTTTACCGGCGAAAACGTTACGGGAATGTCAATTACGCTTACGCCCTGACGCTTTACATTCGCAGTTTGAGCCAGCGGTGAAATCGCGCTTCCGTCCAGGTAGCCCAGCAGCCGCGGAGCGGTTATTGTCCTGTGAAATCCGCCGTGGTCGAGCATCAGTGATATCAGTTCGTTCCATTTGGTGTCCTGCGTCATGAGCGAACTGGTAAATTCGCCTTCGGCGAGTTTGTCGGCGGTGTTCATGCGGATGATATTTTCACCTGGTGCGATATTGCCGATTTTCATTACAAGCATGTTCGAAAAAAGCACCGCATTGTTTACAGGCTGTTTGAGATTGTTTTTTATTTTTATTGTAGCGCCGGCAGAGTCGAACGACAGCGATGCGCTCATGGGGTCATACGCGGCGACGGTTTCCGTGAAAAAACTTGTGGTGGCGCACGATTTCATTCCCTTTTCAGGCATGAACATCTGCGAGTCGCCGGTTACGATAGTCTGTGTGGTCATGTTGGCCAGTCTGTTTTCGCCGGCTGGCATGATTATGCCGTTCATGTATTTACTGCCGAAATCCACGTCTGAGGCATCGGGGCCGGAATAAAAGGCGTAAAATTCCTGTATGTACGATTGGCCGTCGCCGAGTGCCGCGACGTAACCCACATTGCTCAGCCGGGCTGTATCGCTGGTGTGTCGGCTGATTTGAAATATTACGACTGACATTACGGCGACGGCTGGTATCAGAAATATCCAGAGCAGTTCGCCTTTTCTCAATATTCTGAGCAGGCCGCCCAGTGCGAGAGTCGCAAAAACGAAACCGAGCAGTATGCCGCACGGGATAAAGCTGCTTGGGGCTTGACGGCCGGCGATTTCCTGGAGCGTCGCAAAACCTGGAATTACGTTCCTGGTTTTATCTACATATCTGGGGCTGGCGGGGCGATGGCGGCTGAATTTTTTCGACGTGGCTTTATTTTTGGAGACGGGTTCTGCCTGCTTATCGACTTTTACCGTCTCCTTGACCGAAACGACGTTGGAAAAATTTGCAGGGTCGAGGGCCTGTCGCGAGTGTACCTGTACGGCGACGTTTTTCCAGACGTTGAAGTTACCCTGCGGCTGGAGTGCTTGCAGCGAGCATGCTGCAACCATCACTACGCCCATGCCTGTACGTTTTGCCGTTAACAGCGGCAGGGTGTCGCATGTTTCGAGAACGGTGGCGCCGTCGGCTGCGAGTTCGGCAAAATATGTCGGCTTGGCCAGCGTATATGTTTGGCCGTCGACGTTCAATCTGTCGGTGTGGTGAAATCCCAACGCATGGACGCCGGCTAACCGGCCCAGCCGGCCTTGCAACTGCTCAAACGACCCCTCGCCGCAGAATATCAGCAGTCTGCCGCCTTTACGCACCCATTGTTCCATTGCCGTAAATTGCGAGGGCAGTAACTTGGAATCGTCGACCGGCCCGACCATCAGCATGTCCAACAATTCGTATCCGTACCAGTTTGTCGGCAGATTTTCCACGTTGCCGGCTGATATGAACAAAATGTTGCCCAGCGGATTTGAACCGTCGTCCTTCATGTATGCAAAAGAATCGCCGTTGTCACCGTTCACTACAGCTGTGTGCAATGTTTTGTCCGGCACGCCGAGTAAAATGCTTTCCTGAAGTGATAACTGCCGTTCATTTCCAGTTTCCTGGATAATGAACGTCTGGCCGAACTTTGACATGCCTGATTTTGTCTGGCCATGCCTGCTGCCTGCGGCTATCCGGGCAAAACTGCCGAACCGCATTCCGACGGTCACCTGACGGATGGAATTCGCCGGCGATGTAAAATCACGTCGGAATTCAAGTCTGCCGAGCTTGTCATCCGTGGCTGTTGTTTTGACGCTTAGAGATAAATTACGGCTGGCGTCGTTTTGTACTTCACAGATTTTCTGGGTCCAGGTCCGTTCGCTTGAGAATGGATGAAACGGCCCGCGTATGGATTTGAGAGTTACGGATTCAGTCTGGCATAACGCCGTGGATGCAACGGCTAGAAAAACCGCCAGACATAAAAATTTTGCCAATACCGCCGATAAACGGAATCTGTTTGCTGCCATGGATGAGTTTCCATATTCAAAACATATTATTTACGGATTATTGAACCGCAAAAGATACCAGAAAAGAATGTGTTTTTGAAGGTATTTTTGTATATTTTATATGGAACGGTTTTTGAAACCTCAGGGATTTACTGCCGAGGCATTACACATTCAGATGAACTTCCCTGCCCGCACAAAGTGCGATAGCCAGCGCGTCGGCGACGTCAGGCGGTTCTGGGGGATTTTCTAGTGACAGCAGAGACTGAATCGCAAGCTGCATCTGCTGCTTGGAGGCGTGGCCGTTGCCGGTGAGACTTTTTTTAACGCGCGTGGCTGATACGCTGTGCACGAGTATGCCGGCGTGAGCTGCGGCGAGCATGATGACGCCCCTGGCGTGGCCCATGAGTATTGACGTCCGCGGGTGGGCGTAATGCGAATATAACTGCTCGATGGCTACGACGTTAGGCCGAATTTCGGCGATGATTTCCTGTAAATCGGTAAATATCTGGTCGATACGGCGAGGCATGTCAGCCTTTGAGTCTGTGCGGATTGTGCCGGCTTCCAATACCACAGGCTCGGCGGATGAAAAAAACTCCACCGCCGCATAACCCGTAATATTCAACCCCGGGTCGATGCCCAATACCCTGTATGCGTCCGTATTGAATTGCTCTTCAGCCATTAATCGCAATCATAACAGCTCTAATCAATAAATTCAAATCCGAACGCACTGGTTTGTCATAGCCGCCTTGCGGACAGCTATGACAAACCATAGCAATGAATGGAAAATCATTCTGCTTTGTCATCTTCGCAGATGGTTGCGGATTTTTCTTCGGCTTCCGAAATTTCCGATGCAGGGGTCGGCTATAATGAAAAAGCCTGAAAATACGATTAAGACGTATCTTTTTAGAGGACGAAAGAGGCTTAAAACTCTTTTGTCGGATTATATTGGAGGCTGCAAAAATGAAGCGGCAGCAGTTTTTTGAAATTGACGGGTTCGATACGGCTCTTGCCGACAGTCTCAAAGCCTCGCATGAGCCCTTGCGCCCTGACTTTACCAACAAGGTCATGCAACGCAGGAATAAAATTATCGAGGCGGAATTTTTAGCCAAAAGTATTCGACAGGAACGGCTTGCCCTGATTGCGTGCATAACGTTATTGGGTTTGCTTCTCCTGTTATTATCGGTTTTCGGCAAAGATATTTTAAATGCATTGCCCGGTATAATGGAATCCGTTCAGAGGTTGGATTTTCAGGCGTTGGATTTGAAAAATATCCGGATGTTATTATTCGCAGTCGTTCCGGTATATGCGGCCGTATATGTGTTTTTCATGGTCAAAATACGCTCCGAACGGCTGTGATTTCCGTTTCCGGAGATTTTGCGTTTCTGCCGGCAGGTCAGGTTTTTATCGAAGAATATTGGAATGCGGATTTTGCTGCGGTTATAATCTTTTGCGATAAAAAAATGTTTACTGGAATAATAAAACATGTCGGGAAGGTTGAACGCGTCATAAGGACTGGCGGCGGGCTGCGGTTGTGTATCGAGATTGGACCTCTGGCGGAGGGGGTGTCGCATGGGCAAAGCGTGGCGGTTAACGGCGCATGTCTGACAGCCGTCAATATTACGTCCCGAACGGCTGAATTCGACGTGATGTCTGAGACGTTGGACAAATCCACGCTGGGCAGGCTGTCGGCTGGGGCTCGTGTGAACCTTGAACCGGCGTTGAAGGTGAGCGATGGGCTGGACGGCCACATTGTGCAGGGCCATGTCGACGACATAGCCCACGTTCGCAAAATAAAACGCGGTGCGACATGGGACGTCGAATTCGGAATTTCGCGTGAAATCGCCAGCCAGCTTGTCACGAAAGGTTCGGTGGCGGTCAACGGCGTATCTCTGACGGTAACTTTCGTATCTGCCGATAGTTTCGGAGTCAGCCTCATTCCGACGACGCTCGGCGAAACGAATCTGACCGACTTGAGCGTCGGCGATGCCGTGAATGTGGAAACGGACGTAATCGGCAAATATATCCTCAAATATCTCAAAAATTTTCAGCAGTCGCCTCAGCCCGTTGATTTTGAGCAATCCGGAAAAGTCGGCCATGCTTTGACTATTGAACGGCTGATATCCGAGGGATTTTGAAAGAACAGTTGCTTCGCGGCGCCTCCGGCGTCGAATCCTGTACGGCATGCTTCGCTACGCTCAGCCTGCACAGGTTCTCATCCTGTCTTATTGGGAAAATTACCCAAAAAAGTTTAAAAAGTGTCGTGAGATACGCAAAACTTCTTTTCCCCAAAAACTACGCACGACAGGATTCGCTTCGCGGCGCCTCCGGCGTCGAATCCTGTACGGCATGCTTCGCTACGCTCAGC
>CAZIAZ010000017.1:0-49154 GCA_964536835.1 uncultured Planctomycetaceae bacterium | reverse complement strand
TTCACGACAGCCGATGCCAGAATAAAACTGAAAAGCTTATACCCGACAATTTAATGGGGACAAAGCAATAGAAACGCCATATAAAAAGTTGCGGATTACCTGCTGGTGAACGAGAAACATTTTTTGAGAGTTTTAAGCCGTTGAGGCGGAATCTGGTAGCCTTCGAATTTTTCGCGGCCAAATCTGCAAAGCGATTTTGCCAGCCGTACCCACGCAAGATTCATGCCCAGTACAAACAACGCCGTGGTAAAAGAATGTGTGCGAAATAAACTTCGAAGGCTACGCTTCCATGCCCAGCCCTGATTCTGTGCCAATGTGCGAATTTCGTACATTGTTTCGTCAAGCTGACGCGCAGTCATTTTTTTTGGGTTGAAGACGGTTTCGATGAAAGTGTAACGTTCCCAGTCATTTGGATAATTGATGGCAATGAGACGGTTTTCACGCAGCATTTCATCATAAAGTTCCGTGCCCGGCAGCGGCGTCATGTTGGTAACCTGGATGATATCCACACCCATTCGAACTGCCTGTAAAAGTGTATCGGCAGCTGTGTCTACGGTATCATTATCTGTGCCGATTACAAAACCGCCGAGTATTGCGACGCCGGCTTTATGGAAGCCGTCGGCATGTTTCTGATAGTCGTGTAAAATGCTGCGGTTGAGGGCTTTGCCCCAGCTTTTGAGATTTTCTTCATTGAAAGATTCAATGCCGACCAACATGGCGCGGCAGCCAGCCTTGTATGCCAGCCGCAGATCGTCCGGTTTGCTGCCCATGTTAAAACTGGTCTGGCTGAACCAGTGATGCTTTTTGCCGCGCTTGATGATTGCCTGCAACACTTCACGGGCGCCCTGCGCGTGCTTTTCGCCTACGCCGTAAAAATTGTCGTCGACTATGAAAACGAACGGTTTTTTTATGGTATTCCATTCCGCGATGATATCGTCGACCGGCCGTCGCCGTATCTGTTTGCCGTTGAAACGTGTTACGCTGCAGAATTTGCAGCCTATCGGGCAGCCGCGTGCTGTCTGAATGCAGGCGACGTCATATTTGCCGTTTATTGCCTGCATGGACTGGTCTGCCGTGCCCAAGCCGTTCGTTAGTTCGATCAAATAGCCTTCATAGCGAGGTTTCAAACAGCCAGCCTGTGCGTCGGCGATGATATCGTGCCAGATAGCGTCACATTCGCCGACTGCGACCGTGCTGAAATATTGACTAGCCTCATCCGGACAGGCTGACGCATGAGGGCCGCCCATCATGGCTGGCAGATTATGTTGACGACAAAATACAGCTAATTCGTATGCTCGCGGCGCGCTGCTGGTATATGAAGTAATTCCGACAAAGTCGTAGCCGCGGCTGAGCAGAAGTTCTTCCGTGTCATTCGTATTGAAAATTTCGTCGATGATTTCAACCTGATGTTCAGCAGGCGTCAACTTGGCGAGTACCTGTAGGCCGAGCGGCGGGATTTTCGTATTTATCGAATGGTATCCTGAAGTATTGCGCGTAGCCGGATTAACCAGTGCGATTTTCATTTTATTTGGACTCGCAATGTGAAAGTGTTGCGTAAAGAACGTAAGGGGAGTTGACTTCTGAAAACCTGTTTCAATATACATCCACCTTACGTTTGCTACTGCGAACGTAAAAACCAGAAGAGACAGATTTTCAGAATCACCAGGGCGACTGTTTTAGTTGTTGAAGTTGCGTCGCGGTTTTTCTTCACGCGGGCGGGCTTCATTGACTTTCAGGGCACGGCCTTGCAATTCTTTTTCATTGGACTTGGCGATGGCGTCTTTGCCTTCTTCGTCGTTGGGCATTTCCACGAAGCCAAAACCACGGCTGCGGCCCGTTTCGCGGTCCATTACAACCTTGGCGGAAGAAACTTCACCGAACTGCTCAAAGAAACTGCGGAGTTCATCGTCATTGACACGATACGAAAGATTGCCAACATAAATATTCACGGTCATAGCTACCTTTTTTGGCTGGCCTGCACGACAGTTCTCTGAAAAGGCAGCCAAACGACCGTTTCAGGAACACACACGGGATTCGCCGGGCAGGCAAATCCAACGTATTATTAGACCAAAATTCGTGAAAAATACAAAAGAAATAATCTTCTGCGGCAAAAATATCTTTATATGCTTTGCTGGTTAAAGAAGTTACAGGATTCACCTGACTCGCGCAAGGCGGGGAGAATCATGAGATGCGACTCCAAAAAGAAAATAATTTTTAGAACCGCTCTATTGTGAATAGCGGTATAATACCGGTTTCCCACAAAAAATCGCTGCAAGAGTCATTACATGTTTGGAGAGGCGAAATGAATTATCTCAAAGGCCGGCTGGTAAAATTGATGATTGATTTCTGGGAAGAAGATTTTCGCAGAATAACTCACGCCTTGGCCGTCATGCGATATAGCGAAATCATTATGCCCGATTTCTGCGATTACGACCACGACGTAATTCTTGCCGCGTCTCTGTTGCACGACGTCGGCATAAAACCATCCGAGGCACAGTTGGGCTATAATAACGGAAAAACACAGGAACAATTCGGCCCAGCCGTTGCGACTGAACTACTTGAAAGCATCAGCTTTCCGGAAGAAAAAATCAAAAAAGTAGCGGAAATAATCAGCAATCATCATTCGCCGGACCGCTATGACTACGTTGAACTCAAAATCTTAAAACTTGCCGACCGCATTGTAAACGCAGCCGACCCTGATTGATTTTTATTCAAACCAGGGTATGCTCTGAATAAAAAAAGACCCAGCCATAATGACTGGGTCTTTTTTTATTTCTGCGATTCACTCAAATAAAAACACTTGCCGATTTTTTGTCGGAAAAGTTATTGGAAAATTATCGGATAAAAAGCATTTCTCGATAGGTCGGCAGCGGCCAGAGATTGTCGTCTATTACGACTTCCAGACGGTCTGCGACTGCTCTGACCTCGCTCATGCCGACGAATATGATATCACGCATGTATTTTGACGTGACAAGCAGATTTTTGTGCGGTATATTCGACATATTGTCGGTTAGCTTGTCAATAGCCATTTTCAACGCATCGATGTCGGCGGTTATTGATTTAAGCATGCCGAGTTGCGTTTTTGATGTTGCGCCGGCGGCTTTGAGCTTGCCGATTGATTCGGCAATAGCAGTCTGATACTTGATAGCCGTGGGCAGAATCATCGACTGAGCCATCATCAGACATGTATCCGCTTCGATGGTTATGGTCTTGACGTAGTTTTCTAGAAGTATGTCGTAGCGGCTGTGCAATTCGCGTTCGGAATAGACGCCGTATTTCTTAAAGAGGTCTACGTTTTCCTTCTTCAGTATTTCTGGCAGTGCTTCGACGGTATTCTTGAGATTCGGCAGGCCGCGTTTTTTGGCTTCCTTGTGCCACGCTTCACTATAACCGTCGCCGTCGAAGAGGACGGGCTTGAATTCTTTTATGACAGCCGGAAGAATTGCCTGAACAGCCTGGTTGACGTCTTTGCCCTTCTTCATCTGTTTTTCGATGGAGTCGGACATGAAATCGAGAGATTCCGCCACGATGGTATTGAGAACCGTATTGGCCGCCGATGGGTTCTGACTTGAGCCGACGGCTCGGAACTCGAATTTGTTGCCGGTAAATGCAAACGGACTGGTGCGGTTACGGTCGCCCGCATCGCGCGGCAGCTTGGGCAGCATGGAGATGCCGAGTTTAATCGGTTCGACTTCCTTATCCTGGGCGGCTTTGCCGGTTTCAAGCTGTTCAAAAACTTCCGTAAGCTGTTTGCCGAGAAATACGGAAATAATCGCCGGCGGAGCTTCGTTGGCGCCGAGACGATGATCATTTGCAGCCGACGCGGCTGTTACTCGCAGAATCGGGGCGAATTTATGGATTGCACGGCAGACGGCAGCACAGAATGTAAGAAACTGTGCATTCAATGCCGGCGTATGGCCAGGTTCAAGGAGATTTTCCCCATCGTCCGTGCTTATTGACCAGTTGTTATGTTTACCCGAGCCGTTAATGCCTGCGAACGGTTTTTCATGCAGCAGGCACATCATGCCATGCCGGCCGGCAACTTTTCGGAGCATTTCCATAATAAGCATCTGATGGTCAATGGCGAGGTTGGCGGTCTCGAACGTCGGGGCCAATTCGAACTGTGCGGGGGCAACTTCGTTGTGGCGGGTTTTAATCGGCACGCCGAGCCGCAGAAGTTCATATTCTACCTCAGCCATGAATGCCAGAACGCGTTCATTAATTGCGCCGAAGTAGTGGTCTTCAAGTTCCTGGCCTTTTGGCGGCCGGGCGCCGAAAAGCGTTCTGCCGGTGTTGATGATGTCGGGACGGTTCATTGTGAAATGTTTGTCCACGAGGAAGTATTCCTGTTCGGCGCCGAGAGTGCAGATTACGCGGCTGGCCGTCGTATTGCCGAAAAGCCTCAGCAGACGCAAGGCAGCCTTGTCGAGGACTTCCATCGAACGCAGCAGCGGAGTTTTTTTGTCGAGAGCTTCGCCGGTCCAGCTTATGAACATGGTCGGAATCACCAGCGTCGCGCCGTTGGGGTTTTCTATTATGAATGCCGGGCTGGAAGGATCCCATGCGGTATAGCCGCGCGCTTCAAACGTAGCACGCAAACCGCCGGACGGGAAACTGGAGGCGTCAGGCTCGCCGCGGACAAGATCCTTGCCGCTGAACTGTGCCAGGATTTCGCCGTCGCCGGTCGGCGTAATGAAGCTGTCATGTTTTTCCGCCGTCGTGCCGGTCATCGGCTGAAACCAGTGCGTATAATGCGTCGCGCCGTGTTCGATTGCCCAATCGCGCATCGCAAGGGCTACGGCGTCGGCGATTTCGCTGTTGATTTCCTTGCCGGCTTTTATAATCTGCTGCAGAGATTTGAAAACCGCCTTCGGCAGCCGTTCACGTTGAACGGATTCGCTGAACACGTGTTCGCAATAAACCTCTTTTACATTAGTAACGGTATAGTCCACACACTTATTGAAGGTGTGGATTTTGCTTATCGCCTCAATAGCGGCTTTGCGACAATCGCTCATGTTCCTGATTCCTTTCTGAATTATCAGCCCGGTTTTGACGAAACGCGGGCACAAAGACTCTCTGCGAAACTGCTACAATCTCCGTGCCAGATTTGTCACCGGAAATTATCAACACGCCTTAATTTTTTATAACTATTGTATCTGCAGTGCATTAGTCAAAAATATCAAAACCTACAAAAAAGTTCAACATTGGAACTTTATCTTAGAATAGCTACATAATTGTTATTTTTTGCTTTTTAGAGACGTTTTTGTAGCGGCTATGCCTGATTTTTCAATGAGATTCAGCATTATATTGTCGGCATTGCCAGCCCACGACTCAAGCCCGTTTAACGAGTATCCTACAAGGCCAGCCTGAATATCAGTCGGCGAAAACATGACCGCTGGCCGGCTATCGACGTAAATTGCAGACATTTCATATGATACGTCAAGCCTGCCGGGTTCTGCCGGCGGATTGAAGTTTTTGGGTTTCCCGAGTTTTGCCATAAAATTTTGGACAAAAGTGCGGGCAAATGTCTTATCGCTGCCGGCGGCATCGGCGATTATCGTGCCGCCGTCTATCAGGTATTTTTGGATTGTAAGTATTTCCTTTTCAGTCAGAAGCGGAAATTCTCCTGTGCCGGATAAAACCGCCGCCTTGAACTTTGATGCGTCCAAATCTTTGAAAGCTACAAAATTGTAGCCCGTAATCAGACGTCTGCCGGTCTTGTTCGTATAAAAATAATTGAAAAACTGCATGGCGAGAGGTTCCGGATTCCAATTGCCGGCGAATTTTATGCGAGGCAGAATGGCGGACGTTTTTACGATGCATCTTCCGTTGGGCAGGTTGCTTTTGAGAGGTTTGTAGTCACGCGCCGGATTCGGATAGAGATAAAACAGCAAGTTCCCGAAAAATTCAAATGTCGACCTGTCGCGCATGAACTGGTTTTTTTCAAGCTGCCACGATATGCCGCGTGGAATATGTACCGCCAGCAGCCGGATGCCATTGGACAGGCCTACCAGCGGCGACGGCGACGCTGTTCTGAATTTCAGATTCAGCAGCGGCGTGTCAGCCGGCAGGGTAAGTTTACGGATTGTCGGAAAAAGTTTCTGGTACAGCCTTTGGATACTGAGAGAAAATTCACCGTCGCCGTTGGCAGATTCGCTGAGAAGTACACCGCCGCGCTCGATGAAATTTCGCAACGTGTCCACCTGGCTGTCGCTGAAATCAACCCGGCCCGTGCCTGACAGATAGCAGATTCTGCCCAAAATATCCCAATCAGTCGGCCGGTCAATATTGACTACCTGCCAGTTCATCGGCTGCTCATAGGTGTATTCCAGCCAACTGACGATATTTCTGGCGTCGTCGAAATGGATGTTCCATCTGCCGGGAAAGCGTATCTTGTTCAAAAATACAGGGCCGCCTGTTTTAGCCAGGGCATTTATTGCGCGGCAGGTCTGCAAAATTCTTTCGCCGTCGCCCCAGCTGCCGTCGGCGTTCTGGCGGCTGATGAGTTTGACGTTTATCCTGTCCTGAACCCAGCAGCCGTTAATCTGTCGGTAACCAGTCAGGCGGCACATCAGCCCAAGCTGTTCCAGCCATTGATAATACCATTCCGCACCCTTGTCTGGATTGAAGTCGAAACTCATATGGCCGGCGAGCCACGCGATGCCGGCTGTCGTAGCCAGATCGTTGGCGGTATCGAGTTTTTCGGCTGCGCTCAGGTTGGCGATTCGCAGTGCGGAATAGCTCATGTATGCGCCGACGATGCCGGCTGCGGTCATCGAGCCGTAAGGATTGGCCAGTTCCCCTGAGCTGCCGCGGTATTTCGTCCATGAAAAACCGCCCGACGGCAACTGCTGGGCCAGCCAGTAAGCGTTGAGTTTTTGCCAGGTTTTTATGGGTACGTCGATGTTTTTCTGTCTGGCGGCGTCGAAGGCTTGCGTGGCGAGGCTGGTGTGCTGATTGTTGCAGTCGTCGCCGGCCTGTCGCGGCTGGCCGTTTGCTGCTGCCGGCCCGAAACCGCCGTCGGCATACGCATAGTCATCCAATTTTTTCACATCTTCCGCCGCTGCGGATAAGGCGTCTTTCTGTTTGACCCTGCTCAGGGCTATTATGCGGGCGGCCAGCGCGGCGGTCGTTTTTGGACTGAAATTCATTAGCCATTTTATTGCCCGCTCAAGTTCGGGAGTGTCGGAAGGATTTAGATTTGACGATAAAAGCGTGCTGATGACGGTGGCCGTTCGTACGCCGTAATCCGGCCAGGTGTGGTCTTTGGGTTCGTCGAGACATGCGCCGGACGGAGAGATGCGGGAGAGCAGGTATGTTATGCCGGCTTTGCTGGCGATTTCCTGATTGCCGCCGTCGGCTGACGTCATGCCGCAAAAAGAACAGACGACGATACACATCATAAAAAATATCGTCGTCCGTTTTGTACTGTAATTTGTGTTCATCCGCGGAAAATTCGTGTTGAAGGACAAATCGCAACCGGCAGCAGTCAGTTATGAAAAAACCAAAAATGCTCTGTGGCAGCAGGCTGCCTCTGCCTGTTGGCTGGGTGAAAAATCAATCCGCTCCCCACTGCATAAGGAATCTCGGGGCGGAGACTTCTGACGAGGCTTTTCTGAAACTGGAAAGGCCGTCAGCCATTTCGAATAAAAATCCCGTACGTTTGGTGAATTGTACGACTTTCGCATTTTTCAGGCCAGCCAGCGAAGCGGCTTTTTTCCATGCGTCCGGCAGATAACCCTGTTCGTCTACGAGGCCGATATTGATAGCCTTGGCTGTGCCGTATATCTGGCCGTTGAACGGCGCCGTGTCAGTTTTGGTAACCTGCCGCGTTTTGCCGTCGACGATTATTTCATCCTTATATGTCTCTTTTTTCGTGACGAGTTTTGGCCGGCCGGCTGTGACTATCGATTCAAACCTGCTCTGCATGCTGTTGAGCATGGCGACGAAATTTTCACGTTCGCGTTTCGACATTTGCCTGAACGGGCTGCCCTGGTCTTTCCAGAGAGCCGCGTTGGAACTGGTAATCGTAATTGCCTTCATGCCGAGCTTGTTCATTGTTCCTTCAAGGTTCAGCAGTTGCATGATTACGCCGATGCTGCCTGTTATCGTGGCTGGTTCGGCAAAGATGTAATTCGCCGGCGCGGATATGTAATACCCGCCGCTTGCTGCCACGCCGCCCATCGATACGACGACTTTTTTACCGGCAGCCTTCAGTTCCGTAACCATTTTATATATTTCATCGCTGGCTGCGATTCCGCCGCCTGGAGAATCTATTCGCAGAACCACAGCCCTGATTTTACCTGATTTTCCGATTGTACGATAAAAGCGGGAAAAATCTTCGGCGGCTTTATCGTCAATTACCCCGTTGACGCAATAGACCGCTACGACCTGTTCGTCGCTGCCGCCCTGCAACACGGTTTTATTAAGGTCAGAAATATCTTCGCCAGCCACTACAGCCAACAAACAGAAATTAAGCATTATGGAAAAAATGATTACGAGGCATCCGAGTATATTTATGAGTCTTGCGAAAAGCGAACGTTTGAAACGTTGCGGCGGCAGTTGAACGTATGTGGCGGACGGGACTGTCTGCGATACGGACGGTAGCGGGGGCATCTGCTGATTTTCCATAATAAAAAATCTCCTTGAGTGCATTGACGTCAAATATAACGGACTTGCCAACGCCGTGGCAAAATTATATCATTACGGGATATGAAAGTCACGTTTTTCCGCCCGAACCGGCACAAAGGAAAATCATGAAAAAGTCAAGTGTGATTGCGATATTGTTTTGCCTGTTAGCCGGCGGCTGTAAGAATTCCACGACCTCACAAAACAATGGGAAATTGGACGTCTTCGTCAGCATAGAACCGGACAGATTTCTGGTCGAGCACATCGGCGGCAGCCGCGTAAGCGTATCTGTCCTTGTGCCGGCTGGCAGAGAACCTCACGATTACGAACCCACCGGCAGACAGATATCTCAGCTTGGCCGCGCAGCTGTATTTTTCCGTACCGGCGTGCCTTTCGAAGAGGCACTTATCCCCAGAATAAGGGAACTTTTTCCCAAATTGCCGATAATAGACCTTCGTCGCGGCATAACGCTTCTGCCGATGAGTCGGGATGATGAAGAACACGAACGCCACGAAGGCCATGAACACGGCATGCTCGACCCGCATATCTGGATGAGTCCGGAACTCATGATAACGCAGGCGTTGACAGTTCGAGACGAACTCGTGAAACTCGACCCTGCTGATGCGGAATTGTATGAAACGAATTGTAGCCGGTTAGTTGCCGACCTTACTGCCGTCAGCCATCGCATCGCCAAACTTCTTGCCCCATATAAAGGCCGGATGTTTTTTGTTTTTCATCCGACATTCGGCTATTTTGCACACGAATTCGGCTTGACGCAGGAGGCGGTTGAAGTCGAGGGCAAATCGCCGACGGCGGCTCAGCTGCAGCAGCTTATCGACAATGCACGCCGGCAGAACGTCAGAATAATTTTCGTTCAGCCGCAGTTTTCCAGGCATGCGGCTCAAAGCATCGCCAATGCCATCGGCGGCGCAGTAATACCGCTGGACAGCCTTTCGGCAGATTACCTTAAAAACCTCAATAAAGTGGCAGATGAAATTGCCGCCGCACTCGGAGGAGAAAAACCGCTCAATGGCCATTGCGATTGAAGTTAAAAATCTGGACTTCGGCTACGATTCTTCGCAACTTGTGTTGCAGGATGTGAATTTCCATATCGAAAGCGGGGATTTCGTTTCGATAGTCGGGCCTAACGGCGGCGGCAAAACTACTCTGGTACTGTTGTTGCTTGGCCTGCTTGAGCCGACGCGTGGCGATATCCGCATACTGGGTCTGCCGCCTTATGAAGCACGCGGCAAAATAGGTTATCTGGCGCAACGCATCGCGCTGGACATGAATTTTCCGGTGAGCGTTCTGGACGTGGTGCGCATGGGCTGTGCCGACCGGGCCGGTTTTTTCGGAGTATTCGGCGGAGAGGACCGAAATGCCGCGATAGAGGCTCTGGCGGCAGTGGGCATGAGCAAATTTGCGGGCAGGAATTTTTCGGCTCTTTCCGGCGGCCAGCGACAACGGGTGCTCATCGCTCGCGCAATCGCCCCGAAACCCGAAATGCTGCTTATGGACGAACCCGCCGCCAGCCTTGACGTGCAGGTCGGCAGCGAGTTTTATGAATTGCTGGGGCGGCTAAATAAAGACATGACAATAATAACCGTTTCGCACGACATGGCTTTCGTGAGCGAATACGTAAAAACTGTATTATGCGTCCACGGCAGGGTGGCGGTGCATCCGACGGAAAAATGGGACGAACGGATGATGGACGAATTATACGGCGGGCCGGTGCGGCGGGTGCGTCACGAACATAACTGCGTCGAGAAAGGTTGCGAAGGAAGTCACGAACGATGAATATTTTTTTCAACGCACTTGTGAATGAACCATTTTTGCAGATAGCCCTGCTCGGCGGGCTGATGGTCAGCATAGCCTGCGGCGTGGTGGGCAGCTATGTGGTCGTGCGCAGAATTTCGTATATCGCGGGCGGCATAGCGCATTGCGTTCTCGGCGGCATAGGCGCGGCGTATTATCTGAACAACGTCTGCGGATGGGCGTGGCTGGATCCCATTTATGGCGCCGTGGCTGCTGCGGTGGCTGCTGCGATAATTATAGGACTGGTTTCGCTGCATGCGCGTGCGCACGAAGATACGATTATCGGCGGCATGTGGGCTATCGGAATGGCCGTCGGCGTCATGTTCGTATCGGCGACGCCGGGCTACAGCCAGGATTTGATGAGCTATCTGTTCGGCAATATTCTTTTAATAACCGCCAAAGACATCTATCTTATCTGCATTCTGGACGTGCTGGTACTTGGTGTCGGGCTGACGTTTTATCGTCAACTGCTGGCGGTATGTTTCGATGAACAGTTCGCGCGTGCCCGCGGCATGAAAGTGCACTGGTGGTTTCTGCTGCTGCTGATAGTTACGTCTCTTACGGTGGTGCTGCTTTCGACGGTGGTTGGAATCGTCATGGTTATAGCGTTGCTGACGCTGCCGGCTGCCATCGCCAGGATGTTTACGCGGCGGCTGTGGTCGATGATGCTAGCCGCGACGGCCATATGTGCCGGATTCATCATTGCAGGCTTTGCGGCCAGCTATCAGCCTGAGCTGCCGACGGGTGCTACCATAATAATAATCGCCGGCAGTGTGTATCTGTTGTGCGTGACCTGCAAATCTTTGGCGATGCGAGGTAAAAGCTCATGAAAACGGCGGCAGATACGGCCAGGCGTAAAATTTCGGAATTCTGCGGCGAGGATTACATTTTCGGCTGCGGCTGTTTTGACAGAATCGGCGAACATTTTGCCGTGCTGGGCCGGCGTGCGGCGGTCATAGTTAGCGGCTTCGGCAGGGAGTGGGGCAGTCGACTTCACGCGCGGCTTCGCACCTCGTTTGAGGCGGCTGGAGTGGAAATACTCGGCGAACTGATACCGGCTGCGGCGGAAAATTCGCCCTTCGAAGACGTGATGCGAATTACGGACGAAATCCGCAGACGTGACCCGGACTTCGTCGTAGCCGTCGGCGGCGGAAGCAATCTCGATGCCGCCAAAGCGGCTAACGTCCATGCCGTATTCGGTGACATGTGCGGAATGTACGACTACTTCGGCGTTGGGAAAATCTCCGAATTGATTGAAAAAACGGGCAGAAAACTCCGGCCGTTTGCAGCTGCGGAACTGGCTAGCGCGAGCGGCTCGCATCTTACCAAATATTCGAACATTACGGATTTGACGGTCGGCCAGAAAATGCTCATAATCGACGACGCCATAACGCCGACTCGCGCGATTTTCGATTACAATCTTACCGTGACCATGCCGCGCGATTTTACGCTGGACGGTGCGTTCGACGGCTTGGCGCACTGCCTGGAGGTATGGATGGGCATACCCGACGCAGCCAAAGTTCGTGACGTGGCGCTGGCCGGCATTGACCTGATAGTTTCAAACATCGAAAAATTGACGGAAAATCCGTCTGACAGCCACCTGCGCGAAATGCTGGGCCTGGGCACTGACTGCGGAGCGATATCCATAATGACGGGCGGCACAAACGGGGCGCATCTGTCGAGTTTTTCACTGGTCGATGTCATGCCGCACGGCCGGGCGTGCGCATTGCTCGAGCCGTATTTTGTGGTTTTCTTTGCGCCGGTCATAGAGGACCGACTGAGGCCGGTGGCGGAAATCTATCGCAGGGCAGGCTTTTTGAAGGAAAACCCCGATGTTCTCGCCGGCGTCGAACTGGGGCTTGCCGTTGCCGAAGCAATGGTGTGCCAGAGTAAAAAACTCGGTTTTGTGACAAAATTCAGCGATGTGCCGAAATTCGGTGAATTACACATAAAACGCATACTTTCCGCTGCGAAAAAGCCCGCTTTAGCCAGCAAACTACAAAATATGCCATTGCCGATGTCCGCTGATATGGTGGATGAATATCTTGGGGCGGTTTTGAAAGCGGCTCAGACGGGCGATTTTTCCATCATTAAACATGTCGAATGAGCGACGTTAGCCAAATTAATGGTTCATAAGGCTTGCAGTGGCGACAAAAAGACGTATTATATGAGCGATTCGGCTTTTATTGTGCGCATCGGGCCAGCCGTGTCGCGATGCTTTTCATATTTTTATACTGTTTATACTGGACAGGAGCATTTACGTGTTAGCAACTGCCGCGGACTATTTTTTCCTGCCGTGGGAAATACCGATATGGGTTATCATCAGTTTCGTCAGCCTGATGATAGGAGGGTATTTCATCTCCACCGGCATACAGAAAACCGGAATTGTCAAAAAAATGCCGCTGGGCATGGGAATTCTAGCCATGTTCCTCATCGGTTCGATAGCAGCCTTTTTCGGGATTATAATCTATCGCGTGGGTATGGTGGCGTCCGCATCCAGCATATCTTACGGCGGCATTATAGGCACGGCGGTAACTTTTGCCGGCATGTTTTATCTTCTGATGTGGACGTGGCAGAAAAAATTGTCGGCTGGCGAAATTTTTCATATTTGTCTGTACCCGCTTGCGTCGACTTTTGTCCTGGCGGCAGTCATAGGCACGCCGACGTTAATGATAGCTTACAACACGGTTCAGAAAAACGCCAGGGAGTCCGTGCTTGTCAATCAGACGATGCACAATTTGCAGGATATTTTTTTCGCCCTTACCCAGAGAGGCGTAGACCGTCCGCCAGCCAGCCTGGATGTGCTGGTCAAGGAAAAACTCATAACCGCGGACAAACTGAAAAGTCCGGCTAATGCCGACAGGCTGATAGGTTTCATTTACGCCCCGATAGACATCTCCTACGCCAACCGCGAAGAGAATCAGGACAAGATTATTGCCTGCGATTATAAGGATAATTTTGACAATTACCGCGTAGTGCTTTATGCGAACGGAAAACTTCAGCGGCTTAGTGAGGCAAGTTTTCAGGATTCACTGCAACAGCCGGTAAATAAACAATTAAAACAGATAGTACAAAAATTGGAAACCCCGCAAACGGGAAAATAATAAATATTGGAGATTAGTTGCATGGCGAAGAAAGTTAACGATTTTAAAAAAGGCCAGGGATGTATCTGGAAAAACAATGAAATCTGGGTATTCCTGAAAATGGAATGGGTCAAGCCCGGCAAAGGGCCAAGCTATATTCAGGCTGAGTTACGAAATGCAAAAACGGGACAAATAGTGGCAAACAGGTTTCGTCCTGAAGAAACGCTTGAACCGGTTCATTTCGACATCAAAAAATACGAATATCTCTATACTGATGCCAACAGCCATATTTTGATGGACCCTGAAACTTACGACCAGATAGAACTGCCGCTGGATGTTATCGGCGACAATAAAGTCTATCTCACGGAAAATTGCGAAATAGAAGTCTGCAGCGTGGACGGGAAATATATTTCCGCTGAACTGCCGTATACTGTTGAGTTGAAAATCGTCGATTGTCCGCCGAACGTTAAGGGCGGTACGGTCACGAACGTGCTCAAGGAAGCCGTCTGCGAAGGCGGTGCGAAAATCCGTGTGCCAGGTTTCGTGGAAGTCGGCGAAATGATAAAAGTCGATACCCGCACCGGAGAATATCTCGGCAGAGTTTAAAAGGTTCTCTAAAACAGACTAATTCGTAAAAAGTAAAAAAAGTGGAGGCTCGTCATTTCGGCGAGCCTCCGTTAATTGCAAGCCGGACATTTTTGCATGAACGTTCTCAACACACTGTTTCCACTATTTTTTCTCATCGCCCTGGGCGCGATATTGAGATGGCGAAACATAACCGGTGATTTGATGATAAAAGATCTCAATCGACTGGTGTTCTGGATAGGTTTGCCGAGTCTTCTATTCGTTAAGGTTGCCACGGCAAACAGCCAGCTTGATTCGCGGTCACTGGGAGTGCTTTGGGTTTTGCTGTTGGCGACGGGAGCGACTGCAGTTATTGCTTTTATTTTTTGTATCATTTTCAGATTTGATGGTGAAAAAGCCGGCCCATTCATACAGGGTGCGTTTCGTGGAAATTGGGCGTACATAGGCTTGACTGTTATTTTCTTTGCGTTTGCAAATTCACCTGACAAAATCCGTGCTACTGCCAACGACACCGCCGCTCTCGTGATAGGCCCGATAGTTGCAATTTACAATATCGCCAGCATTATAATACTTCTTGCCGGCAAACACTCGCTCAATGCGCGAGCATTTAAGCGAATGTTCATAAATATGCTTGTCAATCCGCTGCTTCTGGCGTGCATTTTCGGCATAGCATGGAATCTGTTTAAAATTCCGCTGCCGGTTTTCTTATCTCGCAGTCTTGAGACTGCCGGCAATTTTGCCCTGCCGGTAGCTCTCATATGCGTAGGCGGGTCACTGATGCAGACAAAGATAAAGGGTTTTCTGTTGAATCCGGCGATATTATCAGCCGTAATCAAGGTGTTTATCTGTCCGCTTATCGGTTACTTCATAGCGCGATGGATGGGAATCGGCGGCGTGGAAACGATGGTTGCGCTTTTTCTGCTAGCCACTCCGACGGCGGTAAATTCATTCACCGTAGCCGACCAGCTCGGCTGCGACAGTCTCATCGCAGCCGAGATAGTCATCGTCAGTACAACCATGTCCATAATATCACTGGGCATCGTTTTGGGACTCTTCAGCAGTTTCGTCCGTTGACGAACCACTGCTGCTGTTGTCCAGACTGGCTTCGATGCAGCCATAGCCCAGCGCGGTAAGAGCCATTGTCACTATTGCGGCGATACGTATTGCTGCGTCATTGAATTCCGATGCGCGTTCCGGAGAAAACAATGCCGCGACGGCTGCAATTTCGACCGCAAAGGCGGTCAAAAATTTCCTTGACGATATTCTGGTCAGAAAATCTTTCATGATTTACGTTTCCTTTCACGCGATTAATAAGGGCAGAATCTGTTCCGCCAGGTCAACGAGGTTACCTAAAATGTTCATTTCTTCACGGCTGTCGGCGTAATCCTTGATAGCCTGCTTGTATTCATCGCTCTGCCGCAGGGATTCCGTTGTCCGTTCCATCAGCAGAGCCTTGTCTATAACTGCGGCGAGCGACGGATGCGACTGCGCCCAGGTATCGAACGCTTCCGCCACAGCCTGTGCCACGATTGTCTTCATGTCTGTTTCATTCATTTTTCGTATTCTCCTGTTGAAGTTTCAGAAACTGTTCCTTGAATTTTTCAGCGACGTTCCATTGCATGACGACCAGCTCGTTGGCGAGCTGCAAAGCCTCGTTTGCCGCTGTGATGTTGTCCAGATCGGTAGAATATACCTGCTGAGCCTTGACCATTTTTTCGTTGATTGAGTCGACGGCGGCAGAGTATCCTTTTCTTGCCGAAATTATCCATTCCGCCGTCATTTCGACGGCTTTGCCGTCCTTGTCTTTCAGCCCGCCGGCGGAAACAAGCGAGACGTCTGCATCGAACGCTGTATTAAGCGAAGCGAGTTGCTGCTGATACATTTTTGTTTCAATGGTGTACGACTGCTCACGTGCGCTTCGGGCCAGTTCAAGGCCTTTTATGCCTTGCGAGATGAGTTCAGTCGTAGCGGTTGGAGTAGTGCATCCGCAGCACATCATACTCACCGCTAATCCTAGCAGTATTCTTTTCATGATTTTCTCCTTAAACGGGTTTGTGATGAAATTCTTCTAGCAGGTGTTGAAGCAGTTCGCACTGATAGTTCTGATTCTGCACCAGGCGAACAATTGCGGCGGTATTTCGATTTATAACGTCTGTCAGACAGCTGAGTTTTTCTTCGTCACGACAGATTCGTTTATGGGCTTCGGCCAGTTGCTCTTCACGGGTTCGGCTGAGTTTGCGTTCTATCAGCCACATTGCACCCATCAGGCCAGCCGCGCCAAAATTCGTAAGTTCCTGAATATTTCCCATAATCATTTCATACATGGCAGATGCTTTCAGACTTGATGGTTGAAAAAATAATGTAGTCGTGCCGGATAACCGGTATCTGCTACGCCGAATACCGTGACATAAGTTCCTACGGCTACAGGGGTCGATGCAGGCGTAACCATTTCGGCGACATTGCATGCGGGAAGTTGTGCCGAGTCAATTACTGTCGTGAGCCCTCCGCCGGAAGAGGCAGTCTGTTCACGCACGAGATACGAATTTCCGCCTGGCGACTCTTCTATTTTGGCGATAAAACATACCGATCGCGGCGGCAGGACGAATATGCTCCACCAGCCGTCAAATTCCTGCGCCAAGGCCATTGTTCCAGCCGTCAGCTTGCCGAGCGAATCTGCCGGCTCTGCCAGATTTCGAACGTATATCTGCGCCGACGGAGATGTTTCCATGTTGCCGTCCGAGTTCAGGCGAAACGCTTCGGCATAATAAACGTTGTGAATGGTAACGGTGCTTATGCGAATCAGTTTGATATCTCTCGCAGCGGCCGGCTGAACCAGTTGCGAGTATGGATTATTTACATTTATGGACATGGATTTATCCTTCCAGTATCAGATGAGTTTTCTGCTCATCGCCGAATTCATGTCTAACAGATTTGACGGCTGGCTGGCCAAGCGTATGTGACATCAGCTCAATATCGCGGCCGTCTATTTGCGTTACTACGTCGCCGACGAAAACGGTGGCGTCAATCCATCCGAGCGACACCTCCATGCGGCAGCCGCGCGAATTGTATTCGGCATAACGCATGGCAATGCTGAGCAGCCTGGACGAATCGTCTCGTAAAACCTGATGATTTACACCGTCACCTTTGTAAAAAACGCTTGTACTTGTGACCATCCATGCTGTCGCAGAGCCTGAATAATCGTGAATATCCCATGAATGTCTGGAATCGCCTGAAACCTCGGCGACAAGTCGAACGTCTGAGTCAACCGAAGCCGTGATTCGCACTTCTGCGGAGTGTGAATATGCGGTGCTGAGAAAATCGGCAGGCAAAAATACATCGTCAAAAATAATCGAACATTCGCTGCCGCTTATCCAGACTGAACCAGGCCACGGTTTCCATGCGTAGTATTCGGATTCTCGGTATTCGACGTAATATCCGTAACTGCGGTTTTTTTCGCCGGAGAGGCACGGCAGAAATTTCCTTTTACGGTTCGATTTGAAACTTTCGGCATCTATGGTTGAAAAATCAAATGGCTCAACATCGGACGATTGCGATGATTCGTTCAATATCCATTTTCTGTAAACGAATCTGTATTTATTCCAATCATCGGAAGTAGTGCGGTTGTAATGTCGCCATAAAGTGGTTTCAAGCGACGTGTCCCATCCTGGTTTCAGTTTAAAACTGGCCTCATATCTTTTATATGCCCCCATAGCTCGTACGGGCCGATTCGCAGGCCTGGCCGTCATGGTTATTTTCCCGGAGTGCAGATTGCTTGCACTCGTTGAAAGTTCACTGCCTGGTAATTGCAGTTTTAATGTCGTACATCTAGATCCTTGTCCGGCTCTGTAAAAAACCAATCCCATGCCTCGCCTGCTTACTCGCAGATTCAATCCGCCGTAAGCTGCTATTTCTTCGAATGCCTGCAGTAGCGTTTTTTTTGTGGCATCATATTTACAGAGAGTAATATCTCCTGCCAGCGACATCAGTTCATTGTAAGATTGGCTTTCGAATATTTTCGGCAGTTCAGCAGCCATCAGATATGCCAGCGCGCCGCCGACCGACCATAAAATACTGTCGGCGCCATCGGCCGCAAAAACCTGACCGGTACGGCCATTAAATTCAATCGCTGATATGCTGGCCATGTCGGCGGCATCATAGTTAAAACGCAGAGCGTCATTCGTTCTGATTGCGGCATCTCCATCCCAAATGTATCTGCCGGTGATTTTCTGGCTCGCCGTCACTATCAGTTCGTGCTCCACCAGGGCTATGGGCAATTCTTCTCCATCGCCTACGCTGACGGTATGCTTTACAATGCTGCCTGAAAATTCCCAGCTTTCGCCCTCGGCAGGCAAAATTTTTACGGATGAGCCTATCGCCGGCAGATTGAATTCTGCGGAGTCAGCCCCATCCCTGATTCCTGCAAGAGATATGGTGCCGAAATCATTTTCATCGTTCATTTTCCAGGTACGAACTTCCATGTCCCGTCTTCGTATGCCTTCGACGTAAACACGTAATGGCCTGACCCTGTATGATGTTTTGAATGCATCATCTGGATGTATAGTAGTCGTATTCATATCAGCACTTCCGGTTGGACTGGTATTCGCAGGGGCAGAACCGTAATGGCGTCTGTTTGTTTGCCTTTGCGATTTTCCAATTTGGCACGAACGGCAAAAATAGCTGGACGAGTTGCAGCAGTTATGATGACGGAATATTCCCTCTCATCATTATTGAACGGTATTTCAGCCAGAGGGTTGGCGATATCAATTTTGCCGCTTCCATTATCGCCTAGAATTTCAAATAACGACGGCTGTTCCTGGCCTTCGTCTACAAAACAGCTGAAGGAAAGCTCCACATTGTTTTCTCCCGTCTCGCGGGTGGTCAGATCATATGGGATTGGCAGTTGCAGATTTATTAGTCCGTCGGAATCAGATTCCAGCATAACTATTCGGCCGCGCGTTTCTTCCATTCCGTATTCTGAAGTTTTCCTTACGCACATTACGCGAGTGAAATCGGGCTGATTCGGGATTTTGATTTCAAAATCCGTTGTCGATATCGGCAAGGCAGCGTAGATTTGTGAATAGTCGATATCGCTTTGTGCCCCATTGCCGAGGTAAACGTTATATCCGGCTTTCGGGAAGACTGCTCTCAGCAATGGCCACGCGCCAAGCTGATATTTTGCGTCAATTTTTTCACACGCGACGGCGAATGCTTCTGCGATTGTACCGCCATCGCGCAGCATGCCGCAGAATGCAGAAAAATCAAATGCATATCTGCCGGATGAAAAAATCATCGCCCTGTAATGCCAATCAGCCGTCGCATAGGCAAGTTCGCCGCGAGTTATGTCGGTGGCATTGTTCAGGATTATTGCAAGCCTTGAGCCAGGCTCGTCGGCACTGACGGTTGAAATGCCGCTTACCGGCGGAATGTTAAAATTAAGGACATCATCGCTTATAACATCGCCGGCGGCTAACTGCTTGATTGGCAGTCGCAGGAGTTGCACATCCAGCGTTGGCGTGCCGGACATGAAAACGGTTTTACCTTCTTCTATCATGACAGTTGCGTCGCCGATAGTTTTTAACAGCTGGCAGTCAGCCATTGTTGTTCCGTCAACGCGTGCCGCAAGCCTCACGCCGGCCGTCTGTAACACTGTGGCAGTCAGCCGGCCGGATGTGCCATACAGCGGATTTGTTTTGTTGGCTGAAAAAGCATTGTCAATATCCATCAGCCGTGAACATGTGGTAAGAAGATAGTTGCCGCTATAAAAATATCCAGGCACCATATAGCCGGCGATTATGCATGTAATCTGCGATGCCAACAATGGCCGAGCCGCCAGAAATTCTTTTAGCGGAGTTTCAATTTCAGCCTGAAACGTGGCGTAGTCGGTCAATGTTTCATCGCTGCTGCACGGCAGACTCACGATATTCGTATCAGGTACGAGGCTGCGGGCGAACGATTCGCTGTCTGCGCTGTTACGGTTGAACAGTACAAGCATGCGGGCTGATTGCGGAAGTTCGCCGTCGACGGCTGGCCGTGCCGGCTCAACGTCGGCCAGAGTTTCGCCTATCCGCACATCATCGAATATATAATCCCCACTGGTTGAAGCCGTTAAATATGAACCGAGGCAGAATGTGCTAAGAGAAGTTCTCCCGTAATTATCATAAATGCATTTATCGCCAATGAGGACGCCGTCTTTCCAGACTCGAAAACCGCCGTCAGCAACGCCCGCTGCGCTTGCTCGCCTGAATTCAAAAATTACATAATACCATTGATTCAGATTCATGTTTGCCGAAGCAAGGCCGGAAATGACAGTTGTTGTAGTGCCGACAGATAATTGGATGAGCAAAACGCCGTCTGACATTCGTATGCCTGACAGAAATGCCTGGAACATAGACATGTTATAACTTCGCCAATCAGTGGGAGAAGCTGTCTTTTTTATCCACATCCCGCAAAAAATGCTTTGGCCAGCCTCTAATATCGATAATCCCGTTGGAATGGTCGCATAGGAATCGTGTCGTCTGAAGATTCCTCCGGTATTATCACGGCCGACAGAATCCTGCCATTCAAGCGTTCCGCCGCTTGATGTAACAATAGTCCAGCCGTCCAGGCTGTCCGCTGTGTCAAATTCATAGTGCAGCAGCAAAGCCATCTGAAATCTCCTGCTGTAATATTGCTTCCGCAAAAAGTGTCGGCAACTCATTCGCCTCTGTATTTACGGGTGGTTGTAGCCATAAGTCCAGTTCGTCGCATTGCCACCAACGGCCGGCCTTGCCGTCACGAGCGCCGACGTAATGAGCGACATAGATAACGTCATTGGCTGTAAATGAAATTTCCATTTTAGTTGCCAGTTATGGAAACGGAATAAACGTCAACAATGCCGCGAAATTCAACATGGACATGAAAACTTTTGTTGGCTGACGATGATGCGAGCATTACTATGTTGCCTGTTTGTGCGGTCAGTATTTCAAGGTCCACATTTGCCTGATAGGTATTCATGACCAGACCCTGTTGTATTGTTAATGTCGCCTGTTCACTGGGTATTGTCAGGCTGCTGTCAGAAGTCCAGATTCTGACAAGGTTGAGATTTGTAGACGATGTGCCTGACGCATATCGTATAGATATAGTTATGGTGGCTGTACCGTTTGCATTGTCTGTGGTTGTAAGTACGGCATAACTGCAACTTTTACGAAGCTGGGAGTTGAGGTGCACTCCGCCGAGAGCTTCATTGGCTATTCCTGCGGAATCGTGAGTATGCAAACAGTCAGCCACTTTGGATGTCGTCAATATCTGTGCGTTGTCTGGCGTAAGATTCGTGTTGAACTGAAACATGGATAAAGCACGAAGATCTGTAATATCTTCAAAATCGTAGCTGCCGTTGGCTGTTGAAATGATTGCCAGCGGGATAAATGCCGTAGTCGACACCGATGGAAAACCAGACGTGGATATGTGTACGACGCCGTCAACCGTCAGATATATGCTGTTTGTGGCATTGTCGGTCAGCACTTGCTGAGCGGCTCCGCTGAAATCAAACCTTGAATTGCCCAGGCTGACCTTGCCGGCACGAACGCCGAAAGTCAAATCACCATCTTTATAAATACGGAAATCTCCGGCACGCCGGGCTACGTTCAAAAGGCGATAAATCATCTTGTAAAACGTAGTGTAATACGGCGTTTCATAGATTGCCGGATATTGTACTTCCTGCCCCGAATCTTTTGTGCCGGACAGAGCATTGATTATTGCATCTGATGGATATAGTTCGCTCATGATTACCTCTTTTTATCTGATTCTGAATTTTGCAATTGTGGTGGATGGATTGTGGCTGATAAAAGTTATCTTGCCAGGCCGTGACGGCGGAGCCGATGAGAAAAATGTCAATGCTTTTGACTTGGACGCGATGCCGTCGCTGCTGCGGCAGAGAACTCTGATATTATGATGGCCACTGTTTTTAAGAGGCAGAACAGTCTTTAATTCAAAACTGCCGAGCCCCATTGGTCCTATGCCAAAAGGTGCAGACATACCTGGAGCATTACTGCCGTCTATGCCAAAGCCGCTGTTAAGCAGTGTTGCATTGCCCCAACCCGTGTGAGATATTGCCGGCGGCCAGGCTAGCCATCGAAGCGCTGGCTGTTCGTCCATTGTGCCACTGCCGTCGTCATGATAAATTTCCATCCTGTCGCCAGGTTCGAACGCGGTATCCTGGGTCATTCGGAAATTGCAAACCCACGACGGGGTGCGTAAATCTTCGGGCAATAATGCGGAAAGGTTGACGTTTCGGCCTGCCGGTTCCACGGCAAAAACAGCAAACATCTGCGGATATTTCTGCGCATGTACCGAAAAGGCTCGCTGGTTGGAACTTTCAGACGTATCCGCCCACGTTCCATTCAGGTAGAGCTGATAGTGCCAGTCTTCTTCTGCTCCTGCCGGTGCGATGAATCTGACTTCCAATACCGACGGCGTCGATGTTTCCACAATCCAAAGTTTGTCGACCTGAATATGCTGTATTTCACTCATGGTAATTGCCGATAGATTATTTCATATTCGCATGAACAGATGTCTGATTTATTAATGGCATCTGGTTTTTCAAATTTTTCCATAATGACCTTTTGATAGGTTACTCCGTCATCATCTATTAAAAGGTGAGCCATGCCGTCGGCCATGGATTCGATAGCTGCTGTTTGCAGGTAAAGTTGTTCAACGGTCTGTGCTCTCAGAAAGCCGCGTTGGGTTATACGCCGGCTTCGCCGACCCATATCCAGCAGAATTTCGCCGCACAGGCCGGAGAAACCGCGTCTGATAGTTTCACGAGGCCAGCTTTCGCATATCAATTCACCTGGCCCGCTTGAGAATAACTCCAATCCGTCAAGAGTCGCCTTGAAGTAATCACCAGCGGCACCTGCCAGAATGTAATGGCATCGTAAAGACAGAATTATTTCCCTTAGTTCGCCTTTATTTTCAGCGAGTTCCAGTTTTACTATTTCTGTTCCCCGGCCGACAATCCCACTGCTGCATATGCCGCCGCGGCTTTCATCTGCGAGCAGAACATCTGCGGCAATCCCACCTAACGCGGTTACTCTTGACAGACCCTCGCCAGACGAAGTGCTGCGTGTGCTAATAGATACCTGTATTTTCAATCGCATCCAGGTATCTGGATTCAGTCGGGACTTACCGGTGTCAACACGTTCGCTTGAGTGATTAAGTATTGTGACGAGACAGCCTTTATCTGTTGCACGCGGTTCACCGAGTGAAACCGTTCCGAATTCGCCGCAGCTGCGCAAAACATCGATAATATTTTGCAGAATGTCATTTTCCAACGAGGCCATTCTTTGTTCCTCTAGTCGCGTTTGAGTCGTACATTGCCTAATGAGCGGGTCTGTTCTGCCACACCGTCCCCATTTACATCGACTGACAGACATAAGCGATTGCACATGCGTTCGTATTCTTCGGCGTAATGTTCTGCCTTTAGCCATCTCACATCGCTGATGGATGAATCCGCCATGCTCCGATATACTTTTGCAAGCACTCCGTAAGCTGTTGCAGCCGCCAGAATTTCTGAATCGACGAAATCATCCGCCGATATGCCCTCTGCTTCACCCAATCGCCTGAACCTTTCTGAAAGTTCGAGGCTGACCTGTTTTATCATCGCGGCAAGAGTACGAACGTAATATTTGGCCCCGTTCATATTTCCTGCCGATATCACCGGCCCGTCCGACGAAGCTCGCAACGATGATATAGTCAGTTGATTAGATGATACGACTTCAATAATCTCCCAGACATTTCCTTCGGAAATTATTGTGCCAGTCGTACAAAGTACCATGCCTGCCTGCACGCCCGACGAAATAAAATCGGCAGAAAGACTTGTAAATGTCGATGTTATTATTTCACCGTCCGTACCTGATGCCGGCTGTGATATGGGCGGCGTTGCCTGTCCCTGGTAAACGACCGGCTCTATGCAAAGAATGTCTCTATCCTGGCAAAACATATTCTTCACCTGTCATTAGTTTGTGAGTTTCGTATGGATTTTATATTTCAGACAGACCTGCATTCGTTTTTGATATGTAAAGTCGAAAAAGCTGAACCGCTTTTAAAAAAGTTTTGACATATTGGCGAATCGGTCATTTTGAAATTTGTTTCGCTGGCGGGTGCAGCCGCAAAACGACTGCACCCGCACCCTGGCGTTGACATTACGCAGTGGTTAGCCCTGAAATAACGCCGTGCGCCATTTCATTACGGAATTCAAGCGTATATTCACCAATGACTTCACCTGCTTCATAGTCGCCTGCGGAGGCAAGCGGTTTATAGTAGAAGCTGCGGCCGGCGAGCGGCAGGACATCGATGCGGCTTGAATCGAGCAGTAATACGGAGTCTGCCGGCACGTGACGCGAGAGAATTACGCGACATATGCCAAAATCGCTCTCGTAAATGCTGACCATGTCGCGATAGGTATCCTCTTTGCTGGTATACCCGCGGGTCGAAGTTATGAACGAATTAATCTTACGTTTCTGGAAGCCGTTGACCAGAATGGTATCAACACGGCTGGCGGAATTTTCCCATACCATTCTCAGCGCGAGATTGAGTTGGGTTTCGCTCAGAGCGCCTGACGGAAAACTGTCTTCACCTGGAACGAACACGTTTGTTGTAATTGACGGAATTATGCCGTGCATGGTTCTGCGGACACTGGCTGAGCCTTGTTTATCACTTGCCGGAGCGGCACCGTTTATTACGGTGTTTTCCAGATCGCGCAGAAGTTCACGCAATCGTTCCTGTTTCTGATAATCGAGTTCGTCTGCTACCGCAAGTTTGCGAACAGCCAGGTCGCTGCCGCTGACACGAACTGCTGCCGTGAAAATCTGCGTCCAGTTACCAGTGCGGATGCGATTGGTGAATCGTACACTCGGAGCATCGTCGCCTTCGAGTGCGGCATTGCCGAGGATATGAATTACCTGTGCGTTAGAAAGATTTTCTGAAGTTGTTCCGCCGTAACCGCGAATCAGCGTGAGGTCGTTACCGTTGACGCCGGTTACCAGCATAAGTTCGCCGCTGTCTTCGGCGCGAAGCTGATCGCCAACACGAAAACGGGAGCCATGTGCAACAGTAATCGTCGTGTCATAGCTGCTTGAGTCGATAGAACTATCAGCGATAACGTCTTTGTTTGGCAGAAGGGTGTCTTCCAGCCATTCGTGGTAAGTGCTGCCGGCTGCCCTCTGAGGATCGCCAATGTGGTCGAGAAATGGAGTTTCATATGGGCTGACGATGCTGACGATGTCCGATACGTCTTCAGCCATTTCCGGCAGGGTGCTGCCGGCGGTGTAGGTTGCTTTTCCTGTAAAGCTCATGATTTTTCCTTTCAAATTTTGAAAATTTTTTAAAAGAGAATACAACCAGTTCTTGCTATAAGGTTTCGTCTATATGTCTTAGAAATGAATTGGCTGTTTGAATAGCATGCTCATGCTATTGTCGAAATATGTCGTCTCAGCCGCAGATATTCAGCGATATCTTTTCTGCTGCCGGAGACCGCAGCCCGCTGAGCCAGGCCGGCTAGTTGCGATGCTTCCGATGCCTGCGATACTCTGGAGGCACGAGTAGGCGACGGCATTAATCCGCCGGTCGTGTGTGATGACTTGAGATAGGGCTTGTTTGTCAGCAGTTCACCTATGGCGGTTTTGAGTTGTCTGTCGTCGATATCGCCAAAAATATCCAGCCGTTCTTTAAGGAGCAGTCTGGCTGCTTCAGGGTCAATTACGCCGGCTTGCGAAAGTGCGTTGTCGACTTTTATCCTGTTGTTCATTTCTGACAACTCTAACGAGGTCTGCCGTTCATTTTCCCTAGCTTGCTGGAGTTCATCATTTTGCGTAGCCAGCTGCGACTGAAGCGCGTCGAGCTTCTGCTCAAACTCCGCGATGCGGGTTTCTGCCTGTTGGGCGCGACGGCGATACTTGATGGCTTCTGCCACCGGAACAACTTTTGCGCCGTTTTCGCTGCCAAGCGAAGAATCATTTTCGAATTCTATTTCCTGTGTCATGTTTTATTCCTGTGAAATTATGATTTTCAATATCCCAGTTCCGCAAGTACTCGTTCCGCTGGCACGCCGAGTTCCAGTTTGAGTTTTGCGTCCTGGAGCAGTTGAGTTTCATCGTTCGGCAGCGGGCTTGGCCAATGCAGTTCCACTTTTCTCTGTTGCGGGGTGGTACGATATACGCCGGTTTTATCCAGCCACTCCAATGTCATTGCGATTATGTCAGTAATAGCTTTGCCGTAGGTCAGTCGTTTGCGATTGGTACGACTTATAAGGCCGCTGAGCACAACCTTGAGCGCGGTTGCACTCGTCAGATTTCCAACTTTGCCTGACAGCAGGCCGGCGGCGAGTGGTGCGACGCCTGAAACTTTATCCATCGCCTGACGAACCTGGTCGATGTGAATGTCTTCGCTCGGTGAGCCTTCGTCGTTTCCGAATTCCTCGATGCTCGCATTGAGATTCTGCGTCGCCCACATCTGACCGGGGCCTACCGGCCGTTCAAGAAAATCATCTATGCCTTTGCCGAGGTACATTTTGAATGATTGATACGTTACGCGGTTAGCCCTGTCGGAAAGGCGCGTGTTGAGTTCGTCCTGCAGTGGTATCATAGGTTCGACGTCGCTAAGGCCACCGTATGTGCCTGGTGACGCTATATTCTGGAGATGCACGACAGGTACGCGGCTGAGCAGATTTGGCCCCTGTGCCACGAGCATACGGTCTTCATATCTCTGCCACCAGTTATCGCCGATGATTTCGACGACTTCCGCCATTTCCGGCCGCTGGACTTTGCTGCGGCCGCCGAGCAGGCCCATGAAGCCGCGACGCGACGTCGCCAGACGCGGAATAGCCTTAAAATATCTCTGCACCCAATAACGTATGGTGCGATAATCATCCTCCGCCAGGACCGGCAGTACCCTGGAAGCCTCGACGGTCTCCAACGTGATTTTTCTGACCCAATCAAGGGCTGCGTTCAGCTGTTCAGACCGATCTTCCACGTTAGCCGTGTCCTGTGCGGAGTGATTTTGTAAAGATATGCCCGGCCGACCCGCAGCGGAATGAGCATCGGGAGACTCATGTAATTCCGCCGCGTTTTTGCCCGCTGTTTTCGGGTTGAAAGTACGAAGGGCTGAGATTGGTTCGGCAGGCCAGTCGGCCGGGATTCGAAGGGCTATGTCAACGAAGCCGTAAACGGCGCCAAATAATGCAAGTTCCTGAAAAAATGCAGCGCCGCCATTGGCTGAAAACAGTGTCGAGATGATTTTTTCTATTTCAGCAGCCTGCGTTGGTTCTTCGGCAGAACTGCGGATGTTTATCGGCCGGCCAAACAGAAAATCGACCATGCAGGAAATTCGCCAGGCAATGTCGTTTTCAATGACGACTTCCTTGCGTCTCAAATCAGTAGGAGCATCGCCGGAGGCGTTTCGGATAATCCCTGTAATTCTTGCCGGCAGACCCATCTCCTGCGCCAGAAAATATGGCCTGGAGTTTTCATTCATCGTCGCGGCTGAAACGCCGCAAAGCGGAATGATGGGGTTGCGGAAATAATTCCAGAGACGGTTATAAAATAATTCGTTTTCAGGTGCCTGACCGTCAATCATGTATGCCACGAATTCTGCATCAAGCGTTGAATCCTGAAATTCTTTCAATTCAAATGCCATAACTCTCGCTCCAAAAATCGGCCTGCCGGAGGCCTTTGCTGTCTTTCATCCTTTCCGGCAGCGCAGACGTTCGCGAGAGCAAAAAGCATTACGTTCAGAATTGAATAAAGTGAATAAAACCCCGTAAAAGCGGATAGAAAAAATTTTATGATAAAAAATGCTAAAGTGTCATCTATGGTTTAAAACGGCTAGCGCAGGGTCTGGATATTTCACATGAAGCTGTCATCTTCTTCAGATGTTGCCAGTGGTACCTCAACACAGACACACGTTCCATGCGGCACGGGCAGAAAAGCGAAAGTTCCGCCCATTGCGTTTGCCCTGTCTTGCATGGTTTGCAAGCCGAAACCGCTTTTTACCTTTTCAGGGTCTACTTCCCCGCAGCCGTTATCTGTTATGGTCATTGTCAATTTTGCCCCGTCAGCTGATGAATATAATTCAACGATAGCCTTTTGGGCTTTGCCGTGTTTGAATGCATTGCTGAGAGCTTCCTGTGCTATGCGGAAAAGGCCTATTTCCAAATCCTGTTTAAGCCTCGTCGGCCGTGATGCCGCCTCCCAGCGTATTTCAACATTCATGCCGGTCATCTGATGATATTCTTCCAGTGACTTGAGAGCCTGATAAAGGCCTAGCGATTCAAGCACGGGCGGATATAAACCCTGACATATTCGCCGGATGTCTGTTATGAGCTTGTTGGTGATGTTTTGTACCGTAGTCTGCTGCTGTTCGAAATTTTTGGCGTCGGGTGAGTACTGTTTAAGCAGCAACTGCAGGACTATCAAATCCTGTGCGACCGAGTCATGCAATTCGCGGGCAAGACGGCGGCGTTCGGTTTCGCTGGCGTTGAGCAGTTTTTTGTGCAGCTCACGCAATTCGTGCGTGCGGCGATCGACGCGATTTTCCAAATCATTCTGCACCCGCAATAGTGCTGCTTTGCTCCTTTTGTTTTCGGTAATGTCGCGCACGACAAGCAGAACATCGCCAACGCCGCTATGAATGGCACGTGCTTCGTACGTATGGATTTCTCCCTCGATTTTCAATTCGTATTCTATCGTTTCCACCGTGCCGTCGTGTCTAACTTTTTCACACGTTTTGTCAAACAGGTCACTGATATCCGGCGGCAAAACTTCATTATAAGGCCGACCCATGAAAACTTCTGGCGGAACGACAGGCTGTAAACCTGCAGCTGGTTTGTAACCGACGATAACCCCGGCCCTGTTAAAACGAAAAATCATGTCGGGAATGGCGTCTATGAGCGAAAGATTCCATTGTTGTTCGGTATCCATGCTGTCGTAAAGATTTCGTGAATGAGTCACGTCAATTAGCAGGCCGGTTTCGAATTGGGTTTTGCCCTCGCTATTGAGGGTAAAATGGAATCGCGAACGCAACCAGATATATTTGCCGTCTTTTTTCCAGCGGTATTCAATATTACCTACCGTCGCAGAATCGTGTCGCGTATGTTCCAATACCTCATTTCTGCGACGGCTGACAAACGTCAGGTCAGATGGATGTATATTTCTGGCAATGTCCTGCCACTCTTTGCCGACGAGTTGAGCCTGTTCGTGGCCCATGATATTTTTACAGTTCGCAGTTATATATGCCAGTTTTCCTGCCTGATAGTCATATCTGTATATGACCTGTGCCAGTCCGACAAGAATTTCCAGCACTTCTTCATCCAGCAACAGTTCTATTCCTGTGGCCTTATTGTCTTTGTCGCCACTGGAAGATTCTGATAACAGTTTTGGAGGCGTTTTCATTGTGTCTTGGCCGATTTTCATGATTTTCAATCGACAATTATTTCAAATGACAGCGTTTTTGCGGCAGGCGTCTGTGATTCCCACGGCCTGATATATTTTAGCGTAATTTTGACTCTGCCTTTTTCGACAGCCTTGAATTTTGACAAATATGTTCCACCTGTACCGACGGCGACATTGCCGGCTTGGCTGGGATGATATTCACTGCCGATTCTTTCCAAAACAGCCGGCGAACTCGAAAAAGTATTAAACGAAGTCTCCATCCATTGATAACCTGTAGTAGCGTTGGCGGCGAGTTTTATTTCGACAGATTGCCCTGGATGGACGGATACAGACTTGCCAGCCTGGCTTTCATTTATAATTACAGGGTTGAGGGAAAATTGATTTGCATGGGACTCTAATTCTTCGGAACACCCAATCATGCAGAAACACTCCGTACCTGCGGCCAGTATCACCCAACGCCAATGCTTCATCTCTTCTCCTTTCCTGTCGTGCCATTTCATTATATGCATTTAATTTTCAACTCAAGGAATTCTCTTAAAATTAATAAATTTAAGTTTTTATGTTAATAAACCGATAATATACTCAAGTACTCTTGCAGACAAACTGTTACTTGAGTTTAATATGTGTGTAACTATAATTAAAGCGATTCTATTTGTACGGCAAAGACATTATGGACGAAACGCAGAATATAAATAAAACTGACAATCCCAAGCCATCCTGGATTTTGGATTTTTATCTTAACCATAGAATATTCTGTTCTGTTGGTATTCATGTTGTTATTTTTGCCATATCTTTGTTTTTTTCATTTCTGATACGTTTTGACCTCGGTGCGCAGGCGAAGAATAGGAATTGGCTTCAAGGCCAGTTTTTCATAATTTTGCCATATTTTATTATATTAAAGACGTTTATATTTCATAAAATGCGGTTGCTTCGTGGCGGCTGGCGATATTCTGGCATTCGGGATATATTGAGAATCCTGGTGGCGTCCTGGTGGTTTGTCCTGATTTCTTCGATATTTCTCGTATTATTTGTGTATATGCCGGATTCCATGGGGAAAATGAAGCCCCGATATATCGGCGATTATTTTGCTTTCTTTCCCAAAAGTGTTCTTGTTCTGGATTTTATGGTTACGGTTTTTCTTGTAAGTGTTGCCAGGCTGGCGTTGCGGATTTATTATGAAGAACTTCGGCCGATTTCGCCTGAAGGGCTTAAACGGGTTCTTCTTGTCGGCGCCGGCAGTGCTGGCGAAACCATCCTTCGGGAGCTGAGTCGCACAAGGTATGAAGAATATCGGGTCGTCGGCATAGTTGATGACGATCCGCATAAACAGGGCCTGTTAATACATGACATACCCATACTCGGCAAAACCGATGATATTCCGCGAATCTGCAAGGAAAACGACATCCGTGAAATTATCATTGCTCTGCCGTCCGCATCCCAGAAACAGATGAAACGGGTCATCAATCTCTGTAGTGGTACGAAATTGAAGTTTCAGGCGTTGCCCGGCTTGAGCGACATTATCAGCGGCAAGGTAATGGTTTCGCAAATCAGGCCTGTCGATATTAACGACCTTCTGGGTCGCGATATCGTGCAACTGGACACGAAAGCCATCAGTTCTTTCATCAATGGCCGTATAGTTCTTGTAACCGGTGCGGGCGGCAGTATAGGTTCTGAAATGTGCCGCCAGATATGCAGCTATTCGCCGCAAAGACTTATTATTGTGGAACAGGCGGAGACGGCTCTTTTCGACATCGAAAATGAACTGCGTCGGAATTTTCCCAAAGTATGCCTCGTGCCTAGAATATGCGACATATATGACCGTGAGCGTGTGATGTCCGTCTGGGACGAAATACGGCCGAATGTGGTAATTCACGCCGCCGCCTACAAGCATGTTCCGATGATGGAATACAATCCATGTGAAGCCGTCAAAACCAATATTTTCGGTTCAAAAAACGTAGCCGATGCTTCCGTAAAATACGATGTTGCGGAATTTATCACCATCTCCACCGACAAAGCCGTCAATCCATCATCCATCATGGGCTGTTCAAAACGTGTTGTTGAAATATATACGCAGGCGTTGAACTGGCGCGAGAATTGTAAAACCAAATTCAAGGCGGTTCGTTTCGGCAACGTACTTGGGTCAGCCGGCTCTGTAGTGCCGACGTTCAGAAAGCAGATAGCCACTGGTGGCCCCGTAACTGTTACGCATCCCGACATGACGCGGTATTTCATGACCATTCCTGAAGCGGCCCAGCTTGTATTGGAAGCAGCGGCAACCGGCCAGGGCGGCCAGATATTTTTGTTGGACATGGGTGAGCCGGTAAAAATTGCCGACCTTGCCAAACAGATGATAACACTGAGCGGTTTTCGGCCCGGCGAGGATATCGATATCGTTTATACCGGCATACGGCCCGGCGAAAAACTGTTCGAGGAACTTCGCACACAGGGTGAGGATATTGAACCGACCGTTCATCCCAAAATTATGATATGGACGCATTCGCCGATTGAGTGGGAAAAGGTTCAGCAGATAATGGATTCCTTAGAGCCGCTTAAAAATACAAATGACCGTGATGCCGTAGTGGACGCGCTTAAGAAAGCTGTGCCGGAATTTGTCCCGCTTAATCCGCCTAAAAAATAATTTTGGGGGTGAGCAATTTTTTCCCAAATGCGACAATCCGAGCCTTTCCTGAACGAACTGGCGTTGGCCCTGGATTTAGGTCTTCTTGCGCCGCAGCGGAATGTACTTGTCGGACTTTCGGGAGGTGCTGACAGCGTTGCCTTGTTCACGGGCCTGGCGTTTCTTGCCGATTGTGACGGCAGGAAATATCGGATAACCGCTGCGCATCTCAATCATCAATTACGGCATGATGCACATGAGGATGAAATTTTCGTCCGTGATTTTTGCGAAAAACTCGATATTCCATGCATATGCGAATCAATGCAGGTGGCTGAGGCGGCCGACGATATGGGCCAGGGAATCGAACATGCCGCCAGGGAGCTTCGTTATCAATTTTTCAAAACGTCGGCGGTTGCATGCGGCGCGGAGGCCGTTGCCTTGGCGCATCATGCCGACGACAATGCAGAAACCATTCTTTTCAGAATAATCCGCGGCACTGGCTTGCGCGGGCTTGGCGGAATCTCTCCGGTGCGGCCGTTATGCAGCGACCCGCCTATTCGTATAATAAGGCCGTTGTTGGGTGTCTCAAAAGATATGATAGTCTCCTTTCTTCGCAAACATCATATTACGTGGCGGGAAGACCATACGAACCTGGACACTAATTATTCTCGAAATTATTTGCGACATGAACTTATACCTGCTGTTGTGTCGCGGCTGAACGGAGATTTTCGAAATGCGCTTTGTCGCCTTGCAAGCCAGGCTCGGTTGGCTGATGAATATATCGACAGACAGTCTGGAAATCTTCTTAAAATAGCCACTATCCTGTCAGAGACAGACAGGCTGCTGATTGACCTGGATATTTTCAGCCAAGCAGACGAAATTCTGCAAACAACCGCCTTGCGGCATGCTACTGAAATTCTGAATATAGGTCAGCGTGATTTGACGGCGGAACATATCGATGACATGAAAAATCTTCAACCCGGCCAATCCGTAAACCTCCCCCAAAATTTTCATGCCGTCGTTCGCAGAAATATGCTCGTGATAGAAAAGATTTTATAGCGGTTCTTGAAAATAACCGTGAATGTTTCGGCAACATCTGCAAAGACAAAATCATCGTTTTAAGCTGTCTTTACTGCATATTACGGCATTAACCATACAAGGAGAAACGACAGACTATTCACGGAAACTTTCGAGAATTACTATAGACTACGAAAGGGCCGATTGCAGGTAGCCAAAGTTTTTGAGATGGGTTCTACATGAAGAGTGATTTTAAATTTTCAATCGTGACGCAGGAAAGATTCGGCACGACAATATTGGCGGCGGAAAGGGTTTGGGGTTGATATGTTGTTGAAAGAGCGCAGGTTTTCATGCCGGCGGCTTTGGCTGCCGTGAGGCCTATGGGCGAATCCTCTATTACAACGCATTGTTTCGGGGCTACCCCCAGGCGTTCCGCACTTAGCAGGTAGCCCATGGGGTTCGGTTTGCCCATCGCCACATCTTCAGCCGCCATAATCGAGTCAAACATGCTAAAAATACCCAAAAAATTCAACGCCGTATAAATTTCCTGTTTCAACGCCCCACTGAAAACCGCCAATTTGATATTTTCCAGTTTTGCCAGTCGGAGCAACTCAACTACTCCAGGCAAAATAGGCGGCTGAGTTCTGAATGTATTTTGCATCAGTGCCGTTTTTCTGGATATTATTGTGGCCGGGTCATCACCATGAAAATCTGCGCCGTGATTTTCTTGCCTGATTTTTTCCAACACTTCCCAGTCATTATAACCAAGATAATGGTTGTTATAATAATCACGGTCGAGGTTGATTCCGTAGGGCTTTAGCACTGCACAAAAGCTTTCAAAATGCAGCGGCTCGGAATCAACTATTACGCCGTCAAAATCAAATAATATCGCTTTCATTGCGGCAGATGTTTAACCGAAATTACGTACACATGCAAGTAAAAGTTTTTGGGATAGGTTCTGGTGTCTTAAGGCCGCATATATGGAATAAACCGTCACTTGCAATTACCCTGTTCTATAAGTGATGACAGGTCGACAATCCATATGACGCCCTTGCTCAGGTCTGGCGGATCGATAGCTTTGCCGCTGATGATGCATTGAATAACAGTTCCATCTTTTCGTTTAAGCGGAATTTCCGTCCTGACCATTTCGCCTTTGATGAAATTTTCTTTATAGTATTTCCCAAATTCCTTGAATTTTGCCTTTGAAACATGAAACATGATTACGCTTTGGCCGAGGACTTCATTTTCTTCGTAACCCAATAATTCCAGAAATCGTTTATTGGCTCGCTGTATTTTTCGTTCTGTGCCCGAGAGATATAAAATTCCGACGGCGCTATTTTCAAAAATGCTTTCGATTTCCGAGAGAGACTGCCGCAGCTTTTGCTCCATTTCTTTGCGGGCAGTGATATCCCGCAGCACAGCCTGCATGGCGCGATGGCCTCTATACATGACGGGATTCAATGACACCTCACCCAAAAATTCACTGCCGTCCTTTCGTTTGTGTTGCCACTCGAAAAAACTTCCGCCTTCATTCAGGGCCTGTTTGAATCTGATTTTAGCCAATGTTTCAGAGGCAAGGCCTTCCGGTTGTGTTTTCGGCGACGTATCCATAGGGTTAAGTCCCTGAAGTTCGGAGATGGTTCTATAACCGAACAATTTTACCGCCGAATCATTCGCGTTCAAAAATGTGCCGGCCTCGTCCATTATTATCACGGCATCACGTGAGGATTCGAATAGTGAGCGATACTGTTCTTCACTGGCTCGCAGCGCGGATTCCGTTTTTTTCTTTTCGGTCATATCCCGCAGAGTGACTACTGCGCCTATTATCTCGTTTTTCCGTTTAAGCGGTCTGGCGATATATTCAGCGGGAAATCTGCTGCCATCTTTTCGTGGGAGCATTTCGTCGTCGATATGACTTTCAATGCCGCATGTATACGCCAGCACCATCGGGCAAAGCTCCATTACGTATGCACTGTCTTCGGAGTCATTTGAACATAATATTTCCTTCAGTGGCCGGCCTACGAGTTCATCATCTTCATAACCGAACAGTTTATATGCCGCCGGATTCATGAATATTATGTTTCCGAATGCGTCGACGCCGAAAATGCCGTCGCCGGCGGCTTCCAGTATCATCTGCCGCTGTTCTTCCGCCTGTTTTTTGCTGGATATATCAATGGCGAAAATGCACAGGTAATCCACATCGTCGAGATTTACCCTGTAATACCGGACATCGACCGGATATGTATGGCCGTCCGCCGTTCTATGGGTACTTTCGCAATGTACCACTCCCTGTAACATTACATCGCGCTTCAGTTTTTCCCACCATTGCCGGTCGATACCTGGATTAATATCGAATATGGTCGTGCCGGTAATGGATGTGTCGGTAAGGCCAAAATTGGCCTTTGCCAGATTGTTCGCGTAAACGTATCTGCCGTCTTTGTCCAGCAGATATATTTCGAGAGGCGCATGGTCAATTGAGAACTGCGTTCGTTGCAATATTTTCCTGCGCTGGTATTCCAGCGTCATGTTACGGAAATTCAACACTACGCCTCTTATATTACCGTTTTCATCTCGTATTGGTGCAGCGCTGTCAGATATCTGATATTCTCTGCCGTCGCGTGAAATCAGCAGAATGCCGTTGGCGAGTTGTCTTATTCGGCCTGTTGCCAAAACGTCGCCCACAGGGTTAACAATCGGCAGTCTGGTGTGGCCGCTTAAAATCTGGAATACTGCCGTGAGAGGTTTGCCCAGTGCGTCATCGAATTTCCAGCCGGTAAGATTTTCGGCTACCGAATTCATGAGTATAACGTTGGAATTGGCATCCGTGGCGATGACGCCGTCGCCTATTGACGCCAGCGTTACCCTGAGTTGTTCTTCGCTGTCTTTAAGCGCGTTTTGGATTTTTTTGTACTCGGTGAGATTTCGTGAGTAAATGCCCACCATTGAAACATGGCCGGCGTCATCTTTTATCGGCGACAGAATAGTGCTCAGAAACACGTTGCCCATTGCGTCTTCGAAATGTACCGGCTGAAAAGTGTCTACTACTTTCATGAAAAGTCTGCGTTTCTGTTCCCTGTCCTTGCCTATGTAAAAATCAAAGAGATATTGGCCGATAAGCTTACTTCTTGCCACGCCGCGAAATTTTACAAATGCACTGTTGCAATCAACGATTATGCCGTCAGCGTTGCACAGCACAAAAAAGTCAGGCGTGGAATTCATGAGAACGCGGGCTTTTTCTTCGCTACTGCGGATAGCCTGTTCCGCTAGTACCCGTTCTGTTACGTCGAAAACCGTTCCGTTTATTGCGATTAGCTGGCCGGCTTCGTCGTATTCGGGTTCGCCGCGTTCAAAAACAGTCCGCACCATGCCGTCGGGCATGAACAACGAATATTCAATCGAAAAAGTCCTGCCGTTTTTTGCATCCTGAATGACATTGCTTACCCGCGATTTATCTTCCGGAACGACAATCGAAAGAAAATCCTCTATGTTCTGCGATAATTCGTCAGGCGTTCTGCCGTAAACCTGGTAAGCCTCAAGCGATCTTTCTATTACGTTGCGGATGATATCCAATCGCCAGCTGCCGAGTTTGGCGATTTTCTGTGCCCGCGAAAGCGTCGCTTCGCTGGAACGCAAAAGCTGTTCTGCCACTCGGCGTTGCATTACCTCCTTAGCCAACCGCCTGTTCCAGTACAGAACTACCAGCATTATCGCACCGAGGCCTATGCATATCTCCCACACGAGAGAATAATCAATATCTTTCTCATACGTGACCGCCGTCCACTTGCTTTGCAATTTAAAATGCGTTTCATTGCTGATGGTGGCAAGAGCCTTGTCGAGAATGCCTGAAAGCAGCTGGTTGTCTTTTCTTGTTCCGAGGCTCAGGTTGAAATGATAAGGCGTTTCGCCGGCGACCTTCATGTCGCTGTAATACCCCAGTTCCCGGATGTAGTAACTTCCCGTCATAAGATTGCCGATGAAAACGTCCAGTTCACCGCGATGCAATTTTATAAGAGAATCCTTTACGCTTTCAGTTTCTACGAGACTGAGTTCCGGGTGTTCTTTTTTCATGATTCCGGTAACGGCGTAATCTTTTACCATGCCTATGCGTTGGCCTTTGAGGGTATCTATGCCGGCGATGAACCCGTGATCCTGCCGTGTAAAACAGACGGCCGGCAGAGAAATATAGTATCGCGTGAAGAGCATGTATTTTTGTCGTTCTGGCGAGTTGTCTACAGCGGAGAGAACATCCAATTCGCCGGCTTGCAGATTCGAAAGCACATCCGGCCATGCAAGACCCCTGACGACATCCATTTTAATGTCCAGGAGCCGCGATACGATATTCATATAATCCATCGCCAAGCCGTAATAATTACCGTCGTCGGCTTGATATTCAATGGGCGCCCATGCCCTGTCAGCGCCGACCTTCAATACTGGATGCTGTTTGATATATTCTTTTTCGGCAGGCGTCAGGTTCAGAATTTCGGAAGGCTGGGCATATGTCAAGGTGATTGCTAGACAAATGCAGGCTGTCGTCACTGTGTGATACCAGCGACTTGACAGGGATAAATCTTTTATAAATCGGTAATTCAAATTTTGCCCTTTTAATATATCCGCGGTAATTTTACAGTTTCAGCCGTGTAATCTTACCGTAATTTTGCAGTTTTGTGATTGTAAAATTAATGGCTGAACATAATTTCGCCGTTATTCGTATCCTTTGGGCAATTCAAAGGTAAACGTACTGCCTTTGTTCATTTCGCTGGTTAATGCGATATTTCCTCCGTGAGCTTCTACTGCCAGCCGTGCGAAGGTCAGGCCGAGGCCGGACGATAGCGGCTTTCTGCCGCCGTCGGCGGAAAGCTGGCCGAATTTTTCAAATATTTTCTGATGATATTCCTCAGGTATTCCCGGGCCGTCGTCGGCAATCGACACCGATACATTATTCTCACTCTGCGAACAGGCGATTCGCACCTTCATGCCAACTGGTTCATACTTCAAAGCATTGCCGACGATATTGACGACAACCCTGGTAATCAGTTCCCTGTCGCACATCAACATCACCTTGCTTTCCGGAATAAGCGCATCAATCCTGTTTTCCGCCAGATAGCCGAGGTTTTTTATTGACTGTTCAATTATGGTTCTCATATCGCACAATTGTCGGCTGATGGGCATATTATTCTTTTCCAGCCTGGTTACATCGAGCAGGTCGCTTATCATGTTTATAAGCATTTTGCCGCTTTGCTCCAACATGTTGACGTAATCCCGATGGGTTTCGCCGAGCAGGGCACTGTCGTTTTGCAACAATTCAAGGTATCCGAGCATGCCCTGTAACGGCGAACGCATATCGTGAACAATCATGTGAATAAGATTGTCTTTGAGTTCTTCCAGTTCTTTTTGTTCTTTGAACTTGCGGGCGAGTTCCCGTTGCAGATTGCTTATCTTGAGATGAGTGGTAATTCTGGCGATGACTTCCTCGAACTGGAAGGGTTTTGTCACATAATCTACGCCGCCGACTGAAAATGCCTTGACCTTGTCGATGGTTTCGTTGTAAGCGCTTATGAAAATGACTGGAATATCACGTAATTTTTCATTTTCTTTGAGTTTCCGGCACAATTCGAAGCCGTCGATGCCGGGCATATTTATGTCCAGGAGAATCAGGTCCGGCTGATTTCTTTCAAAGCCGCGCAGCGCAAAATCCCCCCTCGGAAATGCAAGGACACGATATCCCTGCTCCCTGAGCATGTTTTCCAGCAGTTTAAGATTTGCCGGCGTGTCATCGACAATCGCAATGCTTTGCCTGCCCATCATTTTTCTCCCGTAAAACGGCAAAAAGATTTTTTTGAAATTCGTCAGCCGTCCTACATAAAAGTATAGCGCCTAACGTATTGCGAATCAACAACTAAGCCGATTTTTCCCCGCTGAAATCAGTCGTATCCGATTATCGTATAAATTTATTGACCGAAGGCTGTTTTAGCTGCATGATGGCGATGCGTGTGTTTCTGAATTTTTTTGGAGATTGGCCGAAGCGGAGACGGAACAGCTTGTAAAAATGACTCATGTTGTTAAAGCCGGCGTTCATCGCGACATACAAAATACTTTCCGTCGTCATGCACAGGTCCGTCGCCGCTTTTTCGAGTTTTATGGAATTCAACAATTCGCTGACTGTTTGTCCCGTAATTTTTTTTACCGTTCTGGAGACGTGTTCCCGTGTACGACCGGTCATTTTGGCGAAGTTGTCGAAAGAAACGTCCCATAATCCCTGTTCAACGAATTTTCGCAATGCCCGGCCCAGCCATATGGGATATTCATCATACGGCAGCAAAAGATGGCTGCCGGCGACCAGCATCTGTATGAGTTCCAGCAGAAAACAGTCCAGGGACAGTCTTGTCTGCGGCGCGAAGGCAAGTTGGGATGCCTGATGATTTACCAGTTGCAGCTGTTTGTTCGTAAGATGATTTACCGCATGATTGAGCGGCATTCGCCATGGGGCGGTAGTGACGCCAGTAAAGTATTTACGCTCGATTTCCTGCAGAACTTTTCGGCTGAAAAGAAGATTGATGATTGCGGAGTTGGGAATTGCCGCACGAAACGAATGACGGTCGGATGCTTTTACCCAGCAGACGTCGCCTGGCGAGAGTTTTTCTTCTATGCCGTTGACGTTATGCCATATTTCGCCGGCTTCGACCCAGAATACTTCATCGTAATCGTGGAAGTGTCCAGCATCGTAGCGGTAGTGCTCGATATTTGCCCTGTGCAGATGAAAGACATTGTTTCCGGAGATGTAACTGGTAATATGGAATTTTCGCATAATATCAATACAGCATATAAAAATGTGCCTAAAAACGCAAGAATATCATAATGCCAAAATTTATAATCATGTCATTCCTGATTAGGTGATTTTTGAAAGTATCGGCCAATAATTAAAGCCTGTATTTGTGACAGGTCTTTACAATCAGGGCGAAAATTAAAAATTTTTTGTGAGAGAATCGATTATGGACTTTTTTAATCAGAGCAGAGATGTCGTCAGGCGTTTGGAATCGGAAATAGAATTTGCGGAACTTTTTGCAAAACTTCAGAAAAAAAACACTTGGGATAAAATGGTCATAAAAGCTGCCGCCGTTCTTGCCGCAGCCGTGAAGACCGAGAATCTTAAGGAGTTGAAAAAGGCGGCTGGGGAGATAGAGTCGCTTCTTGCTCCGGTCGGCAAAATAGCCAAGAAATACACCTGCTGGTGCGTAGGCCACGGCCATATGGATATGAACTGGATGTGGAATTGGGCTGAGACCGTAGCCGCCACCAACGACATGTTCATAACCGTCCTGAAGCTCATGGAAGAGTTTCCCGAATTTCGTTTCAGCCAGAGTCAGACCTCCGTCTACGAGATTGCCAGAAAATACAATCCTGAGCTTTTTGCCAGGATAAAGCAGCGTGTTGCGGAAGGCCGTTGGGAAATCACCGCCAGCGAGTGGGTGGAAGGAGACAAAAATCTTGCCAGCGGCGAAAGTCTCGTGCGACACATGTTGTATACTCGCCGGTATATGGCGGAACATTTCGGGCTGACGCCGGATGACGTTTCTATAGCGTGGAATCCCGATACGTTCGGCCACGCCCATACCATTCCGATGATTTATACTCGCGGGGGCGTTCAGCGTTATTATATGTGCCGTGGCGGCGAATCTCCCAAGCCGCCGGTTTTCTGGTGGTCAGGGCCGGACGGCAGCAGGTTGCTGGTCAACCTTGAACATACGTGGTACAACGACACGTTGGGCCCGCATAATATCAAGGGGTTGTTGTCGTTCTGTGAAAAGACGGGTCTTAAAGACTGGATGCTCGTTTACGGCATAGGTGACCATGGCGGCGGGCCGACGCGGCGTGACCTGCACCTGTGCCAGGAAATGAACAGCTGGCCGATTTATCCGAATTTCCGTTTTGCGACCACTCGTGAATATTACGAAATTCTCGAAAAAAATGCCGCGGATTTTCCGGTCGTAAATGACGAATTGAATTATGAATTTACCGGCTGTTATACCTCGCAGAGCGATATCAAGAAGGTTAACCGTCTTTCTGAATGCCTGCTTGAGCGTGCCGAATATTCCGCAGTTCTTGCAGATACTGTTCTTGGCAAGAAAAACTATCCTTACGAAGAATTGCGGGAAGCGTGGCGGGCGACGCTGCTCGGCCATTTTCACGATATTCTGCCGGGCTCAGGCGTAAAAGCTACCAGGGAATATAGCAGCGGCCAATTTCAAAATACGGCTGCCACGGCTGGCATGATAATAACCAATTCTTTGCGAGCTGTTGCGAAAGAAATCGATACCTCGTTTGCCGGCGTTGATGAGCCGTCAAAAGACGACGTTCAATTCGGAGCCGGCATGGGCCTCGGTGGAGCGCATTGCGGCGGCATATCTTCAGCCTGCCATGTTTCGGGAAACAAGCGAGGCGTCGTGGTATTCAATCCTGTTGCATGTCGGCGGAACGAAGTCATATCCGTTACCGTCTGGGATGCCGAACATGATGACGTTCATACTGAGCAATTTACGGCATGCACGGCGGACGGCTTAAAAATTCCGGCACAACGTTTGAATTCCGGCCAGCTGTGGGGCCATAGATATGTCGACATAGCTGTTCCAGTGAGCGTTCCGGCGATGAGTTATTCTTCGCTGGTTCTGGAATCCGTTCCGGATGAATTGCCTCTGCCGGCGAACGCACCGGGTTATTCATATTTACAGAAGACCGATTTTGTTGCGGGCGTCAGAAGTTTGGCGGCGGAACGGCCGTTGGCCGGCTATCATGTCGGTACTTTCGGCATGGAAAACGAATTCGTTCGAGTTGTTTTCGATAGGGCATCCGGCGGCATAGTCGAGCTTGTCGACAGGTCAACAGGCATAAACGTGGTGTCGCCTGAAAAACCGGCTGCGCTGCTTGAATATGTTATGGAGCGGCCAGCCGGCATGTCGGCGTGGCTGATACGAGAGGCAAAAAAAAGTATCTGTCCTCTTGAATTGACGTCTTTTGCTCCGATACAGTACGGGCCGCATACGGCAGCGTATGAAGGCGTCTATAAAGTCGGCAATTCGACAATAAAAGTCAGATATTCGTTATCCGCCGGCGAATCGCAGGTCAGGATAGCCATACAGGCAGACTGGATGGAATGCGGCGGGCCTCAAATCGGCGTTCCTGCATTGCGACTCAGATGTCCGTTTGCTGTCAATAACGCCGTCGGTACGTATGAAATTCCATTCGGGTCAATTAAGCGCAAACCACAGCCGGCCCAGGAAGTGCCGTCGCAGAAATTTGTTGACGTCACCGGAAAATGTTTGAACGGTAAAATCGGCGGCTGTGCTGTTTTTAACGACAGCAAATACGGCTATTGCCTTGACGGCTCGACGCTGACCTGTACATTGATACGTTCAAGTTACGAACCCGACCCTCTGCCGGAGCAGGGAAAATTCGAAATGAAATTTTCACTCCAGCCGCACGGCAGAGAGTTGTCCGTTGCCGAACTCATGCATGCTGGTGCAGCATTCAATCAGCCGCTGCAGATAGTGTCCACCGATATACATGTCGGCCATATGCCGGCAAACGGAAATGAGGCGATATCGTGTATGCCTGACAGTGTAATAATCACGGGTGTAAAGAAATCAGAGGATGAAGATGCGATTATCGTGCGACTTCTGGAAACGCAGGGCAAGGACACTATTGCGAAAGTAAAGCTGAACCACGATATTTTTGGACAGTTTAAGACGGCGGAAGAAATTGATTTGCTGGAACGCAGCCTTGGGAATGCAGTGTTGAAAATCATGCGCGACGGTTATTTTTCGATAAAAATGTCGGCAAATTCAGTCGCCAGCGTAAAATTAAAAAAGTAGATACACATGGGTAAGCCCGTGGTTTTATGTGAGGTAGTAATAAAAAAATTCAAACTGACCGATTTAACAAATTTTTGCGTACGAGTCGAGAAGGTAACGATTTCTTTTGTAAGAAGATACATTACTGCGATTTTTGCGAGAATATTGCGTGAACCTTTTGCAATTTTTTAAAAAATTTAAAAATCTTTACCGAAATTTATAACTAAAACGGTTATTTTGGATAAAGTATAACCCTTGGTTTACTAATAAATTATCGAATCAGCGTGGGAAAAAAGTTTAAAATCGACAAATGAGTTACTATAATATCTCTGCTGATAAGCCTCCCCTGCAACGCTGTTTGCAATATGCAATGCGGTGAGGTTATGTAAACACAAAATTACCTGTTTTTTGAAAGGACATATTATGCCACTTGTACCGATGCGTATCCTGCTCGACCATGCCGCTGAGAATAATTACGGCGTGGCCGCCCTTAACGTCAATGATATGGAGCAGATTCAGGCTATCCTGATGGCTGCCAACGAAACCGACAGTCCTGTAATTATTCAGGCTTCCCGTGGCGCACGTCAGTTCAGCAACGACAATTATTTGCGGCACCTGATTCTGGCGGCGGCTGAGTTGAACCCGAACATTCCGATAGCCATGCACCTCGACCACGGCGATACGTTCGGCACGTGTATGAGCGCGATGGCGATGGGCTTTACGTCGGTGATGATGGACGGCTCGCTGATGAAGAACGATAAGGGCGAACAGGTGCCCAGCGGCTATGATTATAATGTGAACGTGACCCGTAAAGTTGTTGAAGCGGCACATGCTATCGGCGTAAGCGTCGAGGGTGAAATAGGTGCGCTCGGCGGCATTGAAGACGGCCACGGCGCTGGCTTGAGTGAAGAACAGGCTCAGGAACATCTTACCGACCCCGACCAGGCGGAGCGGTTCGTAAAAGATACCGGCCTGGATGCGTTGGCTGTGGCGATAGGCACTTCACACGGCGCATATAAATTTAAAAAGAAACCCACCGGCGATGTACTGAAGATGGATCTTATCGAGACAATTCACAAGCGTCTGCCGAACACGCATCTTGTCATGCACGGGTCATCCAGCGTTCCGCAGGAGCTTCAGGACGTCATCAACAAATACGGCGGCAAACTCAAGCCGACTTTCGGCGTACCTGTAGAGGAAATTCAACGCGGCATCAAGCACGGCGTACGTAAGATTAACGTAGATACCGACAATCGTCTTGCCATTACCGGCGCAATCCGCAAGGTTTTGGTAGAGTCGCCTGAAAAATTTGACCCGCGCGATTATCTCAAGCCTGCCCGTGAAGCCATGAAAGAAGTCTGCAAGGCTCGCATGATAGCCTTCGGCCAAGCCGGCAATGCAGGCAAAATCAAACCCATTACCTGTATGGAAATGATTTCCTTCTATTCCAAAAAGAAATAATGTGTTCGCGAAGAATTGATTCGCTATCAGACTTGATAAAACTGCAAGCGGTGATTCCGATAAAAAAGAATTGCCGCTTGCAGTTTTTTTACAGAATTTTACGGACTTGCCAAGCTTGGGTGTCTGTGCACTTTTATCGTATTGTGGCTGAGAACGTCTTTAGCTTATTAAAAGATAACCAATTTCAAACAAGTGCCCATGGCTGTCAGGATGAGTATCCTGAAGCAGTTTTATGGCTACTCTATGTTTTGCGGACAGAGGTTCATCGTATATTATTTCCAGAACCGTATGTCCGCCGGCCCATTTTTGTATCGCCGGTTTTTCATAAAAACCATCCAGGATGGTAAGCGGCTTATTGTCGACACAGACGAAGACTTTGCCATAGTCGCCGGCGTATTTCCGATAGCCGAGAATTGCGATTGAGCCTTCAAATTCGATTGTAATTGTTGCTCCTGGTGAATCGGCAGACCATCCGACGTATCTGCTGCGGTTCGATTCATGCAGTTGCTGTTTCCATCCGTTATTTGAGATAATATTCATCGCGGCGGCATCTGTCACTTTGCCATAAAAATATCTGCTTGCATTTTTGATTAATGGACACGGCAGAGTTCTGACGGGATTATCGGAGTTGAGATTGCCTGAAGAGTTATCGCATAATTCCAAAAATCTTATCAGCATTTCCGAAATGAATCTGTGGCCATCATCATTAGGATGGACATCGTCAGAAGAAAGCTCCGGCCAGGATAATTGTCCCGACGCAATATCGGGATAGATTGCATCACGGAATGACAGCATGGGCAAACCGTAGTGACGGCCTATCGGAATATGGATATTTTGCAAATTACTGCCGTCGTGACACATTGTGAAAATAAGAATTACCAGCGGCATCTGCGGCTGATCTACGCATTGCCTGACAAGCCACTCGAACGATCCTGCAGTATCAGGATTACAGGTATCGTTAACTGCAAATTCAATGGTGATTATATCAGGCGAAGCTGACAATATATCGTCGTGTGCACGATATGCACCGAACATGCTGGTTGTTGCGCCTATGCCTGCATTTATCGTCCTGCAATGAGTCTTACTGTCGAGCCATTGGCCAAAGCGGGAAACATATGATAATTCCGGCGAAGAAGCATTGGCGCCTCCGGTAATAGAGCCGCCTATGGCAGCATAGGTTATTGGCCGTGAATCGCGTAATTTTTGAATAAAAAAAGCTGTCCGGGTGGAATCGCCTGAACTTACCATTCCGCGAGCATAGTTTTCATTTGTCAGCTCGATGTCCAACTTATGTATCCTTTGTATAAAAAACATGCGATGCTCATTTATAACAATGCGCACCATTCCCATAAAAAATATTGGGCTTATTTTTCAATCAGGATAGCCAGGTTTAACGCCGAACTTCGCAAAACGCACGACTTGCCGGCTGCGGAATTTTTTAGACGAAACGTATTGCCGGAAAAAATGTCCACAAGAGTATCCTGTTGGAAAAAGTCGCGACTGAATTCCATGTGCACTTCGTCGGCTCCTTGCGGGAAGAACACGAAAACCATTCGCCGGCCCCGGGAGAGGCCGGATTTTACATAGACAAAACCTTCTTTCGTCTTTGTCGGCGATGTCACTCGGATATCCGGCTCCCCGCACGACTGTCCAACCAGATGCGACACGAAAGATTCGAAACCTTCCCGCCTGTCGCCATAGTATCCGTTTCCGAAATATGTACCGCACATAACAACCCTGCCGCGGCCAACACACTGCTCGACTATCGCCGGCCCATCGCACGTCTCCGCCAGCACTTTGCCTTTGCCAATTTCATATGGGGTCAGCCACTGATTTGCCGGTAATTCCAGCTTACTGCCATTGACGTCAACTGAAATTGACTCTTTGAGCAATGAACGACGGCCCAATTCGGATATTCCGGTTAACGTTGAAACAAACCGGTCTTCAGGATAACGATATATGCCGGCTGAATTGAATGCGCCGCACTCCGATTCGCAGACCAGCGTTCCGCCGTTGCGGACGAATTGGCCTATCGCTTCTTCTGCCTTGGCGTCGAGAACCAGCGTTCTGGGCATAAATAGAATCTTCAATCCTGCGAGTTCTTCCAGGTGTTCCTCTTCCACGAACCTGTAGGGAATGGAATTACGTACCAGGCTGCGGGCATAACCCATCATGGCGTTAATCATCCGCAGCGAATTACCTTCCTGGCCCCAGCAGAGATAATATGACTTGGGACTGAAAAAGATGCCGACTTCACCGGCAAACGGCTTATAATGCTCGAACAGTGTCGCATTGTCTTTCAGTATGCCGCCGGTTTTGCACATTGCATCCAGTCGCTCCTGGGCCAATCCGTCCCGTCCTGAAAGGCCGAAGCCGCCGGATTCAGTGCCGAAAACCTCATCCCGCCAGCACCAGAAAAGAATCGTATCAGCGCCGCAGGCAAGGCCGTTCCATATCCACCGCTGTTGAGATGCGGCATCGACGGCCGGATAAACATTGAAGCCGAACGATGACCTGCCGCCCTGTACTTCGCTTAGCCATATCTTTTTATTGCGGGCTGCGGATTTGACGCATTCGACGCGCATGCCGAAATCGGCGTCGTCCAAGCCGTGCCATTTGGGGAAACTTGAACAACCGATGCCGTCGAGTTCATCCGCATAAAACCAGTCGTTACCCCTGTTGAGCGCGTGATCATATTCGCAGCCATATGTCAGAATCGTCGGGTCACCGCCATGCACCAGTACCGGATGTTGCGGGTCTATCGATTTGATGAAATCGTAGCGGAGTTTTGCATGACGATTGGCTCGCCATGTAAGGAAATGTTCGAAGGCCATCATCTCGGTGTAAGGGCGGCCGCACATCTTGCCCGGCATGACTTCATCGAAACAGCCGTACCTGCGTATCCACGCCTTGTTCAAGCCGTCCAACCCGCCGTATTTATCGGACAGCCATTTGCGAAACGCGGCAAGCGTATGCTCGCAAAAGCAGACCATGCCGTCCGCATTGACGTTCCATCGCAATTCATTCCATGCGTCCCAGCCGCGTAATGCAGGGCTTTTGCAATATCGACTTACCGCGGCGTTGAAGAAATTTTTCATGCCGGCCCAGACGCCTGGGTTGTCGATGCAGCCGCCAGGCGTAATGCCAAAATGACATTCGCCGCGGTTAGAAGAGACGACCTTGCGACCCATGTGGTCTATCATTTCGCTGCCTGGCACTTCGCGATGTATCCAATATGGCTGTACTTCGGCGATGGTGCTGAGCACTATGCCCAAGCCATTTTTCTCTGCAAGTTCTACCAGGCGGTCATAATCATCGAAATGAAATTCACCAGGCTTTGGTTCGACCCACGACCATAGTATCCAGAGTTGTACGGTATTCAGGCCGGAGTCGGCTATTTTTTTGAAATCGTCTTCCCAGAATCGCTGTACGGGAAACGGCGGGCGATAATACTGCACTCCCAAATTCATAATTCCTATTCCTTTCGACAGATTTTGCTGAAAGCCTGCCATTCAGACTGTGCAGCGATAAAAAATTAAACGAACATCATTTTAAACAGCATAAAATTATATCATTGCCGTAAAAAAGCCTATAGAATGGTATTGACATTTTATTGAACGTATGTGACATTAAATTAATGAAACATAAAAACGTAACATGTTTGAATTTTGCCAGAATAAGACTGCCCGAATATCACATGACAGTTGCCCGGGAATTTAAATTCAAGCCGCATAAGCATAAAGGATTTTTTGAAATAGATTATGTTTTCGAGGGAGTTCTTACGGAAGAAATAAATAACAGAAAATATGTATTTCCTGCAGGGACCCTGGTTTTCATACGCGAGAAAGACACTCACAGCCTGTACGGTTCAGATTTAAAACTGCTGAATATCGTATTTAGCCGTAAACTTATGGATACCTCCATATCTGCCGCAAAGCTTTTTAATGGAATCGATGTGCCATATGTGACTATTCCTCAAAAAAATCGGGAAACCTTTGAAGCTGCTCTCAATGAGCTGTTTCTCAAGCAGGGTACGCCTGAGTGCGAACTTCTATCCAATCGGTTTTTTTACGATGTGCTGCTGGAGTGGTTCTTACCTGGCAGATACGACCGAATTCCGGCTGCGCCGGAGTGGCTCAGGCGAGGAATCGAAGAAATGGAAAAGGCCGATGTTGCAAAGTGGCTGGTAAAAGATGTGGTAAGAAAATGTTGTAAATCAAGAGAACATACGGCTCGTACTTTTCAGGCTGTTTTTGGCTGTTCGATATCTGGATATATCAATCGGAGACGACTTGAGAAGGCTAAAAAACAGTTGATTTACACCAACATGTCCATAAGTGACATCTGTTTTGATACGGGATTCAATAACGTCAATTATTTCTATCGACTTTTTAAAAGGTTTTTTTTCATAACGCCGGCTGATTACCGACGGAAAAATACCCATAAGAGTTGGGCCATCATAACAGGCAAATCGACGGAATTATATTGATTAATTCTCGAAAAATTCCGTGAATAGGCTGCCGTTTCTCCTGAGATAACTAGAATCTATCCCAAAAACCTTGGCTGCCTGCAATCGGCTCTTTTGCAGCCTGGCTGCGTCAGAAAAACGGCAGAATATGTTTTTTAAAAAAGTATGCTGCCATTTTTCTTCCTTGCCAGCCCGCAAAATTGCTCGATTTCG
>CAZIAZ010000016.1:0-49609 GCA_964536835.1 uncultured Planctomycetaceae bacterium | reverse complement strand
AGCCCGCAAAATTGCTCGATTTCGGCGACGCCCATGTTTTTGGGATAGGTTCTACGTAAAGACTACGGCATGGCGATAAAATTCAGAGCCGTTCTATTTTGTATTCTCGACGATGAATTTTACGATTTCGTCGGGCTGTTCGAGGCTGTGCGGGTGATGTTTCACGCCGTGCTTGATTATCAGATTGATATTGCCGCCCAGTTCGCGACATCTTTGGGCTAGTGCATATGTGTTTTCATCAATCGGCACGACATCGTCGGCATCGCCGGCGACATGAAGAATCGGTATTCCGGCGGCTACTATAGGTTCGAGCAGGTCGATGGGGTTTTTGTGGAAATTTTTGACGGTTTCTTCCGTCAAGCCGTACATTTCAAGGCATTTCTGCCAGCACAATACGTCGCATATGCCTTTGCCCTTCCCGCCCGGCCAACTGCGTATATCGCACACCGGCGCATCGGCATAAATGCAGTTCACCTTTTCCGGATGCCGCGCAGCCCAGTTATAGATAAACAGACCGCCGCGGCAGAAGCCCTCCAGCGTCATTTTCGGCGCAAGCCTGAATTCGCGCCTCACAAGTTCGTAAAAGCCGTCCCATATCTCCATAGCCGCCGGCGCACCAAACATGTCGGCAGTATTCACAAACGCGATATGATATCCCCTGTCCAGCAAATCCTGGTCGACATACGGAAACGCACCCAGGAATCTTGCTCGCCAGACCCACGGCCGGCTGTCAGCAACGTTTTCCGGCACTATTACAATACAACTTTTATCGTTAAACTGAAAATGTACCTGGGTATGCGGCCAGAACCAATCTCCCGGCCCGCCGGCACGAGTTTCCATTTCCATAATACACCTTGCATCTCACTGAGGCTTGACATCCTGTCCGTAATATACATGAAATTTCACGCCCGGAACAAGTGCGATTATTTTTTTTGCAATTTCGTCGAGCTCGGCATCCGGCATGGCTGATGCGTTCGCCGCTGACGGCGGACGGGCTATGGTGTGCAACTGGACATGATCTATCTGGCCGCCGCAGCCGACAAGCCATCGAAGTCTGCCGGCATACGCCTCCAATTCCATATCCGACGGACTTTTCCCGTCAATTTTGAACCACAATGTCTGAATCACCACCGGCCGGCCAACGGCAATCGAAAGAATATTTTCGCAGATTTTTTCAAGCGTCAGACCCGGCACAGGCCTGTTGACCGTCCGGAAATAATGCTCAGTGCCTGCGTCGAGCTTGCACCAGAATTCGCCGCGATTGGCGTCGAGCACACTCAAAGCGTTGCGCACCTGCCGAGCCATCAGATTCGTCGCATTCGTAATGACAACCAGCTTTGCACAGCCCTTAAGGCCGACGTCTTCAAGAGCCTTGACCGCGGCAATGACCGCCTGGTCGAAATTGGTTATATGCGTCGGCTCGCCGTCGCCACTGAAGGCGATATCGTTCAGCCGCCGATACTCAGCCGGCGTATGCACAAAATTGCCCTCGTTCCATATTTCGCCGGTCTTGAAGGCATTAAGCGTCTCCACAAGTTCATCGTGAAGGCGATTTATGTCGATATCGTTTTTTTCTCCATGAATGCGACGATTTACCTGGCAGTACATGCACGAATAATTGCATCTCTTGTCCAGGTTGAGATTTATGCCGACGGACAGCCCCCCTGCTCTGCGGGATACCACCGGATAGACGAATCTGCAACTACGCCATTGACGGCGATGATCGCCGACGACCCTGGCAGCCTGTGATTTTTTGTCATTCTGCTCGTTCATTTCCACATTCTAACACCCATCACTCGCAAATTTCCAGCACAATCCGCAGCTATGGCAACTTATACCAGAATCGGAACAAAAAAGGCGGCCATCACACAATCCTGCGATGACGCACCTTTTAAAAAAATTCATATTCAGTTCAAAAAAGTGGTTCACAATTTTTAGAGCATCAGCGAAAGGTTTTAAGACAAGAACGTTGAAACAGGCAACCTGCTTTTCAGGCAATTACAGAGATTTTCTGCGTCTGACAAAAATCGCCAGCGTTAAACCCGTGCCGAGCAACGCCAGCGTCGCAGGTTCGGGAACGCCGGTAATCAGATTTATTGACGGCAAAACCATGCTTCCCGAAGTGGAATACGCCGGCAGATTTTCTATCCCGTCAAGCACTCCGCCGATTTCCACTCGTCCGATAACCCCCGTATATGTAATGCTCCCTAATATATCAGCTACATCACCAGCAGTATAAAGTACGTCGTCGTCTCCCAACGTCCAATGCACTGTATCGTCATCCTCATAGTCAGGTGTGCCGTTGTCGTTGGTATCAAATGTCCCTATGCCGTCATTGGCCGCATCAAGAACCACCAACAAACCGGTCGGCGAACTGCCTGCGAAAAATTTTTCTGAATTATTGCGATAATAAGCGCTTACCCAACTCGTGGAATTATCCTCTCCGCCGTTCTCCTGAGTATTCGCATTGTTGCCGTATCCAATAAAATCACTGCCATTGATAGTGAAACCTATCTTGTAATTATAGCTCTCAGGCAGATTGCCGTTAACCAGCAAGCCGTCCGAATTAACCCTGTCGGTCGTCAACGTTACATAAGTATCACTTTCAGAATCGTTACCACTAAAGTCACTGAAATCAGAAACGGTTTCGGCGGCTGCGATATTGGCCAGACAGCCGACGCCCAAGACAATACAGGCAACTAAGCACATGGCGATATTCGTTAATTTTACTCCAGTCGCAACAGCCATTATTTTTGATTGAAATTTTGATTCAAAAACAGCCAGGATTATGTCGGAATTATTTTTAAGAGGCATTTTCCTGAACGTGGAAATACAACGACCGACGGACATTTTGAAAAATCCTTTCCAAGATAAACATTGTTTGGAACATAACTTTCACGACAAGGTATTCAAACTGACCGATTTAACGGTTTCCAGATTAATAGGCGTAAAGGTAAATATCGTCAATCGGTCACTTCGGAGTAAGTTAAAAAGCAGCCGGAAAGAGTTTTTGTCAAAACTAATCTCTTTCCTACTGCCAAAGGATTGCCGGCTATTTTTTGCGTCTGGCCAATATCGACGCAACCAAACCAGTCCCGAGCAAAACAAGCGTCGCAGGTTCCGGAATGCCAGTAACCAGATTTATCCCTGGCAAGGGTAAATTTACATAACTATCGGGCTGTTCAGAATTATAAGAATAAATATACGCCGAATCATAAGCAGGCAAATCGCCCACAAGTGCAATATTGTTCAACCCGGTAGTGGTAGCCCCGATGGCGTAAAGTACGTCATCGTCCCCCAATGTCCAAACGCCACTTTCGACGCTTCCAATACCGTCGCTATTCGCATCAAAAATTGCCCACAGGCCTGTAGGAGTCTCATCTTGACTCAAACTGTTATAGTAAAAACCAGTTACTCCGTCCGGATCTGCACTACCCCATTCAGGATGCGACGTACTAGTATCATCATTACTTGCATAACCGACAAAAGTTATCACTCCAGCATTAAGCAATGAAAAACCCATTTGAACTGAGCCATAATCAGCCGGCATCTGCCCGTTAATCGTAACGCCCCCATTCTCATCATCCATCACCAATACACCGCCATCGGTACTGGAAAAGCACAATTCATTGAAACTATATACAGTCTTTATGCTTATTTCGGAATTAAGGTCGAAACTGTAATTTGCATTCGCCCTGTCGGCTGCAAAACCAAGTACAATGCCGGCTAACGCGACACACGAGATTGTTTTTTCTACGGAACGTACAGCCTTTACAACGACTGTTTTCAATGCTTTTTTAATACTAGATGAAGAGTTACCATTAAAAATCTTTAGGGTATTCACCTGAATGGCAGAATTAAAATAGACTGACATTTCAAAAATCCTTTCCAAAAAATAAGCAAACACCAATCTTTATCCGTCGAGAATGAACGGGGGATGAAAAAACCAAACCCTCATAGGCGGAAGCATTTCAGCTCAAAATGCTGCCCTAATATTATCCAACCATACAAATAACGTCAAGCTGTTTGCAAAAATTTTTTGAGGGAATTTACAAATAAACACCTTAAATATTGGAATTATAAGGAATAATCCCACAACAATTTTATAAAATGAATCTCCGTAGCCGCCGCCAACAGCCGCCGTCTACTCTCAGCCAAAATAATGATGAAACAAAAACCGTCATTTCGAGGAAATTTTGGCTGAAATCGGCAAAAATTGTTGACTTGTCGGTATTATAAACGTATTTTATTGCTCTTTTGCGGCATTCAGCTGCCCGCCGGCGTAGGCGGGAAGACGGCAAAATGCTAAAAAAACGTTCCGCCCGACGGAACATAATACGGTTCAGTCCGCCCGACTTACCTGCCTTGATATGAGGTTTTAAAGGTACGAAAGATGGACGGCTGAGTCATAGCAGGAGATTTCCATGTCTACAGAGTTGGTCAAGAAACTCATCGACGCGGGCATCCATTTCGGACACCGCACCAGCCGCTGGAATCCAAAGATGAAACCCTATATCCACGGCAAACGCAACAATCTTTACATCATCGACGTAAAGGAAACTCTCAAAGGCCTGCTGGTTGCGAAGAAATTCGTCACGCAGATAGTAGCCGGCGGCAAGGACGTGCTGTTCATCGGCACTAAACGGCAAGCCCGCAAAGCCGTCCTCAACACAGCTGAAAAAACCGGCATGCACAGCGTAATCGACCGCTGGCTGGGCGGCACGCTGACTAATTTTCGCGAAATCCGCAAGCGTGTAGGCCGTTTAATCGAGCTGGAGACGATGGAAGCCGAAGGCTCACTCGACGCATTCAGCAAGAAGGACGGCTCACGGCTGCGTCGCGAGATGAAGAAAATCAAGCGTAATCTGGGCGGCATCCGCAATATGGAGCGTTTCCCTGGCGTGATGTTCGTAATCGACGAACCCAATGAGGTTATCGCCGTCCAGGAAGCCCGCAAAGCCGGCATTCCCGTGATATCGCTCATGGATACCGACGGCGATCCGGATCTGGTGGATATTCCGATACCCGGCAACGACGACTCCATGAGAGCCATCGAGGTCGTGTTGGAAGAAATCGTCAAAGCCATCGCCGAAGGCATGACCGGCCGGGCTGAAGCCGCCGCGCAGGAAGCCGCCAAAGCCGCTGAAGACGCCGCCAACAAAGACCGCCGCCATCGCCGTCACACCTCCGACGCCGACGACGCACAGATGATAGCCGCCGCCGAAAAGGTCGCAGCCGCCGATGAAACCATCGCCGCCGAAAAGGCTGCCGAGTGAGTTTCATCCCTGAACGAAGTTAACTTTAATCGCAAGGAGATTCACAATGGCTGTAACCGCAGCAGTTGTCAAAGAATTACGTGAAAGCACGGGCCTGGGCATGATGGATTGCAAAAAGGCTCTGGACGAAACCAACGGCGACATTCAAGCCGCCAAAGACCTGCTTCGCAAAAAAGGGTTAGCCACCGCCGAAAAGAAGGCTGGCCGGGCAACCAAGGAAGGTTTAATCTGCATGAACTTCGCCGCGGACGGCACATCGGCAACGATGATTGAAGTGCAGTGCGAGACCGACTTCTGTGCCCGCAACGAGGAATTCGTGAAAATGGTCAACGACCTTGCGGAGATGGCGGCTAGCGCTTCTGCCGGCAAAATTGAAGCATCGGATAAAATGACAGCCCGCCTGCAGGAAACGCTGGCGAAAATCGGCGAAAACATGAACTTCGCCCGCGGCATAAAGATAACTGCCCCAAAAACCACTTCTTACCTGCATCACAACAAAAAGGTCGGCGTGATAGTGGGCTATGATGGCGAGCTTGACGCGGAAACCGCCGCAGGCCTCTGCCAGCATATCGCCTTCGCAAACCCGATGGGCCTCGTCGCAGAAGATATACCGGCGGCAGTCATCGAAAAGGAACGCGAATTCGCAAGGCAGGAGGCTATCGACTCCGGCAAGCCGGCTGAAATCGCCGAAAAAATGGTTGAAGGCAAAATCCGTAAATTCGTCGCCGAACGCGTACTTCTGGAACAGAATTACGTCAAGGACGAAAAGAAAAAAATCAAAGACATACTGGGCAAGGCTAAAGTTGTGGCTTTTGCCCGTTTCGCGGTGGGCGATATGTAACGGATACGCTCCAAGAACACAAAACGGCGGGTCGAAACAAACGGCCTGCCGTTTTTTTATGTCGTTTACCTGTTGCAGTAAAGCCGTCGGGAGTTTAATATCTCAGACATGAAAGACATCAAATATAAAAGGGTACTGCTCAAGTTATCCGGCGAGTCGCTGTCGCGGCCCGGCGAGCTTGGAGTGGACGGCCAATCGGTGGCGGACATCGTCGCACGTCTTGTGCCGACAATCAGAATGGGCGTACAGATGGGCATAGTAATAGGCGCCGGCAACCTGATGCGCGGCCGCCATTTAACCGACGCCAGCAATATTCATCGCACGACGGCAGACTATATGGGCATGCTCGGCACGGTCATGAATGCGTTGGCCTTGCGCGACGGCTTGCAGCACGCCGGCTGCGACGCCGTAGCGGTGAGCGCCATATCCATGCCGCTCATATGCGACCTTTATCAACGGCCACGCGTCATGCGACATCTGGCAGAGGGCAAAGTGGTCATTTTCGCCGGCGGAACGAGTCATCCAGGCGTAACGACGGATATGTGCGCGGCTATCCGCGCTTCGGACATAGAGGCTGACGTACTGCTAAAGGCGACCAAGGTCGACGGCGTATACGACAGCGACCCCAAAAAAAATCCGGCGGCAAAAAAATTCGACACGATAACCTGCGAACAGGCTATCGCGTTGAAACTCGGCGTAATGGATCTGCCGGCGATGGCGTTCTGCATGGAACGGAAGATTCCGATTATGGTTTTCAACATGAATATCGACGGCCATCTCGAACAGGCCGTACGGGGCAAAAACGTAGGCACTATCGTCGAATGAAAGGATAACCGAACATGGACGAAATACTTTTGACAGTGGAAGAAAATATGGACAGCGCGTTGGAGTTTCTTAAAAAGGAGCTCCGCTCGCTACGCACAGGCAGAGCATCGACGTCACTGGTGGACAAGCTGATGGTCAACTACTACGGCTCACCGACCGAGCTGCGCCAGATGGCCACCATCTCTACCCCCGAAGCCACGCAGATACTCATAAAACCCTTCGATCAGTCGAGCCTCAAGGAAATCGAGCGGGCTATCCAGGCCAGCGACCTGGGGCTGAACCCCAGCAACGACGGCAAGGTGATTCGGCTGAACATTCCGCCGCTTTCCATAGAGCGTCGCAACCAGCTCACATCGCAGGTTAAAAAGATGGCGGAACAGGCTCGCGTAACGATTCGTAACGCACGCCGCGACGGCAACAAGGAAGTGGACACAGCGCAGAAAGCAACAACCCTAACCGAAGACGACGCCAAAAAGGGCAAAGACAAAATCCAGAAATTAACCAATGATTACGAGGCTAAAGTTACCGAAATTCTCGAAGCCAAAACGAAAGAAATCATGGAATCATAACAAAGCCGTTTCACACAATAAAAAGGCTGGCCGAAATTTTTTAAGAAAACTCCGGCCAGCTTTTTTTATTAAAAAAATCTCAAGAAACAATTTTCAAGTAACAAGCAAACTCAAAATTTCAATTTTCAATTCGTAATTGCCAATTTTCTACAGGCTGCCGTTTTCCAAAAATTCCCAGTCAACTTTGGCCACAGCCTTCTTTGTGCCGGAAATAAAGGTCACTTTGCCCTTGTCGAATTTTGCGGAAGTTGCTTTCCCAAAACCAGCCGGCACACGCACGACTCCCTGTATTATGTTTATGCGCGACGGCGTCTTGGGAGAAAACGTCGCATACGTCTTGAAACCCGCCCTGCTTGCTGGATTCGGCCGGACACTGTCAGCCAGCCCGCATGCCAGATAGCTGCACGAATTTTCAAGCCCCAGACACGCATCTTCGAAAATATCCCACGGATAGTTGTGGCGATTGTTGTTGAACAGCCAGACAGTAACGGCGGGATATTGCTCCGTGAGTTTTAACGAATACCACATAAAACCCTCGCTTGTATAGGTAGCCGTCACCCATGAAATCCTGTCCGAAGGATTGTGGAAACACTGAACCAGGTCGCCGTAGCCTTTGCGGGTCGGAAGTTTTGAACAGTCGCAGGTCGCGGGCGTTTTAAATCGCGTGGGAACTTTGGCCAAATCCCTGAACTTTTCATTCGTGGCAACGAAGGCGTAATCGTATTTGTCGATATCGCCGGCCACAGGGTTGGTGAAACCCATTTTTAGAGAACTCATCGATACCAGCACGCTTTCGGGCGTATCGGACATCGCCAGCGTATGGTGGTTCGCCAAAGGAATTTTGCCCGCATAACCGGAAAGTTCGTGCGACTGATAGACTGCGTTATGTCCATTTTTCAGCCATGTATCCTTGACGATTCTGCCCTTGCGGATTTTGGTATTCATCGAAAGCGTCAGCTTCACAATTTTGCCGTCGTCACATAAATTAACGTATTTCCACTTCTCCGTGCCGGCTTCGCCGTGACAGGTATGCTGTTCGCCTTCATATTTTTCGGCATTAGCCCCGAACGGGAGGCAGAAAAAATCGCCGCGCAACGGCTTGAGCACGGTATCCGTGCGGGGGAATTTCATGTCTTTTATCCTGTACCACGGGGCAACCCAATACGGCTGAACGGGGGTTTTGCTGTCGGCGAAAAATATCACCGGCGCAAGCTGGCCGCCGAGCTGCGATATCGCCATCTTGACGTTATCAGTAGACATCACCCAGGACGGCTGGCCGAGAACTTCTTTGAGTTTAATCTGTTTTTTTGCCATTTTTATTGACCTTTCCATGTGCATAGAATATTTGCATCGCAGCAGAGACGTGACAGTTCTGATATTTTGCATAAACCTTAGCGGCTTCGCGACGTATCATCTCGGCAGTCCCCCCGAAAGCCCATTCGCGGACAATCGCATCCAGCGTATACGCCTCAGGAGCCATGAACGTCGTCGTGGTTATCAGCGGATTGCAATTCAGCTTTTCCAATATCGGCGAAAAGTTCACCTGCGATTTGCATGCCAGCACGACGGCATTGCCGGGATGAACCGCCGCCGGCCGGAAAGAACCCAACGTGCCGGGTTTTACGTCCATCAGTCCGTTATGGCCGACGAAGCATACCAGGTCGGCAAAGCCTTCTATGGGAAGCTGAAATTTTTTGCCGTTGACATGGGTTTCGATGATTGCTTTTTTTTCGCCGGCTGCTGCCGCGAAGAAATCCCTCAGCGTATCTCTCATGCGATTGCCTGCGTATGCGAACGCAACGACGTAGACTTTAGGACCAAGGCCCTGACTCTCAAAAATGGCCACATCCAGTATGCCGCGTTTTTTATTAGCCGCGTTAAAATACGGCCAGACTTTCCAGTTGTACGACTTGCGGAAAAACGTCTTTACGCCGTACATGGCGCCCCAGTACAGGTTGGTGGAAGGCTTTTGGCCGTCGCCCAGCGATGCGGGCACTTTTTCAATCCCCTGATATCTGTTGTCGCATAGCGCCACATAGACCTGCACAATCTTGAATCTGGCGTCGGACGGCCTGGCGGCTGTAACAGGCATCGAGCGTGGGGCATCAGTGTTCTGTACCGTCACGGTAACCGTCTTGCCGGCTGGCCTGTCGCCGTCGCCGGCAATGCATATCGCGGCTGCGAATATCGCAACAAAGCATATCGCTATGTACACGCAAATACGTCCGTTCATCCGTGACCTCACTATACAAGACAAGAGTTTAAATTCAGCCGGCCTGCCATGCAAGTAAAATACGACACAGCCGCCGTCGGCTGTTGAATTTCCATAAAAAATCTGGGATAATGACGACTTACCCGACTTCGGTAATTTTATATTATTGGAACTGCAATCATGAGCAATACTTTTTACGTTACCACACCGATATATTACGTCAACGATGCGCCGCATATCGGCCATTCATATACGACTATTGCGGCTGACGTGCTGGCCAGGTACAACCGTACCGCCGGACGCGACGTATACTTCCTGACGGGCACGGACGAACACGGCATCAAAATGGTCAAAGCCGCCAGTGAAAAAACACTCTCCCCAAAGGAACTCGCCGACATAAACGCCCCGCATTTCAAAAGTCTCTGGGAAGAACTCAATATCACCAACAGCGATTTCATCCGCACTACACAGCCGCGGCACATCAAGCGCGTACAGGAGATGGTTCGCCGGCTGGTCGACCGCGGAGAAATCTTTTTGGGCAAATACGAAGGCTGGTACGACGAAGGCCAGGAAGAATACGTCACCGAAACCACCGCTAAAGAAAACGATTACAAAAGCGCCATCAACGGCAAACCGCTGGTCAAATACAGCGAGGAAAACTGGTTTTTCCGCCTGACGAAATGGACGCCTAAACTCATCGCCCACATCGAGGCAAACCCCGACTTCATTCAGCCGGCTGCCCGCCGCAATGAAGTCCTCAGCAAACTCAGGATAGGCGTAGACGACCTCTGCGTATCCCGCCGCAAGGAGAAACTCCCCTGGGGCATAGAAATGCCCAACGACAACAACCACGTGGTATACGTATGGATTGACGCGCTGAGCAATTACATAAACGCGCTGGGGCTGATAGAGGTAGGCGACGAATACGACGGCAAATTCGCCAAATACTGGCCGGCGTCGGTGCATCTAATCGGCAAGGATATTTTGTGGTTTCACGCAGTATACTGGCCGTGCATACTGATGGCGTTGGACATACCGCTGCCGAAAACCGTCTTCGCCCACGGCTGGTGGACGAGCAATGGCAGAAAAATGTCCAAATCACTCGGAAATTTCGTCAACCGCGAAACCATTGAAAAATACTGTCTGGACTATCATCGCGACGTGTATCGCTATTACCTGCTTCGCGCGGTGACGTTCGGCGGCGACGGCGATTTTTCAGCCGACATGTTTAAGCAGATTTACAACACGGAACTGGCTAACGGCGTAGGCAACCTGTTAAGTCGCACCATCAAAATGATATCGAAATATTTTGACGGCAGAATTCCAGCCGCCGGCCCGGCCGTAGAACAGGCCGCCGCAGTGGAAAAGGCTGCAACCGAACTGACGCAAATAGCCGATGAACTCATGGCTCACTGCGCGTTCAGCAAATATACCGATAACGTCATGGCCCTCGTGACGGCGACAAATACGTTCATAGACCAGACCGAGCCGTTCAGGCTGGCTAAAGACGAATCGCAAAAACCCAGGCTAGCCACGATTATGAACACCTGTGCACAGGCGGTACGAATAGTGTTGCAGTACCTCGCTCCGTTCATGCCGGAAAAAACCGCGCAGGGCCTTGCCACGCTGGGCTGCCGGACAGGTGAACTCGGCAAATTCGGCGAACTGCCAGCCGGAACTGCCGTAAACCCTGGCGAACCGCTGTTCATGAGAAAACAGTAAATGGAAAATCAACCAGCGTCCGCATTTTTCGGCACACCTGTCGAATTTGCTTGAATCCTGCCGACTGTTTGATGAAACTTTGAATATTGTCGTTATCTGCTGTTTGTTTTTTGGGATTTTTCGGCGAAAATATCTCATGCAAGAGGCAACGGACTTATGAAAAAGATACCTCGTTCAGAGATAGAGCGGATAATAAAGAAAGACGGACGTTATCATCCCGACGCATTCCGTTTTCTTCATGAGGCGTTGAGCAGAGCCGTCAACGAAGTTCACGGCGAAAACGCCTCTCCTGGCGGCCATGTGACCGGCCAGCAGCTTTGCATGTCCATACGCGACCTGGCCATCGACCGCTGGGGCATGATGGCCAAGGCGGTCTTCAACCGATGGGGCATCCGCGAAAGCATAGATTTCGGCAATATGGTTTATCTGATGATAGAACACGGAATTTTCCGAAAAAACGATAATGATTCCGTGGAGGATTTCCGCAACGTATTCAACCTGGACCGCGATTTCGACATAAGCGGGCGAATAAGGCTTAAACAATAATGAAAAAGAAGACTCAAGAAAGAATGCTTACAGCGCCGATAGATGTTTCGGACGGCATACCCGACCGCGTCAAACAGCCAGTTGCCAAAAGGTTCATACTGGTCTTGACCGTCTATGTACTATGGCTTGTCGTCCTGATGTATTTCGTCATAGCCGGCGGCGGCACAAAATTTTAAACAGCCGACATCGACTTAATTTGTGCATCGCGTTTTATGTTTTTGTTTAAGCGATGCAGTATCAAGGTGTTAGATGAATCTAGCCAGAAATTTATCCGTCATTCTGATTATGGCGGCGGCGTTTGCAATCGTAGGCTGCCAGCAGCCGGCAGTGCAGTCCGAGTGGAACATCTCGCCGGATAAACTCTGTCGTGTAAGCGAAATAGCCGACCGCCTGGGCATGCGGCTGGATAAATCCACCTCTGCGGTGGCTCGCATGTCCAGCCCGCATAATTCCGTAATCATATACGGCGACCCCGACGGCCGGGTTCTGGTCAACAACACGGAAGTAACCCGCAGCATAAACATTCTGCCCGACGGCGATGAACTGCTCGTGCCATACAAGGTCGAAAGGGAAATAAGGGCCAAACTCCGTTTCACCGGCGAACCAGCTGCCGCTGCCGCAAAACGCGACGCCAGAATCGCTGCCGCACATCACAAAACCTATACTCAACCCACATATGCCAACCCGCCTAAACCCAAATGGATGAGCGGTTCGGTGGTAGTCGTCGACGCCGGCCACGGCGGCAAAGACCCTGGCGCATTGGGCGGCAACAACACTCGTGAAAAGGACGTCGTACTGGATATAGCACTCGTCGTAGCCGCCAAACTCCGCGACAAAGGCCATGACGTAAAACTCACACGCACGGGCGATTATTTCATTCCGCTGGACGGCAGAGTGGATATGGCCGAAAAAGCTCATCCCGACCTGTTCGTCAGCATACACGCCGACGCCGCCGGCAGCAGTGCCGCAACCGGCATGACGGTATACATACCCAAACGCGGCGACGATTACAACATGTCGCTGCGAGCCGGCAAACTCGTCGAATCGCAAGCCGGCACAGTCGTCAGCAACTCACGGGGAGTCCAGAAGCACAGCAAAAACCTGCGGGTGCTCGAACGCACATCATGCCCGGCTATGCTGATTGAAGTGGGCTTTCTGTCCAACCCGGCTGAAGAACAGCAACTCGCAAGTTCCGAATATCGCCGCCGTGTAGCGGATTCGATAGCAAACGGCATAGACAAATATCTGCGTTCAACGGGAAAATAGTTCCGCTTAAGTCTGATTTAACAACAATGGCTGTTTTCATGCGTCGCTACTGCTGAAACCAGCCGGCTGAATTACAAAATGATTATCAAGGGAAGCCTTTCGCTTTCGCAGCAGGAAAGCGGGCGGCTGAATTACAACCGGTTCAATTTTTTAAACGGCCTATCCTACATATGCCTCGGGGACACTATAATAATCCTGTTCGCAATAAAACTGGGCTGTCCCGATTATTGCATATCCATCCTCGGCTCGCTGATATTTCTGAGCAATTTCTGCATGCCGCTGGGCAAGTTCCTCATGGCCAGGGTCGGCGCCATCAGAACCATCGCATCATGCTGGACGATGAGGAACATTTCCATTCTGCTGGTCGCGTCGGCCCCGTTCTTTCTGTGGCTGGCCGGCCTTAAAGCCGCCATGGTAACAATAATCCTCGGCGCGTTCGCATTTTACGCGTGCCGCTCCATCGGCGTAATCGGCTTTCAGCCGGTAATGGGCGAAATAACCACCGATGAAAACCGCGGCAAATTCACGTCCGTCAACAGCATGCTGTTCAATATCGCGAACCTCATCATGCTCGGCGCAATAATCATGCTGATGATGTTCAGCCACGATATATGGGTATTTATCGTCACGATTCTCACCGGCGCAGTACTCGGCATAGCGTCCACATGGTTCATAAGCCGCATAAACGAAACTTCGGCGATAAAAGCCTCGGCTGCCGAGCCGATACTTTCCGACATGATTCTTACGCTCAAAAACCCCCTGCGCAGACGGCAGCTATTCGCCTGCTGCGCGATAAGCTCCGCCATAACGCTCACCGTGCCGATATCCATGCTGGCGTTGAAAAAAGGCTACGGCATCAGCGACGATTCCGCCCTTATTTTCGCCCTTATCCAGATGGCCGGCGCAATCGCAATCGCATACGTCGTAGGCCTGCTGGCGGAAGAGACCGGCCCACGGCCGCTGGCGATAATCGCCTATTGCATGCTCATCGTCCTGTGCATACTCTGGATAATCTGCCCGACAACTTTTAAATGGTATTATGCGGCAGTGCTTTTCATGCTCGCCGGCGCAGGCGTTACCGGCACGGGTGTAACCATGGCACATTATTTTCTGATTGTCATCCCGCACAGGGAACGTGTAGCCTCCACGCTTACAATAAACGTAATTTCCGGCATAGCCGCCGGCCTCGCAGGTTCTGTAATAGGCGCGGGAATTCTGCAATATCTCGACGTCAAAGGCATAACCGGCATGGAGACTTTCAAAATATACTTCGCAAGCGTCCTGGCGCTTTTGCTGGCGGGATTGTTTTTCGTTTTCCGGCTCGCTCCGCTGGCGGAGTGGAAATTGAGGGATGTGCTGGGCCTGATATTCTCACCCAGAGACCTGAACACGCTTAGAACGCTTTATAAAATCAAAAAAATCGACGCACCGGATACGGAATGCGAGGATATAGACCGCTTAAACGAAGTAAAGTCAGGCCTTTCCGAAAACGCGCTGCTTTCATATCTCGACTCCCCAAAATTCTCCGTCAGAGCCAACTCCCTTACTGCCCTGGGCGAGATACCGTTCGGCGAAAAAACCGTCAAAGCCCTGCTGAAAGAACTGGAAAAAGGTGAATATACCACTGCGCACATCGCCGCCCAGATAGCCGGCGAACATAAAATCAGAAGCGCCATTCCACTACTGCGAGAATATCTCGATTCCGGCGACCTGTATCTTCAGGGCAAAACGTTCATCGCACTGTCGCAACTGCACGATGCGGAGTCTTATGGCAGGATTAAAACCACTTTTCGGAATACCGATAATCCGCGGCTGATAATCCAGGGCGCGACGGCACTGACGAACATCGCAGACGACGAATCATTCCGAATCATGCTGGAAAAAACCACGCATGAAATGCCCAGGCAGGTACTTTTTGAAGTCATATGTTCGATAATGTGTCTGGCCGGCTGCGGGGATGAGGCATATAAATTTTTGCGGCTTTATATAAGGAATCAGACAAGCACGCTGGCGTTGCTGTACCTGGGCGAGCTGTCCCAACCCGACATTCAAAAACGTGATGCTGATAAAAAAATCATATTCGACTTCGACAGCAATACAATATCCAACGCCGGCATGGTCAATATCCTGTTGAATCGCATCGGCAGAACGGCTGAGCCGGAATCCAAAGCCAGTCTGGTGGCGGAATTTCTGCGCAGCGCCCAGCCCGATTCACTGCCGAAAGAACTGATGCTCTGCCTCATACCTTTTACCGCTAGAGCATATTAAGAGCTTCTAACAAAATGAGATGTCGCACCGAGGCGTAGTTGGTTGATTGGCTGGCAAGGAAGGCGAAGCAGATAGCCTTATAGGGCTTGCGATGCAGCCTGACGCCGCCAGACATTCAACCAACAAGCCGAATGCAATATCATTTTGTTAGACGCTCTAAAACTTAACCTGCTACGATTCTTCGCGTATCGCGTGCGATAACCAGTTCTTCGTTGGTGGGGATTACCCATACAGGCAGCGGCGAATGATTTTCCGTAATCGTCCCTTTTTTGCCGCCGACAATCTGTTCGTTGCGTTTCTCGTCGAATTTCACGCCGATGTTTTTAAGGCCTTCGCATACCATCCTGCGAATGATGACAGAATTTTCACCAATGCCGCCGGTAAATATAAGAGCGTCGCACGCGGGCATTATCGTGAAATACGCGCCGATGTATTTGATGATTCTGTAGACAAACATTTCGATGGCGGTGGCGGCATGCACATCGCCGGCTTCGCTACGCTTGAGCAGGTCACGCATGTCGTTGCTCGTGCCGCTTACGCCGAGCAGGCCGGATTCCTTGTTCAGTATACGGTCTATATCCGCGCCGGACAGGTTAGCCTGTTTCATCATGTACGGCATGACGGCTGGGTCGAGATCGCCGCTGCGAGTGCCCATCATAAGGCCTTCAAGCGGGGTCAGGCCCATCGAGTGATCGACGGCTTTGCCGTTATGGGTAGCTGTCACCGAACAGCCGTTGCCGAGATGAACAGAGATGATGTTGAGCTGGTCGAGGCTTTTGCCGAGATCTATCGACGCCTGGCCGGTCACGAAACGGTGACTTGTGCCGTGAAAACCGTACTTGCGGACGTGATATCTTTCGTACCATTCGTTCGGCACGGCATAGCGGAAGGCCTTGGGCGGCATCGTCGCAAAAAACGCCGTATCGAAGACCGCCACGTTGGGTTTGCCGGGCATAGCCTTCATCGACGCCTCTATGCCCATCAGGTTCGCCGGATTATGCAACGGCCCAAGCTGAAAATATTCGCGTATGATTGACTTCACGCGGTCGTCTATGAGCATGGACTCGTGAATCTTTTCGCCGCCGTGCAGAACGCGATGGCCGACGGCTTCGATTTCATCAATATTTTCGAGCACGCCGTAACGCGGATCCACCAGCGCCTCAAGTATGTGTTTCATCGCCGCCGTATGGTCCGGCGCATCCAGCCGATGCTCCGCAGATGAGTCCGCAGATTCAAACTTTATTCGGGCATCATTCGTGCCCACACGCTCAACCAGACCCTTGGCGAGAACCTTTTCATTCGTCATGCTGAAAAGCTGATACTTAATCGAACTGCTGCCGCAATTAACAACGAAAATCTTCATGACTACCTCGTACAAAAATCATTTTAAAAAAACGCTTCCACTCGCAGGGGGCTGTTCAAAATAAAAAGCAGAACGAGATTGTTACAACAAACCGTTCGCGTTTCAAGTCCCGTCAGGAAAAAGAATCTAAAATTTTGCGATACTTTAAAGTATTTTAAAAAATTTGAAAAAAATTTCAGCTCTGAAACAGTAATGTCCGATAACTTTATATGTAAGCCATAGCGAAAGGCGTTGGCAATATGATGATTGAAAAGTCGGCTGATTATTGTGGCACATTTAACCCGTGTTTTTAAAAAGAGTTGCACTACTCTTATTCTCCGGCCAGCCGCCACAGGCATACCCTCTTTACTTTATGCGTCTGTAGACTGTAATTGAGCGGAAATGATGCGTTTTCTTGGTGCGGCGAAATGTTTTTTTGCAATTTAGGCTAAAGAGAAAATTTTTTTCTTGCCGATTCCCTATTAATGGTGTAGATTCCCTGTCAGTTACTGATAGAGACTAAAAGGACTTAAGAATGCCGTTTTATACCGGAGAACATGAAACAAGCATAGCAGCCAAGCGTCGCATGGCGATAAGCTCAGCCTTGCGCGAGGAGCAGACTCCGGACGACGGTTCTCAATATTACCTTGTGTTGGGGCCGGACAAGCATCTGTGGTTATACCCTGATGCCTACTACCGCAAGCTGGCCAGCCATATGAAGCGTTCACTGCTGCCCAGCAGGCAGGCGGTGAACATGAGCATGTTTTTTGCGATGGCTCGCCTGCTCAAGCCCGACAGCCAGGGCCGTGTGGTACTGCCCGAAAAATCGCTCGAAAGAGCCCGGCTGACCGACGTCGAGGACGTGACGCTGGTCGGCAAAGGCGACCACGTGGAACTATGGCCGCGCCACGAATGGGAAAAATTCGTGGAAGCATCCATGGATTCATACGGCGAAATGTTGTATGAAGCCGCCGACCTCTTCGAGGCCGTCGACGACAAAAACGAATAATGAACAGTTCAGGTTTTAAGGACAAAACCTGCATGAACGACACGGATGTATTCCGCTATGGACGGCGGAATAAACAGGAACGGCTTCCTGAAAACCCGGCAGAAATGGATTATGGCGACACTCATCTTCCAACGTGACAGCAGAGCCGCGAACGAAAAAGGAATTTCGCATACGGACTTTGCCGAGCTGCGACGTCGTATGGAGAACCCCGCGTCATTCGACGAGGAGTTCCGGCAGCGTCTTGAGGTTTTGGCCGAACGTCTGACGGCAGTTCAGGCGTTGGGAGATGAGTTCCGCCGGGTGGATCTTTCGGCGACAGCCAGAAAATTGCTGGATGCCCGCTAGCACATGACAGGAGGCGTCGGATGAATTTAAAGGGCAACGCTTCCGAAGGGCACATAGCAGTTCTTCGGAATGAAGTTGTGAATTATCTGGCACCGGCCATCGCCAAGCCTGGAACGATATTAATCGACTGCACCACCGGCTTGGGCGGACACACCGGCACCCTGTTGGCCAACGCCCACCCCCTCTCACGTTGCATCTGCATAGACACCGACGCCCGCAATCTCGCCCAAGCCAAATCACGGCTGGCGGAATACGGCGGCAGACTGAGGTTTTTCCACGCCAATTTTTCCGATGTCAGGGAAGTTTTGCGGGAAACGGCAACAGGTAAGGTCAATGCTGTACTGGCGGACCTGGGATTCGCGTCGAACCAGATGGACGATCCGGCTCGCGGCATGAGTTTCAGCGCGGAAGGCCCTCTGGATATGCGGCTGGATCTGACAAAGGGACTCACGGCGGAGTATATCGTAAACACGCTTGATGAAAATGAACTGGCGGATATAATCTATCACTACGGCGAGGAACGTTTAAGCAGGCGAATCGCCCGTGCGATAGTTGACGCAAGAAAAAATCAACCCATCAAGACGACGATGGAACTTGCACAGATTGTTTCGTCGGTAATGCCGCCGCTTTCAATGCTCCGGCCAAAGGGCAAAAAGATTCACCCCGCGACCAGAACTTTTCAGGCACTGAGAATAGCGGTAAACGACGAACTGCTGAACCTTGACAACCTTCTTGACGAACTTGAAGAAATAATGGCACCTGGCGGACGGGTAGCGATTATTTCATTCCATTCACTGGAAGACAGGCGGGTAAAACTCGCTTTCGCCACACTCGAATCAGCCGGCAAAGCGAATATTCTTACAAAAAAACCTGTTACGCCGGCTGACGTGGAAATCGAATCAAACCCGCGATGTCGTTCGGCGAAGATGAGAGTAATTGAGTTCGTGTAAAGTAAAAAACGTGTAAAAAAGGTTCAGCGACGAATCTGATTTTTTAATTTTAAAAAAGGACTATCGGGAGGTCAGGGATATGACCAGACAAACAAACATAGGATTACTGCTGGCACTTATATTTATCGTGGCGTTTTCGCTAGTGCTAACCGAGTTCCGGCAGCCGGAGCAGAACAATATCGACAGACAGGATATGGCTTCGGTGGATGACGGTTATTATAAGCAGCCGACGCAGGAACTGGTGTCGCCGGTTCGGCCAGCCGTGCGCAGCGTCGTGCGCAGAGCCGTTCGGCCGGAAAACCGCCGGACGATAGCCGCAGCAGTAGCCCCCGCCCCGATTCAGCGAGCCGCCACAGCCGAAGTAGCCGTCGCCCGCACTCATGCGGCTGAACCCGCAAGCCAGTCACGGACTGCCGCGCCGGCTCAGACGGCACCGGCACACAGAACGGAATTCGTAGCCGGCACGATTCACATGCCGCAAAACAACGCTTCGGCAAATTATCGTGAAAAAACCATCGATGAATTCGCCCAGGACGTGGCACAACTGCCGGACCGTAAAAATCAGCCGACCAGGCGCGTCTACACCGTCATCAGGGGCGACAATCTTCGCAAAATCTCCAAAAAAATTTACAACTCGGACAGCAAGTGGCGGAAAATATATGATGCCAACCGCAGCAAGCTGAAAAATCCCAATGACATTCAAATCGGCATGACGCTGGTGATACCGGAAGTATGAGGATAGCCACCGTAATTATAGGCATAACCGCCATTGCCGTGTGTCTTGTGATGATGCGCCGCGAAGACGTACGACTAAGACACGAGTTGCAGAAAATCCAGACGCAGCATGCCGCCGTCAAACGCGATATATGGGACCGCCATGTGGAAATGGGTCACCTCCTTACGCCTGCGTCGATACGATTCAGAGCCGACGCAATGGCACTGAACCTCATCCAGATTTCTAACGCTAAAGTCGTGGAAGACTCTTCCGCCGCGACGCCGACATCCATGCCGTCATCATCCGGCCATAATCAACGGAACTTAAATGAACCTCGGCGATAAAATCCGATATTGCATAATTTTCATTGCGCTGTTGGGCGGGCTGGCGTTTGTCGGCATAAAGCAGGGCCTGATGATAGACGCCAAACTTCACCCCAAAACTCCGCAGCAGGCGGATATTTCGCAGATGGTCGACGACGCCTCGCAAGGCCAGCGTATCGTCATGCCGCTGCCGGCTCGGCCGGGCAGCATCTACGCCACCAGCCGTCAGGCCTGGACGCTCGCCGCAGCCAGCCGACAGGTCCCAAGCTGTTTCGTCGACCCGAAATATCTGCGGGAAAAATACGACGAGCATGACATCCGCCAGCTTGCACAGAACATCGCCGACATTCTCAATTCCGACCCAGCCGCCGTCTACGAAATCATGACCGCTCAGTCCCAAAAAAGATTCGTCTGGATTGCACGCGAAATCGAGGCTGTGCAGGCTGATAAAATCAGGGAACTCAACAATCGCGCCTTGGGCATATCCTACGAATGGCGGCGGGAATATCCCAATGGCCCGCTAGCGGGGTCGGTGATAGGCTTCCGTTGCAAGGACGGCTCGCCGGGCGTAGGCCTTGAAGCGTATCTGGACGATATCGTCAAGGCATCCGACGGCAAACGCATAGTTCTGGGCGACGCCGGCCGACGGGGCATATATACCGACATCGACGCCACTAAACTCCCGCAGGACGGCGGCAACGTTTTCATCACCATAGACCTCGTCATTCAGGACATTCTCCAGCGCGTCGTCAGCGACACAGTCAGCGAATATAAAGCCGTCTGGGGCACCGGCATAGTTCTTGACCCCTGGACCGGCGAAATACTCGCGATGTGCGCTACGCCGTCGTTCGATCCAAACACGTACAACGACACCCCCATCGCGAACATGACCAATCACGCCATAACCAGTCCATATGAGCCCGGCAGCGTGTTTAAACCCATCATAGCCGCCGCCGCGGTGAACACGGGCGTAATAAATTACCAGACGAAGATTTTTTGTGAAAACGGCGTATATCACGCATCCAAGGGCGGCAGAATTTCAGACCACGGCAACAGTTACGGATATATCACGGTTGAGACCGGCATCATCAAATCCAGCAACATCATGATGGCTAAAATCGGCGAAAAGCTGGGCAATAAGAAACTGTTCAGTCTGCTGCACGACTGGGGTTTCGGCCAGGATACCGGCATAGATCTGCCGCAGGAGTCGCCTGGCATCGTGCGTAAACTGCCGAAATGGGACGGCTATTCCACGCGACGTGTGCCGTTCGGCCAGGAAATCGGCGCGACGTCAATCCAGCTTGCGATGGCATTCGCATCGTTCGCCAACGGCGGAGAGCTCATGAAACCGCAGATAGTCGGCATGGTTACCGACCCTCGCGGCAAGGTACTGTACAAGGCTAAACCCAAAGTCGTCCGTCGCGTCCTCAGCCAGCGCGTCGCCAAAGAAACCCTCCAGGCATTGCGGCTGGTCGTAACCGAAGGCACAGGCAAAAAAGCCAAAAGCGATTTTTACACAATTTGGGGCAAGACCGGCACGGCGCAAGTCCCTGGCCCGCATGGATATATGGAAGGTGCGTACACTGCCAGCTTCATCGGCGGCGCTCCTTTTGAAAATCCCAGGGTAATTTGTCTAATCTCAATATACAGGCCTGACCGATATAAAGGATATTATGGCGGTACTGTGACCGCCCCTGCCGTAAAAAGCGTTCTTGAACAGACACTCGAATATTTGAATGTACCGCACGACCTTGCACCCAAGGCTGATGCGATTGACGAACAGGCCAGGCAGAATCGGCTGGGCGATGATATGCGGGACTGACCTGTACGTCTTTTATACATGCGAACCGATTCCCAGCGTTGGCCCGGGCTCTGTCTGCATGCGTCATGCAGATTATCCCGGGCAGCGGATTACTGACCGGCCATTCACGACGCCGGATGAACGATAAATATACCTGAGACAAGAAATGGCGGATCATGCGGTTTTCGACACTCCTGGAAGAAGCGGGACTGAAACCCAAAGCCTGCGTCGGCGACGCCGACATCACAACCATCTGCGCAAACAGTCGCAAATGCTCTGAAAAACCGGGCACTCTTTTCGTAGCAATCGACGGCACAAGCGTCAACGGCCACAAGTTCATTCCTGAGGCATGCGCAAGCGGCGCAGCCGCCGTAGTGTGCAGGGATTCAGCCGGCGTTCCTTCCGGCATGCCTTATGCAATCGTGGATGATACCCGCGAGGCAGCCGGCCTGCTGGCACAGGCGATATACGGCTGGCCGGCCAGAAAGCTCACCTGCATCGCCATTACCGGCACAAACGGCAAAAGCACTACAGCCCATATCATCTTCAAAACGCTCAACGACATGGGCATACCCGCCGGCATGCTGGGAACGATAACGTACGAAACCGGAGCCCGCAGCATACAGGCGAGAATGACCTCGCCGGACGCCATCTATCTTGCGGAAATGATGGCTGAAATGGTGCAGTCGGGACTGACGCACATGGTCATGGAGACGTCCAGCCATGCGATAGACCAGAAACGCATCGCCGGCCTGCAATTTCAGGCTGCCGTCTTTACAAATCTGACCGGTGACCATCTCGATTATCACCTGACGATGGAAGAATATTTCAACGCCAAGGCAAAGCTTTTTGAAAATCTCTCGCCCGACGCATTCGCCGTAATCAACCGTGACGACAAATACAGCGAACAGCTCGCACAACGCACGCGGGCGAAAATTTTATGGTACGGCCTCAATCCGTTAGCCGACATACGCGGCCTGATTAAAACCATAGACGCGGACGGCACTAATTTCGAACTGACGGCGAACGACCGCACTACTGACGTTCACACTCCGCTGATTGGCCGGCATAACGTGTTCAACATTCTTGCTGCCATCGGTGCGATTCAGGCCATCGGCATAGACCCGCAGCATTCGATAGAGAAAATCGCATCGGTGCGTAACATTCCGGGCCGTCTTCAGCGAATCGAAACACAGGCGGACTACAAGGTATTCGTGGATTACGCCCATACCGACGACGCGCTGGCGAATGTCCTCAGCGCGTTGCGGCCCATCACGCCCAAGCGGATAATCGTGGTTTTCGGCTGCGGCGGCGACAGGGACAAGACCAAACGCCCCCGCATGGCGAAAGTGGCTCAGGAATACGCCGACGTCATCGTCGTAACCAGCGACAACCCCAGAAGCGAAGAACCGCTGGATATCATCCGCGACATCACAGCCGGTTTCGACCAGGGCCATCTCAGCCGCGTACAGATTTATCCCGACAGAAAGCAGGCTATTGAACAGGCAATCAATTTTGCGGATAATGGCGATATTGTTCTCATCGCCGGCAAAGGCCACGAGAATTACCAGATTATCAAAGGCCTGCGGAATCACTTCGATGACGTTGAAGTGGCCGGGGCTGCAGTAAACATGCGAGAAAAAGAACAATGATGCGAACTCTCACAGGTCAGGAAGTCCGCCAAGCCGTCCGCGGCCGCTGGCTGAGCATGAATAACCACGTACCAATAACCGGCGTGTCGATAGATTCCCGAAAAGTCAAATCCGGCGATTTATTTATCGCCATCAAGGGCGACCATTTCGACGGCCATGATTTTCTGCAAACAGCCGCCGAAAACGGCGGAGTCTGCGCAATAATAGAGGCTGGCCATTCGTATCCGCAGGAACTGCTTAACTCCTTCAAAGCCGGCGTAATTGCAGTACAGAACACCAGGGAAGCCCTCCTCGACCTCGGCGGATTCTACCGCAGCGTACTGGCCGCCGTAGTCATAGGCGTAACCGGCTCGAACGGAAAAACCACCGTCAAACGGATGATTGAACACATCCTCAAAAAGAAATTCAACGGCACGTGCAGTCCAAAAAGTTTTAATAACGAAATCGGCGTGCCGCTAACGATACTCGGCGCAGGCGCAGGTGACGATTTCCTGATATGTGAAATGGGCACCAGCGCACCAGGTGAAATAGCGCGGCTGACCAAAGCAGTCAAACCAAACATCGCCGTCATTACTTCAATTTATCCAGCCCATCTTCAACGGCTGGAGTCGCTCGACAGAATCGCCATGGAAAAAGCAGCCCTGCTCGGCTATCTCAAACCACAAGACATCGCCGTCATCACATCCGACAGCCCCGAACTTGACCACGCAGTACGGCCGTATAATTGCAGATTCATCCGCTTCGGCACATCCGAATCCGCACATCTCCGGCTGACCGACTACCAGTCCGACAGCCATCATCAGCGTTTCCAGATAAACCAGCGTGACTGGGTGGAACTTCCGCTGCCCGGCAGACATAACGCCCTCAACGCGATAGCGGCCATCGCCGTAAGTGCGAGAATGGGTTTCACGCAGCAGGAAGCCGCCGAAGCGCTGGCGGACTTCACCGGCGTAGAAATGCGCCTGCAAGATGAGAAAATCGGCCCTCTGCGGGTGATAAACGACGCATACAACGCAAACCCCGGCAGCATGATTGCCGCCGCCGCAGTGCTTGCGGAATGCGATGGCAGAAAAGTCTTCATCGCCGGCGACATGAAGGAGCTCGGCCCTCAAAGTGAAGATTTGCACATGCAAATTGGCCGTGAAATCGGGCTTCGCCGGCCAGGCTTGGTAATCGGAGTGGGCGAACTCGGCACACTGCTGGCGAAGGGCGCAGCCAAGATGGGTACGGAGACGCACTGTTTCCCGTCCGTCGAAGAGGCTGTGAAAGAAATTCCGGCGTTGTTGTGCGACGGCGACACAATTTTGATAAAAGGCTCACGCGCCATGGGAATGGAGCGGCTGATTGACTCCATAAGGAAGAAGTTCGAATAATATGTTTTACTGGCTATTCAGCGATTATTTCCAGTCTGCCGGACTTGGCTTGCGAATAGCAGGCGCGGGTGTGGTGAGCTTTTTAATCGTCATGGCCTTCGGCCCGCGATTCATCATGTTCCTGCGACGCCAGAAAATCGGCGATAATCCGGAATTCGACCACATCGAGCTCAACCGCATAACCAGCCACAAGTCTGAAACCCCCACCATGGGCGGCGCGCTTATCGTGATAGCCATGATACTGGGGATACTCCTTTTCGCGAACCTGAACAACATGTACGTGAAGTCTGGCCTTGTGGCAGTGGTCTGGCTGCTCGCGCTGGGCGGCGTGGATGACTGGCTGAAACTCAAAGCCGCCGCCGACAAAACCGGCCGAGACGGCCTCAAAAGCTGGGAAAAATTCGTCTTTCAGGTCGCCATCGCCGTACTGCTGAGTGTCTTCGTCTACCGCTACGGCCAATACAGCTTCGTGGGCGAATCGGAAGTTTACAATCCGGCTCACAGTTTTTTCATGCCGGTAATAAACAGGGCTATCCCGCTGTCGTTCCTGACGTATACGATAATCATAACGCTGGTCATGACCGGCAGCAGTAACGCGGTGAACATAACCGACGGCATGGACGGCTTAGCCGCCGGCTGCCTGTTCATCACCGGTATGGTCTTTCTGATTATCTCATGGATAGTTGGCGTCGCAAGCTGGGCGGAAATTTTCAATCTGCCGTTCGTGCCCTTTTCCGCCGAAATGACGGTGGTCTGTTCATCCATGCTCGGCGCGCTGCTGGCGTTTATGTGGTACAATTCGTATCCGGCGGCGGTTTTTATGGGCGACACCGGCTCACTGCCGCTGGGCGGACTGATAGGTTACATCGCGGTCATAACGCGGCAGGAACTCGTGCTGCTGGTGGCAGGCGGCGTATTCGTGATGGAAATACTCAGCGTCATAATACAGGTCGGCGTTTTCAAGATGACCCGCCGCAGTACGGGCGTGGGCAGGCGCGTCTTCAAATGCGCTCCGATACATCATCACTTTCACCTCTGCGGCTGGCCGGAAACGAAAGTCGTTTCGAGAATGTGGATACTAGCCATAATTTTCGCACTTATATCTCTTGCAATGTTGAAGCTGGGCTGATGGAAAACAATGAAGAAAAACCTGTAATCTCGTTACTGCCGTTGCGGAACAATCCGACGGGCGAATGGCTGATGCTATGCGCCATAGGCCTTCTGGGCATCGGCACAGTGATGGTGTGCAGCGCGATGGCGTCGCTGAAAACACCGACGATGGAATGGTATCAGCGAGTCGACGGCAAACAGATAATTTTCGCCGGCGCGTCGGTACTGCTGCTTTTTTTCGCATGGCGATTCAACTACCGGTGGCTGGCGGCTGGCGAGCGTGTGCCAACACTGGCGCTTATTCTGCTTATAATATCGCTGGTCGCGTGCGGGCTGGTTTTCGTGCCGGGCCTTGGCCATTCGGTCGGCGGCAAATACCGCTGGGTAAAAATAACGCCAAACTTCCAGTTCCAGCCGTCCGAACTGCTTAAATTCGCATCGATAATATTCATCTCCGCCCTGCTCACCCGGCCAGGCGCAAAACCGAAAAATTTCTTCACGGTCCTGCTCTGCGGAATTATAACCATCCTCTGCGTCGGCGCTGTGATAAAAGAGGACTTCGGCACGGGCGTACTCATCGGCGTGTCATGCGCGATAGCCATGTTCCTGGCCGGCGTCCCGTGGTACTATTTTTTTGTGGCGATACCACTCGCCGGCTACGGCGGATATAAACTGATGCTCAGTGAACCGTACCGCATTGCGCGATGGAACGCATTTCTGAATCCCTGGGACATGACGAATCCTGCGGCGTACCATCCTCAGCAGTCGCTTTTCGCGATACTCGGCGGCGGTTACACGGGTGTGGGGCTTGGCAACGGCATACGCAAGATGGGTTTTCTGCCGGAAGATTCCACCGACTTCATTTTTGCGATATTCAGCGAGGAATGCGGCCTGTTCGGTGCGATACTTCTGCTGGCACTGCTGCTGGTGTTGCTGATGATGGCGTACAAAACCGCAAGCCGCGCGGGCGATAATTTCGGCAGAGTACTTTCGGCCTCGCTGGGTTCGTTGATAGCCCTGCAGGCTACGCTACACATAGCGGTCAACCTGGCGTTGCTGCCGCCGACGGGCATTGCCCTGCCGTTCATATCAGCCGGCGGAACCGGCCTGCTTATCATGTCGATGGGCGTGTCGCTCATCATATCCGTTTCGGCGCGGCCTAAAGACGAAATCCTCCAGCAATACGTGATAAAGGCATGAGCAGAAAATGTTACATTCTCGCCGGCGGCGGAACCGGGGGCCATCTTTACCCCGGCCTGGCGGTAGCCGCTGAGATAGTCCGCAACGAACCGGACTCGCTCGTGGTTTTTGCCTGTTCCAACAGGCCAATCGACGCGAGAATATTAACCGGCACGCCCTACAGCTTTTTCGCACAGCCCGTCATGCCGATACGCAAAAATCCGCTCCAGTGGCCGGCTGTCGTCAACGCGTGGTTAAAATCTCTACTGCTGGCACGAAAAGTACTGGCTGACCTCAAGCCAGCCGCAGTTCTCGGACTCGGCGGGTTCGCAGCCGGCGCAATATGCAAAGTCGCAGCCGTAATGGGAATTCCGACGGCTATGATAAATCCCGACGCCGTGCCCGGCAAGGCTAACAGGTATCTCGCCGCAAAAGTGGACAGAATTTTTACCCAGTTCGCAGAGACGCAACGATATTTCCCCAAAAAATTGCAGGAGCGCATAATCGCAGCCGGCTGTCCGGTACGCGCGGAACTGGCCGGCGGCTCTCGCGATGGGGCGATAAAATTTTTCGGCCTTGACCCCGACAAAAAAACGCTGCTCGTCTTCGGCGGCTCGGCGCTGGCGGAGACAATCATTGCCGCACTTACGCAATCCGCACAAGACCTGGCGGAACTTGCTGACCGGTGGCAGCTGCTGATACCGGCCGGCAGGACACAAAGCGAAAAACTTCGCAACGCACTCGATGCAGCAAACGTAAGTTACGTCTGTCCGGAATATATAAACAGGATGGAGCTTGCATATGCTGCCGCCGATTTGGTACTGTGCAGGGGCGGAGCGGTCACGGTGGCTGAACTGACAGCCGTCGCAAAACCGGCTGTAATCCTGCCATATCCATATCACCGCGACAGGCAACAGTACCTCAACGCCCAGCCGCTATGTACGGCCGGCGCTGCAATATGCATCGATGACCGGATAGACCCAGCCGCCAACAGAGAACTATTTAAAAAAGTGCTTTTCCCGCTAATGGCATCCGAGGAAAAACTGAATGAAATGCATTCACACGCACTCAAGCGGACAAACCGCGGAGCGGCAGCTATGATTGCCCGATGGCTGACGTCGTCTGATAATTAACGACTCTCAAAATTTTTATTTTGACGTCATGCCGATGCAACGAAGCTGCCTAAGCATAGGAAATGTGATAATTCGGATTCTTCGCCTCGTTTTCTACATGACAATCTGAATTTGATAATTGCAATAATATGGTGTCTCACTCATCTACAGAACGGCTTGAATTCGTCCGGCGGATGGCGGCGGCATTGGGGTTCTGCGCGTGCGGCGTGACAACGGCTCAGCCGCTGGACGATGAATGCATTACACGATATCGTCATTGGCTGCAGTGCGGCAAAGCTGGGGAAATGGACTATCTTGCGGCTGATGTCGAAAAACGTTTTTACCCCAAAAAAAAATTTCCGCTGGCAAAAAGCGTAATCGTCCTGGCGATGAGCTTTGCGCCGAGTCAGATTTCAACACCGAATCCCTGTGAGGGTTACATCTGTCTTTACGCCCGCGGCCGGGATTATCACAAGGTGCTCAAAAAACGAGCCGAAAAGCTGTGCACGCAGATGCGCGATAACTTCGGGACGTTTGATTATAAAATATGCGTGGATACAGCTCCGGTGGCGGAAAGGTCACTGGCTGTGCGGGCAGGGTTGGGTTTTGTGGGGAAAAATTGCCTGCTGATAATTCCAGGCTCCGGCAGTATGGTCGTATTGTGCGAAATTTTCTGCTCACTTGAAATCCAGTCTACGCAGTCTGATGAAAAATTTTCATGCGGCGAATGCAGAAAATGTCTCGACGCCTGTCCGACGAATGCCCTGAACGGTTTGGGCGAACTTGACGCTTCACGTTGCATCAACGCACTTACAATAGAGTACGACGGAAAGATTCCGCAAAAAATCGCAGAAAAAATGGGCGGCAGAATCTTCGGCTGCGACGACTGCATGTTAGCCTGCCCGCATAATACCGCGATTGCGCCTGGCGACGAAGAATTGCGCAACAACGATTTCGTCGCTCCGCAAATCAAAGACGTTCTGAACTGGACGCACGATGATTGGGACTCTTTTACGCGCGGCCATTCAACGCGACGTGCCAGACTTGAACAGTTCATCCGAAATGCAAAAATTGCGGATGACAATATAAAATCATAAGCCGCCGTCGATTCAGATTTTCCCTCGCTGTTTGAGAGCGTCGCGAATCTGCATGCAATCCTTATCGCCTCTGCCGGACAGATTGATGACGATTATTTTATCTTTACCCAGTGTCGGTGCGAGTTTTATCGCATACGCCACGGCGTGTGCGCTCTCGACGGCTGGGAGGATGCCTTCCGTGCGACAGAGTTCGACGAGTGCGTCGATGGCTTCATCGTCGGTGGCGGATTCGTACTGTACGCGGCCGGAGTCTTTCCACTGGCAGTGTTCAGGGCCTACGCCTGGATAATCCAGGCCAGCCGATATCGAGTACACATTGCCCGGCGTGCCGTCTTCGTTCTGAATGAGGTAGCACTTGCTGCCGTGCAGTATGCCCAGCTTGCCGAGCGTCATGGATGCGGCGTGTTGTCCTGGTTGCGGGCCTCGGCCCATGGCTTCGACGCCGATGAGTTTCGTACTGTCTTCCAGCATCGAATAGAACATGCCCGCTGCGTTACTGCCGCCGCCGACGCAGGCGATGGCGTAGTCAGGCAGACGGCCCTCGGTTTCAAGCATCTGACGGCGGGTTTCCTCGCCGATGATTTTCTGAAATTCACGCACTATCAGCGGATACGGATGCGGCCCGCATACCGAGCCGAGCACGTAAAACGTATCGTCAATATGTTCCATCCATGCGGCGATGGCGGAATCGACGGCTTCAGCCAGCGTCTGTTGGCCGAAGGTGACAGGTACGACTTTCGTGCCCATGAGTTCCATACGCATAACGTTGATTTCCTGGCGTTTAACGTCCACCGCGCCCATGTGCACTTCGCATTCCATGCCCAGTACGGCAGCTGTCGCTGCGGTGGCTGCGCCGTGCATGCCGGCGCCGGTTTCGGCTATCAGCCGTTTTTTGCCCATGCGCCTTGCGAGAAGACCCTGGCCCAGAGTGTTGTTTATCTTGTGAGCGCCGAGATGATTGAGGTCTTCACGCTTGAGATATATCTTCGCGCCGCCGAGTTTGGCGGTGAGATTTTTGGCTAAGTAAAGCATGCTGGGACGGTTGGCGATTTCTTTCAGAGAGCGGTAGTATTCCGCCTTGAACGATTCGTCGTTCCATGCGTCGTTGAACGCTTTTGCCAGCTCATCGAGAACAGCCTTGAGTTGCGGCGGTACGTGCTGGCCGCCGTATTGGCCAAAACAGCCGGATATATTGGGTTTGGTAAACATATTTTAAACAACCTTTCCTTTTTCCATAAAATTTACGAAAACATGATTATATTGCGACACTGCCGCCAGGCAAGTCACAAAACAACTTTATTTGAGTGAAAATATCGGCAGCTGTCGGCAATGGCAGCTGATGTTCAGGGCTCGATGATGTAGATATATCCCTGGCTTCTTGCCCGAAAACTTCCGGTATTGAGATTGCCGTCGTCGAATCGCCGGTCCATCTCCTGCATGTAGGAGGTTTCTTTATCCGGCATATATACGCTGATGCCTGCGGTGAATCCGAACACGCCCTTGTCCCAGTCCCATTGGCCGCCGAGCGGCTGTTCGTTCACCCAATCCAGTTGAGTATAATCTGCAAAGCCGGCTGGACATTGTGCCGGATTCCTGTCGGCAGGATAATCGCCGTTGTTGACTTTGAACAGAATCATCGACGACGCGATGTTTTTCATGCTCGTGAAGACGGCCGTCTGCTCGACAGCATCGCTGTGGTCTACGAATTGTGGAATGGTGACAGCCGCCAATATGCCCGTCAAGACAACCACAGTCAACAACTCCACCAGAGTGAACGCAGTATAACTGTCTGTCAGATGGCGACACTTCATATGCTTTTCCTGAAAACCGTAGATTCGTCAGGTTCTTATATGGCCGTTGCCGGTGACTATCCACTTGTACGTGGTCAGGTCAGCCGCTCCCATCGGCCCGCGGGCATGGAGTTTGTCGGTACTTATGCCGATTTCTGCGCCAAGGCCATATTCTCCGCCGTCGCTGAAACGGGTGGACGCATTTATCATTACGCTGGCGGAATCAATCGCAGTGGCGAATTTTTCCGCAGCGGCAAGGTCGCGGGTGACGATGGCGTCGGTATGTTTCGAACTGTAGCGATTTATATGCTCTATGGCGGCGTCGATGTCGTCGACGATTTTTATGGCGATTATCATGTCCAGGTATTCTTTGGCCCAGTCATCTTCCGTCGCGGGTTTTGCCGCCGGCAGCAGTTTGCAGGTCTTCCGGCAGCCGCGTATTTCAACGCCGGCATCGATGAGTGCCCTGCCTATCGTCGGCAGAAATTCGTCCGCTACCGCCGCGTCTATCAAAAAACTTTCAGCCGCATTGCATACGCCCGTACGCTGGGTCTTGGCGTTCATGACGATTTTTTTTGCCATTTCAGGGTCGGCGGATTTGTGGACGTAAACGTGGCAGTTGCCGTTATAATGTTTTATCACCGGTATGGTGGCTGCCTGGGTGACGGCACGTATCAGATTTTCGCCGCCGCGGGGAATTATCAAATCTATGAGTCCTTCGGCGGTAGCCATGGCGGTGACGAGTTCATGGTCGGTTCTGTCGAGGACTGTTACGCACGCTTCGGGCAGGCCGGCCGCGGCTAAGCCTTTGCGGATAGCCGCAGCGATAGCCAGATTGGAACGGATAGCCTCCCTGCCGCCGCGAAGAATACAGGCATTGCCGCTTTTTATGCAAAGGCCGGCCGCGTCGGCTGTGACGTTGGGCCGCGATTCGAAAATTATTCCAATCACGCCGATTGGCACGCGACGTTTTTCTATGCGAAGGCCATTGGGCCGGTTGTATGCTGCGATGGCTTCGCCGACTGGGTCGGTCTGGGCTGCTATCTCTTCCATAGCGATGGCCATGCCTTCGACGCGGGCGTCTGTGAGCGTCAACCTGTCAAGCATAGCCGGTGAAATTCCGAGTTCTTTCGCCTGAGCAAGGTCTTTTCTGTTTTCGCTTTGCAGGTCGGCGCGGGCGTCCCGCAAGGCGTTCGCACATGCATGCAAAGCCTCATTACGTTTCGCGCCGCTGCTGATGGCTAATGTCGCACTTGCCTTGAGCGACTGCCTTGCGATATCGCTTATGAATTCTTTAGCTTCCTGGAGTTGCACTTGAACTCTCCGGTAATCATTTGAAAAAGAACCTTTTTAACACTAAAGTGTATATGATAATAACAAGCGTCGAATTTTCCAAGCACTCTTTGTCATAAGGAGTTGTAAAATGGGTGTAGAAATAAAGTGGCTGGGGCATTCGTGTTTCCGCATGGCAGACGGCTCACTGGCGGTTTATACCGACCCTTACAACCTCGCCGCCGCTGTGAATGACGGCGACGTCATCTGCATATCGCACGCACACTACGACCATTGTTCGCCGGACGATATCGCCCGCATAGCCAAGCCGGACGCGACTATCGTCTGCACTGAAGACGTCGTCAGTCAGGTCGGAAATTTTTTAAAAAATATCGTGGTTATCTCTCCCGGCAGGACGGTCAATGTCGGCAGCCTGAAAATAGAGGGTGTAGCGGCGTATAACATCGGCAAGAAATTTCATCCCCAAGACAGCGGCTGGTGCGGATATGTGCTGAATATCGGCGGCAGAAGGATTTATTACGCCGGCGATTCGGACAGGATACCGGAGATGAAAAATTTGAAAAATATCGACCTTGCCATACTGCCGGTGGGCGGCACTTATACCATGACGCCGCAGGAGGCTGCCGCCGCTGTTGACGACATCGGCTGCGTAGAAGCCATCCCGTGCCACTGGGGCAGCGTTATCGGCAGTGAGGCGGACGCAAAAAATTTCATCAGCCTTATAAAGTGCGAGGGCATTTTACTGAAATTCGGACAATCGACGAAAATATAAAAAATCGCTTCGAAACGGCAACTGACTATATAACTAATAGATGTTTTAAAATTGTCAAAATAAACTGTGAATTTTGGATAAACATTTTTAAAAATTGTCTAAATAAGCTGCAAATTTCGGATAGGCGTTTTAAAAATTGTCTAAATAAACGATAGGTTTCAGATAAACATTTTTAAAATTGTTCGAGGAAGCGGATGTCAGACTCGAACAGCATTCGGATATCTGTAATGGCATGCTTCCGCATGACCAGCCGCTCAATGCCGAATCCGAACGCCCAGCCTGTGTATTTTTCCGGGTCTATGCCGACCGTGTTCAGCACATTCGGGTCTACCATTCCGCAGCCGCCCATCTCTATCCACTGCGTTCGGCCGTCTTTGAATCTGAAGAGCATGTCAACTTCAGCCGACGGTTCGGTAAACGGGAAAAAACTTGGGCGGAATCGCGTTTCGACGTCTTCGCCGAAGAAGGCTTTGCAGAACTGGTCGACGCTGGTTTTGAGGTCTACCATCGTTATGCCCTCGTCCACGCAGAGGCCTTCGAGCTGATAGAACATGAAACTGTGCGTGGCGTCGACTGCGTCGGGGCGATATACTCTGCCAGGTGCCACCACGCGGATTGGCGGCTTGCGTGTTTCCATCGTGCGAATCTGTACAGTCGACGTCTGTGAGCGCAGCATGGTTTCCACGTCTATGTAAAAATTGTCCAACGGGTCGCGAGCCGGATGTGATTCAGGGATATTCAGGTCGATGAAATTATGTTTTTCATCTTCGACTTCGGGGCCGTAAACGGTTTCAAAACCCATCCGGCCGAAAATATCGGTCAGTTCGCGGATGGTTTGCGTGATGATATGTATGTGGCCGATGCGCGGCTTGCGGCCGGGAAGGGTTACGTCTTCCTTCGGCGCGGCGGACGATGTGGCGGAGCTGACCGATGTTTTGGCGGCGTCGAAGGCGGCTGTCAGTTCATTTTTCATCTGATTGGCAGTTTTGCCGTATTGACCTTTTATTTCCCCGGGCAGGTCTTTCAGGGCGCCCATGGCGGCTTTTACGAGGCCTTTCGTGCCGAGATATTTTATACGCCACTGTTCAAGAGCCTCGGCTGAGTTCATCGCCGCAAGTTCAGACATGGCATTGCTTTGCAATTTCTTCAATTCGTCAATCTGAGACATTTTTCTTTTCCTTACTGACAGGCCTGCAAAGTATAGCGTTTTTGCTTGACGGAAGCAAGCCGGCGGCTGAAGTTGTCGACGAATTGGCGGTTAAAGCAATATGTACAGACCGGAGTTCTGCGCATAAAAAAACTCCGTATTTTCAGGTTACGGAGTTTTTTTAGTGAATTAATGGGCGCTGAGGGACTCGAACCCCCGACCAAAAGATTATGAGTCTTCTGCTCTAACCAACTGAGCTAAGCGCCCAAGGGGATGGTTAATGTAACTTTGGGACGGCGGAGTGTCAAACAAAAATTTAGGACGATAAAGATTGTTATTTTGATTGCATGTTCTGCCGGCAAAGGGGTATGATACCCGTTTTTTATGAGGTTTTTGAGACAATATGATATTTTACGGAATAATTCTCGGCTTGATTGCGGCATTTTCGCAGTCGATGTCGTATGTTTTTGCCCGCCAGTTTTCCTCTGGCCGTACAAGCCCGCAGGCTAGATTGCTCGTCGCCAGCCATATGGCTATGGGGATAGCAGGGTTGGTGATACTGCCGCTGGTCTGGCCGGCTGGCATTCATTGGGACTGGCACTGGGGCCGGCCGCTTATTTTATGTGCGGTGTTTTATCTCCTCGGCCAGGGGTTGATGTTCGTAGCATTGCATGCGGCGGAAGCGTCCAAAATCTCCCCGCTGTTGGCGTTAAAAGTAGTCATGCTGGCGTTTTTGACATGGTGGCTGATGGGTACGCCGTTGGATTTCCCGCAATGGGTTGGCGTAATGCTCTGCCTGGCAGGTACGTTTCTGCTCAATTTCGGCGGAGGCGGCATCGGCAGCCGCGGCATTGTGGGCGTACTGGGAGCCTGCCTGTTCTACTCGCTTTCCGACATGAACATAACCATTCTGGTCAAGGCCGTGGAAGCACAGCATTTCACAAGGTGGAACTCCGTACTTTTCAGCGTGTGCACTTCATACATCCTTTGCGGTCTAATCTGCGGGCCGCTGATATTTTTCGTCAAAAACTTCAGGCGAAACGATTTTAAAGATTCGATTGGATTCGCATTTTTCTGGCTGGCAGCTATGGTATTCCTGTACGCCACATTTTCAATCGTCGGCACGGTGTACGGCAATATCCTGCAGTCGACTCGCGGAATAATATCTATCATCCTTGGTGTGATAATCGCCGGCATGGGCCATCATCACATAGAAGCGCACATGACCAGACCCGTTTTTATCCGGCGGCTGATTGCGGGCGTAATAATGACATTTGCCATAATCGCATTCGGCTGGAATCAGCTTATGCAGTACATCTCTTGATAATCTCAGGCAGTTCAGGACTTTTTAACCGCTTTAGCTCTTTTATGCGGCGCGTCTCTTGATAATTTCAGGTAACTCAGGACTTTTTAACGCAAATGCCGTAATGAAATAGCAGGCCATCCCGCCAGCCACGCCGGCAACTACCTTTATTATGCCGCTGAGCGTCACATGATGTTGCAAAGGTATCTGTTCCGTGCCGTACATGGCAGCCAATATTCCCAGCACCATGACGGAAGACGCGACCGTAATTTTAGCCAGCGATTTGAGTATTTTACGAAAACCTATCAGCCCGACCTGTTTGCGCAGAAACCATATCAGAAGTACCGTGTTTGCCGACGACGTTATTGCCGTCGCAAGGCCGATGGCTGAGCCTTTGAGTGGCGTGAATATTCCGCATATTACCAACGCCAGATTCAGACAAACCAGGCCGCATGCTATCTGAAGAGGTTTGCGGGGCTGTTTTATAGCATAAAAAGCCCGCAGAAGGATATGGTTGCAGAAATACGCCCACATGCCGACGCTGTATGCCTGAAGCATGTGCGCCGTGCGGATGGTATCGGATTCCAGAAAATTTTTACGCTGAAAAAGCAGTTCTATTATCGGCCTTGCCATAATGATGAGCGCCAGGCCTGACGGTATGCCCAGAAAAAGGCTCAGCCGCAATGCGCGATTTGTTGCGTCTTTGAGGCCTAGCCTGTCGTTGCGGGACGCATAGCGGCTGAACAGCGGAAAAACCACCGTCGCTATGGATATCGCCAGCACGCCCATCGGCATCTGGTACAGCCGGTTGGCTGCGTAGAGACACCGTACCGTGCCGTCAGTCAGCGGCAGATTCGGCGAGTCGGGAGTGGCGGTAAATTTAAGCGCTATCAGCCAGTCGGCAAACGCGCTGAATTGCAATATGCTTATCGGCACGAGCATCGGCAGCATGAGTCTGCCGATTTCTTTCGTCTCAGGCAGTATCGGCCGGAAATTCGCCAGCGCGGCCAGCCCGCTTTTCTTTAACAACCACACAACGCCTACAAGCTGTACCACGCCGGAGACCACCACCGAAACGCAGTAAACGTAAAATTGGCCGATATCGGTTTTGCATATCGCAGGCGCGATGCATTTGGCTGTGATTATCATGCCGACGTTCAGTATCAGCGGCGCAAATGCAGGATACGCAAAATGGCCGCGGCAGTTCAACGCCGCCGACCCCAATGCAAGCATACAGATGGTGAACATGAACGGCAGCATTATGCCGGTGAACTGCAAAAGAACCAGCCGGTAGTAATCTCCGCCGCAAATCTCCCACCACGCCCATAGCCCCAGCGAAACCAGCAAAATTATACAGCACAGAATTATCGCAAGTATGCCTGCGACGTTAGCCAGGACAAGCCTTGCGCGATTCATGCCTTTGGCTTCGCATACCTCGGTATAAACCGGCACAAACGCCGACGATAACGCACCTTCGCCAAATAGCCGACGAAAAAGATTCGGTATCCCGAACGCCGTCCAGAACCGGTCTGCCATCACCGGCGAACCCAGCGGAACCATAATCATGTCGCGTATCAGACCAAGTATGCGGGATGCTAACGTCAGAAACGCCACCATCCTGGCGGCGGAGAAAAACTTGTCCTGCTCTTTTGCGGTCATATGAAATCTCGGAAGATATTTGGAAACAGCTTCTAATTGTCTCAGATAAAAACGTTTTAACCAGACAACATATCTACAAATACTTCCGGAAGCACTCCTTAGTGTGCCCGAAAATTTTTGTCGAGTTGTGTCTCTGCATTGGAATTATCGGCAAATAGTCCTTTTTTTATTCACTGCAAGTAACTACAATCACAACCGTGGCGGCTGATTTACGGCATTAGCACTGGAAAGGAACTCGTTTGCGATGCAATACTTATGGCTGACATTGCTGGGCCTCGGCGTAGGTGCGTTCGGCACGCTCATAGGCGCTGGCGGCGGGTTCATACTTATGCCCATACTGCTTTTAGCCTATCCCGATGGCGACCCTGCCGTACTTACGTCGATTTCGCTGGCGATGGTGTGCTGTAACGCATCCAGCGGCTCGTATTCATACGCCCGCATGAAACGGGTGGATTTCAAGTCAGGGTTGCTGTTTCTGTTGACGGGCATTCCAGGTTCTATTGCGGGGGCGTATGTGGTGAATTATATTCCGCGGCATATGTTCAATTTCGTTTTCGGAGTGCTTTTGCTGGCTGGCGGTGCGTTTATTTTTTATCGCACGTTTCGCGAGGATAAACGCAAGCACGAAACAAGGCCGACGTTTATGCGAGATTTCGTAGATGCAGGCGGCATTCGTTATACCTACGGCTACAGCCTTCGGGTGGGCATGACGCTGAGTTTCTTCGTCGGAGTCGCATCAAGCATACTCGGCATCGGCGGCGGAATTATCCACGTTCCAGCGATGGTGAATCTGCTGAATTTTCCGGTGCACATAGCTACGGCTACCAGCCATTTCATTTTGTCGCTGATGTCGTTAGCCGGCACGGCGGTACACGTTATTGACGGCTCACTCGGCATTAAGGAGCTTCCGTGCGTTCTGCCGCTGGGCCTCGGAGCCGTTATCGGTGCGAAACTGGGCGCCAAACTTTCAAAACGCATTCACGGCCGCTGGATTCTGCGCAGCCTGGCTGGTGCACTGGGCCTTGTCGGCATTCGCATACTGATTCTGGCGATTGTCTCGATGATGCATTAGAGCATTTTAAAATTTCTACCAGCTAAAGCTGGTGGAATTAAACCTGGTGCGGGTAACTTAAACTTGATATGCGTCAATCCTGCTGTGCCAATTTGACGAAAAGTTCGCCGCGACGTTCGTAATTATCGAACTGGTCGTAGCTGGCACAGGCCGGGCTCAATAGTATGACGTCGCCTTTCCGTGCGAATTTTCTGGCGTGCTCGACGGCTTGCATGAGATTGTCGCAGTTGACCGATTCGCAGTGGTTGAGACAGCCGTTTATGGCGGCATAGATGGCAGAACCGGTTTTGCCGAATGTTACGGCGGCTTTTGCGCGAGCAGCCGTCAGCCGTGCCATGTCGGTAAAGTCCGCACCCTTGTCGTAGCCGCCAAGAAGTATGACGACTCTGCCCTTATCGAACGAATTTAACGCCACGCACGCGCCAGCCGGCGTAGTGCTCTTGGAATCATTGAAATATCTTATGCCGCGTTTTTCGCAGACAAAAGCCAGCCTGTGCGGCAGGCCTTTAAAATCTTTCAACGCCGCAGCCGCCAACTTTTTCGTAATGCCGAACTGCTTCGCGATAGCCCACGCCGCCTGTGCATTCAACTGATTGTGCCCGCCTGGAACGGTTAAACTGAAATCCGCACCTTTTATGGGGAAAAAGTCCGCATTTGCCGGCGCTTCGTCTGCCCACGCCGCAACTTCTCTGTCGAGCGAGTTGAATATCGCCACGTCGCCGTCATGCTGGAAGCGGAAGATATTTTTCTTGGCTTGGCCGTATGCCAGCATCGTGCCGTGCCTGTCGAGATGATTAGCCGCCAGATTCGTCACCAACGCCACGCAAGGACTTATGCCGACTATCGGCAGGTCTTCAAGCTGAAAACTCGAAAGCTCCAGAACGACTATGTCTTTCCCGTTCATGTCGTCGAGTTCGTTTAGCAGACTTTTGCCGATGTTGCCGCCGACGAACGTTCTGTATTTCGTCGCAAGTATCTTGCCCGTCATCGCCGTGGTGGTGCTTTTGCCCACCGACCCTGTTATGCCGACCACCTTTGCCGGACAGCGTTCCAGGAAAAGATTTATTTCACTGGTTCTCGGCACGTCAGCCTTTTCGGCGAGTTTTAACAGCGGCGATTCTTTCGGGACAGCCGGATTAACTATGAGCAGGTCGGCTTTGGTGAAATCGTCTTCGCGATGTCCGCCTATGTGCAGTTCCACGTCGAAGCGGTCGAGGGCGGCTATGGACTCAGCGAGCGATTCCGGCGAGGCTGCGTCGGATACCGTAACTTTCGCACCCTGCCCGCACAGCCACTGCGTCACGCCCACACCGCCGCCGAAACGGCCCAGCCCTATGACGCTGACCCGCAACCCTGCTAGCGATTTGACGTTTTTCCGCTTCATTCAAACAATTCCATTTTTTCCGTCGGCCCCAGCACAAGAGCCGTCGGGTTGTCAATCTCGCATTCCTTCGCAAGAGCCACAACGTCCTTGCATGTCACGTCGAGCAGTTTCTGAATCTGGTCGTGCAGCGGTATGTATTCGCCGCGATACACCCAGTCGAAGCCGACCGCCGTCAGCCTGCCCATCGGCAATTCGCCCTTGAGTGTGGCGCCCGTGGCGAATTTGTTTTTCGCCGCCGCCAATTCCGCCTCGGACGGGCCGTCTGCGAGGAATTTGCGATATTCGTTACTTGTGATATCAGCGACTTTTTGTGCGTTTTGCGGGTCGCACGAGATGAACGTCATCAGTGCGCCGCTGCCGTCCATACATGAATACTGGCAGCTTGCTTCGTCGGCCAGGCCGGTTTCAATCAAGGCGTAGTACAGGCGGCTGCCGGTGGCATCGCCCAAAATTCCGGCCAGTACGTCGGCGGCGAACCGTTCTTCGGACATGAACGACGGTGCCGGACTCATAAAGCCCATGTTTTCACGAGCCAGCTTGGCATCGACGATGATTTTTCTGCTTCGCGAGCCGTCGCACGGCGTTACGCTGCGGGGTGCGTCAAACGGTTTCCAGCCGCCGCAGATTTCTTCAGCCTTTTTTACCAGCGCATCGAAGTCTATTCTGCCTACGGCTACCAGCGTGACATTGGTCGGCGAATAGCGGCGGTCGAAGTAGTGCTGCATCTGGTCGCGTTTGAGGGCCTTTATGGATTCCTTTGTGCCGAGTATGCTGTTGCCCAGCGGATGGCCGCTGAAATGGTCAGCCATAAGGTTGTCGTAAACACGAAAATGCGGCATATCATCGTACATTGCGATTTCTTCGAGGATGACGCCTTTTTCCGTGTCGAAGTCAGTCTGCCGCAGGCTCGGCCGCAGAATATCGCCCAACAGGTCAAGCAGGTCGTCCTGGAATTCAGGCAAAACGCTGCCGTAGAAGACGGTGTTCTCCTCGCTGGTGAAGGCGTTGTACTGTGCGCCCATGCGGTCGAAGTCCAGGTTGACCTTAAAATTGTCGCGCCTGTCCGTGCCCTTGAATACCATGTGTTCCAGAAAATGGCTTACGCCTGATATTTCGGGCGTTTCATCGCGGCTGCCGGTGCGGGTGAAAAATCCCAGCGCCAGCGATGCCGCCGTAGGGTTGAGTTCGGCGATTATCGTAAGTCCGTTGCTTAATTTTGCGGTTCTGAATTCCATTTTTAAAATCCGTATTATCAGATGTCGAGCGATTTGGGGCCGATTGTGAATACTGTAAAATTGTCGGCTGGATATTTTTGGAGATATTGCAGTATGTCGTGGCAGGTTACGGCGAGAGTTTTTTGCGAAATCTCGTCCAGCGTGCGCAGGCGGCGGAGGTGATACCAGTCGGCAGCCATCATGCCGGCCAGGGCGATGGTGGACTGGCTTTGCATGATGAGGACGCTTCGCAGTTGCGTGTTGGCGATTTGCAGTTCATCGTCGGTTATGCCTTCGACCAGCCGCTTCAGTTCGCCGGTCATTACGTCGTAAGTCTGCTGGGCCATTTCAGGCCTTGTGCCTGCGTACGCGAATATGCCGGCGTAGTTGCGCAGGCTTGAGTATCTTGCCGAGACGTGATAGACCAGGCCACGTTTTTCACGGACTTCGGTAAACAGCCGGCTGCCCATGCCCATAGACAGGACGGCTACGCCGGTGCGGGCGGCGTAATACATGTCGTCTTCCACGGGCACGGATTTGTACGCCAGCGAGATGTGCATCTGGGCGGTGTCTTTTTCTATGTGCGTTATGCCGCCGGCTGGCGCAGTGAGCTTGACGTCCGGCAGAGCCTGCGTATTCCAGCCGCCGAGTTTTTCTTCAACCCTGGCGGCGAATCCGTCGAAGTCGAAATTGCCGGCGACCGCTATTATAGTACCCCTGGGGGAAAGACATTTTCGCAGGTGTTCGCGTGCGGCAGCCGGCGTCATGGCGGAAAGCGTTTCCGTGTTGCCCGTGGCAAGCCGGCCCAGCGGATACGGGAAAAATTTTTCCTTCAGCAGAGCGGTACATTTGCGGGACGGCTCATCTTCGAGACTTTGAAGGTCCTGAAGCACGAGCATCCGGCAGGGGTCGAACGATTCATCGGCAAGCGTGCTCTGCGTAAGTATGCCGGCGTAAATGTCGAAAATTTTGTCCAGATTGCAGCCCAGCATGCTTGCGCTGAAGGCGATGGATTCGCCAGAGACGGATTCGGCGTGCTGGCAGCCCAACGAATCGAGGGCGTCGTTGAGTTGGCGACTATTCAAGCCGGCTGCCCCGCGGAACAGCCATTCACTGCCGACGCTAGCTGCGCCAGCCAGGCTCTGCGGGTCATAAGCACTGCCCGAACAAAGGGATATGCACATGGCAACGGATTCGAACTCCGGTTTCTCAAGGCCGAGCAGTACCAGCCCGTTGGCAAACTCTTTTATTCGGAAATCTGACATCGTAAAAACCTTTGCGAAAATCTTTGCGAAAAAACACTCAAAACCGCTCTAACGTAACGATTTTGCCACCCAAGAGCAAGAGGCAAAACAGTTGCGGAATTTTTTATAGCTAGTCCAAAAGGAAAAGGCTTTTGGGGAACAGCTATAAGAGTCACTTTTATTCTTGTTTTGCATAAAATTTTAAGAACGGCGTCAAAAAACTTTTTCATTAACACTCCGCCGCCGTATTGCCGATAATAGAAAAGGCACACTTTTGTCGTATTTTTATAAAAGCTTGTAAGTGTGCCGGATTATTATGGATAGAATCTTGGAGAACGGATGCTTAAAACTGGGAGTCAATCTGATGCGGCTATGCCGCAGGGTGAATTTGCAGGCAGGCATATTCACTTTATAGGCATAAGCGGGTCCGGCATGCGTGCACTGGCAGCCATGCTGATGCGTCACGGCGCGATTGTCAGCGGCAGTGACAGAAGCGAGAGTGAAACGGTGGCGAATCTCCGTTCGCTCGGCGCGACCGTCTACATCGGCCAATGCGGCGAAAATATTTCTGACGACTGCGACATAGTAGTCTATTCCGCCGCCATCAAGGATCAGAATCCGGAATTTCTCGCGGCGTGCGAAAAAGGTTGCGAGGTTTTGAAATATGCCGCCATGCTTGGCCGCATGATGAAGGAAAAAACCGGCATCGCCATCGCCGGCACTCACGGCAAAAGCACTACTACTGCGATGGTTGCATATATATTGCGTCAGGGCGGCGTAGACCCCAGTTTTGTGGTCGGGGCTAACGTCCAGCAGCTTGGCGGGCCGAGCGATGTGGGCGGCGGCGAACATTTTGTGGCTGAAGCCTGCGAATTTGACTCAAGTTTTCTTCACCTTTCGCCAAAATATGCTACAATATTGAACATCGAGGAAGACCATCTGGATTATTATCGCGACATTGACGCCATAATAGAGGCCTTCCGCGCTTTTGCCGACCGGGTCAAGCCCGGCGGCGTAATAATTGCCAACGGCGAAGACAGGAACGTCAGGACTGCCCTGTCCGATGCGAAATGCAAAGTGGAAACTTTCGGCATGAATGGCGATTCTTTCTGGCGCGGCGTGATAACCAATCCCGACCGTCGCAAGATTCACATGGAAATACTCCGTGACGGCAAGCCGTTCGGCGAGCTGCTCGTGCCGCTAGCCGGATTGCATAACGCCTATAACTGTCTTGCCGCCACCGCGCTTCTGTATAACGCCGGCCTTGATGCCGAAACGATACTTAGAAATATGGAGACGTTCCGCGGCGCATGCCGCCGCATGACATACAAAGGCTGCGGCCGGGGCATTACGGTGGTGGATGATTTTGCGCATCACCCCACGGAAATACAGGTTACACTGCGTGCGTTGCGGGATTTTTATCAGCCCAAGCGGCTGATATGCGTCTTCCAGCCGCACCAGCACAGCCGTACGCGATTTCTGCTAAAGGATTTCGCACAAAGCTTCGCGCTGGCTGAAGAAGTGATAGTGCCCGATATTTATTTCGTACGCGACAGCGAACAGGAACGCGATTACGTATCGAGCAAGGATCTCGTCGCCCAGATTCGTCTTCGCGGCGGCGTGGCGGTCTATTTTAAAACGTTTGAACTTATTGTAGAATATCTAAAAGGTATATGTGAAAACGGCGACCTCGTGGTGACGATGGGCGCCGGCAACGTATGGGAAATTGCAAATGAAATGGTTCAGTGGCTTGGAAAAGATAGTTGAGCGTGACGTTCCGCTTGCGAAATACACCTGGTTTCGGCTGGGCGGGCCGGCGGAATTTTTCGTCAGACCTCAGAATGTGGACGAACTTCAGGACGTCGTCTGCCGTTGTCGCGAAAACAGCGTGCCGATTTACGTTCTCGGCTGCGGGGCGAATCTGCTCGTAGCCGATTCCGGCGTAAAAGGCGTTGTGATTTATCTGCGTCAGGGCGACTTCATGGACATGAACTTCAGTACGCCTGAACACGCAGTAATCGGCGCAGGCGCCGAGATGGGCAAAGTGGTGGTTCAGTGCGTGCGCAAAGGTTTAAGCGGCCTTGAGGCGCTGACCGGCATTCCGGGCAGCATAGGCGGCTGCATTCGCATGAACGCCGGCGGTGCGTTCGGCGATATCGGCAGTGCGGTGGAAAACGTCACCGTCATGACCGGCGAAGGCGAAATATTCAAACGAACCCGCGCTGACCTGACCTTCGGGTATCGAAGCACGAATATCGTGGCGCCGCTGATACTAAACGCGGAATTCTCACTTACCGAGGATGACCCGCACAGAATTCTCAAAGAAGTCAAGCAAATCTGGATTTACAAGAAAAATACCCAGCCGCTCGCCAAACGCAACGCCGGCTGCGTATTCAAAAATCCGCGGGGTATGAGCGCAGGAGCGCTTATCGACAAGGCTGGCATGAAAGGAAAACGCGTCGGCGGAGCTTACGTGTCTGAAAAACATGCCAACTTCATAATAGCCGATGAAGGAGCGACGGCTTTCGATGTGTTACGACTCATCGACATGATACGCGACGCCGTCGTACGCGAATTCAACGTTAATCTCGAAAAGGAAATCGAGGTATGGTGACGGATTTCTGTGCGTACATGTTCATATTTACCCCAACGGCCAGGCCAGGGAGGGCATCATGGTCAGTTTCGAGGCACAACCAGTGATTGAATTTTACGATATTACCGTATTAATGGGCGGCATTTCGTCCGAACGTGAAGTTTCCATCAACAGCGGCACTGCCATTGCGGATGCCCTTGAAAAAGTCGGACACACCGTAACACGTGCGGATATTTCCCCGCAGGACACGTCAGCTCTCGACCGCGAAGGAATGGATTTGGTATTTATCGCGCTTCACGGCGAGTTCGGCGAATCCGGCGAAGTTCAGCAGCTTTGCGAGGACAGGAAACTGCGTTATACCGGCTCCGGTCCGCATGCAAGCGCGATGGGCATGGACAAGGCCGCCGCCAAGATGATAATCCGCCAGGGCGGATTGCGCACCGCCGATTGGGCTGTTATCGAAGAATATGATTCGCAGGATGCTATCGACGCAAAACTCGCTCCGCTTGGCAAGTCGCTCGTAGTCAAACCCGTGGACAGCGGTTCGAGCGTGGATGTGCATCTGTGTAAGGGTCGCGCGGGCTTGCGAGAATCGTTGGCGTCCGTGGTGGATATTTACGGCAGAGCGCTGGTTGAAACATTCATCGAAGGCAGGGAATTTTCCGTTAGTCTGCTTATCGACCGTGCACTGCCGGTGATGGAAATAAAATCCACGCATGAAATGTTCGACTACGAAGCGAAGTACGTCGACAACACGACCACGTTTACCTTCGAGCATGATTTGCCGGAAAAAGTGCAGGCTGAAATGCGATGCATGGCTTTGAGCATGTTCAATCTGCTCGGCTGCCGCGATTTTTCACGTGTGGATTTCATGGTGGACAGGGAAAACAAACCGTATATATTGGAAATAAATACAATTCCAGGTTTTACGTCTCATTCGCAACTGCCGTCGGCGGCAAGGCGGATTGGCATGGAAATGACAGGCCTTGTTGACCTCGTCGTACGCGAGGCGATGAAACGCGACATCTGCAACTGCTGTGTCGCGTCGGAAAACTGAGCTGAATATGGCGGCAAAGACATCAAAAAACAGACGGCGGCAAAGCAATCTGCTCAGACGGTTGTCTGAGTGGCGGAAGACGGAGAATGTCCGCGGCAATGTGCTCGTGGTCATGATTCTTCTGCTGGCTGCCGGCGTACTGGCCGCCGTATTGTTCTGTGAAATGCAGCGTAAAATGCTTTCAATGCGGCAGGAGAAAGTCAAAGTCTGCTATGGCGTGGTGTTCCTCGAAGATGACGTGCCCGCCTGGATGCCGCCGCAGCTTCTGCAGATTATCCGCGATGAAATTTCGCCGGCAAAACTGGATTTCAACGATGAAAAACTTTGCCCGAAAGTGCTTGCGCTTGCGAAAAAGAATCCCTGGATACGCAAGATTAAGGAAATACGTAAAATCCGCAAGGGCGAGAAAATCGGCCAGGTGCTGGTGTCGGCTGAATTTCGAAGGCCATTCGTGCGTGTGTCGTATAATCACATGAATTATTTTGTGGATGACGAGGGAGTGCTTCTGCCTGCGCGGCAGGTGCCGCAGTGGAAGGCTGTAGTTGACGGCGAGGTATTTTATTACATCGACCCGGAAGACATTCCCGTAGCAGTACGGCCATTGTTGGAGCGGTTTATGATAATTTGCGGCGCCGAAGCACCTGCGCCGCAGGTCGGCCAGAAATGGCCCGGCGACGATATCCAGGCTGGCCTTAAACTTGCAAAACTCGTAACCACCCGCTCATATGCCCGCCAGATAAGCGTAATCGACATCCGTAATCACAAAAAACGCATAACCGAAAGCGAGCCGGAACTCCGCATGTTTGCACAAATCGGCAATGGCCGGCCGACAGATATTCGTTTCGGCCGTTTTCCGTGGCCGGAAGGCGGCGATTACGTCATTACGCCGGAACGCAAAATGGAATATCTTGATACTTATGTGACCGACCACGGCGGCAGGCTCGCGGGCATAAACGATTACATAGACGTACGGCTGGGAGAAATGCGAATCAGTCCGAATTGATTCAACCGGCTTTTTAGAGCATATTAAATTTGACTTTGCGATTGTTGCTGTTTGCGGCGTTGGCTGGCTGCGTCAGGCTGCATCGGAAACCTTTTTCAATATCGAAAATTTTATCCATTGAAATTTTCGAAAGCTTCGCTACAAGCTTAAATATTGAAGTTGCTATGTTAAAAAGGTTGCCTGCTTCGCCTTCCTTGCCAGCCTCGTCCTCAACGACGCAACAAGGCGCAATTTCAAGTTTAGCATGCTCTAAAATTTATCCGAGTTTTTTCTGAATCCAATTTTTAGCCGCAGCTAGTGCGTCGGCGAGTTTTTCAGGGTGTTTGCCGCCGGCTTGTGCGAGGTTGGGTTTGCCGCCGCCACCGCCGCCGACTATCGGGGCGATTTCTTTCACCCAGTCGCCGGCTTTAGCCTTGCCGGCTTTGACGACAGCGTCGTCAACCATCGCGATAAGCGTAACTTTGCCTTCATCCGCGTCGGCAGAGCCCAGAAAAACAGCCACCGCGCCTTTCTGCCGCTGTTGGTCGCAGATATTCCGCATGGCAGCCGGGTCGCAGACGCCGGCATCCGCTACGACAACCATGCCGGCAGATGTCTGAAAGCCGCTCAATTCCGTCTCGCCGCCGGCTGCCGCAGCAACGGCTGGCCTTTTACGAAGTTTTTTAATTTCAAGCTGCATCGCCTCGATACGCTGCGAGAGTTCATCGGCTGACGTTTTAAGCACACCGCAGGCACTGCGGAGGGCGACGTCGGTACGTTGAGCCCATTTGACCGCGCCCTGGCCGGTGACAGCCGTTATGCGACGAACGCCCTTAGCCACCGATTCTTCCGAAAGTATTTTAAACATGCCGACCTGCGACGTCCGCGAAAGATGCGTGCCGCCGCAGAATTCCACGCTGCAATTTTCCGCGTCGATATCGCCGAGCACGTCGTCAGTGCCCATCGCAACCACCCGCACGGGGTCGGGATATTTTTCGCCAAAAACCGCACGAACGCCGGAAATTTTGCGGGCTACGTCCAATGGAATGATTTCGACCGTTATCGGCTGGTCAGCCAGGATTTTCCAGTTGACCCATTTTTCGACTTCGGCAAGCTGTTCCGGCGTAACGGCCCTGGGCCACGTGAAGTCGAACCGCAGCCGTTCGGAATCGACAACACTGCCAGCCTGCTGAACGTTGTCGTCCCTGAGCACTTTCCGCAACGCCCAGTTGAGCATATGCGTGGCGGAATGATTTCGCATCGTATCCATGCGGTGGCCGTCGACTTCAGCCAGCACGAGCGTGCCGGCAGCAATTCTGCCGGAGAGAAGTTCGCCGAAATGCAGCACGCATGAGCCGGCCGGCTTTGTGGCGGTCACGTGAAAAACCACGCCGCCGTCATCGGTAGTGATTATCGTACCCTCGTCGCCGACCTGGCCGCCGCATTCGGCATAAAAACAGGTGCGGTCCAAAACCAGCGCAGCCTTATCGCCTGTTTCAATAAAACCGTCGGTAATGTACTTGTCGCCCTTGACCCATCCCAAAACGGTCGCATCAATGGCTGTCGACTTGTATTTTTCGTCGTCCTGCGTTTCCGGCAGGCCGATGATTGCATCGGCGTGAAATTTGTCCGCCCCTGCGCTGCTGGCGCGGCGATGCTCTTCCATCATGGCGATGTGTTCGTTTTCATCAACGCTCAAGCCGCGTTTTTCAGCCATCAGTTTCGTCAGGCTGAACGGAAAACCGTATGTCGCGTGAAGTTCGAACGACACTTCAGCAGGCACAACCTTTCCGCCGTCGGCTAATATCCGGTCGGCGTGACGATTGAAGAGTTCCAGGCCTCTGTCGAGAGTCCGGCCGAAAGATTCCTCCTCATCGCGCACGACGTCCGCCACGTAAGCGGCACGTTTGACGATTTCCGGAAAAGCGTCGCCCATATTTTTAACGATAACGGGTACTATTCTGTACAGAAACGCACCCTGGATTTTCAAATGCTGGCGGCCGAACCCGGCAGCCCGACGGAGAATGGCGCGAAGCACACTGCCGCGGCCGTCGTTGCTGGGCAAAATGCCGTCGGCTATCGCGAACGTCAACGCCCTGGCATGGTCGGCAATGACGCGCATCGCCACGTCGCCGAGGTCTTTTTCATTCATCGTGTCAAACCTGTCACCGCCGCCGGCGACGCTCGCAACGCCGTAACGGTGAGCCGTCAGCGTTTCGATGAATTCCAGAACCGGCACGAAAAGGTCGGTCGCGTAATTGCTGCGTTTGCCCTGGATGACCATACCCAGACGCTCCAGCCCCATGCCGGTATCCACGTGTTTAGCCGGCAGCGGCGACAGCCTGCCAGCCGCGTCGCGATTGAACTGCATGAATACGAGATTCCATATCTCCATAACGCTTGGGTTACCTGCGTTCACCAGATGGCTGCCGGATTTGTCCGGCGTAAGGTCGATGTGAATTTCAGTGCACGGCCCGCACGGCCCGGTATCGCCCATTTCCCAAAAATTGTCTTTCTTGTTGCCCGGGTGAATATGGTCGTCGGGCAGGTATTTTTTCCAGATATC
>CAZIAZ010000015.1:0-52343 GCA_964536835.1 uncultured Planctomycetaceae bacterium | reverse complement strand
TTCATGCGTGTGATTAGCGCCTTGTGGCCGGCTTTTACGTGTAACCGTCGGCTACTGCGGCAGTTATCATGAATTAAAAATAATTTTTAAAAAAAGGCGAACTGCCGACGACGTCGGATGAATAGCGTTAATTTTCGGGCACTGTCGTTCGCTTGTCCCATTTTGGGGGCTTACGGCGGGATTTTCCTTTCGGGGAGAACCACGCAATGCCCTGAATCCGCCTTTAAAAGCCGGCGAATTCATCCATCCGTCGTTAACAATTCACCTTTTTTAATGCAATCCTTTCGATTCCCAGGATTGCTTCAACACACGGCCCGGACAAAACTGCCGCTCAGACAGCCTGCGGGTCTCGCAATTTTTCTTTATGTTTGCGAAGCTGCTGCGCAATCTTGTCCAGACACTGATCAATAGCGGCGAAGAGGTCTTCTTCACGGTGATGTGCCACAAAAATCTGTTTCGGGGCGGCGTGGACGACCATTTCCACTTTAGGCTGGCCGGCTTCGCTGTCGAGAACGACCTCAATCGATTGTACGTTATCGTAATACTTGCTCAGACGCGGGGCTTTTTTTTCAACATACTTAACTGCGGAAGAACTGGCTTCCATATGCCTGGTGTTTACTGTGACATTCACTCAACTACTCCTTAACAGAAAAGCCTTGCTCGGGGAAGCGTAGCCTTGAGCCTCCCCTTATATTTAATTGTACGCTTCAAAAGCATCACAAATCAAACAAATCAAAAATATATTAGATCCTATCTCAAAAACATGGGCGTCGCCGAAATTGAGCAATTTTAAAAGCCGACAAGGTTTTTGGAATGGGTTTTAGCGGTTACAAAATTCACCTTGCCGCCGGCGTTGAAAAATATTGACATTTCCGTCGTGAATTGTTAGTTTCTGTGGCCTTGATTATGCGGCAGGCGCAACTATTAGAGTTGTTCTAAATGATTGAAAATCCGGTGGCTGTAGCTCAGTTGGTTAGAGCACCTGGTTGTGGTCCAGGGGGTCGAGGGTTCGAGTCCCTTCTGCCACCCGTTATAAGAAAAGCCCTTCAAATAATTTGAAGGGCTTTTTTGTTTGAGCGGTCAGAAAGGAAGTCAGGACTCCTTTTCTTCATCTTCTTTTTTATGTGCGAGGCTTTTCACATGGCCGTCCTCGACCTTGTTTTCCCGCATGATTGCGTCGTAAACCTCTTTGCGATGGACGGCTACATGCGGCGGAGCGGTAATGCCCAGGCGGACCTTGTCGCCGCGGATATCAACGACCGTCACCTGAACATCATCGCCAATCATTATTGTTTCATCGCGTTGTCTTGACAATACCAGCATCGGATGCTCCTTCCCTGGAGAGTCCTTCCGCCTGAGACCGTTTGGCGGTAAACTGGCCAAATTCTCATCTGCCGAACGGTCCCTGGCCCGGGCCGAACGGATATTCCGCAGGAGGGTCTCTGTCCATATTACGTCACCCGCGGGCGGCTTTAGAGGCCGTTCTCAATTATCCTGCGGACGCAAAAAATAAGATATTAAAGGCTGTGAGTGGCAATCATGCATCTGCGGCGTCACAAAAACTCAGCGAATTGACAAATTCGCAGTCGTTTTTGTTCCTTGCATCTGCATAATTGCCACTCATTTGCGTCTCACAGCCTAATTGAGAACGACCTCTAGCAGCATATCTGATTTAATCGGCATTACGGGAATCGAAAGTTTAATATTTTTATTGGAAGCAACGATTTACGTACGCTGGCAGTAGTTATTTAGAAGGAAACCATTTGTGAATTTTCTACCAGCTAAAGCTGGTGCTGTTAACTTAAAAATCGCTTTGACACCATTTGCAAACGAATCTGCTTGATGGTTTATCGCGATTTTTTATAATTACTTCCAGAGTTCCCCGTTCTTTTATCTTGTTTTTCAGGATTTCAATATGAAAAGCTTATCGGAAATTAACGCCGCAGATATCCACCAGCCGGCCGATGTGGTTCATTGGGAAGGCGACTGCAACAGTGGAAAACTCGTGCTTCTCGACCAGACTATGCTGCCGTGCGGGTTGGAATATTTTATCTGTCAAAACGTAAAGGACGTCTACGACGCAATTTACCGACTGGTGGTTCGCGGCGCTCCAGCCATCGGCGTAGCAGGAGGTTACGGACTTGTGCAGGCGTGCGAATCGTTCAGTAATCCGGCGACTTTTTTGGCTGACATGCAGCGGGCGGCTGACTATTTGAACGGGTCGCGGCCGACGGCAGTCAACCTCGGCTGGGCGTTGAGGCGGGTATCGGCTTGCGCACAACGCGCAGCGGCCAACACCGCCGAGCCGTCAAAAATCCGCAAGGCAATGCTGGACGAAGCCCTCGCAATTCACGCTGAAGACGCGCGGTTATGTTTCGACATCGGCAAAAATGCCGTGCCGATAATCATGCGGCATAGTGGAATATTGACGCACTGCAATGCAGGCGCCTTAGCTACCGGCGGCATTGGCACGGCGACGGCGGGCATGTACCTCGCCAGCAGACTTGGCCACAAATTCAGGGTTTTTTGCGATGAAACCAGGCCACTGTTGCAGGGCAGCCGCCTGACGGCATGGGAGTTGCAACGCGGCGGCATAGACGCGTGCGTAATTACCGATAACATGGCGGCTCAGGTCATGAAAGAAGGCAAAGTCGGCATGGCGGTGGTGGGTGCGGACAGAATCGCGGCAAACGGCGATACTGCAAATAAAATCGGCACATACCAGCTTGCCATCGTCGCCAGATATCACAATATCCCGTTCTACGTAGCGGCCCCCTACAGCACGTTCGATATGACGCTCAGTTCCGGCAACGAAATTCCAATCGAACAGCGGGCGGCGGCGGAAATCACCAACGGGTTTGGCAAACAGACCGCGCCGGACGACATCGCCACATACTCACCAGCTTTTGACGTTACGCCGGCTGAACTGATAGAGGGAATCATAACTGAACGCGGAGTAATCTCGCCCGTAACACGAAAAAACATCAAAGAACATTTTGAGAATCGTTCTTAGCGCAATCCTCAAAAGATTTAATCTTCCAATGATATGATATCCGGATTATACCAGAGGCTGGTTACGAATTTATATCGGCTGGCAGGTTTGCGATAGCCGGCTTTTTTCAATTCTTCCGCCGGCGTTGCAGTAAACGCCGTTTCTATCAAGACCGGCCTATGCAATCTGACGATTTCAATATAGTCCTTCGCATGATATCTGGGGTCGGAAGGTTCAACCATGCGCCACGCCGGCAAAGTATAATTCCAGTTAAACCAGATATAATCGGGCAATTCGCTGAACAGGTAAAAGAAAGAGGCCAATATGCATTGTTTCTCCGGTTGGACCGCATTTATTTTTTTCTGAATCGCCCACTGATTACGATTTATTGAAAACTTATCCGCAGTTTTGTAAAAATACAAGCTCATGAACAGAACCGATACGACGATAAATGCCATCAAAAATTTTCTGCCGTATTTTGAATAAACAGCCAATACCGCCATCGCCGCAAAAGGAGCCGACGAAATCATCATGAACACCGCATACTGATGAAGGCAAAACGGCGAAAAAATAAACGACGCGTATCCGCCAACCAGGGCAAAAAAGGCAAATTCACGCGCTATGCCCCGCCGAATCGCCATAAAAATCCCCAACAATCCCCACAGCGGAATAAATGCGTACAACATGATATACGCCCATTCCGTAAAAACACGTCTTGCGCCGAAAATATCATGTTGCGGCAAAACCATATTGAATTTCCAGCAACACGTTTCATATATATTCCATCCGTAAAATTTGCATACCATTAAAATGAATACGCCGCCTATCAGCATCATTCCACACAGAAAAGCCGGTATTGTTTTCCAAGTCTCTTTTTTCAGACAAACCCGCTCCAGCAGAATCAAAAACAAAACGCCGGCAAAAGGAATCGCTTTCTGCAGCAGACAGAATGCCATCCCCATAAGCAGTCCGCAAAACAGCCATCTGCCCGTACCGGCGCCGAATGAATTATCGGGGCAGATAACGTAAAGGCCCAAAATAATGCAAAAATTCATAAGGCTGTCCGGCCGGATGAAAATGGAGGCCGTCAGATATGTCGGCCATGTTGCCAGAAAAAATATCCCTAGCATCGCTACGGCGGGAGTGAATATTTTACAAAAAAGTCTGAACAGGCATGCCAACGTTAAAAACATTACAAACAGGTTGGGCAATCGCAGCAAAAAAAGCGTATTCGGCGTTACTTCATGTGGTACAGCTTTTATGAACGGAATATACAGCCAATAAGCTAACGGATTATGATGCTGAAAAAAATCTCTGTAAATGCACTTGCCCTGCGACATCAGCCACGACGTCTGATAAAATTCCGCCTCATCTATCTGCAGTGGCCTTGAAAACAAAAAGAAAGCTGCCGCCGCCACACAAAAAACCGCACCTGCCGCAATATACTTACGATTAATCACAGTATCCGGTACGCTGTCATTTTGACTCATGGTATGCCTGCTCCGTATTGACGGCCCAGATGTTTGACTTATCGGTATTGCCTGCAATAACATTTTTGACGGCTTGCATGGCGGTGAGCATTGAATGATCCATGTTATTGTATCTATGTTGGCCGTTTCTGCCGATACAGAAAAGATTTTTGTACGAATCCAGATACTGACGCAACACGTCTATTCGGTCATATGTTCCAAAATATGCCGGATAAGCCTTCTGAACGCGAACCACCACGCCGTCAAGCACATCCGCCGGCCGAATGATTCCGCATTTGTCCATTTCACACTTTGCAAGCTCCAGCAGTTCCGCGTCGCTGCGATTCCAGAATTCATCGCCTTCCTGGCAGAAATATTCCAACCCTATCCAAACCTGGTCAGCTCTGGCAACCATATACGGACTCCAGTTATTGAACAACTGCAGGCGGCCGGCTTTTATGTCGGACTCCTGAATGTATATCCAGTTGTCGGCAACGATTTTGGGGGGATTTTCTGAGTCTTTGAGTAGAAAATCTTTCGCCAGCAGGCCGACCGTGACAAAATCACGATACGCCAGGCCGGTTGCGATTTCCCCAATCTCCGCCGGCACGTCGCAATCCATCGATTCGACAAGATCCTTCAGCGGCAGCGACGAGAGCAGATAATCGCACTCAAAATTTTTTATCTCGCCGTCCGCTCCCCTGGCACATACGCCGGTAACTATTTGGCCGTCGGTTTTTATGCCGACAATCTCCCAATTACGCAAAATTTCTCCGCCCATTTCCGTCACGCGTTTTGCAACCAGTTCCCAAAGCTGGCCCGGCCCGAATTTAGGATACAAAAATCTGTCGATAAGAGACGTTTCCACATTTTTTTGTCGAATATCGTCGGAAGAGGTTTTTTTAAAGACGAAAATTTGTCTGACGGCGTGAAGCAGGGCTTTTGTTACCGATACGCCTTTAACTCGCTGCGCCCCCCACGCTGCGGAAATCTTATTGCACGGCATGCCCCAGACCTTCTCCGTGTAATCGCGGAAGAACAGCTTGTATAAAACGACGCCAAAACGATTGATGAAAAAATCCTCCAGCGTCACTTCAGGCTTGCGTCGAAATATAGCAGCACGAATATAGCTCAGGCCGATTCTCAATGTTCGTAAAATCCCCAGTTTTCGCAACGTACTGCCGCCGAGCGTCAGCGGATAATCAAAAAGTTTCCGCATCCAGAGAATGCGGGACTTCCTGCTGCGCTGCAACATGACTTCATCGATTTTTTCGGGATTGCGATTTTCGTTCTGCAACGGCAGAATTTTCAGCCACCAGTCCATGACCGCGTCCGACTTGGAGAAGAACCGGTGGCCGCCGATATCCATGCGATTGCCCCTGTAATCAATCGTTCGCGATATGCCGCCCATAATCGGAAGTTTTTCAAAAACGACAGGTTTGATATTCGCATCTTTATTGCAAAGCAGTTCGTAGGCTGCCGTCAATCCAGCCGGCCCTCCTCCGGCAATTACGGCTATTTGCGGCGGTTGAGTTGATGGCATTGTTTCCAAAACCTTTCATATGAAAAGGCCAGTAAATCATTCAAAAACTTCCTGTTGACAATGATAGGCTCAGCAGTAGATATGTCAATAAAATCTCCGTTAGTCATTAAGAGCGTCTAACAAAATGAGATGTCGCACCGAGGCGTAGTTGGTTGATTGGCTGGCAAGGAAGGCGAAGCAGATAGCCTTATAGGGCTTGCGATGCAGCCTGACGCCGCCAGACATTCAACCAACAAGCCGAATGCAATATCGTTTTGTTAGGCGTTCTAAGTCAAAAAGCGATAAAATTCTTGACTGGCGGCTGGTCGGGGAATATCCTTGTCATCGTGAAAAAAGGCTGGAAAAACCCGTTTAAAGTCAATTTTTCGGCATGTTAATAAGAGCGGTTTCGTCGTGCGACACGGCTGGTCCGGCAATCGCGACAGGCCTTGTCGCTTCGGCTCGACATAAAAAGGTTGAGAAACCCTCGTCGCACGGATTGTGAGCGTTTTTTTGTCTTGACGCATATTTTGAGAAATTTATGAAAAAACTATCGGGAAAATTCACGCCGCCGGGCGATAAATCCATCAGTCACCGCATTGCATTGTTTGCACTTGCGGCGGAAGGCTCTGCCGCCGTTACAAATTATTCGCCATGCGACGATTGTACGTCGTCTTTAAATGCCGTAAAAAAACTCGGTTGTACAATCACGCAAGCCGGCGACGCTCTCATCATTCATGGAGCGGCAAACAGACACCTGAACTCCGGCCATATCGACTGCGGCAATTCCGGCACAACCATGCGCCTGCTATGCGGCCTCCTCGCCGGCAGAATCGGACGGTTTGAACTTGACGGCGACCAATATCTGCGTCGCCGGCCTATGGAACGTATCGTCTCGCCGTTGAAAATGATGGGCGGCGAACTACAGACAACCAACGGCAAATGCCCGATAACCGTCACTGGCGAATCTCTGGAAGGAATCGAATACGAACTGCCGGTCGCCAGCGCACAACTGAAAAGTGCGATACTGCTCGCCGGCTTGACGGCTAAAGGTACGACGACGATTATCGAAAACATCCCCTCCCGCGACCATACCGAGCGGATGCTCAAGGCATTCGGCGCCGAAATTTTTGGCGACAAACGCCGCATAATATTGAATCCGTCGCAAATCGTTCTGCCCGAAAAATTCGCCGTGCCAGCCGACGCGTCCAGCGCGGCGTTCTTCCTGTGCACTGCCGCCATAACACCCGGCAGCGACGTAACAGCAACCGGCATGCTGCTCAACCCGACGCGATGCGCATTTCTGGACGTACTCAAACGCATGGGCGCGGACGTCACCGTAACGCATACCGGCGATTCGCCTGAACCTGTCGGCGACGTGCGCGTAAAATACTCCCCAAACCTGCTGCCGACGACAATCGAGCCAGCCGAAATCCCGCTGGTCGTCGACGAAATTCCGATACTTGCATTGACCGCCTGCTGCGCATCGGGATGCAGCGTCTTCAAAAACGCCGGCGAATTGCGGGTAAAAGAATGCGACCGGCTGGCAGCTATCCAGTCCCAACTAAACCGCATGGGTGCAGAAATCGAAATAACGCCAGACGACAGCCTTATAATCACCGGCAAAACAGAATTTAAAGGCGGGATAAAATGCAATTCCATGGGCGACCACCGGATAGCCATGGTTCTGCGATGTGCATCGCTGCTGGCTGATGACGACATCGAAATTTCAGATGAAAAATGCGTCAGCGTTTCTTATCCGAATTTTCACTCCGAGCTGGAAAGGCTGACGCAATGATGAAGTTTTGCGTAATCAGCGACGACAGAGCCTTTAAAAGCCGCTCACCAGAAATGTTCCGCAAGGTTTTTTCAACACTGGGCATGGACGGTCAATATGTCCCCCTGCGCACACTGCCTGAGGAAGTCGGCCATACCGTAAAATCACTCGGCGAAAAAGGTTTTAACGGTGCAAACGTCACCGTCCCGTACAAGCAGACGGTCATGACTTTTCTGGATGAAATCGCCGACGACGCCATCGCCGCACAGGCTGTCAACACAATACAGGTACGATTCGACGGCAAACTAATAGGCTATAACACCGACGTGCGCGGATTTTTAGACGCCATGTCGCTCGCCGGCGTAGATATGACCGGCAAAAAAGTCCTGCTCATCGGCACAGGCGGTGCGGCGAGAGGAATACTCGTAGCCCTGAACAAAGCATCGGCCGCCGAAATCATACTAGCCGGCAGAACACCTGAAAAAACACGAGCACTGGCACAATGGGCCGGCGTCGGAAACGTAGACCTGCAAACCGCCTTCATGCAACATGCCGACGCACAAATATTGATAAACGCTTCAGCCGTCAGCTCTCAGGAAGAAGCTCCTCAAATGGCCGATATGCTCCGGAAAGTCGTTTTGAAAAATTGCGAGATGGTCTGCGACATCAATTATGCTCGCAAAAACAATTTCTGGCAGACGATGGCTGCCAGAAGCGACGCCAAATTTTCCGACGGCCTGCCAATGCTGGCCTGCCAGGCAAGGAGAAGTCTTGAATATTGGACAGCCCAAACTCAACCTTGCGAACCTTTTTTAAATGCACTGGGCATTAAATAGTTTATTATGGCAAATAACCCTGCAACCTTTTTTAAATGCATTGGGCATTAAATAGTTTATTGAAGCAAATAACCTTGTAACCTTTTTAAATGCACCGGTTATTAATATAGTTTGAATAAATTTGAAATGCTCCATATTTTAAACTCTGTTTTTCATAAAACAGGAGCGAACAGTTGAAAAAAATTTTGCGCAACATATATCTTGTCGGATTCATGGGCAGCGGAAAAAGTGCCGTAGCATCGGAGCTTGCCGCACTATTGCGGCGGCGTTGCGTCGATATGGACTTCGAAATAGAATCGCTATTTGAAAAACCAATCACGAAAATTTTTGAATTAGCCGGCGAAGAGCGTTTTCGTGAAATAGAATCTCGGCTGCTCAAATGCATCGCCAGTGCGAATCGCGCGGTAGTTTCGACCGGCGGCGGCATAGTGGTGCGGAATGAAAATATCCGCCGAATGCGGCATAGTGGTCTTGTTGTGTTTCTGCGAGCATCTTTTGATGAATGTCGTAAACGCGTCGGGCCGGCAGCGCGCAAGACAAGGCCGCTATGGCAAAATCCGGCAGCTGCTAAAAAACTTTTTTCCGCCAGGGTCAAACTATATAAACAGGCGGCGGAATTAGTCGTTGATACGGACGGAATTTCACCGCGGCAGGCAGCGGAAATAATAGCCAAAAAGGTGCTTTCGCAACTTGACTGCGAATTTACAGCCTCGCTCGGAGGTGAAAAATCGCAGGTAATATCCACCGCCGACGCACCAGCCGTCGTCTCGAAAAACCTCGCCGGCCAACGGGTAGTGCTTCTCACGGATTCAAATGTCGCAAAACTTCACCTCGAGAGATATAACGCCGCCCTGCCCGACTGTCACGTTCATATTCTTCCGCCAGGCGAAAGAATAAAAACGCTCGATAGCGCCAAGAGGTTTTATCAAAAACTGCTTGAACTCAAAATCAATCGCGATGACGTATTGTTAGCCGTCGGCGGCGGAACGGTGACGGATTTCGGCGCATATGTCGCGTTCACTTTCAAGCGCGGAATAAAATTCGTACTCGTCAGCACCACGTTGCTGGGCTGTGTAGATGCTGCTGTCGGCGGAAAAGCGGCGGTAAATCTCGAAAATACGAAAAACATCATCGGCTGTTTTACTGTGCCGCAGCTCGTGGTTCTGGACGCGTGGGCTTTTTCCACTCTGCCGGCTCAGCGCGTACGGGAAGGTCTCGTGGAAGCCTACAAAACAGGCCTGATTTATAATGCGCAGCTGGCTGAAATTATAGAAAAAAATCTCGACGCGCTGCTTGACGGCGATACGGTTCTGCTCAGCCTGATTGCGGCGGAATCGGCTCGCACCAAAGCCGCTGTTGTTTCACAGGATTTCAGGGAATCGTCGTTACGGGCGATTCTGAATTTTGGCCATACGTTTGGCCACGCCGTCGAAGGTTTTAATAAATATAAGGCCAGCCACGGGTACTGTATAGCAACCGGCATGGCTGTCGCGGTCGAACTTTCACTGGCGCGAGGACTGATATCGTCGCAGCTTGCCGACAGAATAAAAACGACCCTGAACAGTATAGTGCCCAAAATGCCGCGTTGCCCCTCATTGGCTCAGGCGCAGACAATAATGGAAAACGACAAAAAAATCCGCCAGGGTAAACTGGTTTTCGTGTTGCTGGAAGGCATGGGCAAAACGCGGATGGTCAGCGACATCAGCCGCAGTGAACTGTCGCGAGCAATAAAAAAACAGGAGATATGACATGTCGAGTTCAACGGGCACGATTTTCAGAGTAACCACTTTTGGCGAATCTCACGGCGCGGCGCTTGGCGCGGTGGTGGACGGCGTACCGGCAGGATTGAAAATCGACATGGCCTTCCTTCAGCAGCACATGAACAGACGCCGGCCTGGCACAAGCAAATTCGTCTCGCCCCGCAAAGAACCTGACAAACTTGAAATACTCTCCGGCGTGGATTCGCAATGCGTTACGCTCGGCACGCCGTTGACGCTGATTGTACGCAATACCGACGTTCACAGCGAAGATTACGCTTCTTTACGCAACACTTACCGTCCCGGCCATGCGGATTTCACGTATCACAAGAAATACGGAGTCGCACCTCAGCCCGGCGGCGGACGCTCGTCAGGCAGAGAAACGCTCGCAAGGGTGGCAGCCGGTACGATAGCGCGGCTGATACTAGGTGAGCAGGTAAAAATATTCAGCTATTGCACAGCTATCAGCGGCGTTGTCGCCAAGGTAACGGACATACCGTTCGCCGAAATGCATCCGCTGCGATTCGCTGACCCTGCCCTCGCCGCCAAAGCCGAACAGGCTGTTCTGGCGGCAAATAAAGAAGGTAACTCAGTCGGCGGAATAATAGAATTGCTCATTTGCGGCGTGCCGGCTGGCCTTGGCGAGCCGGTTTTTGAAAAACTCGACGCCGCACTGGCAGGCGCCGTGATGTCCATAGGTGCAGTCAAAGGCATAGAATTCGGCGCTGGTTTCAGATTTCCAGAAATGACCGGACAGCAGGCAAATGACCAGATGTCGCCGGACGGGTTTGAATCCAACAACGCCGGCGGTATTATCGGCGGAATATCCACAGGCCAGAATATAATCATGCGGCTGGCGGTAAAACCTACGCCGTCCATCGCCGTCCCACAAAAAAGCATAACGTTTGACGGCAAAGCCGCCACCGTAACCACAACCGGCAGACATGACCCTTGCGTCGCACCGCGAGTTGCAATAGTCGCCGAAGCAATGGCGGCAATAGTGCTGGCTGACGCTCTACTCTGCCAGAAAACCAGAATTTTGTAGAACCCATCACCAAAAACATGGACGTCGTCGAAATCTGGCAATGTTGAGGTTGTAATAACCATTCAAACAATCAATTATGCACGGTTACATCCAGCCGCGCCATTACGCAATTTATCAAAAGTGTAAAAAAATAAGTTCTTCCCTTTACACGATTTATGCCCTGACGACCTAAAGAATCTGTCTGTTTCCGCAAATTCCACGGCTAGAGCATGTTAAACTTGAGATGCGACACTTTATGCGTTGGCGAAACGAGCTATGCAAGGAAGGCGAAGCAGGAATACTGCCCGTATTCCGATGCAGCCTGACGCAGCAGAGCGATGTTGCAGCCAGCAGAAATGACGCATATCAAGTTTAAAATGCTCTAAGCCCGTGGTTTTCTGTAAAGAATGAATAAAAAACTTATTTTTATCGATATTTCAGGCCGATATATAGGATAAGTAAATTATCAAAACTGCCCGATTAGATGACTTTTAGTATATTATGCGAAAAAGTAAAGAATAATTCTGCAAGAAGAGACACCTTAGGGACTTCACGCAGCAACATAGTAAAAGCCGGTTATCATCATTTTCGCCGGCTGACCGATTAAGGAGATAGGACATGAAACATGGCTGGTTAACATGTTTAGCGCTAGCCGGCGTTGCGATGCTGGTCGGCGGTTGCGATATGGATTTCAGCAAAGTCGATAATCCCGAATATGCCGCCTGGAAAGGCTTTCCGGTCGGCAGCGGATATGAATTTGAAGGAATGCTCCAAACTTCAGCGGAAAATCCAAAACGAATACAGATTAGCGCCAACCTGATGGTATTCGACCTGACTCAGGCTGTATTGAAACGTCGCGCGCAGATTTTCAATCCTGGCGGTTCAGGCCAGCTTGAGTTTACCGACGTAATCATCCCGGCGCGCGTAAAGAAAAACGACTGCCTGCTGACGCAGGACGGCATGCAGGATAATTTCCGAGGGTGGGATTCCGTGCTGGTCGGAGAAAAACTTTACGACTGTGAAGTTCATTATTACGTCGTCAAACGTGACGGCGAAATACTGGGCATAAAAACGCACGGCGAAACCGGCATAAAAATATGGCAATGCAAAAAAATCCCGGGCGGCATGGCAAAAATCGAAGTGACGGGTCTTTCGCCGTCTTGCATATTTTCACTTTCCGGCCAGATTGTGAACGTCGGCATGGCACGCATCACAATATCTCCGCCAGGACAAGCCACGGAAACCGAAACACACCCGGCGAAACCTGCAAACAACCCCGCAGGAACGGACCTGGAAAAGGCTATCACTTCGCCTGAACATCTGCCGATAATGCCGCAGCCGGAAAAAAAAGTTGAAACGTCAGGATTGAATACCTCTTCAGCTACGACAGAGGAAGACGACTCTGCACCAAAGGTAATACTGCCTGCAACAAATCCGTCCGATAAAAAAGCATTCGAAGAAGTTCCTCAAAAAATTGAGCCGGTGGAAAAACCGGTCCAACGACAACCTGACCCGCAACTTTTGAGCGAAGTTCAGGAAGAAGACTCGCCGACAAGCGAACCGTCTTCCATCAAGCCGGTAAAACTTGATGTGCCTGAAAGACTTGACGAAGACACGGCGCCCTTGCCGAAATTCGCGGCACCGGATGATAGCAAATAGGCCAGCAGGAATACGATTATCTGTCCTGTCAATTTTTTGGCGTTTTTTTTTAGAAAATCATAACATTCAAAACACGGAAAATTTAATATGAAAATACGCGTAATAAATGGCCCGAATCTGAATATGCTCGGCACACGTGAGCCGGAAATTTATGGGAAAACCACGCTCGCCGATATTGAAAAACTGTTGCGCACGACAGCGGAAGAATGCGAAGTGGAACTTGAATTCGTCCAGTCGAATCACGAAGGCGAAATCGTGACTGCCATCCAGCAATCGCGCAGCGCGGATGGAATCATCCTCAATGCCGCGGCCTACACACATACGAGCGTAGCCATACGCGACGCCATATCCGCCGTCGCCGTCCCGACGGTGGAAATACATCTCAGCAACATCCATGCCCGTGAAGATTTCCGTCACCATTCGCTCATAGCGCCGGTCTGCAAAGGCGTAATCGCCGGATTCGGAGTGGATTCATATATGCTTGCGCTTATATCTTTCATCAACAACTGACGGGGCGCGGCGATGACTCCCGCCAGAGATTTTTTAAAGTTGTATCGCCTGATGTTCTGCCGATTCGGCCATCAGCACTGGTGGCCCGGCGATACGCCGTTTGAAATCTGCGTCGGGGCAATACTCACGCAAAACACAAGCTGGCAGAATGTCGAGAAAGCAATCGCCAACCTGAAAAAAAACCGATGTCTCTCGCTGCAAAAAATAGATGCAATGCCGCCGGCAGAACTGGCGGAACTTATCCGGCCAGCCGGTTATTTTAATATCAAGACAAAACGATTGCAGAATTTCACATCGCACGTCAAAAAAAATCATCATGGCCGGCTGGCTGACATGTTCCGTCAATCTGAGAAAATTTTGAGAAACGAACTGCTCGACATCAGCGGCATCGGGCCGGAAACTGCCGATAGTATCATACTTTATGCTGCCGGTAAGGCGTCATTCGTAATCGACGCGTATACCCGAAGAGTTTTTTCCAGGCATGGCTTGTGCGACAAAGACGCTGACTATCATGACCTGAAAAAACTCTGCGAAGACAATCTGCCGCATGACACCGAATTGTTTAACGATTATCATGCCCAACTCGTAGCCGTCGCGAAAAAATACTGCAAAACAAAACCGGTTTGCAAAGGCTGTCCGCTTGAAAATTTTTTGAGGAAAAGCAAATATGATGATTAATAGTCAAAAAAATTTCAGGCTCGATATCATAATGCTTGCATTGCTGGAGCTCCTTCTGTGCGTCGTGTATCTCAAAACCGTACCGCGATTTTACGGCGACGAAAGCTGGGAGGCTTCCATAGGATACAATATCGCGCGTGAAGGTTCCATACGCAACGGCGCGATTGACGGCTGGGGCGGCACGAACGTGCATTTTTTACAGAATCAGCTGATTCAGCCGCTGTTTTGCAGCATTTCTTTTCTAATATTCGGCTACGGAGTTATTCCAGCACGATTACCATCGGTATTGATGGCAGTAATAACGGTATGTACAACTTATGCGATTATGCACAAATTGTTCACACGCCGCGCAGCGATTCTATGCGCAATAATGGTTGCCGTAAATCCGTGGTTTTTCATCATCGCAAGGCGGGTAAGGCCTGAAATCTTTGCCCTTGCATTCGCGATGCTGTTCTTAATGATGATGCTTAAAATCGGGCGTGGAAAATTGGCGTGGCCGATAATAGCCGGTATTTGCAGTGCCATAGCTTCGCTATCTCATCCGAACGGTTTTGTTCTTTGCGGATGCATTTTCGTTTCCGTGACGCTTTGGCGGCGACCTGAAAGTTTTTTTAAAGCAGTACTGGTAATGGCGATAAGTTTCATCATTACGGTATCGCCTTACCTGATTTATGTTGCCGCGGCAATTAATAATCCGAACGTTTCATTCGCGGCACAGATGACAGGCGGGAAATTGCGCGAGGCATGGTCGGTAACATATCTTCTGCAAAGTGAATTCGGCCGATGGCTGAGATATTTTCAATGGCCCAAAGGCCTGCCGTTAATGATTCTTTACGCCTGTTCACTAATGGCTGCATTTATCAAATCAAAACCGGCCGACAGAATTATCGGGACTGTCCCGATAGTTTTCGCGCTGGTACTGCCGTTTACGACCGTAAATACCGCCGCAGTTTATCTGTCGTTGCTGTCGCCATTTTTCGCAATGTTGCTCACAAGGTTCATACAACGAATATGGTGGAAAACTCGCATTAAATTTTTTGATAAACACAGCCTTAAAAACTGGAAGGTATGGCTAGCCGGTGCGATAGCTTGCAGCTATCTGCTGATATGTTTCGCGGGCATGTTCGTAATGTTGCGATTTCATTGTTCCGATATCGACATTCTGACGGATAGAATTGCTTCCGTAACCGGCCCACGCTCGAAAGTGTATGGCAACATCATCCTGCAAATCGGCGCTGATAAATTTAATTACGGTTATTTTCCGCTGGATAAAAATTGGGAAGTGACACCGAAAGATATTTTTGAACGCAGATATGAATACGCTGTGCGCCTATGCGATGATTTCCAGACCAGCGGCGGTGTAAAACCCATGCCGGACAAAATGCCCGCATGGCGAAATAAAAATATCATAGACGCTGTCTGTCGAAATTTCGGCACAAAAATAGATACGTTCGTCATACCAGGCTACGGCGCCGCAGAAATTTATCACCTGGATTGGAACAAACCAGCCGCAACCGACCAGAATCTCATGACAAAAAAATTTAAAACATAACCCGGATGAAACGGCAACGTCGGCGTAAAACAACATTAGGATAATTCATCTTTAAGTTTTCTCAAAAGTTCGTAAGCCTGTATCGGAGTCATATTATCAAGGTCGGCGTGTCTGATTTCACCGGCGATGCGCGCGGCAGGATCGGCAAAAAGATTCATCTGAGCAGCCGCGGCGCGGGCTTTGTCGGCAAGGTCGGGCATATCGAGTACATCGGCAAGTTGCGCCTGCATCTGCGGAAGAATCGCCTGCGCCCGGTTGATGACGTCCTTCGGCACACCGGCGAGTTTCGCGACATGTACGCCGTAACTGCGATCCGTCCCGCCGGGGATGATTTTATGTAAAAAAATCACGTCGCCCTTCCATTCGCGAACGGCGATGTTGAGATTTTTTACGCCATCGATAAGATCTTCAAGTTCGGTCAGTTCATGATAATGGGTGGCGAAGAGTGTGCGACATTTGATGTTAAGTGCGATATATTCGCAAATAGCCCAAGCCAGGCTCAAACCGTCACAGGTACTCGTGCCGCGGCCGACTTCGTCCAGAATTACAAGCGAACGTTGCGTAGCATTGTTCAGAATATTTGCCGTCTCGACCATTTCAAGCATGAACGTCGACAAACCTCGGGCAAGTTCGTCGGCTGCCCCGACGCGGGTAAACAGCCTGTCGGCAATGCCGATAATCGCGCTTTCCGCCGGAATATAACAGCCCGTCTGCGCCATCAGTGTTAAAAGAGCCGCCTGGCGGATATACGTACTCTTGCCGGCCATATTCGGGCCGGTTATGATGAGCAGACGGTCTTTGACGTTGCCCATTTTAACATCGTTGGGCACAAATTGCTCCCGCAGCAGTTCCGCCACTACCGGATGTTTTCCGCCGACAATGTTCAGCACGTTATCCTGCGTGATTTCCGGCCGTATGTATCCGCGTTCCAGCGCCACCTGCGCAAGGCTGCTCAACACATCCAGCGTGGCAAGCGATTCAGCCGCACGTTGAAGTTTTTCTATCCACGGCAACAGCGAGACCCGCACCTGCTCATAAAGCTGTTGTTCGATTTCTTTGGCACGTTCAGAGGCGGTGAGAACTTCGGCTTCATAATGTTTGAGTTCATCGGTTATGTATCGCTCGGCATTCTTCAGCGTTTGCTTGCGATGATATTCCGGAGGAACTTTGTCGCGATGGGTATGAGTGATTTCAATATAATATCCAAAAACCTTGTTATACCCGACTTTTAGCGGAATACCCGTGCGTTGGGATTCCTGCTGCTGATACTCCGCCAGCCATGATTGGCCGTCGCGGTCGATAGCCCGCAACCGGTCAAGCTCTTCATTAAATCCATTCCGAATCACTCCGCCGTCACGTACCACGTTCGGACAGTCGGGGTCGATGGCTGTTTCAATAAGCGCGAGCGGTTCATCCAGATTTTCTATCGCCGGCCGCAATCGGGTCAGCAGTTCGAGTTTGTCGGCATCTTCGTCCAGATATTCCGCCACGCGCGGCAGAAGAGCCAGACTCTGGCCCAGTGCAACAAATTCGCGCGGCCGTACGCGAGCCATCGCAATATTGGTCGTTATGCGGTCTATCTGCGCACAATCACCCAAAAGTTCGCGAAGAGCGTCGAGCGATTTTCGACGCGAGATGAAAAATTCCACCGCATCCTGCCGCGCAATTATCGATGAATAGCAGACTAGCGGAAACGTCAACCACCGTTCAAGCAGCCTCGCACCCATACCTGTCTTAGTACGGTCTATACACGCAAGCAGGCTGCCCTGTCGCGAATTGGTGCGCAGCGTCCGCAAAACTTCAAGACATCGCAAAGTATTGCCGTCGATAGCCATATAGTCGCGACGCTCAAATCTGCGAAGTTCACAAATATGGCCCATCGCGGTTTTCTGCGTCTCATTCAAATATTCTATTATCGCTCCCGCAGCGGAGACGGACTCGTCCCATTCATCGAAGCCGAATCCGGCAAGCGTAGCGGTATGAAAATGATTGTGCAAAGTCTGAACGGATGAATTTTTATCAAACGCCCACGGCGCACGCGAAGAAAATGCACAGCCGATGACCTGCTTGGCGTGGTCGCGCCATTTGGGCTGGTCGTATTCGCTGCCTTCGGGATAAATGACCTCGGCAGGATTTATGCGCACAAGTTCATCCAGCGCCGTCTGCGCCGGAGCAAGCATGGCCCAGAACGCTCCGCTGGAAAGCTCAACCCACGCAAGGCCGACAGACGGCGAGTCGCAGTTTTGAGGTTTTCTGCCGACGGAAAAAATGGCGGCAAGATAATTGCCCTCCCGCTGTTCCAGCAGTGTTTCATCGGTAAGAGTGCCGGGCGTTATCAGCCTTACAACGTCGCGTTTGACGACGCCTTTGGCTTCTTTGGGGTCTTCTATCTGTTCGCACAGAGCGACGCGATAGCCGGCTTGAATCAGACGGCCCAGGTAATTGTCCAACGCATGATACGGTATGCCGGCTAACGGAACGGCATTGGGGCCCTTGCTGCGGCTGGTCAGCGTAAGGCCCAACGTGCGGGATGCTATTTTCGCATCCTCGTAAAACGTCTCGTAAAAATCGCCCATGCGAAACAGCAGAACGTAATCCGGATACTGCTCCTTGAACGTTCTGTACTGCCGCATGGCTGGCGTATCAGCCTGTACGTCGGGATTAAGTGACATATCGTTCTAAAACCGCAATAGTTACACGCGGCCAACAAAGGTCAGTCGACGGCTAAAACTTCCGTAACGCCAGGTATCTCGGACTGAAGTTTCCGTTCCACGCCCATTTTAAGAGTCATGCGCGCACCGGGGCAACCTCTGCATGCACCCTGTAACCGTACAGAGACTACACCTGTTTTCTCGTTTACATCCACAAGCTCGATATCGCCGCCGTCGGCTTGAAGCATGGGCTTGATCTGGTCGATGACTTCCTGAACTTTTTCTCTCATATTTAGTTTCCTTAAAAAAATGTGATTTAATGACATTATAAGTAACGGCGGCTAAATTAAAAGTGCGTGTGCCGGAAATCTCAAAATTTGATTTTTGGCTTGATTTTCAATCCATTACTGATAGTATTCTGGCTCTTTGTGAGACTGACCTGCAGTTTGCCGACGTAGCTCAACGGTAGAGCACAGCTTTCGTAAAGCTGGGGTTGTGAGTTCGATTCTCACCGTCGGCTTTAGGCTGCGCGTCAAAGGGTTGTTTACATGGTAAGTTATTTTGCTATAATTAAAACTTCCAAAATATAGATTCTGCAGAGACCGCGGGCAAATCCGCAGAATTCTGCAGGAAAGTATTTTAAAACCAGTTTTGTTGAAAATATGGCCCAGAAAGGCACGTTTTTTACAGAACAGCGAAGATTAAAAAACAGATTCGTGGTACATGAGGCCGCCAAGATTGTCGGAGGACTCAAGGCGACACGGTTCTTACCCAAAAAATCCTGGAGGGCTGAAATGCCTGTCGGTAGAGTAAAATGGTATGATAAATCCAAAGGCTACGGGTTCATAGAGAATCCGGAAGGCGATGTCTTCTTCCATTTCAGCGATATTCTGATGGAAGGCTTCAAAGCCCTCGCCGAGGATCAAAGAGTATCCTATAAAATAACAAAAAGTGCCAATGGCCTTAAAGCCAAGGACATCAAACCGCTCGATAACCGTGCGTCCGTCCGACATGCAGCACGCTATCGGACAATGCTTACAATGACGGTATCCACAGGCAAAGAAAAGACTTTTGACAAATACATGTCGGAAATCCCCGCATGGTTCGACGCCATGGAACAGAATCTGGGCTTACGTCGCATAGGCATATGGCGCATGGGCAAAATGGCTATACGTCTGATAGAATCGGACAAGCCCTACGACCAGGCAGCATATAAAACGGAAATATCAGGGTATGCCGAAGAATATACCGCATGGGAAAAGAATTTGCTTGAACTGCTCGACGACGTCCCGACAATAATGTCACCAGTCGGCACTGAAACTCCCGTCAGCGAAACTGAGTTATAGCATTCATAAGCGGTTTTTAAAATAACCGCGATTGATTGCTGTAATTTTTTAAGTCAAAAAGTCTTTTACGCTCGGCGGGAGTAAAAGCAAAGTAGCACATCACCAAAGTAATTGCCGCCGCGCAAAGAGAATTTGCAATTCCATTCGACAGTAAAAATATCGCAGGCAGCAGAAGCATCACGGCACTGCGAATCGAAATTTTTATTTTCCAGTGCGTAAAATAAAAGACGGTCATCATCACCGAACCAGCAAATACGCCCACGCCGGCGGACAGCGACGAAAACATTTTAGTAATAAAAAACCGTTCAAACGCATAATATGCCGCCACGTTCAACACGACCGCAGCCGCTCCGGCTATTACTATCGACCACTGTCTGCCCAAAATACGGCCCCAAGTAAAAAGGCTCAATACGCTGCTCATTGCGGCAAACATCATCAACAGGCCGGGTAGATATCCGCCTGCGCCGCAATATTTCGGCCCTAATATGCGCGACCAGGCCGGCTCGCTCAGAATAATTGCCCAGCCGCCGACAAGAACCATCGCCATTACACGACGAAACATCACATCCATGCGTTCCATAGCGAATTTTTTATCGCCATGCTGCCACGTATGGGCAGTATGCGTATAAATTACAGCCCAGATTGCAATGGCAAGCGTGTATATCGGCTGAGCCAGTCTAAGCATAACCGTATACCTGCCGGCTACGGCCCTGCCGTCCGTAAGATACGTCAAATAATAACTCACAAACGTCACTATCAGCCACACAGTAGTTCCCATCAGCCCGACAAACCCGAATCGGCCCAACTGCAAAAGAATTTTGAGAAAATTATCGGCAGGCTTGAACCCGCTGTCGTCGCCATCGAGTACAGTTAAAAAATCAGATGATTTAACGCGATGCAAGCCGATGAAAAGCATGGCTGTTCCTATTGAAAAACAGGCTAACACCGATAGCAGATGAACCAGCAGCACAGCCGTGGCAGACCGATAAAAATAAAGTACGCCGGCAGCCGCAAAAGTAGTCAATATCGAAAAGAGCAAATCCAAAAACGCCGTCAGCCTGAACATCCGAAGGCCGGCGAGAAAACCCGTCAATAAAAAATACACGCCAAGCGCAGCTACGTTCACAATAACCAGCCACGTAAGCAGTCCGCTCCGCCAGGAAGTATAACCAAGAGAAACCGGAAACAGCATCTTCCGCCAGGCTGGATAAAAACATGCCGCCAATATCGCCAGCACAATTGTAACAGTAATTGCCCCTAAAAATCCACGCCGGAAAAACCATCGCAACCGCCCTGCGGACTCATACACGCTTACGTATCGTTCAAACCCCTGGTTCATGCCCAGATTAACCAATGGCGCAACTATGGTCATCCCCATGGTAGCCGTTCCCCAGACGCCCATTTCCACTTCAGCCATCAGCCTTGCAAAGATAAATATCCGCAATACTCCTATGCCGAGCCGTACTGCCGCCGTCGACACGTTTACCCATATCGATTCAGCCATCGGCCCGACGTGCAACACAATATCGAAAAATTTTCGTATTTTAGCAAAAATCTCCATCTGTGCGGATTATAACCGGTCAGCCATAAATTCGGATGAATTTTTTTGGCGTTACTGGTATCCTGACTGTTCGGAAATTTACTTACGGCAGCCGATGCTAATCGGCTATCGAAAGCTGTGGAATTACAACCATATATTAACATTATGAGATACCATGACAGAGCAATATGTCTTCGAAGCCTGGATTACAGCGAAACGTCGCAGATAATCCATTTTCTCACGCGCGAAAACGGCGTGGTGCACCTGCTCGCAAAAGGAACCAAACGTAAAAAAAGCAAAACCGGCGGTGCAATAGATCTGCTCTGCGAAGGTGAAGTTATTTATACCAAAAAAGATTCCGACACCCTCGGCATGCTTATGGAATTCAGTGAAAACGTTTCCCGCAGTGAACTCAGGAAAGACGCCTCCCGATTGAACGCAGCCTTATACGCAATCGAGCTGGTTTATGCCATGTTGCCGGAAGGCTTGGCTCAATCGGAAATTTTTACACTGTTGAGCAATACGCTGCGGCGGCTGGCGGAAAAAGATTCGCCGCAAAACGCGGTGCTCGCATGGTTTCAATGGCGGTTGTTGCGGCACGTAGGTTTGCTGGGTGGACTGGATTCGTGCGTATCGTGCGGCATGAGCGTAGAAGAGATGGCTCATGACGACGAAGTATTTTTTACTTCTCGCTACGGCGGATTGCTGTGCAGCCGCTGTCTCGCACCAGGCGGAGAAAAAAAACAGGCAGATAAAATCGTACTCGGCGCACTTGCGGCATTAACCGCCGCAGAAGCCGGCAAAAAAGTCAACCTGCCGCCAAACCAGGCCATCGCAATCATGAAATTGCTAGATTACCACATATCCCAGCAACTCGGTAAACAACTCAAAATGGCAAGATACGTAATCAAAACATGATAAAGTCATCCGTCCAATCTTTGCGGCGAAATGTTCAACGGAATTTATCGTTGATTTGATGGTTGGAATTGTTACCCTAATCGTAATATTTTTTAAAAAACAGTAACACGAAAGATTTATATTCTATGATGAAACGGTTTATAGTGACCGGCGGCGCAGGGCTTATCGGAAGCAATGTGGTAAAAGCCCTGAACAATCGCGGCTGGCGGGAAATAATCGTAGTTGACCACCTGAATCACCCGGCCAAGCGGGAAAACCTCGCGCAGTTGAAGTATACCGAATATATGGACAAGGCGGATTTCCGCAAGCAGATGAAAGAACGTCGTATACCGGCGGTCGATTGCGTATTTCATCTCGGTGCGTGCAGTTCCACTCTGCAAACCGATGAAGCTTATCTGCATGACAACAATTTCCAATATACGCAGGAGCTTTGCGAATGGTCGATTAAAAACGGCACAAGATTCGTTTACGCATCCAGCGCTGCGACATATGGTGACGGTTCTTGCGGGTATTGCGACGACGATGCCGTCACGAAAAAGCTCATCCCGTTAAACCCGTACGGCAGAAGCAAACAGGAATTCGATTTATGGGCAATGTCAGGCGGCGTGCTCGACAAAATTGCCGGACTTAAATATTTCAACGTTTACGGCCCTGGCGAGGACCATAAGGGCGAAATGCAATCGCTTATCCGCAAATCGTATGACAGAATAAATCAGACCGGCGAAATTACACTGTTTAAATCGCATCGGCCGGATTACACCGACGGTATGCAGCAGCGGGATTTTGTTTACGTTGAAGATGCTGTAAACGTGACGCTGTTTTTTTATGATCATCCTGAAATTTCAGGCCTGTTTAATTGTGGCACAGGCTGTGCGAGAACGTGGATTGATTTGGCAAATGCGCTGTTTGCGGCGATGAACCGGCCGTCAAAAATCCGCTTTGTCGATATGCCGCAATCCATCCGTGATAAATATCAATATCACACGCAGGCTGACATGACCAAACTGCGGCGGGCAGGTTATACTGCTCCGTTCGCAGGCATTGAAGAAGGCGTGCGAAAATACGTACAGGAATATCTCCAGATACAAAAGAAAGTTGTTTAAAAAGATGCTGTTTTCCAAAAAAAATAATTTTGAAGGCAAAACGATATTGATAACCGGAGCAAGTGCGGGAATAGGCGCAGCGGCGTCAATAGCACTGGCTAAAAAAGGATTTCGCCTTTGCATGATGGCTCGTAATCAGGAAAAGCTCTGCCAGGCTGCCGACGCAGTCCACAACTCGACCGGCAAAAAAGAATCCGCCATAATTTATACCGGCGATGTTACGGACGAAAATGACAGGCATGGCGCAATAAAAAAAATCATAGCCGAATTTGGCCGGCTGGACATACTCATAAATAATGCCGGCGATGCATTAGCCGGCGCGATTGAAGATGTCAGCCTCAACGAAGCCCGCCAGCAGATAGAACTCAACGCACTTGCGCCGATGGGCATGATACAGCTCGTCGGCCCGATATTTCGCAAACAGGGTAGCGGCAGAATAATAAATGTCAGTTCGATTTCAGGATTGATGTCACTGCCTGGCCTGGGTATATATTCAGCCAGCAAATACGCTCTCGAAGCCATCAATGATGCCGCACGCCGCGAATATCATCCCTGGGGCATAAAAGTATCGGCTATTGAGCCTGGCGGCATTTCAACACAAATATGGAATTCTACAAGAGACGACCTGCTCCATCGGATTGAAAAATCCGGCAACAGTCCGTTCAGGAATTTTTATCACGAGCAGTTGCAGCAGCTTGACACGCTGCTTAACGGCGGCACAGACGTAAGTGAGGTCGTAAAGGTCATTGTTCATGCAGCAACGGCAAAAAAGCCCAAATTGCGGTACTGCTTCCAGAAACAGTGTCGCGACCGGCGCATGGTATCTCACCTGCCGACATTCATAGAAGACTGGATAGTACGAAAATATGTCAAAGTTAATCTGCCGTCTGAGTAGTGTCGGAAATCAGGAAATTTTTACCAGAAGGTTCTGAGATGCTATGGTTTAAAGAAGAATCAGCCGATATATCACACGAAAAAATGCTGCTGCTGGCACAACATTTCGCTGAAGAAGCATTGAACAAAATCTGTCGTAACCCGCGTCGCGTCCTGCTGCTTCCGCCGGATATTACGCGCGCACATTGTGGTGCTGGATGGATAACACGGGAACTATACCGAATTTTTTCATCTTACGCCGACGTACATGTAATCCCGACGTTGGGCCAGCATGTTCCGCATACGCCTCAACAGAATGAGTGGATGTTCGGAGACATTCCACAGACGCATATTCACGTACACGATTGGCGCGGCGGGTCGAAAATCATCGGCGAAGTGCCTGCGGATTTTGTGCGCGAGGTTTCACACGGCAAAGCAGATTGGCCGATTCCGGTCTCGCTCAACAAAATGCTGCTGGAAGAAAAATGGGATTTGATATTGAACGTCGGCCACGTTGTTCCGCATGAAGTGCTCGGATTTGCAAACCATAACAAGAACTATTTCATCGGCCTTGCCGGCAAGGACATGATATGTGCCAGCCACATGATGGCGGCCTGCTGTGGAATAGAAAATAATCTCGGCTGCCTGGTTACGCCGTTGCGCGCATGCTTCAACAGGGCTCAGGATGATTATCTAAAACATCTGCCGGATGCCTTTTTCCAAATGGTGATGGCGTATAATCCTGACGGAAAACTCGTGCATACCGGTGTTTACGCAGGCAATGGTACGGAAACGTATCTTGCCGCCGCAAAAGCGTCATGCAAACAAAATATCACGATTGTTCCGCCGCTAAAAAAGATTGTCGCCGTCATGCAGGGTAACGAATTTTACAGTACGTGGGTTGCAAATAAAGCGATTTATCGCACTCGCATGGCTATCGCCGACGGCGGAGAATTATTGATAATTGCGCCTGGGCTAACACGGTTCGGCGAACAGGCTGAAGTCGACGCGATAATCAGACAATACGGTTATTCCGGCACGGAGAATATAATGGCTCGTTGGCGGGCATGTCCGGATGGCGGAGATTTGAAAGACCTCACACACGCGACCGCTCATCTCATACACGGTTCAACCGACGGCAGATTCACGGTTACGTACGCACCTGGTAATCTGACGGAAAATGAAATTCGCGGCGTAAACTTCAATTACGCCGATATTACGACAACGCTACGCCGCTATGACATAAAAAATATGAAAAACGGGTATAACAAGATGCCGGATGGCGAAGAAGTATATTTTATCAGCACTCCATCAGCGGGCCTGTGGTCTACGGAGGAAAAATTGGGTAGCCGGGTTTGAAAGTTTATTGGACAGCACTTGCTTAATGTTGCGTATTATAAGCAGGACAGACAGAAAAAAGAGGAAAATTTCATGTCGGAACTTGTACGATTCAGTGTGTCGATTGAACGGCCGCTATTCGATAAATTCGAAAAACTCGTACGAAAGGCAGAGTACGAAAACCGCTCGGAGTATATCCGCGACCTGATACGCGAAAGCATAATCGAGCAGAACTGGCAGTCAAGGAAACAGCAGCTTGGCACGATAACGATTACATATAATCATCATACCAGGGGACTGGTCGAGCGGCTGCTAGACATACAGCATCATTTTAGTGGAAAGGTACTCGCAAATACGCATGTGCATCTCGAAGAGCACATCTGCGCGGAAATGATAATGGTTCGCGGGACGGGAAAAGAAATACAATCACTGGCAAATCACTTACGCCGCGAAAAAGGTGTTTTGCACGCGCAGCTAGCCGTCGGCTGCGGTGAGGAAGCGTTCGAATAATTCATTCTTCAAACAGCCCGATTTAACGGCAATCATTTGTCAATCTGTTTTTGTCAAATTGACAATTTGTGTAACTTTTTGTAAAACAAGTATTTACTGAACAAAATATCGTCAATCGGTCACTTTGAGTTAATTCACTGTTTTTTGGGAGTTTTCAGGTTCAGCCTCGCCATAACCTGTTGCAAATCCGCCCAGACTTTTTTGCGCGTATCGACGGAATAATTCCGCAATACATAGGCTGGATGGAAGGTCGGCATTACCGGTATGCCGCCGAGGCCTGGCGCTATTTCCGGCAACGCCTGCCATTCGCCGCGTAACCGCGTTATTCCCATCTTGGTATTGAGCAGACCCTGCGTCGCCGGATTGCCCAAAGTCACTATGACTTCCGGCCTGATTATCTGAAGCTGTCGCACGAGGAAACTCCAGCAAGCCTGTATCTCCTGCGGATTGGGTGTGCGGTTCTGCGGCGGACGGCATTTGAGCATGTTGCATATAAAAACGTCTTCGCGACGAAGGCCCATGGCGTTTATCATCTTTGTCAATAGCTCGCCGGCACGGCCTACGAATGGCCGGCCTTGTGCGTCTTCATCGGCACCAGGCGCTTCGCCGACAAATACCAGCCGCGCCGCCGGATTCCGCTCACCGAAAACAACCTTGTTGCGCGTTTTGCACAACTCGCAGCCGGTACATTTCCCGACCTCAACTTCCAATTCGGCAAGTCGGGCGATTTTCTCTTCAACCGTGAGATGAACCGGTATTTCATCAATAATTACGGCGGAAGAGGAAAATTTCGCCTCGTTTGCCTGCTGGACAAAAATATCCGGCGCAGGCAATTTGGGCATTTTTAGCGGATTACGGCTGGCTGGAAGAAAATCCAGACTGCCGAGCAGTGATTCTATTGCCAGCAACTGACGAGCTACATCAAGCGGTGCGAATGTATCTTCATTTTTCATGACGGAATTGTAAGTTGCAAACAGAATTTTATCAACCCGCAAGTTTTTGCTATTTTCTGAATGTTTTAGAATTTTTTACAATTTTACTACAGCTTTTTGAGTCAAAAGCTGACATACAACTGCTGCAAGGTGAAACCTGCTTTATTACGTTGCAACAAAATTTAAAAGGTCGCGATAGTTGATGAGTTTTATGCCGCATTGATGAAAGGCTTCTTTTACCGCCGGATTTGTAAGAGCGTCTAGTTCTTCACGGCGGCTGTCGCGCATGCGTGTTATCTGCGGCGTAAGGTCGTACGTCAGGCCGGGATGAGTCATTATTTCCACCACGCCGTCAACCTGCGTCGCAGCCTGCGCTGCGCGAACCAGCCATTCAGCCGACATGCGTCCAGTCTGCAACACTCCCCACGTGCCGATAGTCCCGCGCATGGAAGGCCAGCGATGAGCGACGTACCAGCCAAAAAAGTTCAATATTCTGTGTGCCTTAAGATTGCGAGGGTCGTATCCAGGCCATCCTTCGCCAATAAATTTTTCACCGTACTGACGTATAAATGGAATATTGTACTTTTTTGCCAGTCTCACGACACGCTTGAACAGCGGCGGATATGCATGCGAATGACGATGGCTGTCCAGATGGGTAGGTTTTATTCCGTGGTCGAGTGCCCATGTAATCTGGGCTTCGAATTCAGCTTCCGCAGCAGCGAGCAGTGAAGGTTTTTTAAAAAGCGTCAAAAACGTCTGCGATGCCGTCAGGGAAAGTTTGCCGTTCTCATCCGCAAGGGCTTGGCCGGCAATGCTGAGCGGACGACCGCCGTTTATGGTCAGATGCACGCCGACGCCGAGATGCGTCGGAGCGCTTTTGAGAAAACGCAGACATTTTTCACAAAGCGGCTGATTAGCCTGAATAGTCGTGGACGTTAAAATACCCTCTGTCGCCGCGCGCAGGATACCTTCACTGATGCCCTCGCTAAGCCCGAAGTCGTCAGCATTGACGATAACAGCTTTTTCCTTCGCTATCATCATGGCTGGACTGTGATTATACATTCTGAACCCGATGGCGGCAACCATTGAATTTTCGGCAAAGCGGTTGCAATGTCGTCACAAAATTGTATGATAGCCCAAAAGTGTCCGTCAGGCTGGCGATATTTTGACACCATTCGCTTCAGCCGAATTAGAATATTGACGGAAAAGGCCAAAAAAATGAGACGAAACATACTTCATATGGGCGCAGGCTCTCTGACCTACGCCATACGCGAAATCGTACAGGTCGCCCGACGCTTCGAGGATATGGGCCTGAACATCACCTGGGAAAATATCGGCGACCCGATACAGAAGGGTGAAAAAATAGTCCCGTGGATACGCGATATAATGCACGAGATAGTGGACGAAGACCAGTCCTGGGGTTATTGCGATACTGCCGGTGTGCCAGAGACCAGACGGTTTTTAGCAGACGAAGTCAACAAGCGCGGCGGCGCCCAGGTCACGCCCGACGACATAATTTTCTTCAACGGTGTCGGCGACGCAGTATCAAAAGTTTACGGTTTTTTGAGAAGAGAAGCTCGCATTCTCGGCCCTACGCCAGCCTACAGCACACACTCTTCAGCGGAAGCGGCACACAGCGGTTACGAACATCTTACATATGAACTTGACCCGTATAACAACTGGATGCCGGACATCGAAGACATACGCCTGAAGGTCAAATACAACGATTCGATAACCGGTATCCTGCTCATAAATCCCGACAATCCTACCGGAGCATGCTATCCGCGTGAAGTATTGGAAGAAATAGCGGATATCGCCCGCAAAAACGATTTGATGATTATATGCGATGAAATATATGCGCATATCACGTTTAACGGCCACAAAACTTTGCATTTAAGTGAAATCATCGGAGACGTTTGTGCCATCGTCATGCGCGGCCTGAGCAAGGAAATTCCATGGCCCGGTTCAAGATGCGCGTGGATAGAAGTCCTCAACCGACATAAAGATGAAACTTTCAACAAATATATCAATTCACTTCTGGCGGCAAAACGGCTGGAAGTCTGCTCCACAACCGCGCCGCAAATGGCTGTTCCGAGAATTTTGGGAGATAAGCGATACCCTGAACATCTTAGACAAAGAGCTGCAACAATAGATGCTCGTGCGAATGAAGCAGTCGCCATTCTGTCCAAAGTCCCCGGTACAATCGTCAACAAACCCTGCGGTGCACTTTATCTAACCGTCATGTTCGAAGACGGCGTACTTACAGACCGCCAGACTCTGGAAATAAATGATCCGGTCGTCCGTGAAGAAGTCGAACGCATCGTCAAAAATGTGCCGAATGACATGCGATTCGTCTACTATCTCCTCGGCGCAACAGGTATTTGCGTAGTACCGCTAAGCGGATTTTGTTGCAAACGCGACGGTTATCGCATCACTCTCCTTGAATGTGACGACGCCAAGCGTAAATGGACAATGGAAACATTAACCGAAGCTACCAAAAAATATCTCGCAAGCACGAAATAATTTTCAACAAATGGTGGTTAGCAGTATGTGCATAAGCTGACAGTTGTTTGTTGAGAATTTTTATGTTGCCCACGATAAAACTCTAATTTATCTGTTCAATAAAAAATCAGTATTAAAAACCGTATCTGATAAACAGGCTGCCACGTAACTTATTTACAGTTTATTCACACTGATAGACAACTCTCTGTCATTATAAGTCTTTGTGTCAAAAATAGTTATATCTATCAGCCGTCTTCCGTAACACTTTCAACACCCCCTGTTTTAATACTACTGCTATATTTATATATATTATTAGAGTAAAAGACAGGCATTCAATCATTGGCATCTGGATTCTTAATTGTAACTTTTTGATAACAGATTTTGTTATGTCATATAAAACTAATTTCAGAATTTTGACTTTTGCAATTTTAAATAAAGCGGTGTTGGTATTATCAGATTTCTTCTGGCTGAAGTCCAAGCAGGCCAGCGATTTTGTCGAAATCATCAAGGCTGTAATATTCAAGAATAATTTTTCCGCTGTTTTTCGCCCTGCCAGGGAGAATCTGAACTTTCGTACCGACGCTTTCGGTAAGCTGCTGTTCCATATCCATAACATAAGCAGGTTTTTGAGGAGATTTTTTCCGGTTATTTTCGTCTGAAAAATTTTCTTTGCTGTTTTCTATGATTTCTTCCAGTTTTCTGACGGACATTCCTTCTGAAACTACCTTATGAGCCAGTTTCGCCTGCAATTCCGGATTTCCTGCGATGCCGGCGATAACTTTCGCGTGGCCGAAGGATACCTGTCCGGAAGCGACCAGTGTCTGGACGTCATCACACAGATCTATCATGCGGAGGAAGTTGGCCACTGTCGCACGAGCCTGCCCCAGTTTTTCGGCGACTTCCTGCTGCGTCAGTTGAAATCTGTCCATATAGTCGCGATAAGCGTGGGCGCGTTCTATCGGGTTGAGTTCTTCCCGCTGTATATTTTCAATCATAGCCCATTCGATGAGTTTACGGTCGTCAGCGTTTCGGAAAATGACGGGAACATTTTCAAGGCCAGCCAGGTGAGCTGCCCGCAGGCGTCGTTCGCCGGCTATCAGGACATAAGGTTTATCCGTTTTGAACGAGGTTATATTTTGGCTTTCCGTGATGACGAGCGGTTGGAGTATGCCTTCCTGTCGGATGCTTTTTGCAAGTTCTTCGAGTTGTATTTCGTCGAAATTTTGTCTGGGCTGATTAGGATTAGGGGCGATGAGGCTTATATGGATTTCCTGTGGTTTATGCTCGGTTTGTGTTTCGCCGTGATGGGTTGTTTCTGCCGCCGTGAACGAATCGGCTTCACCCATTAGTGCATCGAGGCCTCTGCCGAGTCTGCTTCCTGCCGTTTTATGTTCCATGATTGCGAACTCCTGCAATAAATTGTATAAGTTTGATATTGATATACTATATATGGCTACACCCCAAGTCAAGCGGAATGGGATGTTCCACGTGGAACATTTATTTGGCGATGGATGGGATAAGGAGCTGTGTTCCACGTGGAACACTCAGGAACGTAGAGGTGTAAAAAAGAATCAGGATTGAGGTTTGATTAGCCATTTTGCCAGTACCAGCAATGCCCATAAACGATGACTATGGTCTGCCTGGCCGGAAACGTGCTCGTTCACCAACCCCGCAATAGCGGCAGAATTGAATATTTTTAAATCAAGAAAAGCCTTGTCCGTCAGCGTCAATAACATCTCTTCTTTCAACCCGTTTCGCAGCCAATCTGCTAACGGAACGGCAAACCCCCTTTTTTGACGCCTGAAAAGGTTTTTGGGCAAAACGTCTGAAAAAGCTTTTTGGAGTATCAGCTTACCACGGCGACAGTTTAACTTCTCGCTAACCGGCAATGCAAGCCCGATGTCGACCAACTCGTAATCCAACATCGGCGAACGTAATTCCAGCGATGCCGCCATCGAAGCCCTGTCAGCCTTCACCAGCAAATCGTCAGGCAGATAAGTAGCTACGTCATGATATTGTGCGTTGACGGCATGACTGAGAGATTTACCCTGTTCAAACAGGTCATAAAACCATTCCGCCGGTTCGTCGACGAATATTTCGTTGCTCGCCAGAAAATCCTGGTTAAGCAGTTTTAGAAGGTCGGCAGGCCCAAAAAGACGGCGGCACATGAAATATTGCACCGAAAACGGATAGGGCAGAATTTCCGTGAACCTGGCGAATCTTCTGAGGCGGTTTCGCTCATTATACGGTGCGATAAAATTTACTGCAGCTCCGGCGAGCCGCAGGGCGAGGTATTGAAACGGCTTGATATGCTGCGAAATATACATCGCCCGATAACGGTCATATCCGCCGAAAACTTCATCGCCGCCGTCGCCGGCGAGTGCGACGGTGATATATTTCCTTGCCGCGCGGCAGATGTGGTAGGTTGGCCATGCACTTGAGTCGGCAAACGGCTCATCGTACGTATCAATCACCCAATCGAGCATTTTTTCTGGGGCTGGCGATATTTTTAATTCATGGTGGTCTGTTCCGAAAAATTTTGCCAGGGCAGCGGCATCAGGCCGTTCGTCATAAGCGGCGTTTTCAAAACCTGCGGTAAACGTCTTGATGGATGTCGCTGACAGATGTTCGCACATGGCGGCTAACACTACCGCAGAATCAATTCCGCCGCTGAGCAGCAGCCCTAACGGGACGTCTGCCACAAGCCTTTCGCCGACAGCGTTAATTATTTTTTCCCGGACGAATCCGGCAAGCTCGTTTGAATTTTCAGGCAGAGCAGATGGATTTTCACCGGCAGAATAATATTTTAAAAAAATTGAAAAAGTTGAAAAATTTTCGGATGCGGAAATTTCGGCTCGGCAAGCCGGCGGAAATTTTTTGACTGTACTGAAAGGAGTATTGGGCGATGGAATGTAACCTATTGTTAAATAAGATGTTATAAACGAAGCATTGTAGTTGACATTTATTTTTGGATGTTTTTGTAAGGCTTTGAGTTCCGAGGCAAAGATGATTCGGTCAGGCAGGGCAGCGTAAAATAGCGGTTTCTGGCCCATGCGATCGCGGAGGAATGATAATTTTTTCTCTATGCTATCGTAAAAAACAGCAGCGAACATGCCGCGCAATTTTTCCGCGCAGCCAGTTCCGTACTTGATGAGCATTTGTAAAAAAACTTCAGTATCGCCGTCGGTTCTGAAAATAATCCCGTCGTGCTGGAGTTCTGACCGCAGTTTTCGAAAATTATAAATTTCGCCGTTGAACGCCAAAACATATCGGCCTGTCGAATCGGTCATGGGCTGGCCTGAATTTTCAGGGTCTATAACCGCCAGCCGCCGAAACGCCATTGCGCATTGCCCGTCGACACTGGTATAATGTCCCGAACCGTCCGGCCCGCGATGATTCAGCGTAGCAGCCATCCTCTCGACGACGGCCAGGTCCGCCTGCCCTTTGAAAACAAATTCTCCAGCAAACCCACACATTTTTAACTTCTTTTATAATAAATACTTAAGCTAATTGCACAAGTATGAAAACTTTGTATGAAGCAGAATCGGGCGATATGTCAAAATTTTGTCGTGGTCGTAATGATTACCAGCAGATTCCACCATATATGGCTGCAGGCTGCCATTGCATAACCTCTCCACACCGCCAGCACACCCCATAATGTGCCAGCGACCGCCAGAAATATTGCCTTGCCGATTCGCGGCGTGTTCAAGTGCAGCAGTTGTTGTTCGTCGAAATGTGCAGCCGAGAATAGGACGGCTGAAAATATGATTGCCGCTATCGATACTTTCAGCCTGTTGAAACCAGCTACGTCGACGAAAAACAGTAAAATCAGGCCTATCAGCAGCAGGCGGAAAACGTATTCCTCGTAAACGCCGGCGCCGACGGCTTCCAGGATTTTTCTGCAGAGTTCAGCCTTTGGCGATTCCGAATCCGGCAGAATTTCACCGTAAGCCAGCGACGTCAACCAGCTTGCCGCCACCAGCGGCAGCGACCATGCCGCAGATTCCAGCAAGCCATGAAATATAGTGCCGACGTTTATATGCCAACGGGTTTTGGACGTTATCTGCTGGCAGAGCAGCGTAAAAATTATCACTATGCCCACTACGCCGGGCCAGTTTATGTCGAACCATCGCAGTGCGATGGCGATATATCGCGGCATTAGAAGCCTGTTGCCGTAAAAAAAACTGCCGACATGAAACAGCACCAGCAGAGGGGCGATGATTATTAGCTGATTTATCGGCTTTCGCACGAGATGCGCGTAGTCCATCTGTTCGGGCGGAAGGTGGACGACGGCAGGGCCGGGTTTTCGTTTGGCGGCTTGGCTGATAGGTTGTGGTTGATTTTGAGACATCAATGATGCAATTTACAAAAATCGACTGAACAGAGCAATTCTAATTTACAGTTGGATTTGAAAAATTGAAGGCCAAGATTTTCTGCTGCAGGCTGACGAAAGTATTCCATTTCAGGTCGATAAAGCATATACTTGATGTCCCTATTTGTCAGGAGAAACCGACATGAAAGTATATCAGGGCAAACTGACGGCGCAAGCCGGCGTGAAATTCGCCATTGTCGTAGGCCGGTTTAACGAGTTTATCACCAACAAACTGCTCGGCGGCGCGCTCGACGCGCTGAGCCGCCACGGCGTGAAAGAAGAACAGATAGAAGTTGTCTGGGCGCCTGGAAGTTTTGAAATTCCGGTTATCGCCAAACATCTGGCGGAAGGCGGCCGATATGACGCCGTCGTATGCCTCGGCGCTGTTATTCGCGGCGGTACGGATCATTACGAATACGTCGCCGCGGAAGTCGCCAAGGGCATAGGGCAAGTCGGCCTGTCTACCGGCAAACCGTGCATATTCGGCGTATTGACGTGCGATACGGTCGAGCAGGCTATCGACCGCGCAGGCGCCAAGAGCGGCAACAAGGGCGCGGAAGCGGCACTGGCGGCGCTGGAAATGGTGAACCTGCTGGGCGAACTTTCGGGCAAGTGACCCGCGATACGTTTTGGCCGTCTGTCTGATTGCAAGGTTATAACAAAAAAGCGAGTTGAAATGAGCAGTTCTCAACATCGTTCCAGAAGGCTTGCGTTGCAGGGCTTGTGCTGCCTTGATGCGCAGGGCATGGTTGCCATGCCGCTCGTGGAACATTTTATACGCGACAGCCATGAAGCTGCGGGTATTGTCAAAAGAGCTATCGAACTTATCACTGAAGTGATGACAGATCGCGACGGCTGCGATGCGCTGCTGGCGCGTCATGCCAGGCATTGGGACCTTTCGCGGCTCGCACTGGTGGACAGAAATATTCTGCGCCTTGGCGCACATGAGCTTCGTCTTTGTACGCTGCCGTACAAAATTGTAATATCGGAGGCTATCCGGCTGGCGAAAGAATTTTCCACTGCCGAAAGCCCGCGTTTCGTAAACGGCGTACTCGATGCCGTCGCCCGCGAAGTCTGCGACGTGAGTTCGGAAGATTCTGGTGCTGAAATGGCTAAAGCCGACGAAGCCGATGGATAAGGAGATTTTCAAGGATGGCGTTGTTTCGTAAAGCGGTGGACAGATTACTCAAGGGGCTGAAGCGCACAAAGGCAGGCGTACTGGGCACATTGCGCGGATTGCTTGCCGGCCGACAAATAGACGCCGCCCTGCTTGAAGAACTTGAAATGACGTTAATCCAGGCGGATATCGGCGTAAAATCAACTATGCGGATTATAGATAATCTGCAGACGGCCTGTAAAAACGGAGAAATAGAACAGGGCGAACAGGTAATCGAATTTCTCAAATCGCAGTTGAAGCAATATTGGCCAGCCGGCGACCGTGCGATAAAATTCGCACAAAATGGGCCGACGGTCATACTTGTCGCCGGCATTAACGGCGCGGGCAAAACAACGTCCATCGCCAAACTTGCGTATCAGTTTCATTCGGAAGGTAAAAAAGTCCTGCTTGCGGCAGCTGATACTTTTCGAGCCGCAGCCGTCGAACAGCTGACGATATGGGCTGACCGCATTGGCTGTGATATCGTCAAGGGTTCGGGGAAAAAAGACCCTGCCGCCGTCGTTTATGAAGCCTGCGAACAGGCCATCGCCCATAACCTCGATATTCTGCTGGTAGACACTGCCGGCCGTCTGCATACGCAGGAAAATCTCATGCGCGAACTTACCAAGATACGCGACGTGGTCGCAAAAAAACTTCCAGGCGCGCCGCATGAGGTTCTGTTGGTACTGGACGCCACAACCGGCCAGAATGCCATCAATCAGGCACGCGCGTTTATGAAAGCTATCGATGCCACGGGCATTTTTCTTGCGAAACTCGACGGCACGGCCAGAGGCGGTATCGTCGTGGCAATACGCGATGAAATCAACCTGCCTGTAAAATTCGTCGGCGTCGGCGAAAAATTCGAGGACGTAGAACTTTTCGACCCCGAAAAATTCGTAAATGCGCTGTTTGAGTGAAATTTTTTGAATTGTAAATTGAAAGTTGCAAAAGGCAAATTGTAAGCAAGCGTTTAATGGTGTGTAGTGTAATTCAATTTCCAATCTGCAATTGACAAATTGAAATTTCTGGAGTTAATGATGGGTTACGATTTTTCTACGATTGAAAGTAAGTGGCAGAAATACTGGGCTGACAATAACACGTTTGTTCAGCCGAATCCCGGCCAGGATGGGTTTGATTCGTCGAAACCCAAATATTACGTACTCGACATGTTTCCATATCCTTCCGGCGCGGGTCTGCACGTTGGCCACCCTGAAGGTTATACCGCGACGGATATCGTAGCCCGCTACAAACGCATGAAGGGGTTCAATGTTCTGCATCCGATGGGTTATGACAGCTTCGGCCTGCCGGCGGAGCAATATGCCGTCGAGCACGGTGTGCACCCGCGCGTGACGACTGAGAAAAATATCGAAAACATTGAGCGGCAGATAAAAATGTTCGGCTTCAGTTACGACTGGTCGAGAAAACTCGCGACGACGGATGTGAATTACTATCGCTGGACGCAATGGATTTTTCTTCAACTTTTCAATAGCTACTTCGACCCGGCTGAAAAGAAAGCTCTGCCGGTATCGGTACTCAAAGACCGCCTGATGCGCGATATTTATTTCGTCTCGCCGTCAGGTGAAATAGTTTACGACGTCAATCACGATATGGAATCGATAGCCGGCATTCCTGTCGGCGCATTGAAATTCAGCGAACTGCCTGCAGATGAACAGCGCGATTTCATAGACGACCAGCGACTGGCATATATGTCGGAAGTACCAGTAAACTGGTGTCCGGCATTAGGAACGGTGTTGGCAAACGAAGAGGTCACCAACGAAGGCAAAAGCGAGCGCGGCAATCATCCGGTATTCCGCCGCGCCATGAAACAGTGGATGCTCCGCATAACCGCGTATGCCCAGCGCCTGTTGGATGACATCGAAAGAGTCGATTGGCCCGAGCCGATAAAAATCATGCAGCGCAACTGGATAGGCAAAAGCAGCGGCGCCGAGGTGGATTTTGCGATCGACGGCGGTGAAGATGTGATTACTGTCTATACCACGCGGCCGGATACGCTTTTCGGCGCTACTTATATGGTATTGGCGCCTGAGCACATGCTGGTAAAAAAAATAACCACTGCCGGCCAGCGTACTGCCGTTGAAGAATACGTCTCAAAAGCCGTCAACAAATCCGATCTCGAACGTACTACGGAATCCAAAGATAAAACCGGTGTTTTTACCGGCGCATATGCCGTCAATCCTGTGAACGACAAAAAAATTCCGATATGGGTGGCTGATTACGTACTTATGGGCTACGGCACGGGCGCGATAATGGCAGTTCCAGCGCACGATACGCGCGACTATGATTTTGCCGCCGCATTCGATTTACCCGTGATACAGGTAGTCGAAACATCCGACGGTACTGACTGGAAGGGTTTTACGGGAGACGGCGTTGCGGTAAATAGCGGGTTTCTCGACGGGCTGCCAACACAGGCCGCCAAGAAAAAAATGACCGAATGGCTGGAAACGAACGGCTGCGGTACCGGAGCGACAAATTACAAACTGCGCGACTGGCTGTTTAGCCGCCAACGTTACTGGGGCGAACCCTTCCCGATAGTTCACTGCCCGAAATGCGGCACGGTCGCACTTGATGAAAGTCAGCTTCCATTGACGTTACCCGATATGGAAGATTTTAAACCAGCCATGAGCGACGACCCCGCCGCGCTGCCGCAACCGCCACTCGGCAAGGCGACTGACTGGGTCAATACCATCTGCCCAAGCTGCGGCGAGCCGGCAAAGCGCGAATTGAATACCATGCCGCAATGGGCTGGCAGTTGCTGGTACTATCTGCGATATCTCGACCCGAAAAATTCCCAAAAATTCTGCGGGAGTGCGGCGTCGGATTATTGGATGGGCGACGACAAAAAAGGCGGCGTGGACCTTTACGTCGGCGGCGCGGAACATGCGGTACTGCACCTTTTGTATAGTCGATTCTGGCACAAGGTGCTTTTTGACCTGGGATACGTCAAAACCGCAGAACCGTTCCGGAAACTTTTTAACCAGGGCATGATTACGAGTTTTACATATCGCGATTCGCGCGGCATATGCGTGCCGACGGCGGAAGTGGTTTTTAAGGATGACGGCGCGTATCATCCGAAAACCGGCGAAAAACTCGTCGAGAGCGTCGAAAAAATGTCCAAAAGCCTCCGCAACGTCGTCAATCCGGATGATATCATTCATGATTTCGGGGCTGATACGTTCAGGCTGTATGAAATGTTCATGGGCCCGCTTGACGCGTCGAAACCGTGGAATACGCGAGATGTTCCGGGCGTACACCGTTTCCTGCAACGCGTCTGGCGCATGATTCGAGGTACGGACGACAATCCGGCTATCATGACCGATGAAGACACCTGCGAGCTGGATAAACCGCTGAACCGGCTGATAAAAAAAGTCGGCGAAGATGTTGAGAGTATGAAATTCAACACCGCCATAGCTGCAATGATGGAATTTGTGAATGCGTGTTTCAAAGCAGGCCGCGTCGGCAGAAAACAGGCGGAAAAATTTCTGCTGGTATTGGCGCCGTTCGCTCCGCATATCGCCGAGGAACTTTGGGCTGTGCTGGGCTACGAAAAATCGCTGGCGCACGAATCGTTCCCGTCATTTGACGAAACGATGCTGACGGAAAATACCGTTGAATTGCCGGTGCAGGTGAACGGTAAGATTCGCGCCAAAATCTCCGTTTCCAGCGACGCGGATGAGCAGACGGTATTTGAGGCGGCGATTGCAGACGAAAAGGTTGCTGCACAGATTGGCGGCAAGGCTGTCTTTAAAAAAATCCTTATACCCGGCAGGATGCTGAATATAGTGGTAAAATAATAGAATCTATCCCAAAAACCTTGGCTGCCAGCAAAATTGCTCGATTTCGGCGATGCCCATGTTTTTGTGATAGGTTCTAAAAAAATTCAAACTGATTTTTTGAAAAATTCGTGAACTTTGTTGAGATTCGAAACGTACACTTTTTAAGTGTAATTGTTTTCACGTTTGGCGAAAACTGATTCCGCGGCAGGCGAAAGCGGGCTTTATATACTGTAATTCATTATTTTAAAAAAAGTTATAATCGGAGTAGATGAATGCCAGCCCACGATATTTTTCACGTTCACTCATCCGAGAATCACATGGATTCTCACGCATTGGAGGCACAGACAGGCAGGACTACATTATTGATAGTAGGTATTCTTTTGGGCGGCCTGTTTGTATTTTTAAGTTATGCCAGCGACTGGTTTTTTTCCAGCTATACGGAAATGGACGGCCAGAACCCGTATAGCAGTGCGTTGGCGTTGATAGGGGCTATCCTGCTGGGTGCACCGATAGTTTGGCACTCGGTTGAAGAAATGGTTCAGGGCCACGCGCATATGGATGAATTGGTTGCGTTAGCGTTGGTGGCGGCGATTGCGTCCCGCGATTACAAAGCCGCCGGCGCAGTGGCGTTCTTTCTGCTTCTGGCAAACCTCATAGAGACCCGTACCGCCCTCGGCGCCCGCGCGAGCATTGAAAGCCTTTTGCAGCTTGCACCAAAAAAAGCGTTGCGCCTGCATGACGGCGACGAAACAGAAGAAGTAGATCCTTCCGAATTGCGGCCTGGTGATATGGTTCGCGTGTTGCCGGGTGAAAATATTCCGGCCGACGGCTTGGTTCGCAACGGCCAGAGTACGGTGAACCAGGCGAATATCACAGGCGAATCTCTGCCCGTGGATAAAGCTATCGGCGACGAAGTTTTTTCAGGCACGAATAACGTCAGCGGCGCTCTGGATATCGAAGTAACCCGTGCCGGCGAAGACACCACGCTGGGCCGCGTTCGCAAACTTATCCTGGAAGCCGAATCCTCCCGCCATCCGATAATGCGTCTGGTCGACCGCTATAGCGGTTTCTATACGCCAACGATATTGATGATTGCCGGCACGGTTTTATATTTTACCCGCGATTTTGAACGTGCTGTTACCATGCTGGTAGTTTCGTGTCCGTGTGCGTTGGTGGTGGCAGTGCCGACGGCTATGGTTGCGGCGCTTAGCTGTGCCGCCCGACTGGGCATTCTTATAAAAGACGTCTCGATGCTCGAAGTCGCCAAAGATTTGAACGCATTTGTGTTCGACAAAACCGGCACGCTTACGACCGGCGAACTGAGCGTTACCCGCATGATGCCCGCTCCTGATGTTGACGCAGCCGACCTGCTTTCCACGGCAGCCTCTGCGGAGCAGAATTCTCGTCATCCGGTGGCTCGTGCGGTGGTTGCTATAGCCGAAAAGGCTAAAGTCGCCATAACCCGTCCGACGGAGTTTGAGGAACTCACCGGCAGAGGCGTAACGGCGAAAGTTGAAGGCTCAGCCGTCATGGTTGGCCGCCGTTCCTGGCTGGCGGAAAGCGGCGTGGATTTCCGCAGCATGGAAGACGAAAAATTCGCCGAACCTGAAGGATTAAGCACGTTGTACGTCGTCAAGGATAATCGTCTGCTGGGCTGGGTCGGCCTTGAAGACCGCACTCGCGGCGAAGCACGGGAAGCAATAGAAGGCCTTCATAACGAAGGTATCAGAGAGTTGGCCATGATAACCGGCGACCGCTGGTCGGTCGCGCGCCGCGTAGCCCGCGAAATGGGCTGTACGGAAGTGCAGGCTGAAGCGCTGCCGGCTGACAAACTGAAACTTGTGCACCAGATGAAAGATTCGGGCTACAGGGTCGCGGTGGTCGGCGATGGCGTAAACGACGCGCCGGCACTGGCGGCAGGCGATCTGTCCATCGCCATGGGCGCCGCAGGCAGCGACGTGGCTATCAATTCCGCCAATATCGCCCTGATGAATACCGACCTTCGACGTCTGCCGTTCCTTATAGAACTCTCCCGCGCCACCAGCCGCGTTGTCCATCAGAACCTGCTTTTCGGCGTTTGCTTTATCATCCTTTTCATGATTGGCGCAGGACTGGGCAAAATTCCGCCAATCTGGGGAGCCATATTGCATACCGTCAGTGCCACGGTTGTGATTTTCAACTCGGCGCGGCTGGTGAGAATGGGTGAGTATCTGCATCTTGATGAAAAAACCGGCGAAGACCAGCTCGCCAAAGTTGAACGAATCAGATAATGATAAAATTTTATGCCATAGCGAAAAATACGTTCCTCCAGACGATACGTCAGCCGATTTTCGGCGTGATGATATTTTTGACGTTCGCGATTCTTGTCATGTCACTGCCGCTTTCCGGCATGACGATGGGCACTGATTACGAAAAATCCGATGAACGGATGATGGAGAACGTAGGCTTGAGCACGCTTCTGATAATGGGATTTATAACGGCAGCGTTGAGTGCGTCGTCAGCTATCGGCAGGGAAATCGAAGACAGAACCGCTCTTACAGTAGCGTCGAAACCAGTAGCCCGCGCGACATTCGTGCTCGGAAAATTTTCCGGAATAACGCTGGCGGTAATGATTGCATATTATCTGATGTCGATTGTTTTTCTGCTGACGGTGAGGCACAAGGTCGTGTCGGCTGCATCGGTGCCGATTAATTGGCCGGTGATAATTTTTGGAGTGAGCGCTTTTGCAATTTCCCTGATTCTTGGTGGTTTGGGGAATTACATGTTCAACTGGTCGTTTATTGCAACAGGCTGCATGGCGCTGCTTGTGTTCATGACGGTGGCGTTTGGGTTGTCGTGCATCATAGATCTTCACTGGCAGTTTGTGAATATCGCCGATACGTTCAGCGACGACAATATAAAACCGTCGCTGATACTTGCGCTGATTCTGATATTTTTGGCTATCGTTCTGTTGACAGCGGTTGCGACTGCGGCAAGTACGCGGCTGGGCCAGGTGCCGACGCTTCTGATAACTTTTTTGATACTTGCCGCCGGTTCATGGTATCTGCTCATAAACGCGCGGCTGAACGAGTATTTTGTCGGGCCCGGCAGGGAGGCGCCGATTATCAATGTTCTTTGCTGGTTATTGCCGAATATGACAGTGTTTTTTCCGCTGGATGCGCTTACGAGTAATAAACCCATACCGGTAAGTTTTGTCGGCATGGCGGCGTGTTACTGTGCGTGTTATACGGCTGCGGTGTTGTTCGTCGGCATTGCGCTGTATCAGACGCGACAGATGGAGGCACAGGCGGCATCGTCAACAATGCCGTCTGCTCTTAGCCTTCTTTCAGGGTTCGGACGTATCGCCGGCATAATATTCGTCATTATGGCTGTAATAATGGCCACACTGCCGGCGAATCATACGACGGGTGGTTTTGTGACGATTGGTTTGCTGTTTGTCGGCGGCGGCACGTTGTGGTACGTCACTCGCGTGCTGGGCAGAGGCAGAAAATGGTCGTGGCGGCTGCTTACGTTACTGAGCGGAATTTTACTGGTTCGCGGCATTGTGCTGTGGCAGGCAGGCTCTTATGCACAGTGGCTGTTCATGGGACAGTCTACGCCGGGCATCCTTACGTTGAGCCTCGTAAGCGCATTGGTATTTTTGTTGTTGATGCTGCCCAAAACCCGCAGACACGTAAAAGCGCTGAATATGATTTCGACGGATGAATTTTGACATTAAGAAGAAAATTATTGGTTATATGACCCGTAACCATTGGTTGTTATCCGTTTCCGACAAGACGCATTAAAGTCTGCGGCAGCATGAAAAAATAATAAAAGAGTAAAAAATATAAGAGGTAGAAATGAAAGAACAGGCAAGAGGCAGGAAAGTTGCGATACTGGGCGCGGTCACACAGGCTGCTGTGCTTGTTGCGGCGATAATTGTCTGGCTGCTTACCGGGTCTCAGGCGATGCTGAATTCGGTATGGTTTTTGCTTGGCGGATTGAGCTTGTGGGTAATGACGGCGGTGCTGTTTTATGCCAGGCAGAAGGCATGGCAGGAGGAAATGGAGCTGCGCGAAATAGCCGCATCGGGCCAGGCGGATACGATTTTTGATGAAGAACATACCGCCGAATTTCAACCTGCCGCAAGACGTCTGAAATTCATGCAGAAGTGGCTTGTGCCGATATTGACGCTATTGCTGGCGGGATATTACATCGCCACCGGCGTCTGGATGTTGCAAATCATGGGCAGAACGGCTGAACAGACGGAATTGACGTCGATAGCTCCAGGCATAATTTTTCTGCTCATCAGCGGGTTTCTGTTGTTTCTAATGAGCAAATACGCCGTCGGCATGAGTTCCAACAGACAGTGGCGACTGCTGCATGCGCCTGGGAGTTATTCTACCGTTTGCGCATTGATGCTGGCGTTGCTGGCGGTGAGTCTTTTCAGTACGACTACGAAATTTGCGGCTGTGCACCAGATAATGGCATGGATTATTGTAGCCGCCGGTATGGTATATTCGGTTGAGAGCGTTTTAAATATTGTTTTGGATATTTACCGGCCGAGGCGGCCGGGCGACGAATATCGGCCCGGCTATGATAGCCGCATTTTCGCCCTTGTGGCTGAGCCTGGCAAAGTCGGCCATTCCATCGCCGATACTCTTAATTATCAGTTCGGCTTCGAAGTGTCAAAGACGTGGTTTTACAAACTTGTAAGCCGCGCATTCGTGCCGCTGATAATTTTCGGTTTTGTCGTGATGATATTGCTCAGCGGCGTTGTGATAGTCTCGCCTGGTGAAGTATTTGTCATAAAAACGCTGGGCCGTGTTCCGTCGAAAGAAAACACGCTTGGGCCTGGAATGCATTTCAAATGGCCTTGGCCGATTGCCATTGCACAACGGTTTAATACCGGACTTATACAGCAACTGATTCTCGGTGTTGGCGGTATGGTTGAAACGCAGAAAACTTCGGACGGCCAGGAATTAGTGCTCTGGACGCAGGTTCACGGTTATGCCCAGCAGGAGGAGCAGGACTTCCTGATAGCCGTGCCGCCCCGCGAATCTTCAAAAGAAGACGCTCCATCCACAATCAGCATAATAAAACTGGTAGTCGCGTTGCAGTACCAGATAACGGACGTTTACAAATACGGTTACAATTACGTCAATGCCGCTGATACGCTCAAATGCATAGCCGAGCAGGAGATGGTGGAATATTGTGCGTCAGCGACGCTAGATACGAAAATGCCTGGCGACGATACTTCGCGGCCGCAGGCTATAATGAACTCCGGCCGTCTTGAAGCCGCCGCAAATCTGCAAAAACTCATTCAGAAACGACTGGACGACGCGGATATGGGCGTAAAAATCCTGTTTGTCGGCATAATCAGTGCGCATCCGCCGGCTGAAGCCGTTCCGCAATTTGAAAAAGTCCTGGAGGCAGAACGTCTGCAGGACCAGCAGCGTTATGAGGCGCAAGCCAAAGCCAGCAAGATACTCGCCGGCATTTCAGGCGACCCTGACAAGGCGATGAAACTTTTTGTGGATCTTTACCGCGCTGAAATTTTTGACAAGCTTAACATGGAAAAAGGCACGCCGACTTTTACAGTATCTATTAATGAGTTCATCCGCAAAGCCACCGAGCAGGTCAACGCCATGACGAAGGAAATAGACCGCGAAAAACTCCTCGGCCGTGATGTACCCGGCATGGAAAACCTCCGGAACGCTTATGAAAATCTGCGCTCTCAACTTGTCAACGCGCAAACGAATCCCATTAATTATCCGTATTTGCGGCAGATAGCGCAGGCACGTGAAGAAGTGGAGGCTAACTTCAATACGCTCGAAGGTGAGCCGGCGAAACTTATCGCCGAAGCACAGGCTTACCGCTGGCAGCGGGAACTCGGCGAACAGACCGCGCTGGAAGCATATCAGCGACAGTTACTGCCGTTCCGCGCCTGTAAACGGGTATATAAATTTGACCGCTATATGGATGTGCTGGACGAAACTCTGCCTGCAATGCAGAAATACGTTCTCGGAATAGATAACGATAAATTGCAGATATGGATGAATCTCGAACAGGATACGACAAATATTCTGGGCGAAGCAATAGGCGGCGGAACGAAATAAAAACTGTGTCGTGCCGCAAAACCGTGTAAAAAATTCTAAAAATGGAAGATGGAAAATAAAACAGCTGGAGCAGGAAAATGAAAAGACATTTCGGAATCATAATACTGGCACTTCTGGTATTGGTAATATTGCTGGTATATACGGTGGCGTTCGTTGTCGACCAGACGCGGGATATCGTGATAATCACGCAGTTCGGGAAAGTCAATCGCGTCATCGACGGCAGAACCGATCCTGGCCTGCATTTCAAGTGGCCGTATCCAATCGAAAACATGATACGCTACGACAGCCGCGACCAGATACTGGTTTCGTCGTATAAACAGTTCAGCATCGGCGAAAAATACAGCATTATGGCCAGCGTGTTCTGCACGTGGCGCATTACTGACCCGATAAAGTTCAACAGTTCGCGGCAGACTGTAAAAAATGCGCAGGATTCTCTTACCGCGCTGCTCAATACGGAAATGGGCGGCCAGTTTGGCAATGTTACTATGGATGAACTTGTCAACACCGACCCAAAAGCCATGAAGATAGAACCGATTTGCAAACGTATCCGCGATAACGTCAATGCCACTGCGATGTCCGATTACGGTATCGAGATTACCGACCTGGGCGTCAATCGCATAGGCCTGCCGCAGAGTGTTTCCCAATCCGTCATAACCGCAATGAGCGAGGAACGTTCCAAGGAAATCAGCAAGTATCAGGCAGAAGGCCAGGCTATTGCGGAGGCTATCGTTTCGCGGGCATCGTCGGCTAAGGAGAAAATTCTGGCATTCGCCCAGCGCAAAGCCGGCGACATCCGTACGCAAGGTGAAACAAAAGCCGCTGAATCCTACGCCAAATTCAATGCCGATCCTGAATTCAGCATGTTCCTTCGCAGCGTCGAAAGCCTCCGCGCCAGCCTAAAAGACCGCAGCGTTTTCCTGCTGGATGCCCAGACGCTGCCGATACTTGACTGGATGAGAACCGAACCCACTCTCGAAAGCTTCAGGAACGGGAAAGAAAACAACAAATAAACAATAAATGTAAAACGAACAGGACTGATAAAATGGAACATATTCACAGTTCTCATTGCCATCACGACCGAGACGATGACGATGCGAATCAGCCGATAGATCCGGCCATGCAAAGCCTTGCCGACGCACTCAAGGTAAGTTTCCGCGTGCTTTCCATCGGCATGCTGCTGTTCGTGCTGCTGTTTCTTGCGACGGGCATCGGCAGCGTCGAGCCGCAGGAGCAGGGCATAGTAAAAGTTTTCGGCAAAGTTACCCGTACCGTGCCGAAGGGCCTGGTGTATAACTGGCCGTTTCCAATCGGCGAAATCCAAAAAGTCTCCACTATGGAGAAAAAACTTGAGATAGATTCTTTCTGGATGTTCGAAACGCCGCAGGACAAACTCAAGCCGCTATCTGCACGGAGTCGCAATAATCAGGGCCTTCGGCCTGGATATGACGGCTATCTCATAACCGGCGACCGGAACATCATCCATATAAAATTCGCATGCATATACAAAGTGGCTGACCCGCTAACCTATGTTTCCGTATTGGCTGACCCGGAACAGGCGCTGCGTGAAGTGCTTTGCGATGCAGCCGTCGAAGCCGCCGCTACGCGCACAGCCGACAGTATTCAATATAATCACGAACTGTTCCTGAACCAGGTCCAGGAACTCGCGCAGAAAAAAATCGATGCCGTCATGGGATTTGATTCAAAAGGCGGCGGACATGGGATAGTGATAAACAACATACTGCTGCCGCAACCTGATGCCAAAACCTGGCCGCTCGGTGCGTTTGACGCCTATGAAAAAGCCCAGCGCGCAAAAAGCGAAAAACAGACCGCTATCAATAAAGCCGTCGCCACCGCAAAAGAAACGCTTATCAATTCCGTCGGTTCGATAAACTATATTGAACTGGTCGGCGAGCCGTGGGAAGACGTTCAAAAATGTTCCGAACAACCCGCATATAATCTCATTGCCCTTTACGGCCAAATTGACAACGCCGCGGATAATGCCGCAGTCGTCTGCGCCGAAAAGCCGACTGCCGCAAACAAGGCTGCGCTGGAAAAAATCCGAACCGACCGTCGCAGGATATGGGATACGATAAATGTGATACTCACCCGCGCGACGATAGGCGGCGAAGCCAGTAAAATCATTGCCCAGGCAGAGAGCGAAAAAACGGCTATCATAGAAAACGCTCAACGCCGCGCAAAACGTTTTGACGAGCTCCATGTGCAATATGAGAAAGCGCCTCAGCTTTTCCTCAACAAAATGTGGGCTAACGTTTATGACGAACTGATGAGTTCGCCGACGGTCGAAAAATGGTACTTATCGCCCGGCAAAATGGGATCGATTTTGAAAATCAATTCCGATCCCGCCGTAAAGCAGGCAATACGCGATTACAAACTCAAACAGGAAAAAGAGCGTAAAACCAGGGAACAGCAATGACAGCCACTCAAAATGTAGTTCATATCCGTGGGTTGACAAAAATATTCCGCGACTTCTGGTTGCGTGAAAAAGTGACCGCCGTCAGCGAGCTCAACCTGGACATTCGTTCGCGCGAGGTTTTCGGGCTGCTCGGCCCTAACGGGTCGGGCAAAAGTACCACGCTGAAAATGATATTGGGGCTGCTTTTTCCTACACGCGGTACGATAAGCGTGTTTGGAAAACATCCCACGAATGTAAACGTCAAAGCCAATATTGGATTCCTTCCCGAAGAATCGTATTTATATCCGTTTCTGGATGCACGGGAGACGTTGGATTTTTACGGCCAGCTTTTCCATCTGCCACACAGGCAACGCATGAGACGTATCGACATGCTGCTGGACATGGTGGGTCTTTCCGCGGCTGCATACCGTCGCGTGGGCGAATATTCAAAAGGCATGCAACGACGCATCGGGTTGGCGCAGGCGTTGATAAACGACCCGGAACTGCTCATACTCGACGAACCTACCAGCGGGCTTGACCCAATCGGCACGAAGCAGTTTAAGGATTTGATACGTATGCTTTCTCAGCGAGGCAAAACTGTGATACTTTCCAGTCATCTGCTGGGCGATGTCGAAGATGTCTGTGACAGGGTGAGCATTCTTTACGGCGGAAAACTGCGACGCGAAGGCAATGTTGAAGACATGCTCTCGCAAAAAACAAAAACGCAGATAATTACCGACGAACTTACTCAACAGGATTTGGAAAAAATCATGCAGGTGCTTGATGGCAAATCCGTAGAAATCAGCCATCCGAAAACCAGGCTTGAAACCCTGTTTTTACAGATTGTCGACGAGGCACGCAGACAGAAACTTAAAACTGGAGGTGCGACGGCTGGCGGCAAACTTGCGGAGTTTCTTCTCGGCAATGAAAATGACACCGGCTCTGCGCAGGGCAAAAAACTTCTCGATGAACTTGTAGATGATACGAAATCGCGGGTTTTGTCGCAGGAACAGGCCCAAACGACTGCTGAATCGGAAGAAAACCGGAAGCAGCAGGCCAGACGGCACGACATGCTTGAAAGTCTTGTAAAAAAAGATACCGCCGAACCAAACGCTCAACAGCCTGCCGCCGGCGCAGATGAAACGACACCGCAGACTCACGATAATTCAAGCGCAGACCGCGATATTATTGACGGATTGTTGGGTAAAGATGAGGATAGTCAGGCATGAAAAATATCTTCACAGTGGCTGCCCAGACATTTTCGCAGTGTTTGCGGATGAAGATAGCCGTCTCTTGCATCATGTTGCTGGTCATAGCACTGGCTGCGGTTGGATTCATGGGCCAGGGGGACGGTACGTTAGCCGGCCGAATCCGCACATGCATGAACTATTCGCTTGGCCTGACTGGAATGTTGCTGTCAGTCGTGACAATATTTGCAATCGTCAGCGTCGTTACGGAAGACGTTCGCCAAAAATTCGTCATGGTGTTAGCCGTCAAGCCTCTCGCGAGATATCAGTATATGCTGGGCAGATGGTTGGGCGTGGTGATGCTCAATGCGGTATTGTTGGCGATAGCCGGTCTTTCTACGTATGTCCTGTTGCAGCATCTTCGCAATCTTCCTGCGGTGAATTCTGCCGACAGGCAGGCTGTTGAGACGGAAATTTTTACGGCCAGACAGGAACTTGCGCCTGTTCCGCCGGATATTCAGATGTTGTTCGATAAAAAGATAGAGCAGCTTCAGAAAGAAGGCCGTTATAACAGCATATTACAGGAATTTTTAATACAGTCAGGCGACAATGCCGACCAGGCGAAACTGAAAATGCAGAAAGAGCTGGAAAAGGAAATTTTGGCCTGGATTGAATTTGTTCCAGCCAATGGCCAGAAGCTGTATCAGTTCAGAGGCCTGGCGCTCAAAGACCAGGCTGTCGATGGTAATGGCAGGGTTGAAATCGCTGAAATTAAAGACGGCCTGTTTCGTATAAATGCACCGACGCGTCTGATTAGCAAAATGTTTTATAACGGGCCGGTACAGATTAACGGCATCAGGGGCAGAATCATAAGGATGGAGCAGACTTTCTTCGACGTGGTTTTCGAGCCGCGCGACATGCAGCGCAGCGAATTGCAGAATCTCAAAAAAAACGCCGAAGTCGCGATAATTGTCGAACCTACGATTCAGTTCCGTTATAAAGTTAAAATTGCCGGCAAAAGTTCATCTGCGAGCGAACTGTTTCGTGCGATAGCGTTTCTCGACTCGAATAAAAAACCCAATGGCGTTCTTATCATGGGCGAAGGGCCGGTGAATACCGTCACGACGATAAATGCGCCGGCGATAGGCCTTGGCGAAGGCGATTTTTACGTTGTTTACGCCAATGTGCCAAAACCGGCACAATCAGTTATGAGCGTATCGGCGCCGGCTATTCCGTTGATAATTCCGATGAATGACGTCAGGGTGCTTTATCGCGTGGGCGGGTTCGAAGCCAATTTTTTCAGGGCGCTGCTGCTGATATTATTTCAGTTGGCGTTCCTGGCGGCGTTGGGCGTGTTCTGTTCTAGTTTTTTAGCCTTTCCGGTGGCGTCCCTTGCCTGTTTTGCCCTGCTTGGCTGCGGTTTGCTGGTAAACTGGGTAAGCGAGTCCCTCTCGTGGGGCAAAACCGCCGGCGGATTTGATTTTGTAAATTTCATGGGCAGCCTTGTCGTTGAAATTCTTCGCGCCCTCATGCCGAACCTGGGCAGCACGTCTCCTGCTGAAAAGCTGGTCGACGGCAAGGTTTTATCGTGGGTCGCAGTCGGCGTGACGTTCATAAAAGTAGTGATTGTAAGAACGTTCATTTATCTTGCTATGGGTTGTCTGATATATAATAAACGCGAATTGGCGAAGGTTCAGGTCTGATGAATCGTTCGAGATTTATACAAATCGGTTGTCTGTTGCTGGCGGTCATCTTATTGGTCTGCTCAGGTTTGCTGCTTGGCCCGATATTGAAAAAGTCCGAAAAAGCGGATTTGCTTACGGACGACAATCTGGCCTCGATGAGGCGCAATCCCGAAATTGCGATGTTGATGACAATGCCGGGCGGCTTGCGTGTGCTGTTTGTGAATTACCTGTGGATACGCTCGCAGGATGCACATCAGGAAGGGCGTCACTACGACGCCTATCAGCTTGCCGAACTTATATGCAAGTTGCAGCCATATCATCCAGGCGTGTGGGCTTTTCAAGCCTGGAACATGGCCTGGAACATATCGGTAACAACATTTACGCCCGACCAGCGATGGCAGTGGGTCTATAACGGCGTCAAACTGCTGCGCGACCAGGGCATTTCATATAATCCCCGTTCCCTTGAGTTGTACAAGGAGCTTGCATGGATATTTTCATCAAAAATCGCCGGCATGCTCGACGATGAACATAATGCGTATAAAGCACGCTGGGCCATGATTATGCAAAATCTTCTCGGCGCACCGCCGGTGGATTTGAACAGTGCTTCGTCGCTTGAAGAAGATACGCAAAAAGTGATAGATGCGTTTGCAGCTATCGCCGCCGCTCCGCTTGACCGCGACAAGGCGCGGCAGGGCAAGGAGATGATACAGGCAGATAAACTCGCAACAGTTCTTACCGACCCGCAATGTCAAACCTATGCCGAACGGCTGAAAAAAATCGGTATTGAAATCGGTCAGCCGCTGCTGGATGCGTACAACAGCTACAGCCTCGATTTTGCCGTCCAGAGCATAAAGATAGTTACGCCGAAACTCGCTGACAGCCGCGCAAAGGAAATATCCGCAATTATTAATGACGTCACTGCCAAAACGTCGCGAGAGAAACTGCTTTCGTTCGTTCGCGCGCAATTACTCTGGAATGAATTCCGCATGGACCCGGAATACATGTTGAAGCTCATGAAGCGTTATGATGCGCCGCTTGATTGGCGCAACGCCATGAGTCACGGATTATACTGGTCCGATTATGGAATGGACTTGTGCCAGCCTGGAAAAATTGCCGGTATGGTTGCACTTAACAACGCGCGCAATGTGCTCAACTCCCTCAAAGCGCTGACATGGACGGGCAATATTTCTCTCCGGTACAATCCGGAAAATCCGGATTATCCGGTTTATATGGAATCTGCCGACTTGCGATACGTGAAAGCTACGCAGAATCAGTACATGCAGTATATAAATATGCGGCTGAACGAAAAGGAAGACAAAACCTTCGACAAAAATATCCTGCAAGCCGGCCATGTCAATTACCTCGTTTCCGCCATTCGCATGCTCGTTGCCGACGGCAGGGAGTCTGCCGCCCAGGGTTATTACGAGTTTTTGAAAGATGATTACAAAAAACAGGGCCCGCAATGGGAATATACGGATGTGCGTCAATTTGTTTTGAGCAATTTTCGTGAAGAGATGGAATCTCAGCTGAGGCACGAAGTTGTTATGCAGATTTTGACGTATTCGCTCAAGCAGGCGTATGTTTATCGCGGGTTGATAGGCGGCAGCCGTGGCCAGGAACTTTATAAAAAACAGATGACATTTTCGAAAAATATTTATGACATATATCAGACAAAAGCGGTTGTAAGGATGAAGTTGTTGCCGTTTGAGGTTGTTGCGTCCAATGTGCTGGCCAGGCTTATTGTGCGGCCTGGGCTGTTCGGCCTTAGTCTTGACGTCGACCAGCGAAGTAATATTTTCCGTTCCATGTCGAATGAACAGGAATTGGCACAATATACATATCTTATGACAAAACCGATTCTTATGTCGCTATGCAAAGATGCCGGAGTGGATTTTGATACTGCTTTTCCCATGCCGGCGGGTACTGAAGAATTAAGACAAAAACTCATGCGAAAAATGAACGACGAAAACCCTGAAAAAGCATCGAAAAAGTGAAGTTCTGTTGTAATTCCCCAAAAATGTGATGTTAAAGCGGTTCTCCAAAGTTTTTTCTGTTGTCTTGCGATCAGACACTGAAATATGCTGGCAATCGAGAATTACTAGAACCTATCCCAAAAACATGGGCGTCGCCGAAATCGAGCAATTTTGCG
>CAZIAZ010000014.1:0-53341 GCA_964536835.1 uncultured Planctomycetaceae bacterium | reverse complement strand
CGAAGCCGAGCTTTTTGTACAGTTCGAGTTTTTTGTTGAACGGAATGGAATCCCGTACTGCCGGCCCGAACGGGTCTGCGCCTTCGTGAATGTTCCACGGCCCAAACGAAAATACGTATCCTGAATTATCCATAATTATCTCCATTAATTATCAAACCTTAATATACAACTTGCGAAGATAATCGACGGCTCGCCGAACAGCCTCATCGGGTCGATACTTATTGCCTTCATACTCAATATTTATATAGCCAGAATATCCTGAGGATTTCATAACCTTCAGACACCCTGCCTGGTCAACATTTCCTTCGCCGACAAGAGCCGGCTGATAATATCTGCCATCGAGCATTCGGCTATACCCATTTGCCGGCGTATCGATAATATCCCAGTCCTTGAAATGCGCGTGTACGATGTAATCAAAACAGCGAGTAAACGATTCCGCCGGATTTTCACCTGTGGCGGCATTGCCGTTGTCATATGTCAGCTTGAGGCCGTCAACTTCCGCGGCGGCGGTCAGAAAATCAGCCGACGTCACGAACGGACTGTTCTCGCCAGGGAAATTTTCGATAGTCAAGTTGACATCCGCCTGTTTTGCAAACGGCATGACTTTGTTCAAACCTTTAATCCATGCGGTACGGGCTTTATCTCGCGGCAGTTTCGCGTTATTCAGCGTAGGAATCATAACCGTCGGAGCGCCGAGAACCACGGCGTCTTCAATACTGCGTTTTGCAACATCAACAGCATGCCCATCCGACACTGCAGCCGCCACATCCAGCGGAGAGAAAAACGTGTGACAAACCACGGGAATGCCATGGTCATCCGCCATTTTCCGGAGTTCAGCAGCAGTTCTGTCGTAAAGCGTCACGATATCTATGCCGTCAAGTTTCAATTCCACAGTCAAATCGAACATGGCGTCAAGGCTGAAAAATTCCGGCTGACAGGCCATGGTATAAGACATCATCGACAGTTTCATTAGTTCGCTCCCTTGTTCACAACAACCGACAAAATCTTCCGCTATTTGGCAATTTCATCGGGGTTGATTTTATCGATATTGTCAAACACCTTGATGAACGCATCTGCAACTTTTTCCGCAACATCCGTACGATTAGGAGCACGCAACGGCACAGTCATGCCGAAGTGCGTATTGCAGTGCCGCGTCGCGACAGGGAATTTGGCCGGGTCATATTCGACGCCGTCTCCACTGTTCATGAACGTCCACGGGCAACCATGGCCGTATGCGTTCTTCGCACGGAAAACCGTCATTTCCGGCAGAATGAATTGCTGCCAGACACTCACCGGCACACCTTCGGCATTGAGTGCTTTCATAACGGCAACCCGCATGAGAGACGGATCGCCTGTCCAGCCGATAGCCTCCATATCAATGCGGCTGGTATAATTATACCAGTTGTGCGTATGGCCTTCAGGCTCGGTGGGCAGAATAAGACCTTTGACGCCTGCGCATTTTTTATTCATCACAGCACCATTTTCACGCTGAATCCTGAAGTAATCGTCCATTTTGGCAAGCTGTGCACGGCCAAAGGCAGCCACCATGTCGCTGCTGCGATACATCCAGCCAAGTGCATAGGCGTGATAATTACGAGATTCCGCAGGGGTACGCGTTTCGCCGAAACTCCAAAGCTGCGTGGCTTTGAATTTCATATCATCATCATTGGTAACGAACATGCCGCCTTCGCCGGTGCACAGGCACTTGTTCTGATTGAAGCTGAACGCTGCACAGTCGCCAAGCGTACCGGTTTTCCTGCCTTTAAACAGGGCGCCGTGAGCCTGGCAGGCGTCTTCGATAACCTTCAGGCCGTGCTTGCGGGCAATCTTCATCACCTTGTCCATGTTGACGGCTAAGCCGTGAAGGTGCACTACGATAATCGCCTTGGTACGCGGCGTAATAGCCTGCTCGATTTTATCAACATCGATATTTATAGTGTCAAAATCTATATCGACGAAAATCGGAATGGCATTATGATGCAGAATGCACGTTGCACTCGATGACCATGAATAGGCCGTCACCAGAACGTGGTCGCCAGCACTCACATCGCATGCCACGAGACTCATGTGTAGCGCAGCCGTACCGCTATTGGTTAAAATGGCATGCTTGTTACCATTCCATGCTGCATACTCTTCCTGAAACTTAGTATAATTGGGGCCGTATGTATGGTTGAGCCCGCTCAGGGACTCAAGTACCATTTTACGGTCGGTGTCGTCTATCGGCGGCCAAGGTTTGATTTCTCCTTCTCTGATGACAGGCTGCCCGCCTAAAATAGCTAATTTATTTTCTGACATTTTCATACTCCTTAAACAATATATGCCTGATTTTCAATAAGACCTTCGTAATTCTATGTTTCTGAACGTAGATAAAAGCAACGCCATCAGACGGCCAAACGATATGGCCTGATGAAGATTCCACGAGTTTTAACCGCTAGAAATTCATTTCCAAGATTTTTCAATAATCTTGATGGTTTTATCCGCAAGTATTCGGCCGCCTTTAGGACCTACAGGATTGCTAGCCGGCACTGAGCCATATCCGCCGCCACTCACAGATCGATAACTTGGAACATAAGTGCCGCTGCCGGCTAACTGCACAAGAAACGTCTGAACCGCTTTGCTACGAGCTTTTATATATGTTCCAAAATCCAAATAATATTCAAACGGGTTGGTCGCAAATACAATATCGCCTATGCGGATTATATGGATTTCGGCAGGATATACGGGGGCCGTCTTCTGTTTGTTAAATCGCTTCTCAACATCTTTCAGCCACATCATATGGTGATATACACCTGTTACCGGTACATACCATCGCGGCTGCTCTTTTAACAGCGGATTTGCGTCAAGCCTTGCCAGTTCCTGCTCATATCCTTTTTTGTCCGCTTCCGCCTCTTTAAGCGCATTGGCGACATCCTTTTCAGTCAACAGATTCAACGGCAATTCAAGTGTCTCGACATAATGTTTCACAGGTACGGCAGTATCAGAATCATTACCGAGCGTCTGCAGAACCTTTTCGACAGCATCGGCAATACGAATCGCTATTTCCCGCCGCTGCGCCATGCAAATCTGTGTACCTGTACCATCGCAGGCCGCCACCGCAACCATATTCTTCGACTTCTGCTCCCGCTGCATTTTATCGCTGCTGCGTTCAAGCATTCTAGCCTCTTCACGCTGATTCAATATCAAATGTGGCGACTGGTCGCCGGCTGCGCTGCATTGCGGCAAAATGAAGATTTTTTCGCCAAACCTCTTCCGTAACTCCACACGAGTTTCACACCAATAATCCGCACTCAGCGAAAACAGCCCTTCCGTCACCTGCGAAGGACATGGCACATTTACAACCAGTCCGATGAGTTCATTGTTTACGTTCCGCACGGCCAATACATTGACGCTATGATCTTCATAACCTTCAATATGGCTGAACTTCTCATCATTTGTGTTGCCATACATTAACGAAACATCATCGGTATTGACCCACCGCCGGTTTCGTCCCACAACCGCATATCCGACGCCAAACGCGATTTTTGATGGCTTACGAGTTTTCCATGCCTCCGTCACCGCTCCTGCAATACGGCCTGCCGCAAAATCGATATAATCTTTCGTCGGCATTAATTTCGCATTTAAATCTACTCCCACAGCTTTTGAAGTATTTTCCCCATCTTTTATATCCACTCGCATCTCAGGAGCGGTATGCGTATGCGTGGCATTAAAAACAACCTTCATGGGATCAACCCCATTTGCAGCTTTCTTCAGCCTGGAACGCACCTCATCACGCAATTCATCAGGAATACACACCAAATCGCAACTCACCATTACTGCCTGATCCTCACCTTCAATGGCCATAGCCGTAATAGTTATGGGATCCAGCACACTTTCAGATACGCGAGCACAAAACTGCCCTGCAATAAGTACTGGCATAGACGGCGTTATATCAGCCTGACCCCAACCGATTTTAACAGTCATTTCCGGCGTATTCATGGTAGATTCCTTTTCATATCCTGTGGTATTTTTACATGAAATTATCGCACCAGCAATCAACACTACTACAACTATCAGTTCTCTTACAATCATGGTTAAGTCCCTTCGGTATATTGTTCGTGGTTCGCGAGTATGACTGTAACGGGCTTTTCAGCTTTTATCTCAACAATTGTGATTATCGCACAGATACTAAACCCGTCAATAATAACAATTTGCTATTGCGGGTAATTTATTGCTTTGTTATATCTACATGGACCTGCTTGAGATGCTTGACAATATTTTTAAAACAGTTAAATTAATCAGATAATGGCCCAAAAAAATGACATCTTGTTGAAATTCGCACATGCTTACCTGCCCGAAATACGTACATTGGGCCTGATGCAGTTCGACCCCATATGGGCTCAACGAATGCACGAAACGTCTATTTTCGAAATACTCCATATTCATAAAGGCAAGGTGAAGCTTATATTTGAGAATATCTCCTTCGATGCCGGCGAAGGAGATATTCTCCTTGTACCGCCGAAAACTCTACACCGTGACAGTTTTGACATAGACAAAGGCGTCGAAATTCTTTTTTGCAGTTTTTCATGGGTATTGAGCAAACAATACCTGAACATCGTGAATATTGAAAAAGTCAACAGTACAAAGCTGAAATGCCGAAATCAACTCGGCAGCATTTTTAGCAATATCATTATGGATCTTCACGGCGGAACGGAATTCGACATGTTGCTGACGCGATCCAGGATTCTAACGATTCTGCTGACAATCCTGCGAGAAACAGTTGTGTCGCAATCGCCTGCGACGGATAAAAAAGACATTTCGCATATTCGTCGCATGAAAATATTCAAACAGGCGATGGATTATCTGAACATGAATTACGCCAAATGCGTTTCGCTGGATGAAATTGCCGACAGTATCAATATCAGCCCCTATTATCTCTCTCACATATTCAGCGAGGAAAGCGGATTGACTCTGTTTTCATATTTGACCAACCTGCGAATGAACAAAGCCGGTGAATTTCTGAAATCCGGCAAGCTGACTATTTCAGAGATTGCCTATAAGGTCGGCTATGAAAACGCAAATTACTTTTCAAAGGTTTTCCGAAAGCATTTTAACTGCTCTCCAACAGATTTTGCAGTACAGAAATGATTTTGCAATAAATACCATTCAGTGGCATTTTTATGCGTTTTATTCATTTATCATGACTGACTAATTTCCCACTTAGCCGTGGAGGCAGCTTCAGAAAATTTCGGAGTAATGGCAGCAGGATGTCTAAGTTTTCCATGAAACTCATTATCAGCCCCCCACCATGAAATTTCAATATTGCCATGCTGCGTCGGAACAGTGCCACTTGCGCTGCTGCAAACATGAAAAGCCGGTGCAACATGGAAAATCCTGAAACCATCAGATTGTGGCTTAACTCCCAAAACATATGCACCGTAAAAATATGCTGGTATTCCGCTCCAACCCAAGAAAATCCACATCCTTTTGGTTAAATTCGGCGTCGCTTCCGTAAGCGATCGCCCGCAATACTGCCGGTAAAGTTATCAGTGTTACTTATCCCGCTAACCGAACAAAAAATTCGACCGCAATGCCGAAGGCCGGATAATCGCGGAATACTTCCCCAACCAGACGTCGGTGCATTACCAGTACACGGGCGTTATATCATATAAAGTGGGAGTAAAATTTGGATAAATTCAGCACAGCGAAGCTACGGCCTGTTTATCCTTACCTAGCGCGTAACGGACTCAGAAAGCAGACCATTGTTGTCGTAAAAGCCTTTGAACTTTCACAACAGCTGAAAATAAGTGGTTTACTATTGCCGTTGTCGCAAAACGTCTGATATTGGAAATTCTGTGTTTGAACTATTGCGACAATGGCGTAAGTCTTGATATGGAAATAAGAAAGCTCTTTGACATTCTCGCCAAAGGGCCTTTCGTTTCGATAAGTTGGAGCGACAGGACACGGTTTAGAACTTTTTGCTAGGGAAATTTCACAATTCAAAAACTGGCTGCATATTTTGATTAATAAGTAAAATTTTTTCCATAATTGCATTGAAAAGGCAAAAGATGCTTGACAAGAAAATGAAAACCGCTAACATATATATACATGTTGAGCAATAATAAAAACCTTCCATACTGGGCCACAGGGCTGGCTATAAAACCAGACGCAGGTCCAATTTTTCGTCAGATAAAAGCTTGGGCCATCCGGGCAATTACGGAAAGCCTATTTTCGCCGGGAGAGCTATTTCCCAGTGAAGTCCAACTGGCAAAGGTGGCCGGCATTTCACGCCTGACAGTACGTCAAGCCACAAACGAATTAGTCGCAGAAGGACTGCTTATAAGGGAGCAAGGTAAACGCCCGCGAGTGGCGATGGCTAAGACGGTGACACATTTTCTCGAGCTTGGCGGCATAAGTCGCTATCTTGACAGCCAGGGGAAAAAGTATTACCGCGAGGTTCTCTGCTCGGAAATTCAAGCCTGCCCGTCGGAAATAGCAAAAATTCTAAATTTGAAAAAACACAATCCAATTTTTATGTTGGAAAGAATCAGGTCAACTGAATATGAAAAACTTGGCTGGGAAAAGACATGGATGAACCGGGCACTCTGTCCTGGAATTGAAAACCATGATTTCAGCGTGGAATCACTCTATAAAATTCTTATTTCCAAATACGGCATCATGCCGCATCGTGCCGACGGCATAATCGATGTCGCAGTAGCCGGCAGCGAGCACAGTAAAATGCTCGACGTGAAAGAAGGAGCCCCACTACTGTCAGTACGCAGAACTGTTTATACTGATGATAATAAACCACTGCAGTTCAACCATGAAATATATCGTGGAGACAGATACAGTTTCGCATTTAACGTAAAAAATTTGCAATAACAGAAGCTCAAAATGGACTTTTTGTGCATTATCGACCAGATTCCGCCTGGATTATTTCTCATTAGACAAGTCAAAGGCTGATATATCAATTTAATTTAAAAAGAGATGAAAATGATAAAACAAAGTGAAATAAAAAAATATCAACAGATCGCAGCTAACGCTTTGCAAGATGCCGGGATTTCCCTGACGGATGAAGAACGGGCAAATATCGAGATAGCGGAACTCAGCCTGGGGGAGTTTGAAAGAACAGGTGTATCTTTAGTTACTTATATAAATACTGACTATTATTGTGCCAAAGAATTAGTCCTTCTTCCCGGGCAGACATGTCCAGAGCACCGCCACCCATCAGTCAATGGAAAGCCTGGAAAAATGGAGACATTCCGATGTCGATGCGGGATCGTATACCTTTATATCCCAGGCAAGCCGGCAACGCAACCGAGAGCTATTGTTCCGAGCGGTAGTGAAAATTGCTACTCCGTATTCCATGAAATTATCCTTGAACCTGGCCAGCAATATACTATTCCCGAAAATACTCTGCATTGGTTCCAAGCCGGCAGTAAAGGGGCCATTGTTTCCGAATTTTCGACAACAAGCAGAGATGAGTCGGATATTTTTACGGATACAAGAATAAAAAGGATTCCTGAAATAATTGAAAATTAACTCAGCAACCTGCGACTAATTCAATAAAAGTACGATATGATAAAATCTATTTTAAGCGACATTGGAAACGTTATATTGTCAGTACGAACAGATCATTTTCCGTCCGCCTTGGCAGAAAATGCGAATGTCAATATTGAAATTGCCCGTCAAGCAATAAATACATCTCTGGACTATAATGTCGATGAAAGAATCAATAGAGGGGAAATGACAATGCAGAATTATTTTGATTCTCATTTAAAAGGCCTAGGAAAGTTGAATTATTGTGGATTTGAAAAGGCCTGGAAACAAATCGTCGGAGAAGATTTTCCGGAAATTAAACAGGCATATCATGATTTAAGAGTCCCATTATATATTTTAAGTAATATCAATGACGTTCACACCCAAGTTTTGAAACAGCACTGGCTAAATGATATAGCAGTTCAATTTTGGGCATCATATGAAATCGGTCTGATTAAGCCCGCTCATGAAGTTTATGAATTTGCATTAAAAAATATAGATTGTAAACCCGAAGAAATCCTGTTTTTCGATGACCTCATACCCAACATCGCAACATCGCTTGAGATGGGAATTAACGCTACTCTTTTCACATGTCCAGCCGATGTGATAAACAAATTTAAAAAATATGAATTAATTTAATTCTATAGAAAATTACATTTTGTTTTCCAGATTTATTGCTTACAGAACATAAATGCGTTAACAGAATTTCATATATAATACTTTCTTTTAAAGGAAAAATCATGCCATTGGTGAGAATGACCGAACTACTTAACGATGCCCGCAACAATAGGTATGCCATTGCAGCATTCGAATGCTGGGGCAGTGCAAATATCCATGCGATTTCTCAAGGAGCCGCAGAATGTGGAATGCCTGTTATTTTTCAGGCAAGCCCTACAGAATATGGAATTATGGGCGGTCCTGAAATTCTCAGGAAAGTTGTTGAAACCTATGTCAATTTCACAGGCATCACAGCCGCCCTGCATCTGGACCATGCTACAACTTTGCAACAGATAGAACTATGCGTTAAAGCCGGATTTACTTCTGTAATGCTTGATGCATCCCGAAAACATTTTAACGAAAATTTAGCGTTATCAAAGGCGGCTGCAAAAATAGCTCATCAACACAGTATTTGCATTGAAGCAGAATTAGGGCACGTTGGCGGCCTTGAAGGAGCCATAGAAGAAAGCGAACATGATTTGGATTGTTTGACCGATCCCGATGAAGCTATAGAATTCGTTCGAGAAACCGGCATCGACTGTTTAGCCGTTGGAATAGGAACTGTCCACGGAGATTATAAAGGCGAACCGAAAATCAACCTCGAACGCTTGAAAGAAATCTCTGCAGTAATAGATATACCTCTGGTATTGCACGGCGGATCTGGAACTCCTGAAGATATTATTCGAAAAGCCATCCGTCTTGGTATTTCGAAAATTAATATATGCACAGAAATTCATAAAAGCTGGCTTGAAGGTGTTGCATTGGCAAAAAAAGAGCTGACTCCGTCAATTCCTGGAAAATTTTATCAACCAGCCCATAACATGCTCAAAGAAAAAGTAATTGAAATAATTAAACTTTTCACCAACATTCAATAAGAGGCATGCCAAGCCATCTGTCAACTCCATATATAAAATCGGAGCGACAGGATTTCGCTACGCGGCGCTAAAGCGTGAACCTGCGGGGGCGTCCGTTCGCTTCGCTCACATCCGCAGCCGCAGATTCAATTTTGCCCTTCGGCCAATAAAAAAGACCAACCCATTAAAGGGCTGGTCTTTTTTACCAGTCGGAGCGACAGGATTTGAACCTGCGGCCTCTGCGTCCCGAACGCAGCGCTCTACCAAGCTGAGCTACGCTCCGAATTGCACACATAAACGGCGAACAGAGGACAGAATTTTATCCATATTCAACTATAAATCAAGTATTATCCCTCTATTATACTGCAAAAAATACCTCAGGCCGTTTCAAAACCTGCTTTCCCCATAAGATTGAAAGATTTCACGGCCAATCGTAGCCCAACCTTGAATACATCGGCTGAAATACGTACACTGCGGATATGAAAACGCTGATAACAGAAGACCTCGGCCAAATCAGCTATGCCGAGGCATTGGAAAAACAGCTCAGACTCGTCGCCGGATTAATCGAAAACGATAATGAGCCTGAGCGTCTGCTGCTGCTGGAACACGTACCGGCTGTCATAACCGCCGGCAGACGCGGCAGGGAAGAGGATTTTCTCGTCCCACGCGAGCGGCTGACTGAACTTGGAATAGAATTGCACGAATCAAGTCGCGGCGGACAACTTACCTATCACGGCCCTGGCCAACTCGTCGGATATCTCATACGAAAACTCGATTCGCACAACAATACGGTACACGATCACGTGTGGAGACTTGAGGAGAGCGTAATAAGGCTATTGGCGGAGCTTGGCATAGCTGCGGACAGAAAAAAGTGGTTCACGGGCGTATGGGTCGGCGAAGAAAAAATCACGGCTATCGGAGTCGCCGTCAAACGCTGGGTGACTTATCACGGCTTCGCTCTGAACGTTAATACCGACCTGGACTGCTTCAAACTCTTTGTTCCGTGCGGCATTCGCGACAAGGGTGTGACCAGTATTCAAAAAATTCTCAGCCGACAAATGGACATGGCTGACATCAAAAAACGCCTCGATATATGCCTCAGAAGCGTTTACGGCTATTAAAAGACGTCATCTATTCAGTGTCTCTGTTCGATTTCATCGACCGCCAGTCGAGCGGCGGCTTTATCGACGACAATCCAGAATTTGCCGCTGGTCGGTTTTATATGCATTGCGGGGATAGAGCGGTCGCCTTCGATGACGGCTTTGTAGACCATTTCAGCCTTGTCTTCGCCGGTAACGAGCAGCAGTACATTATGAGCCGCCTTTATGAGCGGCAGAGTCATTGTCATACGATAGCGGCCGAGCATTTCGACGTGTTCCGCAGCTACAAGTTTTTTTGTTTCATCGAGAAGTGCCGAGCCGGCAAAAAGACTCGCCACATGGCCGTCGCAGCCCATGCCCAACATTATAAGGTCAAAATGCGGTATGCCGGCTCCGCTGTTGTCGCCGACGACATGGCGAATGGTTTGTTCATAGCTCACGGCAGCAGCTTGAAGGTCGGCGGCATCGCCGGGCATGGGGTAGACGCGAGACCAGTCTACGGGGGCTTTGTCAAAAAGTTCACGCTGAGCGGTGTGGTAATTGCTTTCTATATGGTCGGGCGGTACGTTACGCTCGTCGCCGAAGAAGAAATTGACCCGATTCCACGGAATCGACCCTGTCATGGCTCTGGTTGCAAGAACCTGGTATGCCGGTATCGGCGTCGTACCGCCGGCGAGCGCAATGTTGCACACGTCGCGAGACGCGACTGACTCATGCACCACCGATTCTATAACCTCCACAGCCCTGCACGCCGCAGCCTGCTGCGAATCCTCGATAAATATTGTCCTAGCCTTGTCCATCCAATCACTCCCCATCCGTTCGAGTTTTTTTACATTCTATGTCGTTTACAGCTAAAATGCCACAAAAAGTTATATCCAGCTGTGCGTTTCTCCGGAAAAAATTTCATCCGCCGTTTTCGGGCCGTCGCTGCCGGCGGTATAAATCTCCGGCGACATCTTCATATCATGAAATTTCCTTCTTACGCCGTCCACTATCCGCCAGCATTCCTGAACCTCGTCTGAACTGATAAACATGGTCTGGTCGCCCAGCATCACGTCCAGTAGCAGATGTTCATACGCCTCCGAAGACGACGACGCAAAAGCCACCGAATATGAAAAATCCATCTCGACAGGTTCGAGCACCATACCCATGCCGGGCCGCTTAGCCAGAAATTCCATCGCAATGCCTTCGTTGGGATTTATTCGCATGACCAGCCGGTTGCGACTAGATGTCTCCTTGCAGCAGGCCATCTCTTCAGCCTTGAATTCCAGAACTATATAACTTTCCCGCCGCGAGAGCATCTTGCCGGTACGCAGATAAAACGGCACGCCCTGCCAGCGGAGGTTATCCACTTCCAGCCGCACAGCGGCGAACGTTTCAACGGCGGATTCAGGCGATACGCCTGCTTCATCGCGATAGCCGGCGTATTGTCCCATCGCGCAACATGTCCTGCCGTCAGCCGGCACACGTACCGTTTTCAGAAATTCGAGTTTTTTTCGCCGTATATCGCCGCATCGCAGGCAGGACGGCCTGTCCATCGCCACAAGCGACATCAGTTGCAACATGTGATTCTGCATCATATCGCCCATAGCGCCAGCCTGTTCATAGTAAGGCCCGCGACGGCCCTCCATGCCGAGCGTTTCAAACGTGGTTATCTGCACATTATCGACCCATTGATAATTGAAATGCGGGTCGAACAGCGCATTGGCGAAACGGAACGCCAAAATATTCTGCACAGTCTCCTTGCCGAGGTAGTGGTCTATACGATATATCTGATTCTCGGCAAAATACTCATCCAGACCGGCGTTAAGGTCACAGGCGGATTGAAAATCATGGCCGATGGGTTTTTCCACAACCAGCCGCGAAAACCGCTCGGGCCCCTGACCCGTCAAACCGGCAGCTCCTAAACCGCTGACGATTGGCCTGAAAAGGTCCGGCCCGACGGACAGATGAAAAATTCTGTTATCTTCCATGTCATAAGCGGCAGCTAACTCCGCCAGACGATTAGCCAGGCCGACATATTCATCGGCCATATGAGCATCAAGTTGGTAATAATGCGCATGTTTCAGAAACTCAGCCAATACGGCATCATCCTGCGGCGATTTCTGGCGAGAGAATTCTTTTACCGATTTCTCCACCAGGCGGCGGAAGTCGTTGTCGCACAAAGGCTTCCTGCCGACGCCCAGCAGAACAATACCGTGCGGCAAGTGCCCATCCCGTAAAAGGTTATATAGTGCAGGCAGTATTTTCCTTGCGGCAAGGTCGCCAGTGCTACCGAACAGCACAAACTGGTTGGCTACCGCAGATTGGCCGCTGACGTTACCGGTCACTTTTGTCATAATTAGCTGTCCTTTCAGGAAATTATATACATATTTCGGCGGCTTTTCCGGAAAAAGACAAACAATATGAACCTATCCCGAAAACCTTGGCTGCCTGTAATCGGCGACGCCCATGTTTTTGGGATAGGTTCTAGTCAAAACTGGCGACAGTATCGAAAAAACGGATAAGCATGCAAAAGCTGGTTTCAAAACCCCCAATTTCCCAAAAAAATCTTGACGTAAAAGCCTTAAATCGGTACAAATAGCTCTCTTATGCTGCTAGAGGTATGCGCTGATTCCGTATACCGACAGGCAGATTAGTATAAACTTAGTAATTCTACAGTTTAAAATCGTTTAAAAATAACCGTCATACGGCGGACAGACGCTTAAGCCTGATAAATATGATGTGACGGGTTTTTTAACCTGTCAAAGTTTTTTTTATCCGTTTTGAATTTTTCGACAGTTCGACAGTTTGACAGAAAGTGAAGGTAACGATGTCAAGAAAGCTGTTTATAGCCGGCAATTGGAAAATGAACACCACCGCCCAAAGCGGCACAGCCCTCGCAAAGGGACTGGTCGAAACCATAGGCGACATAAGCGAAATCGAAACCGCATTTTTCGTTCCAGCCTGCTATCTCTCGATAATCAGCAACGCCGTCGACGGCAGTAACATCGGCTGCGGTGCACAGAACATGTATTTCGAACCCAAAGGTGCATTTACCGGCGAAATATCGGCTGACATGGTAAAAGACTGCGGCTGCAAATACGTGCTGCTGGGCCATTCCGAACGGCGACATATTTTTGGCGAAACCGACGAAATGATAAACAAAAAAGTCCTCAAAGCCCTCGAAAGCGGCTTGAAGGTAATTTTAGCCATCGGCGAACTTCTTTCTGAACGTAAAGCCGGCCAAACCAACGCCGTCAATGAACGTCAGCTCCGCAAGGGCCTCGCCAACGTCACCGCCGCCCAGATGACTGACGTTACAATAGCATATGAACCTGTATGGGCCATCGGCACAGGCGAAACCGCTACGCCGCAGCAGGCACAGGAAGCTCACGCATACGCACGCGGCATATTGGCGGATATGTTCGGCAGGAATGTTTCAGATAATGTGCGTATACAATACGGCGGCTCGATGAACCCAAAAAATGCCGCCGAACTGCTGGCTCAACAGGACGTGGACGGCGGACTCATCGGCGGTGCGTCGCTGAAAGTGGACGATTTTACCACAGTAGTCAAAGCCGGCTTGAAATAGAGAATGACGTCGGGTTTTTGCCCATAAAAATTCTCGCCGAGTCAATAAAAAGGTTAAAAAGACAGGAACAAGGTAATGGGAACTTTTCTTCTGATATCGTTGCTGATAGTGGCAGTATTTCTTATTCTGGTCGTATTGCTTCAGAAGGGCCGCGGCGGCGGGCTTGGCGCCGCGTTCGGCGCAGGCGCGGGCAGTGCGTTCGGCACAAAAACCGGCGACGTGCTGACGTGGGTGACAATAGCACTGACCGTGCTGTTTCTCGGCCTGACGCTTCTTTCCGTAGTCGCCATCAAGCCGACCAAAATGCCCTCAGAAATGCCGGCGTTCAATCCCGAACATCCGATAACGGAACGAACGTTTGTACAGATTACCTGTCCGACTGCCAAGGCAGCCATACACTTCACGACCGACGGCAGTGAGCCCAACGAAAAGTCGTCGAAGTATAACAATTCCGCCATTCGTATCAGGCCCGGCCAGACGCTTAAAGCCATCGCCTATGCAACCGGCATGACTCCCTCGCCCGTCAAGAGCTATACGTATCTTACGCCGGAGGACGCCGCCAGGCAGGAAGCCGAAAAAGCTCAAAAAGCTGCCGAAGAAAAGGCTGAAACTACGACAAAAAAACTCCCAACCGACACAACGCCAGAAATACCCGTCTTGCCTGCGGCACCTGCCACAGACAAGCCTGCAAAATCAAAATAGCGAATATTTTAATATTTTTACACACAGCGGAATGGATTTATCATGTTGACGTCAATGACAGGTTTCGGCTCGGTAGCCGGCAAAGTGGACACGGTGGAATATTCCATCGAAATCAAATCGGTGAACAACCGCTATTTGAAACTGTCCACGCGCATGCCCGATGGCCTGCATATGCTTGAACCGCAAATAGAAGCCCTGTTGCGACAGAAAATCCAGCGTGGCAGCGTTACGCTGTGCATACGGATGAAAATAGCCGACGAAAACGCCGCCAGTACCATCAACACCGCCGCAATCAACAGCTATATGAAACAGTTGCAAATGCTGGAGGTGGATGCAAATCCGATGATGCGTGTCGACCTTGCGACGCTTCTGACGCTGCCAGGCGTCTGCACGCCGCCTGCGCTTGACGAGTTGGCGGAAAAGACGTCGCAGGGCCTGCTGTGCCTGATAGACAGAGTTATCGACATCCTGATAGCCATGCGAAATACTGAAGGCGCCGCACTGGCAAAAGACCTTCTCAGCCAGACGGCTGTGATATCCGAAAAACTTGAATCAATCGCCAGCCGAACGGATGAAGTGCTGCAGCTTTATCACTCGAAACTCAAAGCGCGTGTTGAGGAGTTGACGGCAACGGCTAAAATAGCGATAAATGAAGACTCGCTAGCGAGAGAAGTGGCGTTATTCGCCGAGCGTAGCGACATAGCCGAAGAAATCACCCGTCTGCGTACGCATATGACGGAATTCGTCAAGGTCGTCAACGCCGGCGGGCCGGTCGGCCGAAAGCTGGACTTCATCGCCCAGGAGATGCTGCGGGAGGCTAATACCATAGCGTCCAAATCTTCCGATGCCGACATTGCGCGGCTGGTGGTGGACATAAAGACGGCTGTAGACCGCATCAAGGAGCAGGCGGCCAACGTTGAGTGAGATTAAGGGAAAACTGGTTGTCGTCAGCGGCCCGTCAGGGGTCGGCAAGAGTACGATAACCCGCCGGGCCATGCGGCTCGTCGGAGCGGTTTACAGCGTATCGGCAACGACACGTCCGCCGCGGCCGGGAGAAACGGATGGCGTAGATTATCGCTTCGTGACGCGAAACGAATTTGAAAAAATGGCTGCCGCCGATGAATTGTTGGAATGGGCGGAAGTTTTCGGCAATTTTTATGGCACGCCGGCAGAACCGGTACGCCGGCTGATAAAGCAGGGCAAGACGGTCGTTCTGGAAATAGACGTCCAGGGCGGCTTGCAGGTTTTTAAAAAATGTCCCGATGCCTGCTTTATTCTGGTCGTGCCGCCCAGTGAGGAGTCGTTGCGACAGCGGCTCATCGGGCGAGGCACGGAAGACGCGATATCGATAGAAAAACGCTTCGGCAAGGCAAAAGAAGAATTGCAGACAGCCCGCCGCAGCGGAGCATATACACATGTGGTCGTCAACGATGACCTTGATGAAGCAGTAAATGAAGTTGCCCGTATTATGGGCGAATAACACGGAGATAATACAGATGATTGAAGCACTCAAGAGCGAAGAAATCGTCAACAAGGTCGGCGGCAGGTTCAAACTTACCGCATTGATTCAGAGGCGTATTGTTGAACTCATGCAGGGTTCGCGGCCGCTGGTGGAACGTAAACCAGGCATGACGGATATGGAACTTGCCATCGAGGAAATACTTGCCGACAAGTTAGCCATCGATTACGAGAACAGCGATGTTCCGTCGCCGGCTGAATTAGAGGCCTGATGTGATGACCGCCAGGCCGGGCAAAAAACTTGCCGACTATGAAATACTGCTTTGCGTAACGGGCGGTATTTCCGCTTATAAAGCTGCGGAACTTGTTAGCCGTTTTGTGCAGGCTGACGCCGGCGTAACCGTGGCCATGACGGAAAATGCGCAAAAATTTGTAGGGCCGTCGACATTTCAGGCTCTCACCCGCAGGCAGGTTTTCACGAGCATGTGGACTTCGGCGGAAGATTTTAAGGCACAGCATATCGCTCTGACCGAGCGTGCAGATATCATGCTTGTAGTGCCGGCGACGGCAAATATCATCTCAAAATTCGCAGCCGGCCAGGCTGACGACCTTGTTTCCACGCTGGCGCTTTCAGCTTTCGGGGCATGTGAAATACTCATCGCGCCGGCGATGAATACACGCATGTGGAAAGCACATCCTACACAGGAAAATATCGAAAAACTCAAAAAGTGGCATATGAATATCGTCGGCCCTGATTGTGGCCATCTCGCATGCGGCACAACAGGCGAAGGCCGTCTGGCTGACCTGGACGATATTTATGCCGCCGCCGAACAGTTACTTTTGAAAAATCCACCCAAAAAAGCGAACGAAACGGATTAAAGGGTATCTGATTCGTTTTGCATGTAAGCCGTTCTATTTACTCCAAGATTTATAATCCATGTTCCTGTGATGGAGCGAATTGTTTTATGCAGATACCTACTTCTGCTACAGTAGGTGAAAAAAGTTTAAAAAATTCAACATCATTTAGTGCTTTACCATCGTTAGTTTAATAAAATTTTAATTACTTATTTTAACTGGCTCTAAAATCAGTTGAGGCTTACCTTCGTTTGAGTTAGTAGCTATGATTTGATAAACTTCATTGGTTTTAACTATTTGCTTTGATTTTAATTTTTGAGTCGATTCTGTTTTGATTTGAACCTGTATTGTATGATATTTTAGTTTTGTGCTTCCTTTAACATAATATGGTTCGATTGCCATTTCTGCAATAACGCGAGTATCGTCTATTATTTCAAGAACCTTAAATTTACCATCAAGTATCTGACCGCAACGTTCTTTTGACATATTTGTTTTATCAATTTTCTTGAAATATGTTTCGCCAGGGACTTGTTTTTGTATTTCAGAAAATTCAGCGGATGAACGGAGCAATGTTTCCTGATTTTTCTTAAAGTCAATTTTAGCTTGAGCTAATTCTTTTGAATATCTTTTAATATTTTTTTTAGCTGAATTTCTTGAGTTCTGAGGCATTGTCTTATCGGACGCAATATTTTTAGCAAGAGAAATTTCTCTTGGAAGATTATTGATAGTTCCCATAAGACTTTTACACGTATTTTCAGCCATAGCTTTTTGATTGGTTAAAATTTCGGTTTTGTCTTTATAGTCCTGCTTTGCTTCGCGCATTATTTTTTCCTGCAAGTCAGGGTCTACCGTTTGGCAAAAAACTACCGAGCAGAGCAACGCGATTATGAGTAGTGTAGTTTTCATGGTTAGTCCTGAATATATAATGAAACAATATTACTTCGTTCCGCATTTGATGGCGTTGCTATCCATGCGTCGTCATTCATCTTAAAAAAACACATTTTTTTATTTGGTGCAATTAAACATGTTTCTTTTGTAAGTTGATTAACAAATTCATAATTTTTACTCAAAAAACTACGAAGTAAAAAATAATAAATTAGCCAACCTGGAATTATAAGAAAAGTTACAATTCCAGAATCAACAATAGCTTGTGCAATAAAACGAGTAATAAGCAAAATGACAAATGCTAAACATAATGCTAAAAACCAATTAAAGGGTACTGCAAAAATTACATGTATCATTTTGTTGCCCCATGTATCGGTATATAAGGTCATTTTACCTTGACCAGTAAAATGGGTTTTAATATTATCAATTTTTGCTTTACAAACCTTAATTTTAAACTCATGGCTTGATGGAGTTGTTTTTTTATTTAGAGTTTTAGTAGAAGCGACAATAATAGATTTTCCACATTTGGGACACAATTCTTTTTTCCCAATCATTGATTCTGGACTTGACATGGCTTCGCCACAAGCTACACAGTTATAATCAAGCATATTTCTGTACCTTTCATATGAAATTATAGGGCGAAAAACGGCGTGAGTCAACCCGTTTCAATCCGCGCTCCTGTGATGGAGCGACCTAATTTTTGGACAACCGCTCTAACTGGAAGTGGTTTCAATCCGCGCTCCTGTGATGGAGCGACCGAATCCGCGTTTCTGCCCGTCTACACGGTAGTCGTTTCAATCCGCGCTCCTGTGATGGAGCGACTATCTGCCGAGCAGGTGCAGGCCGCCGCCGGCGAGTTTCAATCCGCGCTCCTGTGATGGAGCGACATACCTGCCGAATTGTCAATTAATCGTTCAAGACGTTTCAATCCGCGCTCCTGTGATGGAGCGACGCTATATGATATTTTTTATTTTTGTTTCTCTAGTTTCAATCCGCGCTCCTGTGATGGAGCGACAATCTTCACACTTGATACTATTGCATTTTGCTATAGGTTTCAATCCGCGCTCCTGTGATGGAGCGACGATTGCAAATGGATTTGTAATTGACGCAGCCTATTGAGTTTCAATCCGCGCTCCTGTGATGGAGCGACGGCAGCTATCCTTAACTGCTGCCGCATCAAATGTTACATAAATATTTCCGCGAAAGTATGTCGCCGCTCCATTCACAGGGAGCGATTTTCTTATATAAAAGTCATATTTACTTGTCAATGCAATACTTGCCGTTGTCGCGAATCTGCCGGGCATTTTGCCGTCACATAAGGTTCGCGGCAGCCCATAGCGGGCGAGTTCAATAATCAAATTATCAGCGTGCCCTGCGGATCATATGATGGTTTTGCACCAAAATGCTCCACACGACGATGCCAGTTTTTGCCAAGAAAATAGTATCGCAATGAATCTGTCTGTGCATCTATTTCCTTTTGTAATGAATTCTTCAATTCCACCCACATGGCGGGCGATACAAGACATTCAAACACCGAATTCTGAACACGTTGGCCATGATTCTGACAAAGCCGAGCTATATGCCGCAGCCGCTTCTTGCCTTCAGCAGTCTGAACGTTTACATCGTACGTAATCAAAACCAGCATCCCAAAAAGCTCCTATTTCCAAATCATCGGGGGATACCCGTCAATATCGTTTCGCAAACATTTTGCAAGCAACTTGGCTTGTATGAACGGCAGAAGACCTACGCTTATTTTCTCATTCAAAAACGGATGCACAAATTCATCGGTTTTGCGTTCCTGCCATGCTGTAAGTATCGCTTTGCGTGTTTTGTCATCCATCGACACGCCTCCGGCTGGTGATTTTTTGAAACCTTTGGCAGATACCTGTTGACGATTTATCAGCGTCAGGACAAACCTGTCGGCTAACGCCGGCCGAAGTTCCTCTATCATATCAAGTGCAAGTGATTCCCTGCCAGGCCGGTCAGCATGCAGAAATCCCATCTGAGGGTCAAGGCCGACGGACTGACAGGCTGCAGAAACGTCATGCGACAACAACGTATAAATAAACGACAGCAGAGAATTGATATTATCACGCGGCGGGCGACGGGAACGCTCCGTAAACATGAAATCTGACCGCTGACTCGTCAACAGCCGGTCAAAAACAGAAAAATAACGTCTGGCGGCATCGCCTTCAATACCCCGAATACGCTCAAGCGAAAGCGGCTGGCGAAGTTCGTTTATAAGGCCGGCTAGATAGCTAACCGCCGATTGTACCGGTTGCGAAATTTCAGAAGGATGGTCGCGAAGATTCCGCTGAAGAACGTATCGCGTATTCGCAATTTTCGCGGCTATAAAAACTTTCGCCAACTCCGCCGCCATAACAGAGTCGGACGACGCATTGTGTTGTGCCCGCCGTAATAGAAGATTGCCGGATTGCGGCCCGACAAGACGAGCAAGAAAACGTCCGTTTCTCGACAGGAAAGAAACGGCAACACCCTCCTGACCACAAAGGCCCAGCAAAAACGGACTACAAATAACATTACCAAAACAGACAATACCGCCAATCGTATGAATCGGCAACCGCAGACGCTCCTGCTTCTCAACCCGAACGACAATATTCGTGCCGTCTTTTGACAGGTATGCACCCTGGGTCGTAATGTAAAGCGTATTGTCGTGTATCTTCATGGCTGTCCCCCATCACAAAGAAGCAGGTTAATCGTGTCGTCGAAATATTTTTTTGCGGATTTCCTCAGGTTTGGCTGACATAGTTCAGCAAGAGAGCATAGACGACATCGCGCGTCATTGCATGGCGCGGGCAGATTCTGCGGCAGAGAACTCATTATAAGGTCGCGAGTCTGCGAAATCACACCGATAGTTTTCTCGCGCAACTGATTATCCAACATCACTTCAACACGCCGGCGAATTCTGCCATAAAAAAGTATTCCAACCTCAATATGCGTATTCAACATCTCTTCAAGGCACAGGGCTTGGGCACAAAGTTGAACGCGGTCAGCCGAGTTTTTCTTCGGGCCGCCCTTTTTGTACTCTACCGGCTGAACCCGCCATCTGCCGGAGCGATTCGCAAGTTGAACGGCATCAATATCCGACGGCTGCGCAGGATGAAATTCTACAGTATCGGCCTGGCCGGTAAGGCCTAGCGTCATGCTGCAAAGCCGCACGCCGCGGGCGACGAGCACGCCGTTTTCCATAGCCGTCGCAGGTTCATGCGTTTTTTTGTGCAAAACCTGGCCGGCGGCGGTGTGTTGATTTTCTTCCCACGCCTGTTCCAAATGAATAAGCGCACACTGTCGCGGACAATAACAATAATGCTGTAACGCCGCTATCGGGATGAGACTGTCATCGTCATACATTGTTTAATATGGCCTTCGTATTTCTACAGCTTTTTTTTAAAAAACCGCAGAGGAAATAATCCGGCATAAGGCAGACAGGCGAAAGTTCGGCAAATTGATGCTACGGATTTAAACCATAGAGCTTTTCTGCCACCGCCAGATTATCGAACCTGATTCGGCGTCATGCCGCATTTCGCCGACACGACGCCGAATCAATGTCCGTATCAGCCAGACTTATTTCCCAAACAGCCTTGCATAGTCTGCAGGGTCGACCAGATTGTAAACGTTGACCTTTTCAGTCCAGCCGTTTTTGTCAAGCGTTACAGCGTAATCGCTGAATTGACGGGCCGGCTCACCGGATTCCTGTTTTGCTTTTATTTTTTCGATTTTTACGCTTTCGAGCAGCAGGTGCGACGGGGCTTTGCCGAGAGCCGGCTTTCCGGATTCGGTCGCGTCGTGTTCGAATACGTACAATGCACAAGTTGTCATCATTCCCCTGCTGGCAGAGTGATCGTCTTCCCACATATTAAGCAGTGCATCGCAGAGTATTTTGAAATCAGCCTTGCTGAAACCCGTCTGATGCGCCAAAGCCGGATTAACAAACCAGTTGGACTTATACAAGCCGTATAACACAAGACTTTTTCGCCCCATCGTACCGATGATATAGCCGTTGTCTTTAATTTGTGCTTCTGCCTCCTTGTTTGTCGTAACACTCTTACGGGTAATGGTAAAATTCATATATAATATTGGATCTATCGAGCGAGCAAACGTGCACTGAACAGCACCTCTAACCTGACCTGCTTTTTTGTCTTTCTCTCCTGTATCAAGAACTGCGCCAAAAGTCCTTATATCATATCTATTTTTACATAACCACTCGCGTGTGCATTTACTCTTTTCTGGATTACTTTTCTTCGATTTGGCATCAGCTTGCCTGTGCGCATCATCTATAAAATTGTTGAGAATACCTTGATGCTTAAAGAAAATTTCCATTCCAAGCCTATTTGCAACGTAATCACGAACTTTACGTTTTTGACATACATCAGTAACCAAACCTTGGTTAGTTTCAATATCAATTCGGGGCTGATTATCGGCATCAGGATCGCCATTAGGATTGCCGTCAGTAACATCAAAAATCAATACCATGTCATACCTGTTATAAAGATCGCTAGTAAGATTACTCATTGTTAGTTTCCTTTCATTTAAATGTTATATGCTTAGATTATTCTTGGTCAGTTTCCTGACCATTCTCTTTTTTAGTAAAAAATGATGCACGTTGCTGATAATATCCCATTAGTAATATACCTTGTTCTTCCAGATTCAATCTTTTTGGCAGTAAGTTCTCGATATCTTCTGGATTGAAGTCAGAATTTATATCAGCAAAAATTTCTGCCATCGTATTACGACATTCTTGGGCCCAATATTTTTTCAGTTTTTCTTCTTTTTCATTGCGACCACTTTTATTAAGTTTTGCTATATAATTAGGAAACATTTCGAGTAAGTGAAGAAATGTTCTTGCGGGAGTCATGGTAGCAGATTTTAGAAATCTGGTATTTAATTCTTCATTGGAATTAATTGCTTCTTTTTGTGCTTTTTCAATTACGGCAAAAATTCTGCCTAATTGATAACTTTGGAAATTTTTTTTATTTTTTATCGAATCTTCTTTTTGTTTTCGCATGGCATTCATGGTTTTCTCCAATGTTGATTGTATAGGATAGTTAAAGTTTCGATTCAGTATAGCCTTAATCAAACGAAATAAATTCGTATCTATATACCGTGCTTTCCCTCTTTTATCACGAACTACAACTAAACTTTTTGTGATTGTTTGGTTCAATATTCCCAATGGATATGGGGTAAACATTACAATTGCTTGAAAGAACGCGTTTATTTGATTACGAGACCCTTCGCAGTTTTTTCCTTCCGGTTTTGCAGATTCGAGAATATTTTTTAAACAAAGACTAGGCTCGTGTTCATTTGTATGGAGTTCAATGTCGTTATAATATGCCAAAAGGGCTTGTTGTAACTTAGGTAGGGTTGTTTTCAGGTCGCTCAAAATTATGACACGTGATTTTGCCGCAGCCATTGTAAAACATAAAAAATTAACGGCGTTGTTAATTTCTATCTGTTTGCCAGTATGTGGAGAATCAAGTAATTCTTTAATCACAGATATGTTTCCATGAAAACAACCTTGTAAAATCTCCGTGATAGTACTATCCTTTTTAGGGTAATCTACCCAAAATACAGCCCTAATTTCCTTTGACAATAAATAATTATGTACAGCGCATTTAACATTTTTACTTTTTCCACCAACAGGTGAAAGCAGCATTTGCAATGCAACTGCATACTTTTCCATGTTTTCTTGACTAATTTGAGCATTTGCATTCTTTTTTAAACCATATGAGGTGAAAGCATTATTATTGAAAGAAACAACAGAACAACCTTTGGGGTCGGCTGAAGCTGTTCCCAACTTAACTTGCATATGCTTTAATGCTAATGCTGCAATTTTGCCAGATATTAGGCACTGTCCTTTGGGTAATTCTTCCCTTCTATTTTGCCTAAGCCTTTGCCAATAATCTATGACCGGTTGACGATGTACAACTAATTTATTTTCAAATTTAAAAACGAATACATCTGTATCTTCCCACTCTTTAGGAAGAAAAATACTGTTGCCTTCCGCATCTTTAGCTTTTTTACCTTTTTGTGAAAAATCGCCCCAATAATTAAATAACATTTGCGGCTTGGTTCTAATCATATTAATGCACTTTAATTGTGCGCTGATACCTGGATCATTTGTTGCTGACAAGGCATCAATAAGATATCGTTGATAAAGAGACATCTTTTTATCCAGTTTCTTTGCCTCTTTAGAATAAAAACCAAAAGTATAAGTAATATTATCGCACAAAAATTCACTTTCCGGTTCATTGGTTCTTGGTTGTATTGTCCATGGGAGAATCGTATCAAGGCCTTGTGTTATAGTTCTGTTGTTGGTATTAGGAACTGGTATTTCCTCTTTTACACAAACTGGTGGCCCTAAAAGTTTTCCATTAGCATCAATATTGATGTGCCAATGTGTCTGTCTCCACTGGAAGTCCGGCATTGGAATCAACTCTTCGCTGTCGCAGAGTTTCACGAGTTCCTGAAGAATCATGATACACCCCTTTCGATTTCACTTTTCGGCTGGACTTCGATTATGCCGTTTGTCATGTTTGCGCGGAAAAACAGCGGGACGGCTTTGCCTTTGGTTTTGCCATTCTTGTCCACGCCGGGAAAAACGCTGAAATCGTAAAACATCAGGCCGGCATCCATATTTTCGTCAATGGCGTCCTCGTCGCCGCGGGGCGGAGAGACGCGGGCGGCGAACTCGCGGCAGCCGAGATACGGCTGATGGAAGTGCTGACCTTTTTCAAGCCGTCGTTGAAACATCTCGACATATTTGACGATGTTCTCGCCGCCGGCAAGGCCCTTGTCCGTAAGGAAAAGGTCAGCCTCTAAAATATACTCTACATCCTTAAGCGCCAACGTGTTCCGCTGTGCGCGGTCGGAGTCGGTATACAGCTCAGCCTTGCCGTGGGCTGCTTTTGAAGGCGGAATTTTCGTGTTTATCTCGTTGCGGCGAAAGTTGGTGAACTTCACTGGCCGCAGCAGTTTGATTCGCCGGATTTCCCAACGGATTTCCGGCTTCCACAGGACGGCTTCAAAAATCGAACGTGCCGCCGATGGAGTTATCCAGGGATAACTTGCACGTTCAGCCTTGAACTCAGGCCTGGAAAAACACGCATAATCGCCGCCGACTTTGATACTCATTCTTGGCGGAGAACCCATAGTAAAAAACCTTCCTTTCGAATAAAAAGAACTGAACTACCCTTTTGCCGCCACAGTAGTGGCAATATTCTCAACCTAACAAATACCAAAACTTTTTCAAGGAAAATTTCAGATAATTGTTTTCCCCGTTGACATTTTTGGGATTTCCCCAAGTTTCAGGCCCAGGTCGTCATAGCCGTTTTCCAAAAAAACGTCATTCAAATAATATGGGCCGTCGATAAAATCTGCAGCTTGATACAGCGACGCAATCCTGCCGGCAGATATCCACGCTCCCGCAATTTTTTTGGATACGGCAACGGTATATTGCTGAAGCGTTGAACGGGCTTTGCGCAATTCGGCGGCAGAAGAAAATTTTTGGCCGGAATTGTGTTGCGTGATGACGGCCAGGGCAGCGGCGGCTTTCGCGTCCTGCGGAATTATAATAGAGGCTGACCAGCCGTCATCTATTATATGATATCTTTTCTGCGTTTCCGGAAAATCCAATTCTCTTCTTGAAGCTTGCACGGCGAGCTTATCGACATTGCTGATTTTAAAAAGTTCCTCGAAATATTTTTGGAAAATCGTCGGGTCGGACATATCCGGTTCGGCACCGCTGTTTCTGAACGCGTTTACAAGCGTCACGGTTGTATCCGTACCTCTGCCGATAACCGTAGACTTTTGATGATTTTCCGGCGGAATGAAAATATGGACGTCGCCGCCATTTTCAAGCAAACCTTCGCGATTGCATCGGCCGGCGGCTTGGGCGATGGAATCCAACGGCCCAATCGCGCGAAATACCACAGGAAAGTCCAAATCCACGCCGGCTTCAACGAGTGACGTTGCAATCACCCGGCACACGGCGTTTTTATCTGCCATGTTCCGTTTTATATCGTCGAGCACTTTTTTGCGATGAACGGGCGTCATCAATGCGGACAGACCGATTGTGCCGTCGGGCAGCAGGCTTATCAATTTGCGGACATGCTCGCGAAACGGCACAATTACGAGACATCGCGGGTGTTCGACAATTTTTGAGGCCAGCTCCTCCCACGTGGTTGTTTGAGTCATGTCCGATGGCCAATGATATTTGACGCGGGAAAGTTTTTTATGCCAAATCTCAGGCTGACTGATGATTTCCGAAATATCGTCGATACCTTTCAATGATATGTCACCGACAACATCGTCGCGGATGGTCTTCCACGCCGGCTGGGTAGCTGTACAGCATATGAGCGACGTGCCGGCAAATTTGACAAAAATTTTCAGCATATCCAGCGTCGGCTCCAACATGGCCGGCGGCAAGGTCTGCGCTTCGTCGAATATGATTACGCTTCGGGCGACGTTATGAATTTTGCGACACCTGGACGGCGACGCCGCAAAAAGCGACTCCAATAACTGAACGTTGGTGGTGACGATAATCGGCCTGTCCCAGTTTTCGCAGGCTAATTCTTCAGCGAGCAGTTTCTGCGACTCATCTTCATCGCCGTTGTAGCGGTCCGGGTCAAGATTGCAATGATGTTGCAAGACATTCTGTTCGCCGAAAATATCGGCATAGATTGCCGCGTTCTGGTCGATGATGCTTGTGTACGGAATAGCCACGATTATCCGGTGCAGATGGTTGGCCAGTGCGTGTCGAAATGCAAACGCCATAGCTGCCAGCGTCTTGCCGCCGCCCGTGGGCATAGCCAGCGAAAACACACCCGACGGCTGCGACGCCTTACTCTCGCAATCCTGCAGCATTTCGGCTCTCAGGATATTTATTGGCGTATCGGCACGAAATTTCGCCATATGGGCTTCCAGCTTTGCAAGCAGTTCGCTCAAAATCTTTTCATGATTGCTGAAGTCGCCGCGCATGGCGAACTTTTCCGGCTCGGCAAATTTCTCGGAATCGAGCCGGTCGGCGTCTATCAGTGCGGAAAACATCAGCCGCGTAAGGCATTCAAGACGACACTGCATTTCATAGCAGCCAGCTTTCGACAACTTCGCCGTCAAATCCAGCCACGCTCCGAGGCTTGGAGCATTATCGTACTTACCACACATCCAGCCGCCTTTGACGGCACGATTAAAAATGTTTTGAGCCTGTGACTTCCAGCCTTTGTCATACAAAAAAAGCGTAGGTTTATGCAAGCCGGAATGATGTCCCTGTATCGCCATCGCTGCCAACTGAAATGCCGGACTGTTTTTATGCTCAGCCGATAATGCCAACGCCTGCCATGCTCCGGCTGCCGCGTGAAACGTCTGCAACGACCTGTTTTGCAGTCTCCTGATATATTTTTGAAATTCCGCGGTATATTTGCCGACGTCATGCAGCAGGCCTGTTATTTCGCCCAATTCTTTCACGTTGAAATCAGCTGCAAATCTGCCGGCTGATTCCGAAACCGATGTCAGGTGTTCCCCAAGCCGCTGTTCCCGCCCGTCTTCCGTTCTATGAGCTATGGTTTCCATAAAATGAAAGTATATCAAACGACAACGCCGTAATAAACGTCAAAACGAAATCACGCGCATTGCCGTATCGTCCGTAACTGTTGTAAAACCGCCCTTTGGCTTGGTAAACATGATACATGCGGATAAAATGTATTTGAATACATTTCCCATACATGAACGTTCACAGTTTGAAATTTACATCATCAGCAACGGAGCAATATATATGAGCTTAATCGGCATGGGCAATACGAACGGTAGAACGCTGAACCATGAAGAGGTAAGGCAAGTAATTTCGCAGGCTGCCGCGAGCATCTCACCTGCCGGCAAAAAAGTGCTTGTGATAATACCCGACCATACCCGTACATGCCCGCTGCCGCAGGTCGTTCGCGAGCTTTACGAATTCATCGGCAAAAAGGCGTCGAAATTCGACCTTTTAATCGCACTCGGCACGCACACGGCAATGACCGACGAACAGATAGACAGGCTTCTGGGCGTAGAACCCGGCAGACGCGGAGAAGTTTTCCCGGACGTCAATGTTTTTAATCACGAATGGAAAAATCCGGAATCTTTACGCACGATAGGCGGTTTCACTCGCGACGAAGTTCTGGATTATCTGCCGGCCGACTGTGAGATTTTTGCACGCGATATCGACGTAAGCGTAAATGTACGTCTTTTCGATTACGACAAGGTGCTTATTTGCGGGCCGGTCTTTCCGCATGAAGTCGTGGGATTTTCCGGCGGTGCAAAATATTTCTTCCCCGGCGTATGCGGCGAGGAATTGTTGAACTTTTTTCACTGGCTCGGAGCGCTTATTACCATACCGAAAATGATAGGCATAAAAGACACGCCGGTTCGTCGCATGCTCCACGCCGCATGCGATATGATAAACGTCGAAAAATATGCCCTGTGCATGGTCGTCAAAGGTGAAGACCTCGCAGGAATCTATTTCGACGATGTCAAGTCGTCCTGGTCAGCCGCCGCAGACCTGTCCGACAAACTGCATATTCTATATACGGACAGGGCATACGATTCAATCCTGTCCCGTGCGCCACTGATGTATGATGAACTCTGGACTGGCGGCAAATGCATGTACAAGATGGAATGCGTAGTCGCCGACGGCGGCGAACTTATAATATATGCGCCGCATATCCACGAAATCGCGGTGACGCACGGCAGAATTATAGAGGAAGTCGGTTATCATTCGCTACCGTTCTTCATCAACCAGTGGGAGAGGTATAAGGATTATCCATGGGGAGTTCTGGCTCATTCGACACATGTTCGCGGCATCGGCAAATGGATAAATGGCCGTGAAGTGCCGCGAGTGACCGTAACACTGGCGACCGGCATACCCGAAGAAACCTGCCGCCGCATCGGCATGAATTATCGCAATCCGGCAAGCATAGACATCTCCCAATGGCAAGGCCATGAAAGCGAAGGTAAGCTCTACGTTCCAAAAGCCGGCGAAATGCTATACCGCCTCAAAAACGCCCCGGAGTGGCAACAATGCAACCGCGCATACTCCGGCTCGTGAAACAATAACGTATAATAAGCGCGCCAAAATACCCAAAAAGACATGCTTGTGGAATAGCCGTTTATTTTGAACTGCTGCTTTGCAGCATCGACGGTAGCGGCACAGGCGCATCGTTCGGCGGAGCCGGCGTAAGCGTCAGCGGATTAGCCGAATTATCCGGCTGAGTCACGACAGGCAGCGATAACTGAACCTGGTTCAACTCAAGTACCGTACCAGTATATCTGGACAGATTCAGCATCGCCACATTATAGAGTACCTGGGCGTCAATCAGATTGCTTTCCGACGTCGCCACGGTCGCCTGGGCGTTCAGTTTGAGATTCAGGAACTCAGGGGTCAGCTTGGCACGTATTTTCTCAAGCACGTCAAGGGCGTCAAGCTGCTCCTTAGCCGCATCGAGTGCTTGCCGGCGTATCTTTATTTCTTCATATTGAGTGTTTATCTGGCGGATGCTTTCACGTATCTGCTGGGCAAGCTGGTCGGATTGGCTTTGCAGGTTCGAAATAGCCTGCCTGCGTTGCAACTTGCTCTGCCGAACTGCGCTTAATCGCTGACGGTTGCCGAGAGGATATTCAAACATTAGGGCGGCATTGTAGCTGGTGTATCTGGCGTCAAGCATGCCGTTCCACGCGCCGCGATTCGTGCCGCTGCTGTCGCCTGCGAGCGTTGCTCCGGCAGTAAGGTTCAATGACGGTAACGCTTGATTTTCCGCAACCATTATGTTGATGTCGCTCTGGCTGACGGCGAGCCGCAACTGCTCCAACTGCGGATTGAGCCGCAATGCCGTCAGATACTGGTCTGTCGGATCAATCAGAACCGGCAGAGACGTAAGAGTCGTAGCCGGTATTATGTCCATGTTTCTGCCCAGCAGGTTAAGCTGTTCGTCTCCAAGCAGCACAAGCAGGGCATCCTGTGCGTCGCGTGCGTTTTTGCGAGCAAGTACAAGCGCGGCCTGCCGTTCGCGAACCGCGGTTTCAGACTGCTTTATCTGCACCTTTGTGGCATCAAGGCTATGTCGTTCGCTAACTTTGCGATAGGTCTGCTCGGTCACGGCGAGAAGATTTTCGGCAATGACAACAAGTTGGCGAGCCTTGATGAGATTGTAATAGGCACTCATAACTGACACGACCGTCTGCTGGACGTTCTGGTTGAACTGGCTCATCGAAATTTTGTAGTTCAGCCGCGCTATCCGAAGATTAGCCAGATTGACTTCCGTGCCAGCCCCGCGAAGCAGCGGCTGAGTGACGTTGAACGCGATGCTGTTGTCATAATCCCAGTCGTTCGTAGTAGGACGATATCGCGTAGAAATCATAGACGCCGCCAGACTCCATTGCGCACCTGTTATCGTCTGCTGCTGTACGCCGAACTGGAAATCGTTGGCATTGAGTTTGCCAGTAGGAATGCCGGTAATATTGCCGGTAGTCGTTGTATTCGAACTTTCCGTGTGCGTAAATTCGTATCCGCCAAAAATGGTATAGTCGAATTGCGAGGCGGCCTGTACCACCAGTTCTCTTGAAATCTGAGGAGTAAAGCTCACAACCGCTATCTGAGGATTGTTCGCCAGCGCCCGCATGACCGTCTCACGAAGAGAAAGGCTGACCTCATAGCGATTGGTCTTGGGATTCTTTTCCATCTTTATCCGTGGCACGGAATTTTCTGAGGGTATCATCGGCCCTGTGCCGCTATCAGAACGGTTCTGAGGGCTTCTGTCCATTATGGACTGCTGAAGTTTATACACGTCGTTAACGTCGTATTTGCCAGGGTCTACACATCCAATAATGCAACCACCAGCCAGCAATGTTATAATAATCATTCTGGTTTTCATGGCGTTCCTTTACGGCTATCCTTACAACGCTCACTTAAGCGCAGAAAAATACACGAATTATCCATTAAATTCAGTATCGGTAGGAATAAGCGCTAATCTTTAAGAAAAGTTTACGGAATATTCCGCAAATTCAGAGGGGTTCTCGAACGCCGACCATATTATAAGGCATCAGAAAACAGTACCAAGCTAAACATCAGTAATATGCTTTTTCCTGTAGGCAAGCGGAGACATCCTGAAATGCTGCAAAAAACGTTTACTGAAATAGGCTGGATCCGGATATCCGGTCATGGCTGCTATTTCTTTGATGCTGAAATACCCTGTCGTCAGCATCTTGCTGGCACGCTCCATCCGCTCGTCATCAAGATACGCCATCGGCGAGAGGCCTATATTCGCCTTAAAAAGAGACATTAATCTGGGAACAGATAAAAACGATGCCTTGGCAATGTCTTCAAGATAAATTTTTTCGGCAATATGACGATTCATATATTCAATGGCGGTGAGAATGCGGGAATCTGTCTTTTGTTGTACACGTTCAACTTCAGCCCGGCACCAAAGCAAAGCGCCTTCCAGCGCATTCATAGCCAAATCGACACAATTTAACCAATGGCTGTTCAAAAGATAATGGCTCTTAAACAACATTCGCTGCACCTTGTATAAAAAAGGCGACTCCGCCAGCGGCAGTTTCATGAATCCAGGCCTTATTTCATCAAATTGTAAAAGCGGCAGCATGGATACGGACGGCGTAAAAAAGAAATGTAAACTCTTCCATGGAATGCCGTCCGCCGGTACCTCCCAATGGTGCGGAAAATTAGGTTTGATGACTCCAAATTCATAGCATTCCTGCGAAAAATCTCCATCCGGATGGTATTCATGACATCTTCCTTCAAGATTGATTCCGGCTACCCACTGTCTGATTGGTACAGTGCTAAAACTTCCAGGCGGATTAATTGTGATAAACGATAACATTTTCCGGTTACTCCTGAATTCAATCTCTGATTTTAGAACCTGTCTAAAAAACTTGACTGCCTGCAATCGGCTCTTTTGCAGCCATGGCGGCGTCAAAAAAGATATAATATCCTTAAAATAACCGCCATTTTTCTTACTTACCAGACCCGCAAAATTGCTCTATTTCAACAACCGCCCATGTATTGGGGATGGCTTTTGATATATTATCGCGGCTGTTAATATTAAATCATGATAATATTATACAACCTTTTGATAACTTTTCCATTGACACTAAATTAATAATTGAATTCAATATAGTGTCGTGCGGCAATTAGAGTTAAGTAAATAATATAAATTTTAACGTTATTCCTGTCTTCCGACGATATCAGCTAATAGAAGTTCCTCTATAACAGAATCAGGTTTTGAAACCGGCTTTCCACATACATAAATGATGAGGTAAAGTATGAAACATATAGTCCGGAAATCTATATTTGCGATTGTGATTCTCGCTATAATTGCCGGGATTGTCGGATGGATAATGCAGGGCGAAGCCGAAGAAAAAATGACCTTCGACACTGTGGATGTAACTCGCGACGATATTTCCATTTCCATCGCCGCCAGCGGCACGCTTGAGCCTGAAGAAGTCGTAGACGTAGGCGCTCAGATAAGCGGCAGGGTTCTTTCGTTCGGCAAAGATAAGAATGGCAAAACTATAGATTACGGGTCGATTGTCGAAAAAGATTCGGTGATTGCCAAAATAGACGATGTTCTGTATCTAGCCGACGAAGCGGAAGCTCAGGCAAATGTATCATCCGCCAAGGCTGGCGTTCAGCTGGAAAAAGCCAATCTGGGCCAACTGCAAGCCAAATTCCTCCAGGCAAAGCGCGACTGGGAACGGGCACAACGGCTGGGCCCATCTGACGCATTAGCCAAGGCGAGCTATGACGCGTATCAAGCTACTTATGACGCAGCCAAAGCTAACGTCGATGTCGGCAAGGCTACAATCCTCCAGGCAGAAGCCACTCTCACCCTGAAAGAAAAAAGCCTCTGGCGCGCCCAGCGGAATCTTGAATATTGTACAATAAAATCACCTATCACAGGCATGATAATAGACCGGCGAGTCAGTATCGGCCAGACTGTGACCGCCAGCATGAACACGCCAAGCCTCTTCCTGATAGCCCGCGACCTGAGACGCATGCAGGTCTGGGTTCTGGTAAATGAAGCCGATATCACAAAAATATACAAAGACCAACCAGTAACCTTCACGGTTGATGCCCTGCCGGATGAAACATTTGAGGGAAAAGTCTGGAAAATAAGGCCCAACGCGGCGATGACGCAAAATATTGTCACTTTCACCGTTGAAATCGTCACGGACAATTTTAAGGGCAAGCTAAAACCCTATCTGACGGCAAATGTACGGTTCATCGTCTCAAAACGGGAAAATGTATTGACGGTACCCTTAGCCGCACTGTCATGGAATCCCAAAAAGGAACAGATTGCGCAGGAATATCGGGATTATAAAGTAGCCGAGTCGCAACCAGCCGCAGAAGCGAAAACCACTGCAACCCAACCTTCATCGCAACCAGCCGACAAAACCATAAAAACAACTCAAGATATTCTTTGGGTAAAAGACGGCGAATACGTAAAACCTGTGGAAGTTTCGGTCGGCCTTACAAATGAAGCCTATGCCGAAGTTTCCGGCAAGGATTTGCAGGAACATATGCAGGTCGTAATCGGCATGAAACCTGTTGAGGAAAAATCGGACGATTATGTAAATCCGTTCCTGCCCTTCAGTTCCAAACGGAAACGATAGCCTCTGTTAGCCCTGCTAGAGAAATAAAATATATGGAATTTCTGGAACTTGTCGAGATATATAAGACATACCGCATAGGCAACATGGAAGTGCCTGTGCTGAAAGGAGTTTCTCTAAAAATATCTCGCGGCGAATTTGTGGCATTGATGGGGGCGTCGGGGTCTGGCAAAACGACGCTGATGAATATTCTGGGGTGCCTCGACAGGCCGACAGCCGGCGAATATTGGTTGGACGGCCATGAAATTTCCAAACTATCTCCCGATGCGCGAGCGTTGATACGTAACCAGAAGTTGGGCTTCGTATTCCAGAGCTTCAATCTGCTCGCCCGTACCAGTGCTGTGGATAACGTAGCAATGCCGCTTGCGTACACACGGCATCACATTTCCGAACACGAATGTCGCAAACGGGCCAGCGAAATACTCTGCAAAGTGGGGCTGGAACATAGAATGCACCATGAGCCGTCGCAGTTATCCGGCGGCCAGCAGCAGCGCGTCGCCATCGCCCGTGCCCTTATAAACCATCCGCCGATTCTCTTCGCCGACGAACCTACCGGAAACCTGGATTCGCATACGAGCCAGGAAGTCCTGCAGATGTTCAGAAAACTCAACGTTGAAGACGGCTTGACGATAATACTCGTCACCCATGATGCCGACGTCGCACATTCGGCAGACAGGGTCATACACATACGCGACGGCATGATTGTCGATGATTGCCCGAAATCTGAAAAACCTTCCGTGTGCCACGAAGATAAAGTCACTTCGTCGGGAGGTGCGAAATGAAGATTTATCGTACTTTGACGACTGCGACCAAGACGCTTCGCCGCAATCCTCTGCGGGCAATGCTTACCACGCTGGGCATAGTTATCGGAATAGGGTCGGTAATCGCCATGATGGAAATAGGCGAAGGCTCATCTTCGGCTGTACGGGAAAGTATAGTGAACATGGGCTCCAACATGTTGATAATATCTCCTGGCTCAATTTCCAGCAGTGGCGTAAACCAGGGCTCAGGCTCTGTAATGTCGTTGACGCCGGATGATTGTGAAGCATTGAAAAAGGAATGCCCATCGCTTCGTGCCGTAACACCGATTGTCTGCTGGTCGACAGCACCTGTAGTTTACGGAAATAAAAACTGGACTCCACGACGGATGTGGGGAGTAACTGCAGCTTATTTTGAGATTATGGTGTGGGGAGGAAACTTTAATACGAGCAGAACCTTTACTGAACGTGATGTTCAGACCTCCGCGCGAATATGTGTAATAGGCCAAACAGTAGTCCATGAACTTTTTAACGGAAAAAATCCACTCGGCAAGGAAGTAAGAATAAACAACGTCCCGCTCATCGTAGTCGGCGTGCTCGACAAAAAAGGCGCAAATATGTTTGGAGGAGACCTGGATGATATAGTGGTAGCACCTTGGACAACGGTTAAATATCGTGTTAACGGCACATCATCAGGAAGTTCCAGCCAAAGCAGTTCCAGCGAGAGCACATCTACAGATTTAAGTAATCCTGTCCCGTGTAAACTTCCCTCGCTGTATCCGTCCCAATCATCTACACAGACTAAAAACAATCCTATGCTGACACGTTTTAAAAGTATAGATTATATAATGGCGTCAGTGATAGACTCAAATCATATACAACAGGCAACTGATGAAATAACCGCCGTACTTCGCAGACGTCATGATATTCAGCCCAAAGATAAAAATGACTTTGAGGTTTTTAACAGAACTGAAATGCTCGACATGCTGACGTCTTCGACCAAATTGATGACCAATCTTCTGCTTTGCGTAGCTACAATTTCGCTGATAGTAGGCGGCGTCGGCATAATGAACATAATGCTGGTGTCGGTTACGGAGCGTACGCGAGAGATAGGGTTGCGGATGGCAGTCGGGGCACGCTCCCGCGACATTCTTCAGCAGTTCCTCACCGAATCGGTAATTCTCTGCCTGGTTGGCGGTACAATCGGCATACTGCTCGGCCACGGCGGTTCACTGCTGTTGGAATTTTTCCTAAAATGGCCGGTTGAAACGTCGTCTTTTGCAATAATCTCAGCCGTCTCAGTGGCAGTCGGCATAGGCATTATTTTCGGTTTTTATCCTGCATGGAAAGCAGCCAAACTCGATCCGATTGAGGCATTGCGATATGAGTGATTTTTTCACAAATCAGCCGGCACAGAAATGGAGAAAGGATTCTGCCATGCATTATTACAGGCCCTTTCGTCAAAAACTCTTTTGTCAAAAAATGCTATCGACAAGTGTATTTGGGGCGATTTTCGCGATGGCATGCGTAGCAGCCGTCATGAGCGGCTGCAAGGTCGGCCCCAATTTTACCAAGCCCGAAACGCAGATGCCCGCCGGCTGGATTGAAAAAGCTCAGCAGACTCCACAAACTCAGCCGGCTGTCGAAAAAGTAAATCTCAGCGAGTGGTGGAAAATTTTCAACGACGCCGAGCTGACGTCGCTCATCAATGAAGCCATGGCCGCCAACCTTGACGTATGCATCGCCAAGACCCGCATACGACAGGCTCGGGGCAATTACGGGATAGCAGTTTCAGGCATAGGCCCAACACTCGACGGCGGAAGCAGCTATCAGCGCGGCCAGTCAGGCAATACCCCTGTAAGCAACCAGTATCAAGCCGGTTTCGACTCAGGATGGGAAATAGACATTTTCGGCGGCGTTCAGCGAAACATCGAATCTGCCGAAGCACAACTGCAAGCCTCCGTAGAAAGCCTTCGCGACGTCCAAGTCACTCTCGCCGCCGAGGTCGCCAGATATTATATTGAACTTCGCACGCTTCAGCAGCGAATAATCATAACAAAACAGAATCTGCAGGCACAGCAGCGTAGTGAGGCTGTGACTCGTAAAAAATTTGAAGGCGGTTTCGTCAGCGGCCTTGACGTCGCCAACTCTCGGGCCCAGGTCGCAGCGACATCAGCCCAGATTCCACTACTGGAATCATCGGAAAGACAGGCGATATACGCACTGAGCGTTCTTATGAATCGTGAGCCGTCTGCGCTGCTGGAGCGGCTTTCAAAATCCGCGACAATACCGATTGCTCCGCCGGCAGTGCCGGTCGGCATTCCGTCCGATTTGCTCAGACGTCGGCCTGATATACGCATGGCGGAGGCAAATGTCCATTCCGCAACCGCCAATATCGGCGTAGCCGTCGCCGACCTGTTTCCAAAATTCAATTTCGGAAGTTCACTCGGCTGGAGTTCGGCAGACTTGAACACCATGTTCAATCCGGCAAGTCGCCTGTGGTCATTCGGGCCATCTATGAGTTGGAACATTTTCCAATCCGGTGCAACGCTTGCAAATATCGACGTGCAAAAGGCACTGAAGGATGAATCACTGCTGACCTATCGGCAGACGGTGCTTAATGCCGTCCAGGAAGTCGAAACGGCCCTGATTCAATCGCAAATGGAACAGGAACACGTCAAGGCGCTAAAAGAGGCTGTCGTCCAGAACCAAAAAGCAGTCGAGATATCGACTGTGTTGTATTCTGAAGGCAATACTGATTTTCTGAACGTGCTTAGCGCACAACAGTCACTTTTAAATACGCAAAGCTCCCTCATACAAAGTTCAGGAAACGTGTCTTTGTATCTGATATCGTTATACAAAGCTCTCGGCGGCGGATGGGATGAGGATATTCCGCTGAAAGAAATGGAATATTCAAACAGTTTCTGATTTTTTTCAAACAATCGAATCGTTATTTTTTATAGAGCGGTTCGGGAAAATAATTGCATATGGTTTCCAGAGCGGTTCTTTAAAGTCTTGCAATGTTCTGATGTACAGGCCTTTATTAACAGGGCTCGTTGCGAGTTTTCATCTTGCGTTATTTTCAAGAACCGCAATAAAACCGCTTCAATTTCATTGCTGTCCGGTTTGAGCAGCCGGATTAAGAAGTTCCGTCAACTTATCAGCCGGCAGAATTTTCTTTTCCATGCAAAGTTCGCGTATGGTTTTGCCGCTTTTCATTGCCTCGTGCGCAAGCTCCGCCGCCTTATCATAACCGACTATCGGCGCCAGCACAGTCACCATAGCCAACGATTTTTCCACAAGTTCACCACAGCGGCTGACGTTGGCTTTAAGGCCGGCGAGGCATTTTTCACCAAATACCCTGGCTACATTCGCCAGAAGTTTTATCTGCGTTATAAGATTCATCGTAATCATCGGCATGGCGAGGTTCAGGTCAAGAATTCCACCTACGCCGCCGGTTACGCCAGCCGCTATAGCCGCATCGCAACCGACAACCTGGCAAGCCACCTGTATTACCGATTCGCAAATCACGGGATTGACCTTGCCGGGCATTATGCTGCTGCCAGGCTGAACAGCCGGCAGTTCCAGCTCGCCAATACCGCATCGCGGACCGCTGCCGAGCAGACGGATATCGCTTGCAATTTTACCCATCGCAAGCGCAACCTGCCGCATCGCCGAGGATGCCTGCAAGGCTGCATCCCTCGACCCCGATGCCGCAAAATGATTTGAAGTCTCCACGAACGGAAGATGAAGTTCCTCGCCGAGGTACAGGCAGACCGACTGTGCGAAATCCGCCGGCGCATTCAGGCCCGTCCCCACAGCCGTGCCGCCGATGGGCAGTTCGCACAGTGAGCCCATCGCCTGTTGGGTTACGACTATGGCAGCTTCTATCTGCGAAGCATAACCCGAAAATTCCTGGCCCAGCCGCACCGGCACGGCATCCATAAGATGTGTACGGCCGATTTTTACTATGCCGTCGAATTCGCCGGCTTTTATGTCCAGCATTTCCTTCAAAACGCGAAGTGCCGGCAGAAGACTGTCATGCATGGCCACCGCAGCCGAAACGTGCATCGCAGTCGGAACGACGTCATTTGAACTCTGGCTGCGATTAACATCGTCGTTCGGATGCACTTTGCGTCCGCCGAGAATCTGCGACGCGCGGCGTGCGATGACTTCATTTACGTTCATGTTGCTGCTTGTGCCGCTGCCGGTCTGAAAAACGTCAACGGGAAAATGTGCGTCGAGTTTGCCAGAAATGACTTCGCCGGCGGCTTGAATGATAGCGTCGGCGAGTTCGCCGTCGAGTCGACCGGCTTCGCAATGCGTCGCGGCGGCAGCCTGCTTTATCCAGCCCATTGCGGCGATAAACTCGCGCGGCATAGCCCAGCCTGAAACCGGAAAATTTTCCACCGCTCGTGCCGTCTGAGGGCCGTAAAGTGCTTCAGCCGGAACAGGCATTTCACCCATGGAATCACGCTCTATTCGGGTTTCGTTCATGCGGTAATCCTTTTATTTTGATGATTTGGTCATTATAATAAGAAAAACGAATTATACAAAAGGAATAACGAATGCAAAAAATTCCTCTTAAAAAATTTTTCCGAAATCACAGAATACTCAGGTGGGAGTTGCGGCTGCTGATTCTGCTGATAATCGCGTGCATAATCGGCATATTCGCTCTGCCGGCGTGGCGGGATTACGCGGCAATCCAAAAACTCGGTGCAGGAGATTACCAGCAGCAGCGTGATGCGGCTATTGCGGCGGCGACCCGCGCAAGCAACAGGCCGGCAATGATAAAAAGACTCATCGCCTCGCTCGACACGCCCGATAAGGCAAAGTTCATTGCAATTCATGACATACTTTTCCACTTCCGGAAATTCACGTCCAAACACGTTCAGCCGGTATGGCTGGACCGCTATAACCTTATCGAACTGGAAAAACTGCTCGCAGCCGACAAATCTCCGCAGACCCAGCCGGCTGAAAACCGTAAAGCCGCCGCAATGTCACGTCGCACATTCATATACGATTTCATCATAAACGGCGACGACAACCGATACGTTCGCCGCGCACTTGAACTTGTTCATGTCGACCCTCTGCCGGCCGTGCGTCAAGCCGCGGCTGCACTTGCCGCAGAACTTGGCAACGACGATATATTGAAAAAACTTCTTGCAGATTCCGACCCGCAGGTGGCCGCGGAAGCAACCATAGCCGTAAGCGTGGCAAACCGTACTGCATGCCTGAACGACGTCATTGCGATTTTCAACCGCTCGATACGTGCCAGTCGAGTTGAACCAGACCTGATTGCCGCCTGCGCAATGGCCCTCGCAAATATGCAGGCGACAACGCCGGATTTGAAAAAAATCGCCTCTCTCGCGATTGAAACTGACGATGAAATCTTGAGGGAAAAGCTCAGTTTCATTCTGCCGCTGATTGCCGACCAGGATATAACCGACGCGTTAGCCGAATATTTCAAAAAATGCTCCGCCGCTCAAAAATGTCCCAACGCCATGATGCTTTCAGCCGGCGCAAAAATGAATATGCCCATAGCCGCCGCCATTGCAAGGGATATACTCATTCGGGCAATCGACCCGAAAAAGGCGGCTGGCATGATGCAGTCCCACATAATCGCAGCCATGCAGACGCTCGACCAGATGGGCATACCATGTCGGCGGGAAATTTACGATTTCATAAAAACATATTGGCAGCCAGGGCGGCATCTTATGCTGATACCGGCTGCGAGATTGCTGGGTGAGCAGGCAGTGACCCCAAATCAGCCAGCCGGCGCGCCTACGCAGGAACAGTGTCTCGAACTCCTGCGACAGGCGGCTACGTGGATTCGTCAGGACAGGCAGGGAAATTTCACAAATACGCCCAAATCTTCGGCGGCGGCAGCTGTGGCTGCATGGCTGATAAGTCCGGCACACATAGAGTTCCTGATTTCATCCGGCGACAACCCCGATATGGAGACGATGAAAGTCGAATACACCACGGCATTCCTGGTACGGGAGGCGGTGACCGGCGAGCCGGCTTTCGCGGGCGATTACATTGCGTGGAACATCGGCGCGACGCACTCAACAGAGGCTTATGCGCTGGGCCAATGGCTGCTGCCAGGCGAAAACGAACGCATAGAACTTAATCCAGACGTACGAGCCGCCGGCGCACTGCTGCTCGGATTCGCGACCGACTCGGCAAATGAACGTGCAAGTGCGGAAGCAAGAATCGACCGACGTCTCAATCGCGAGGATTTTTTCGCCAAAGGTTCATGCCAATGTGCACTTCTGACGCTCTGGCCCGGCAGAGAAGTCCTGCATGAGCAGGTTCGCAATCTTCTGTGGATTCCGGACTTTCCCCGGCGGCGGGTGTGGACCGCTCTCATGTTTGCCGGCGACAGAATCGTGCTGGACTCCCTGCTGCTCAATGCCGCAACAAACCTGAACGATGTTGCGGAATCCTTCGTCGTAACGGAAATGAATCCCGTAATAAACACCCTCGCTCCGTCGCTGACAACGCCATCGGCGGCAGCCGACGAATCGACAAGACTTCTGCAAATGCGATTCATGCGTATGCAATGGGCGTGCGGACGAAATTCCATAGCCTACGGAATGCCGCAGCAATGAACCAGACGAGTGAAATTTATCGCGACGAAAAAAGTCTCTTGCATGTCAGACGGATATGCGCCGAAATTCTGGACATGTTCGTGCCGAACGTCTGCGCAAGTTGCGGCGCCAAACCAGTCGGACATTCAATGCTCTGCGAAGAATGCCGCATAAAACTCCTCAACTGCGTCACACTGCCATACTGTCCGTTTTGCGGAACATCGCTCGGCCCACATCTTACGAGCAAAGCCAACAGCGGCTGTTACGACTGCCCCGTGCCAATGCCGCGGTTTCGCCGCGTTTACAGAATCGGGCCTTACGCCGGAGTTCTAAAACCAATCATACGGCAGATAAAATATCACAGCCAATGGGCGATGATTGAACCTCTGACCAGATTGCTTGCCGAACACATTCCAAATGTTTCGCAGACGCAGTTCGACCTCGTCGCACCAGTGCCGATGTTCTGGGCCCGCAGAATATTGCGCAACGGCAATCACTCGTGGATGATGGCAAAATGTCTAGCAGGCAAACTGAACCTGCCGGCAAGCCGGGAAATCATCCGTATACGCAACACGCCGCAACAGGCGCATTTCTGCCGCTCGCGCAGAATGGAAAACGTGAAAGACGCATTCAAAATCCGCAATCCGCAACTCATGTCCGGCCTGAAAATACTGCTTGTGGACGATGTGGTAACCACTGGTGCAACGGCTGACGAAGCGGTAAGGACCCTGCTTGACGCCGGCGCAAGCGAAGTGCATCTGGCTGTATTCGCCAAAGCCGGCACGCCTGTGCCATATGAAGACAGACACCCCGAATCAAAATCTTAGCGCGGTTCTCAAAGCCTCGCGATTTGCAGCTTACGTCCACCGGCCCATCTTGCCGCCGTCCGCAACGCCGTGATTGAAAAAGAAGGTCGGTAATGATTGGATGAGACTCTTGAAATTATAGAGGCTTTCCACTTCTCCGCGACAGTTGTACCAGCAGCATTTGCAGGTATTGCGGCGGCTTGCGGATTTGAGCGCGTTCAGAATCTTATATTGGCTGTCCGTATAAAGATTGGCGATAGGCGCATGCTTGTTTTCAACGCAGATTGCAATATCGCCCGTGGAATCGATGTTAAAAAACGCCCTGCCGGCCTTGCAGCCCTCTATGCCGCCATTGTGAAACGCATCGAATTTTTTCAAGTACGTCGGGTTGGACAGAAAATTCCGGTTGCGCCGCCACATATCGAGCAGACGCGAAGAAATGTTGCTGTGTCTGCATTCGTAATCATGCGAACCCGTTTTGAGATAGCCGTACGGCTGAACCATGAAATACGCATTACGCTCAGCCGCCATCTTCATGATGGTTTCCAGCTCGTCGATATTGTTATCCAGCAATACGGCCATAACGTTCACCCGCTGAAATTCCTGCGTCCTGGCCTTGCTGAAGTACTCAACCGCCTGCCATGCGCGCTGCCATGCACCCTGGCGATTTCTGGCGTCGTCGTGTTTTTTTGGGTCTGCGTAATCGATACTGACCGAGACGCCCCACAAGCCGGCAGCCATGAGGGCGGCGGCATTTTCCTGCGTAACCAGTGAACCGTTTGTCGTGATGAACGGCAGATGATATTCAGAGATGGCACTTACGATTTGCGGCAAATCTTTGCGAAGCAACGGCTCTCCGCCGGCAAGGCTCACGAGCAGTGAGCCGAATGTGGCAAGTTTTTGCGCACCGATTTTATATTCATCCACCGACGGCTCAGGCTGACGGCCCAGCGGGTCGTTCCAGTATCCGCAAAACTTGCAACGGAAATTGCAACGATACGTGACCTGCCAGGCACACCATATGGGTCGCCCTGCCACCCAGGAACGAAACAGTCTTGTTTTTTTTCGCCATGAGGAAAACATCTATGTCACCCAGCCGGACCCGATTCAAAACGTCAATCGAGCATATGCCCCATCTTGTCTCTTTTCGTGCGGAGATATTTGGCGTTATACTGGCAGGGTTTGATTTTTATGGCAACCCGCTCAGCCACCTCAAGGCCGTAACCGCTAAGGCCGTAAATTTTTTCGGGATTATTGGTCATAAGCCTGAGCTTCCGCAGGCCCAGGTCCCGCAGTATCTGATTGCCGATTCCGTAATCGCGCTGGTCCGGCTGAAAACCAAGATGCTCATTAGCCTGCACGGTATCCAGTCCATCTTCAATCTGGAGCTTATAAGCACGCAATTTATTAATCAGGCCGATGCCACGGCCTTCCTGTCTCATGTACACGACGGCGCCTTTGCCGGCTTTGGCGATGGTCTCCAGTGCCGTGTGAAGCTGCTGCTGACAGTCGCAGCGAAGCGAACCAAGCACATCGCCGGTAAGACATTCGCTGTGAACCCGCACAAGTACCGGCTCTTCATGAATTATCGTCCGGCCGTCAGAATCTTTTTCGCCGACGCCGCCGCAACAGAGCGCCAGATGCGGCTGAGGATCTACCAGCGATGAATACGCTATGACGCGAAAATTGCCGTACTTCGTCGGCAGGTCAATCTCAACTTCCCGTTTTATCAGCTGCTCGTGTTCGAGACGATAGCGGACTATGTCCGCCACGGTGCACATTTTGAGATTATGCTTTTTACAAAAGACGTCAAGGTCGTCGCGGCGAGCCATCGTACCGTCTTCATTCATGACTTCGCAGATGACAGCCATCGGCTTTAGGCCAGCCAGCCTGGTCAGGTCAACGCCGCCTTCTGTCTGGCCGACCCGAAGCAACACGCCGCCTTCAACCGCGCGAAGCGGGAAAATATGGCCCGGCCGGGCAAAATCAGCGGCTTTGGCGTCATCCCGCGTAGCGAGCAGAATGGTTTTCGCGCGGTCGGCCGCGCTTACGCCGGTCGTCACACCTTTGACGGCATCAATGGTAACGGTAAACGCGGTGGAAAACGCTGACGTGTTGAATTTGGTCTGCGGCGGCAAATCAAGTTCGTCGGCCCGCTGGCGAGTCATCGGCAGACATATCAGGCCACGGCCGAACTTGACCATGAAATTGATTATCTCAGGCGTAACTTTTTCGGCTGCACAGAGAAGGTCGCCCTCATTTTCCCGCGACTCATCGTCAACAAGGACGACCATTTTTCCTTCACGAAGGTCCTGAAGAATTTCTTCAATTGGATGAAACATTTTTTTTCCGATTCCGTTTTGCGTTGTATAAAACATGTTTTCCAGTGTCACGCTTAACATGGTAAAATACATGAAGCGCGATGATTATCGAAAATCATGAGATTTTCTTATCGCTTAAAACGACACTTCAGGCCATGTTTTTACAGGGTAATTTCAAAATCAAAGCATGGCCGCTTCAATCTTTTTTATCGAGGCGTTATACCGCGATATTTCAAACGCGAAGAAGCCGACGCCGGCTAGCAGGGAAACGCCTAAAAATATGCTTATTGCCGCAAAAAGTCCAGCATTCTGCAGCAGCGGATTTGCATCTATCTGTTCCGGCAGGGCATTGTAGGCCTGATACAGGGTGGCAACCGATATCAAAAACAATATTCCGGCAATTGCGGAAAGAATCGGTATGCCTATCTTTCTCATCTGGATAGTCCGCTGCAAAGTCTGTATGCGTGCCAGGGCAACGCCATTTTTACTGCCGATACTTTTCTCGACGCGAACGAGTTCTTCCCGCTCTTCGGAAGCGACCGTAAGGACTTCTTCAACCTCGGCGGGTTTGCCTTCGGCGGCGGCTTCAAAAAAATCGTCAGTGGATTCGGCAGGCTGGCCATCCGTCGGCGTAAAAACCTCATTAGCTGCCTCATCGTCAGACGCATTATTAATGCTCATTGCCAACGACCGCAGCGCGGCAGTATCGTGAAGGGCGTCATTCTCTTCGCTCAAATCTTATTCTCCTGCTTACAGCCATTTACTGATGTCTCGCCGTAAACGCACAAGCGAGTCATTTTTTGGCGAATACGGAATTATAACACAATTAAGCCATATTACCAACTGCAAACCGTTATTATAGCAACTCGGTTAGCCGAAATTCGTCGTAATTTTTTTAAAATATCAGAGGCTCAAGCGGTAAATATGTATGCCGCATATCAACCGGCATAATAAAAGTGAATCTCTACGGGTTAAAACCCGTAGCATCATATTCATCAGGCTTTCGCCTGTCCGCCTCACGGCGGATACTTTCATCTACGGTTTAAAAACCGTAGAATTACGAAGGACATATTAAAAATTCTAAAAATATTTAGCCACCAGGATACTCAGATTTTCTTTAACAAGGTCGTCTACAAGAGTTTTGTTCGACCATATGCCCAGTTCCAGTGCGCTATGAGCCGCAGAGGGGATATCTGCGATGGCATCGAATTTCGCAACAGCCTCCTTGATGAGTTCAATGGCATTTGCGGTAGCTTCCGTGAGATTGCCGATAATTTCCTTGAGCAGTTCGTGTTTATCCAAATCCGCCGGCACTGGCCGCCAGCAGTCGTAATCGCTGGGCAGTGCGACGAGCGCGTAGGCCATTTCCGCTTCGCGTGCGAGCTTGGCTTCTGGCATGACGGTCATGCCGATGAGATCGCCGCCCCATATGCGGTGCATTTCGCTTTCTGCGCGAGTTGAAAACGCCGGCCCCTCCATGCAGACATATGTTCCGCCGTCGTGGACTTTGGTTTTGACGGCCGACGCGCAGTTCAGGAGGTGTTGTCGCAGTATCGGGCAGAACGGCTGGGCGAATTCGACGTGGCAGGCCAGGTCGTCAAAGAATGTGCCGATGCGTCGCGTGGTTTTGTCGATAATCTGGTCGGCAATTACAAGGTGCTTGGGTTGCAGTTCCTCCCGCAGCGAGCCGACGGCCCCGCTGGCGATTACGTGCGTACAGCCGAGCGATTTCAGGGCATAAATATTCGCGCGATAGTTCACTTTCGACGGCGGAATAAGATGGCCGTCGCCGTGGCGGTTGAGTATCGCCACATCCGTGCCGTGCCATTGCGTTTGAATGATTTTGCAAGACGGTTCGCCGAATGGGGTATTTACGTCTATCAGTTCACCTGTAGTTTCGCCGCAAAGTGCTTCGCCCAATCCGCTGCCGCCGATAATGCCTACCTTCGCCATTTTTCGAATTCCTTTCATTTTATTTATCGGGTAACCCAAGCCATGATAGAGGAAGAGAATTAAATCTATAACGACAATTAACAATGTTTATATATTCCAAAACATCCCTATACTCCGGCTTTTTGAACCAGTCATTCAATACATAAACATACTCAACTTGTAATCCTAATGAATCTACTAATTTCATATACTGCCGGCGCTTAAAATCACAAGTTTGTAACTTTTCATCAACTGAACCTGCAACTTGTTGATATTTTACTTCTATAATAAACAAAGTTTCTCGTACAATAACAAGCAGAGCATCATCTGGAAGAAGTTTTTTGGAAAGGATTTCTTTCCAATTAATGCCACTCTCTTCAAGAAATTTATAAAAATCATGCTTACGGAAACAACGCGCAACTAATTTATTTTTAAAGAAAACATCTTTGCCCGCTTTACTTGATTCTTTTATTTCGTATCCATTAATTTTTGCAAGAAGGACTTGGAAATCAACTTTACCTTCAAAATTCAACCCAGTTAGCGTATTCGCTCCACCTTTTCCACCCAATTTCATTTTCTACTCCTTTGAAATTCCAGATTAAGACGATGAATAGACAAATCGATAAATGAAGGTTCGATTTCTATACCACAAAACCGTCGTTTGGTTTTAATTGCAGCAACACCTGTTGTACTGCTTCCACAAAATGGATCAAACACGAAATCCCCTTCTTTCGTCGATGCATTAATGCAGCGTTCAACCAAAAATATAGGCTTTTGCGTAGGATGCTTACCCAATCTTTTTTCTTCCAACAAAGGAGGAGAAATTCTCCAGACTGATTTCATTTGTTTTCCGCCATTCTCATCACGCATGGCTTCATAATTAAATTGATGTTTTGATTTTTGAGATTTTGCTGCCCAAATAATTATTTCAGTAGCATGCGTAAAATATCTCCGGGACAAATTTGGCGGCGGACTTGGTTTTTCCCATATGATATCATTAAGAAGTTTAAATCCTAATTGTTGCATTGCAAATCCAATGGAATAAATTACATGCATGGTTCCTGATACCCATATCGTTCCATTCGGTTTTAGAAGTTTTTGGCAGAATTTTAACCATTTTAGATTAAATTGATGGTTTGCTTCAGTACCTTGTGATTTATCCCATTCCCCCTTGTTCACTGAAACCATTTTGCCATTTTTGCAGGTAATTCCACCATTTGATAAAAAATATGGTGGGTCAGCAAAAATCATATCGAAAACTCCATTAGGATGCTTTTCTACAATTTTAGCCATGATTTCAAGACAATCATCACAATACAAAAAAATACCCTGCTCATGCAACGCAAATACAGGATGATGAGTTAAGACAAATGAATCGAATTTCATTAGCACCTTTTGTTTGATTAATAGATTCCTTAGGGGAAAACTCTAGCTATCAGATTTATGCAAATACAGCCAATAATTCAGAAACTTTATTTCGCTGGGTAACTTTACTTGAAATAAATCGCCGAACATCAAAAAAATCTATTTGGGCAGACGAATACGAATTACGTGTAAAGTCAGTATCGTGATTCGAAATGATTACAGGGATACCTTTGTTTGCCAATTTTTTTGCCAGTGCAACAAGTTTATCTTGTTCCTGTTGCCCGAATCCACTGCCAGTGTAATTTGTAAAATTTGAAGTTTCCGTAAGAGGAACATAGGGTGGGTCACAATAAATGACATCGCCTACAACTGCTTTCCCCATAGTTTCTACAAAATCAGCTGCCATGAATTGTGCTTTTTTGCTTTTTTTAACAAAATCCAACATTTCCTTTTCTGGAAAAGGAGGATTCTTGTAGCTCCCGAATGGAACGTTAAACAGACCTCTTGAATTATATCTGCACAAACCGTTAAAGCAATGGCGATTCAAATATATAAATAGTGCAGCCTTTCTGGTTGAATCAGATATTGTATTAAATTCTTCCCGCAATCGGTAAAATACTTTTTCTTTGTTATTTGCCTTAATAAATAATTCGTTACAATAAGCAATAAAATCAGTTCCGTCTTTTTTTAACTGCTTATATACATTAATCAAATCGATATTCGAATCAGCAATGAGATATTTTTCGTATTTGGTATTTAAAAAAACAGCAGATGAGCCTGCAAATGGTTCAATAAGGCGAGTGCCTTGAGGCAAAACGCGAATAATTCTGTCAATGATTTTATATTTACCACCTGCCCACTTTAAAAATGGTTTCATAAGAGAATTCCGCATAAAATACTGATTAAAATATAACTACCTATACAACAAGCAATAAAGTAAAAAACAATATACAATATATTGAGAGATTACAATTAAGTTTGGTATATGTCAAGTATTTAATAACAATAACAACTTTAATCTAATTCTGCTCTGCCGCAGTGCCGACGAGACGTTTTATTATGGTCTCAAGGCTGCGAAAGCTGACGGTTTCCATTTTGGGTTTCTTCAGCGTCCCGGACACGCGTATTTCCACGAGTTCCTGGCTTATCGCGCTGAGCAGGTCGGTTGCAAGTTCGTTCAGCCGCGGCATTTTGCCGGGAGGGCCGGTCAGAAACGTCAGATTGAGCGTGTCGTCCGAAAGATTCAAATCGCCAGAACCTATGACCGATAACGTACTGCCGGTCAAAAAAATCTCTTCCAGCCGCAGTTTCTCATTTTTCATATGATACCGCAAAAAGCCGCTGTTAAACGTACCGTCGCCAGGCACTGTCAGGTAAATCACATTGAGCATGCCGAGAATGACGGGCATTTTATACATGCTGGCTTTGTAGATTTCAATTTCGCCGGCAGCCTGCTTCATGGGCTTGTCGCCGCCAATCATGCTGAATTCAACTTCACCCCTCAATTTGCCAGAAACGTCTTTGGGCGAGTTGCCGTCAGCCGACCGGAACAGTTCCGCCAAGTCGACGTCTTCCATGGCAAGATTCATGTTGTATTTTAACGGCGTGCCGATATCCAGGCTGGCCTTGCCGGCAATTCTTCCGCCCATCGAACGGCCTACAAGTTTGTTTATGAATATCAAATCACTGCCCGGCTGCATGGTAAGGTCGCCGGATAATTTGCTCGCGACGTACTTGTCCCACTTGAGTCTGTCGACCTTGCATTGAGCCTTCATGCCCATGCCCTTTTCTTCACGCCACAGCCAGCCGGCCCATGTGCCGGTGAGCTTTCGCCAGCCAAACCCGAAATCCATCTCGATGTCCTTGAACGCAAATCCGCCGGTAATTTTCCATTCGGCCGGCTTGTCTTTGGGCTTATTGTAGAAAAACTGTCGAATTTTGCCGCTGAACCGGCCACCCGGCCGAAATCGTTTCAAAAAATTGCCCGTCTCCGAAGAAAAGCTGTCCATGAGAGTTTTATCAAGTTCGACGTTAACGATATTGAGGGCAAGGTTGGCCTGGCGGCTGGAGGGCGTATTCTCTATATATCCAGATGCCGCCACGGACATGACATCGCCATCCTGGCCGGCGACACCCTGAACATTATTCAATTCCAGCCGGCCGGGCTTGATAAGTATCCGGCCGCTTACCTGAGTTAACGGAATCGGAATTTTTTTATAGCACACGTCCATACTGCTGGCATCTATGGCAACGTTGAAATCCACCGGAGCATCCGTGCCGTCGGATTTTATCTTCACGCGGAAGTCCGCCAGTCCGCCAAGCGAAAATTCTTCAAGCCTGCTCCGCATGGCAGGCGGCAGAGCGGCAAAAAAATCGCCGTCAAACATCACGGATGCCCCCTGAACGAGCAGTTCACAGGCAAGTTTACGGCTGGCGGCATATTTAATATCGCCATCCAGCGTTATCCTGCCCATGCCGTGATGGCCCTGCAGGTTTCTGAGCGTAACGGCATCCGGCGTTATGGTAATATCGCCGGATGCACCTTCGACGGCGTAAGGCCATTCTGCGTATTTCCACGAAACATCCTGCAGTTTCATGTCCACATTGAAATCCAGCCTGCCGTTCTGCCGGCTGGCGTGGCAGGAAACCTGGTCAGCCATGCCGGAAAGCGAAAGTTTATTGACAGTGTCGCGGGCAGATACCGGCAGTGCGTCGAAAAGTTTTTTATCCAACGGCAGATTTTTGGCGGCAATGTCCATATCGGCACAGCCGTCGGAGAATCTGCCGTTCATGCGGACGACCATGTCGCCCTTTTCACTCTGAGCCCACGGCACGGAAATATTGCCGTTTTCCACGTGCACCTCGCCGGAAAGATTTTCCAGCCGGTAAGGAAAACCGTCATAACATACCGACGCAAAGCCGTTCATCCGCAAATCGACTTTTATACCCCTGTCCTCACCCTTTTTCCACGCAATCACCTTGCCGTTGCACTTGCCCGCCGGCGAAAGTGAATCGTATATTTTCCGAGCCTGATTCGGCAGTGCGTCGCGAAGCGAGTCGTCAAGTTTTACGTCGCTGCCGTCTATACTTACGTCGTAATCCCAGTTCATTCCTTCTATATGCCTGGCACTGCCGCGCACAGTAAACCTGGATTGGCCGCGATACAAATCAAGATTGATATCCTCTATGCTCTTTTGCGTAAACGTTATGCTTCCGCCGGCGGCCTGCGCTTCTATCGGGAAAAAACGGCAGCATGTCCTGAGTTTTTCAGGTTTGATTATGCCTGCTACCTGGAGATCGCCGTTTTTATCCCGTACTATCCGCAAGCCCATGTTTGCAAGGCCGCGCGGCTGATAATCGCGATTCACCACTCTGCAAATGACGGCGAGTCGCCCCGGCAGAGAGGTCTGCGGCAAAAGGATTTTCTTCACGTACACCGTCAGGTCGAACGAACTGTCGGAAGAATATCCGTCGCAATGGCCATCGATTCTGATGCGCGCATCAGGGCCGAGCAGCACAGGCCGGCCGGTTACACTCTTGAACTCTATGCCATCCCTGCGGAACAGCAGTTTGCCGGTAACGTTTTTTACGGCAAACACCTTGTCGCCGTCGGGCATATTGAACGAAAAATCGTCCAGCCTGATTTCAAAACGGCCATCCTGCGGGTCCGTTCCTTCGCCCTCGACTACGCTGAAGTCACCCTGCGGGTCGTACTGCTGTATCCACTTGTGATATTGCGGCGGCAACAGCTGGAAAAGCCTGTGACTCGCCGAGCCGGACATGCCGGCAATCCGGCCGTCGGACGTATCCAGCTCTATCCTGGCCCATTGTATTTTTTCGCCGTTCTCATGCTCGCTTTCAACGGTGACCATGACGAGGTTATTACCAATCGGTTTCAATTCGCAGCTCATGCCCTCTTCAAACGTCCGCTGAGTCGTATCGCCCGATTTTACGAGAGATTTGAGATAGCCGTCTCGCAGGAATATTCGTGGGAATTGCATCGGCTGATAGCGGTCAGCGGGCTTTTTGCGGTTATGTTCGACGGCGAGCCGGAATAGTCGTTCGGCGTTGCTCATGCCGCCGGCTTTGTCGTATTCCACAGTAACTACCGGCTGCATACAGACTATTTCGTTTATCTTGAGTCGGCCATGCCGGATAAGTTCCATCGGCCGGTGTTTTATGACCACTTCGCCAGCGGTGAAGAACGGATACGGCGAGCGTTCGTCCGGCAGCGTGACCCGCACGCCGTAAAGGCGTATGCCCTCAAAAAGGCTGAAATGCGCCCTGTCTATATGCACGTCGGCACCGGTCAAATCTTCCAGTGCTTTCTTGGCCTCGCGGCGAACGTTGGAATCACGGGTAAAATACCAGCCCAGGTATATCGTCACCAGCAGAAACGCCAATATCCCAAGGCCCACTCGCCTGCGAATCGGCGAAACGTATTTCCACCGCCGCCTTCGCTGCTGCGGAAACCGCCTGACAAGATGTTCACGAATTGTTTTCATCCTGCTCTGCCTGAGGGCCGTCGCCCTTCAATGACCGATTCACAAATTCAGTAATCACCGACGCGGCATCCTGCGTAATGGGGCCAGGCACTACGAGGCCTGCCTTCGCCGGTTCGCAGAAAAGATACCGCGTAACAAGGCCCATCGTCAAATCCGCCTCAACGCCACAGCACGGCGACGCATTACGACGATGTTCGTCGTGATATGCCAGAATTTTCTGCACTTTTTCCGGCGTCGCGGGTTTTTCGAGAACGAAAGGCTCGGCCACCTCGCCAGGGACAACAGAAAAAAATCTGTATTCGCCTGCACTCATGCCGCGATGCACAAGCAGAAATTCCAAATCCTTTACGTCCCGTACATATCTGTACGCCGGCAAATCGAAATCACTCAGCCTCTCAAGTCGCCTCTTGCAGACGCCAGCCTGTTCGAACTCCAACGCCTTTACATGCGCCTGCATGTCGGCGGTTATTTTTTCACGCAAACCGTCCCGCCGTCCGGCGGCAAAATCGCCGGCTGTTTCAAGCAGCAAGCGATAATCTTCCATGCTCATGCGGCCAACTCCCACACCCACGCAGCGGTTCATCTCCGCATAAGTACAGCCGCCGTGATTCGGCGCATCGCGCAGACAGTTCACATCTCTGCACAGCCGAAACGCGTCCGCCAGCGAATCGATAAATCTGTCGGCATCTCTGCCGGCGGCAAAAGGCCCAAAATATCTTTCTGTCGCGTCGGAGGCAGAAATTCCGCGGCGACGGCTGAACCGCGGTACACGGCTTTTCACGTCCAGCGAAACAAACCACGGCGCCTGCCATGCGACCATCTGCTCATACCTGTGGGGAAAAATCTTCACGACCGTCCGCAGGTATCGCAAATCCGTTTCAAAATGGCTGGCACAACGGCTGTAATGAACTTTTCGCGTTATTTCGCGCAGGTCGATTTTTTTGCCCCTGGCGTCGTCCGCCGGCTCGCCGAGGCGGGTCTGCACCCTGCTTCGCATATCAGCCGCCGTCAGGACAAGTATCGGCTGGCCGCCAGCCGCCGACAACATCACTACGCCTCGTTTGGCAGGTATTGCCGCGAGGTCGCCATCCTTCACCGGCGGACAAATCTCCACACTTGCGTCGAATATGCTTTCAAGGTCAGCCATCGGGTATTTTTTTCTGCTCTACAGCCACATGCCGGTAATTCTGCCTTCGAATACCATTTTCCCGTCGACGAAACCCTGGGTGTCGGCGGTGCAACGTCTCGGCCGAAATTCCACCATCTTAGCCAGCATGACCAACCGCTGCCCGGGCAGAACACTGTCGCGGAATTTTACGCCGTCAACGCCGGCAAAGCCCAAAAAGCCGCTCCTGCCACTCGTATGAACCAGGGCATGATAGCTCACAAGCTGGGCTGCGGTCTCTATCATCATTACGCCCGGAAAAAGCGGCCGGCCGGGTATATGGCCCTTGACCCAGAATTCATCATGGCCCACGTCATGATAGCCGGCTACGGACATGTCGTCCATATGCACTATCGCAGTGAGTCTCTCGAATTCGTAGCGGTGCGGCAGAATGCTGTAAATCTTGTCGTGGTCGGCGACTATGTGATTCAGGTCTAGTTTGTCCAATTCCATGAATGGGGTTGCGGGCATAATTCATTTCCTTCCTGTCATTCAAACAACTTACTAATTAGAACCTATCCCAAAAACCTTGGCTGCCTGCAATCGGCTCTTTTGCAGCCT
>CAZIAZ010000013.1:0-53940 GCA_964536835.1 uncultured Planctomycetaceae bacterium | reverse complement strand
CGCTAAGGTCATCCCACGGCTGCGTGATTATTGTATCAGGCGAATATTCCTGGCCGTCGGTCATCAACACAAGCGTACCCTCGCCGGAATAGTAACCTTGCAGATTTTCACCGCCAATGCTAAACCAACCTTTGGTTCTGGTCGAACTCATCCTGACGGCACAATAAAAGTCCTTTGTTCTGGCCACAAAATAATCCGAATAAGGATAAAACTTCATACCTATGAGATTTGACGTGTTATTTATTATTTTGTCCTTCAATCTGGTATAAAGATAAGCAGTTACAGAGTTGACGGAGGCAATAGAATTGTCGCGACCAATTTCTCTATCAATAATTGTTGCTAGTGCTGGTTGTTTTATATCATCGATGCCGCTAGCTAGTAAATACAGGCCTGTACTCATAACCGCATTACAAAATATTCCGTTTGTTCTGGAAATTGCTCTACCGATAGTATATGGGCTCACCCTGCCACGATAAACATTCCAGACTGCGAAGTCTTTGAAAAATTTCAAATATGCAGCAAATGAATCAGGCGTTAGAACATACGGCGTACCTGTTGTGGTATAAATATATGATGCCGTATCGCGTAAGTGTGCAAAACCATATGCAAGATTCAGTCCCTGGCCATGATAATGATAGCTACCATCAGGTTGGATTCCCTCATCTTCAGTTAACATGTTCATATTATTGAACGTATGCTGCGCAAAACGTAATAAACGCTCATTGTTATCCAAAATTCCCAAACATAAAGCCCAACATCCGACTGCTATCGAATTTGCTCCAGTAGCATCGACACCATTAGGAAACCCTATAGCAACCGGATGATAACCAAGGTCATATAAATCGGCAATAAGTTCACGGTACAACGACTTATTCAGTTTGTCTCCAATAAGCAGAAGTGTTTCAGCCAATCGTATTGGTATACCTATGTCCCATGCCCACCAATTATCAGGTCTGGGGCCACCACAACGAATGAACTGCTTTCCGAAATTCAATGCTGCTTCTATGCGTCGTAAAAGTTCAGGATTGTTATGAAATTTGGACAATGCACATACATATGTGCGCGCCATCATAAGCGGCTTTTCAAAATACGAGCCATAGTATGATATTTCCGGAGAATTGATATTTTTAACCTGTCCCCATGATCCGAAATTCCAGGCCTTTGTATCCATTATTTGCGTATCCATCAATTTCTGTATCTTGTCGTCAGAATCCTTTATATAAAGCGTTTTTAATTGCGACGCCAGTTTTGTATCATCAATATCCGACATGGCATATAGGGCGATACCTCGCTGCTTCATCTTATTACAGTCTCGACTGACATCTTCAGCCGGCCTGGCCTTGAATGTCCTGTCCTCAAAAAAGGAAAGCTCTTTAATTATGTCATCGTCAGATTTTTCAAGCGAAACCTTGACAAACACCGTATCGTTAAACGGAGAAGTCTCAATCATTATGAATTTTTCATATTGTTCCGGATCATTATTGAAAAAGATAAAACGAGTCGCGCGAGTTAGAGGCTTTCCGTCTTTTTTATTAAGCCAGTCAATATTGATATGTACCGGTCCCCCATTTTTGACTAAAGAGATTGTATACATCGTATTGGGCTTGACATCACGAGCTATGACATCTGTTTTCTCTCCAATACGACCGATAAGCTCCATTCTATCGATATATAACAATGAATCTTTTTGAGGTTTTCTGCCCCAGCCGATATGTAAAGATAATCTGTCTATTTTTTGCCAACCTACAGTGTTTCGAACAGCATTAAAATCACCAAAGTTGAGCACTATAAATTTCCAACCTGTCCAATCGACTTTTATGTTTTTATTAAGTTTGTAATAAGCCCATCCTTTTGAATTTTGGTCTTCAGATGTACAGGCAACTGATATCTCTTCACCGTTGGCAACCTCAGAGTAAATCCAGAATGACAGCCCGCTGTACTTACTCCAATCGTGCGGGAAATCTTCTATTGAGATAACTCCACCGGTTTCAGTCGGATTCGTCCATAAGGCAGAGTACTTTCCGAATTTGGCATTTTTATTAGTAGCCGTTATGCCACGCCATTTATATATGGTAGCCGTTTCATCCAAGAGAACTATGTTACCATTCGCACCTGGTTGGTCACTGAGAATGCCCAATGCGGCAAATTGTAAGTCATCAGCCCAGACAGTACCTTTAGCCATGTATATTACGAAAACAATTTCAGCCTTGACAGCCTGCTCAGGTGATTTTACGGTAATTTCTGACAATGTCCAATCACGCGTACCGTTATTTAATGTTGGAATAGCTACGTTATTTTTTACCAGAAGCATCCTGCCTGCGTCATCAAAAAATAAAACCTGAAGATATGCCGAACCTTCAGTCAACTTTTCAGACTTTATATAACCACTGAGTTCATAAAATGTAGAGCCTTTTACATCAATTGTTTGAAACCATTTTCCTTTGCCGACTTTTTCTGAATCTGATGTCGTTATCTTAAGGCTGTGAAGTTTTGACTTTGCCTGAGTTGAGTCATATAGACCTTCGCACGGCGCATTCCTATCCCATGCAATAAATTTCCAGTCTTTTACTGTAGTATTTTCACTATTTTCCATATCCGGATTGGCTAAAAGGCATTGTGCATAAAGCACCGGAGCGGTTATAGTAAGCAATACCGCAGAAATAATTTTACTATTGAAATTCATTATATACTTTCCTTTCTTACTTGCTGAAATATAAATACAAAAACGTCATTAAACAATAGCCGTAAAATGAAAGAATTAGGATAAGAATAGAAACTATCAAATTCGAACATATATAAATATAAACTGCATTAATTATTGTCCATACCAGAAAGAGGTCGCCTCTTGGCTAAGGCCGTCATCAGGTATTTCCGAATTCAATAACCATGAAACGTGCATATCCATATATAGGATGTCGTCTCCCTCCATATGGGTAGGGTCCGGATATGCCGCATATGCCGTCGCCGCAATATTGTATGCAGGACATATTTGAGAAAGGAAATATCCGCCGGTATCATAGAAACATCCATCGGCAACTAAACATGTCTGTGAAGGTCTGACCGCTTTGTTTAAAGTATCAAGCTGTTCACGTCCAACTCCGGCATAATAGTTCATTCCGTAGGAAAGTTTGCTTATAGAGTTCTCGTGGAGTTTCAACTGTGCCGTACATGTATAAAAACTGGGATTGTTTCCAAGCCATAATGCCAAATCATGCCCTGTTTGAGTATATCCTAAATATGGATTTGCAAGACTTACATACCACTTATTGTCATAATTCTTATAGAGTTGTGGAATATAATCGTTCCAATCATTAGCATACAATTGAAAGGCTTGGCCTATGTTACGTAATTGCGTCATACAAGTAACCCGCTCCGCCAGTATTCTGGCCTTTTGAAGAGAAGGCATTAATATTGAAACCAATAATGATATAATCGCAATTACTACAAGCAATTCTATAAGAGTGAACGCAACAGCCGTATGTTGACAAAAGCTAATTACTTTGTTTGCCTTTTTTGCACTCCCATGCGTTTTCCGCGGATTGTCACAAAGATACCAATACATCTTTTATCGTCCTCGTATAGCATAGAAGGAACTGTAGCGATACGTACCTTTATTTATTTTATCAGCATTGACAACGTTTCATAATGTTTTATTTTTGCGAAGTCGGCGGCTGATAAGTAACCCTGTACCACAGAGGCACAACATTGCGGTGGCTGGCTCAGGGACAAAGGAAATATCATCCGCCCAGGCAGTTCCCTGAGTAAGATAAAACCCAAAAAGAATCTTCGCTTTAACCGCACCAACCGGCGCCTCGATTGTTTTGGATGTATAAGTCCAATCAGCCGTACCAGTTAATGAAGGCGACGCCGTATATCCTGCCACAAGATTATTACTCGCATTATAAAATAATACCTGTAAGTATGCCGATGCTCCTGTAACATTATCTGATTTAAGATACCCTGATAGCGTGTAAGTGCGTCCTGCCTCTATATTTTCACATATTTGAGTCCAATACATCTTGGCACCTGTGCCTTCGGTGGTATTATACAACTTTAAACTGTGAGTAGCGGAATGATATGCATCGGTAGTATACTCACCAGCACCAGGATAATTTTTGTCAACTGAAGATAATGTCCAGTTATTGACGACTCCTTCCGTATTCGATTCCATGTCGCCATTGACTATAAAGTCTCCGAAGGCAGTTGCGCCAAGACCCCAAAACATCGCCAGGCTGACAAGTACGATTTTTAACGAGTTTGCAGTTTTCATGTTTTTCTCCTGTTGAATTATGCCTGCATTCTTAATTCACGATTTTTAATAAGAAGCTGATTCATTAGCCTAATCACTTTCGTTGCGTAGAGTGCCTGATTATCAGTTCCGGCTCAAGAATGATACGTTCCATTTTTTCCTGACTGCCTGAATGAATAATCGTAATCAGAAGGTCGACGGCTTTTTGTGCAAGTTCATCAATCGGCAGGGCTACGGTCGTAAGCGGAATATCGAGCGATTGTAGAAATTCAATATTGTCAAAACCTGCGACCGCCACATCATCCGGAACTCGCAAGCCGGTTTCGCGAATGCCTCGTAAAATGCCCAGGGCAACAAGGTCATTAATGCCTATAATTGCGGTAGGCCGTTCGAATCTGTTCAGAATCCTGGCCGTTTCGCAGCCGACGTTATTCAAAGACGTGCCGCTTACTCCGACAAGCATATCTTCCGGCACTGCAATGCCGTGGTCGAAAAACGCCCGCCTATAACCATTTAACCGTGGCTGAGTTGCTCCAATCATCGAAATGTCATAAATGAAGGATATTTTTTTATGGCCCAAATCGATAAGATGCGACGTCAGTTTATATGCACCGAGTTCGTCATCATAGCCGACGCAGTTGGTTTCAAGCTGATTTGTGCTGCCCAGCACGACAAAAGGAAAATTAGCTCGCTTTAACTCAAAAATGTAGTCAAGTTCGGAAAAGCCGAGAATTCCGCTCGCCGGCACAATCATCATTCCGTCAACTCTGCCAGCCTGGAAGAAACGTACATATTCCGCTTCACGCCGAACCTTATTGCCGACTACGCCAAGAACGAGATGAAATCCATTTTCGTCTGCCTTTTTTTCGATGGCTTGCGTCAATTCTGCAAAAAACGGGTCTACGATTTCGGTAATGATAAGCCCCAGAGCATTTGTCTGACGACTTCGCAGTGATTTTGCCATGCCATTGGGTTCATAACCCAGCTGCGTAGCTAAACGGATGACTTTCTCTTTTGTAGCCGGATTGACTTCAGCCTTGTTATTCAGCGCGCGGGAAACTGTGCCGCATGATACATTCGCCAATTTCGCTAATTTTGTGATGGTCATTTTCATTTAAATTTTGTCCGGAAACGTTTGTAAAAATAGGCCATTTATGGAAACGTTTTTAAAAGGATAATTCAATAAATATTGGGCTAAATTATTATAATACAGCTTTTCCGAAAACGTTTCCATAACCATATAATATGTTATCAAATCAATTTTGTCAATACTTTTTTAAATTCAATTTGAGTTTAAAATGCTCGGTGAAAATGCAGAAATATCACCTAATATAGGATAATATTCCATTTTTGTAGATATGTGCATGGCAAACTGCCGTAACATTATGTAACAGAACAATTTACAAATCGTTTTGCGTGGCGGCATTCGAAATATTGAGATGCATCAGATATCTGCGTGGCGTACTATTTCGCCGGTTCGCAGGAAGATAATATCCTCGGAAATGTTCGTACACAGGTCGGCAATGCGTTCAAAGGCTTTGGCGATGTTGTTGGCAGTTATAGCCTTCGCGGCTGATTCATTACGCGACAATATCATTTGCAACAGTTCCTTATAATGACTGTCTACCATGTCGTCCATTTCTATCACTTCTTTAGCCGTATGAACTTCCGTTGTATTAATCATTCGCATCGTACGATTGAGAATATCGAATACGGTTTCTTCAAGGGGGAGCAAGCCTTTGTAGTCCTCCATGTCTATGTTACTTGCAATGATGTGCTTGACCTGTTTTGCCAGGTTTACCGCACGGTCGGCTATTCGTTCGAGATCGTTATTGACCTTTATAATCGTGCAGATGGTTCTCAGGTCGATGGCAGCCGGCTGATACAGCGCCAGCAGGCGTATGCACTCCTGTTCGATTTCCACTTCTTCGCGGTCGACTTTTTCATCGAATTCGATTATACGTTTTGCCGCATCAGCATCTTTTTTCCGGAGAGATTCTACCGCGTCGTGCACCTGCTGTTCCACTCTCATGCCCATGTAGTCCAGCCGCAGCATAAGCGACTGAAGTTTTTTTTGCAGTTCCAGCATATTTTATATCCTCTATATCCTCGTTTGCGTGATTCAGGATTATCCAAAGCGGCCCGTTATATAGTCTTCCGTGCGTGAGTCAGCCGGATTCGTGAATATCAATTTGGTCAAGCCGTATTCTATCAGTTCACCTTTATAAAAGAACGCCGTGCGATTGCTTACTCTCGCCGCCTGCTGCATTGAATGTGTGACTATTACAATGGTGTATTCGCGGCTGAGCGTAATTATGAGTTCTTCGATTCTGCCTGTTGCCACAGGATCGAGTGCGGAACAGGGTTCATCCATCAGAAGCACTTTCGGACTGGTTGCAAGCGCACGCGCTATGCACAGTCGCTGTTGTTGGCCGCCGGAGAGGGCTAACGCCGATTTTCGGAGTTCATCTTTAACTTCATCCCATAAAACTGCGTGGCGGAGGCAGGTTTCCACGATTTCATCGAGTCGGTTTTTTTTGCGTATGCCCTGTAATCGTGGGCCATAGGCGATGTTATCAAAAATGCTTTTCGGAAACGGATTAGGCCGCTGGAAAACCATCCCGACCTGCTGCCGCAGATTTACCAGATGAATCTTCGGGTCATACACATCCTGCCCGTTTACGCAGAGCGTTCCCTGCGTGCGGGTATTTGGTATCAGGTCATTCATGCGATTTATGCATCGCAGAAACGTACTTTTGCCGCAGCCGCTGGGGCCGATGATGGAAGTGACCTGCCGCGGATATATGTCAAGAATGATATCTTTGACGCCCGGCTTTTCGCCGTAATAAAGATAAAAATTACGGGAACTGATTACCGGATTATCCGTAATTTCATTGATGTGGGCATTGTCCCATACTGCCGGCTTTCGCAGTATCAGTTCTTCGGTCTGGTTATCTGGCGAATTGATTGTCGTGTTCACGTTACATACCTCGTAATTTTCTGGATACTCTCCAGCGGATAGCTATGGCGACGATGTTGAGAATCAGTACCAGCAGCACGAGAGACATGACCATGCCGAACTGCTGGTGCGGCACGAGCATGGCCAGCCTGTCTCCGACGGCGATGTCGTAACTGCCGTACGAAAGCGTTCGCGTAGGGGACATGAGTGAATTCGGAATAGGACCGAGTGCGACGGCGGCACAGAAGAGTATCGGGGCGGTCTCGCCGGCTGCGCGGCTCATGCTCAGTATGACGCCTGTAAGAATCCCTGGCAGTGCGCTTGGAAGAGTAACGGTCATGAATGTGCGGAATTCTCCGGCGCCGAGGCCCATGGACGCTTCGCGATAAGTTCTGGGAACTGAACGGATAGCCTCTTCGCTGGCACGGATTATTACGGGCATGACCAGCACAGCCAGAGTAAGCGAGCCGGCCAGTATGCTGGCTTGCGGAGCGAGGCCGAGTTTGGGCTGTAGCCATTGTACGAAAAACGCAAGGCCGAATAGGCCGAAGACGATGCTCGGCACGCCGGCTAACGTGTTTATGCAGATGCGTATGAAACGGATTATTGTCGAATCGTTGTTGCACTGCGCAAGATATGCCGCGGCGATGACCCCAAGTGGAAATGCCACCATAATTGACAATACCGTAATCAGCAATGTGCCGAGCATTTCAGGGCCTACGCCGCCGAAGTAATGGCCGGGCGTTGAATCATCGATAAAATACTGCCAATAAAATGTTTTTTCCGGCAGAAGCATTTGATGCAGATTGTCTTTTACATAGGGAAACAAACTCGCCAGTGACGTCCCCTTAAAAAATTCTTCGCGAGGAATTTCAACCTTGTGCATCGGTTGACCTGGCGCGTCGGATATCCATTGAGTCGTGTAAAGAAAATGATGAAGCTCGCGAACAGCCATGTCCCATCGTGTTGCGCCGAATCTGTCCTGCGCAAGTTGCGGCCTGGGTTCGTCGAGCCTGGGGCCGAGCAGCAGACGTAGCGATTCCTTCACTTCTCCGAGCGATTCGGCGTATTTATCCCGCATGGATAAATTTACGCCGGCAAGTGTTTCCCTGTACGACTCAGCCGCATCCAGATATTTTTTGGCAAGCGTATTTTTCAGTTCTTTCGACTGTTGCGAATCGATGATTTTAAAAATGTCTTCAAGCGATTTTGACGCTGCAGCGTTATCAGATGCCTGATATGCCGCAAGCAGCCGATTGCGCAATGTCCGTGATATCTGGCAGATATCATCGGCCTGCGTCTTTTCAAGTAGGCCGGCGTCCACGCGATTACGCAACTGCTTCTTGATTTCACGAAAGATTTTTTTGGCCTCTTCCTGTTGTTCCTGCGTGTCAATGCCTTTTGAAAAATTGTCGAGCATGTCAAACGCGACAGCTTTGTAATGATTGGCGGCTCGCGTTTGGGCGTCGAGTTTTTCTCCGTCGCCGCGATGGAAGAGTTCAAACTGCATTTTGCGGAATTCAACAGTGCCGTTGAATATTACGGCTTTCGAGCCTTTTTGAAATATCGGATACAGGAAAATGACGAGCGCGGCTATCATCAGCAGGATGCTCAGCAGCGATATGCCAGTAAAAAGTCTGTCTGCGGTTTTTCTGACGAAATATAGCATTAGTGTTTTCCACGGCCGGCGGCGAGCAGCGTTTCGCCGACGAAGTTTATTATCATGGTGAAAATCAGCAACATCGCTCCCAATGCGAACAGGGCATGATAATGGTCAGAGCCTTTTGCGGTTTCACCCATATCGCCGGCGATAGTAGCGGTCAGCGTTCGCACCGATTGCGAAATATCCCACCATGGACTTGGAATCTGCGTGGCGTTGCCGCTAGCCATCCAGACGACCATCGTTTCGCCGATAGCCCTCATCATGCCGAGCAGAATTGCCGTGGTTATACCACGGCCGGCTGCCGGCATTACAACTTTCAGGAGCGTTTCAGCCCGCGTGGCGCCGAGAGCATACGACCCCTCGCGAATCTCCCTGCCTATCGCCGAAAGCGAATCTTCCGACACGCTGACGATAGTTGGAATGGCCATTATCGCCAGTATCATTGCCGCGTTCATGGCGTTTGTGCCGGTCGGCAGGTGGAGCGTGTTCTGCAGCCAGGGGGCTAGAATCATCACCGCGAAAAAACCGTAGGCGACCGATGGAATAGCTGCCAGAATTTCAATTATAGGTTTTACCAGCTGTCGAAAGCTGAACGGTGCTATATCGCTCAAAAACATTGCCGACATCACGCCGGCCGGCACGGCCAGAATAAGCGCGCCGGCTGTTACGTAAAGTGAGCCGCATATTATCGCCAGTGCTCCGAATTGCGGACGCAGACTCTCCGGTGCCCACCTGGTCGACGAAAGCATCTCGCCCAGACGCCTGAATGAAAAAAACGACGACGCCTCGGTTATGATGAATATGAATATCAGGAATACGGCGAGTACGCTCGCACAGGTAAGCGTAAACAGCAGAAATCTGCCGATTCGTTTATAAAGAAAACCGGCCATATCCTGGCCAGCGGTCAGTTGCAGCGGCCTATCGAAATTGCCGATGTTTACGGGTCGGTCGATTTTTAACATATTTTCGTTCATAAAATTATGTTTGCGTCACCACGGGAAACCGGCAGGGGGTTTCCCGTGGTGTTCGCAGAGCGACGGAGGTCGCTATCATATGTGTGTATCTCAATACTTTGTTACCGGAACGAATCCTTTGGCTTCGATGATTTCCTGGCCGGCTTCGCTGAGGTAGAATTTCACGAATATGTGTGCCGGCGTGCCAGGTTTCGTTTCGCCGTTGGTGAACATGTACAGTGCGCGGCTGATTGGGTATTCTCCGGTCGCGATGGTGTCCCGCGTCGGAGCTATGCCGTTGACGGTAACCGCCTTGACGTCATTGTCGACAAAACCGAGGCCGACGTAAGCAATTGCGCCTGGCGTCGTCTTTACCCTTGCATGTGCCTGCGGATTGGAATTTACGTATTCGACTTTTGAACCCATGTCCTGTTTGTGCATGGCTTTTTCGTGGAATACTTCGTAAGTGCCGGAAGAAGTATCGCGGCTGATGGCAACTATCGGCGTGTCAGCGCCGCCGAGTTCATTCCAGTTGGTAATCTTGCCTTCGTAAATGCCCTTAATCTGTTCGAGGGTCAGCGCTTTTACCGGATTGGAAGGATGCAGAATTATACAAACGCCGTCCATTGCGATGGTGTTTGCAACTGGATATATGCCTTTGTCGACGGCTTTTTTGAATTCTTCAGGTTTCATGAAACGGCTCATGGTGGCTACGTCGCAACGGCCGTCTATAAGTGCGGCTGCACCGTCGCCGCTGCCGGTCTTCTTGACCGAAATCTGCAATCCAGGATTTTTGCGCATCAGCGTTTCGGCAAACGCATCGGCAATGGGGCCTACCGTGGTTGAGCCTTCGACGGTCAATTCCTTCACTGAATCGTTCGCCGCGACGGCAAAAGTCAGCACCGTGCTGATAAGCAATACTCCGGCAGCCGTCAGCTTGAGGTTCATAGTTGTCTTTGACATTTCTTTTCTCCTTCAAAAAATCTCGTCAAACATATGCCCGGGAACTTCCCGAGCCACAACCGACATGATGCCGCAACAACAAAAAGAAACCATTAGGACAACATTAAGATTGCATTATTAATGATGCCGATTTTCCATCAATATTGTTAAGATTGCGTTAAGAGGTTTTAAAGATATCGATAAACTGCTTAAAGCGGCTTGTTTGAGGTTAAAATTAGGTTACAATTCAGGCCATGAGTAAAAAAAGGATAATATTGGTCGAGGACGAAAAAGACATGGCTGACCTCGTGGCGATGCAGCTGCGGCGGGAACATTATGAGGTTATGACGGCTCATGACGGAAACGACGGCATGATGCTGATTCGCCGTGAAATTCCGGATTTGGTATTGCTCGACCTGATGCTGCCGGGCATGAGCGGCATGGAAATAGCGTCGCAGATGAAGGGCGACCAGAATTTGCGGGATATCCCGATAATCATGCTTACCGCCAAAGGCGAAGATGCAGACGTTGTCGTTGGATTGCAGCTTGGTGCTGACGATTACATAACCAAACCTTTCAGCATGAAAATTCTTATTGCGAGAATATCGGCGGTGCTGCGTCGCAGCGAGACGCGGGATGAGTCGCCGATAATAGAAACGCTGGGACTTATAAAGCTCGACAGGGGCAAACATGAGGTCAGCGTGGCTGATAAGCCTGTTATTCTGACGCTGACGGAATTTCGCATTCTTGAATCGCTCATTGCGGCGAGAGGCCGGGTGCTCAATCGCAATCAACTCATCGACAAGGCGCTGGGATTTGACGCGGTTGTTACGGACAGAACCATCGACGTACACATAAATTCGCTGCGAAAAAAACTCGGCAAAGCCCGTGATTATGTTCATACCGTTCGCGGCATAGGGTATCGTTTCACCGGAGAAGAATAATCCATGCGATTTTTTTACGCGAAAAGTTTTTTCATACGTCTGTTTTTCAGCACTCTGATTTTGGCGATAGTCATGGTTATCGCGGTTAATCTGATAATTTACGAACAGCTCAACCTGAATTATCAGGAACGCTCGAAGCAGAATCAGGAACAATATACAAGGCTGCTGCTCAAATATTTTACGAACGCCATGGCGGAACATCCTGCCGAAATTGACCGCGAATGCAAAAATCTGTCAAGCGAGACACGTTACAGGGTTACCGTCATAGCGGCTGACGGAAGCGTATTGGGTGATTCTCTTGTTTCGCCGGAAAGCATGGAAAATCATAAAACGCCGAATAGGCCGGAAGTCTGGAATGCATTTAATAAGGAAATGCATTCCGATATACGGCACAGTTCCACGATGGAAGTAGATTTCCGTTATTGTGCCGTGCCGGTTATTGTAGACGGCCGTGTCGCCGGCATCGTCAGGACAGCCATGCCGGTCGTAACCATCGCACAGGGTGAGGGGGTCATACGGCAGATACTGCTTTGGGCATCCGTTGCGACGCTGATAATGTCGGCAGGCCTCGGATTGCTCATAAGTTGGCTGTGGAACAGGCCGCTGAAGGAAATAACGCTGGCGGCCAGACGTCTGGCTGGCGGCGAACTTGACCAGAAAATACATATAACAGCCGGCACAAAAGAGCTGTCGCAGTTGGCTGGCTCGCTTAATGAAATGCGGGAAAAGCTCGCCGGCAAAATCAGCCAGATAACCTCGCAGCGCGAAAATCTTCACGCCGTCGTTGAAAATCTCGCCGAAGGCGTCATAGCCCTCGATTACGATGACAGGATAATTCAGCTCAACGCCGCGGCATGCCGGCTGATAGGTATTCCTGTGGCGGCGTGCCTGGACAGAATTTTGCAGAATGCCGTCCGGATTCCAGACATCCTCGATGCAGTTTCACGTTCCCGCACGCATAACGAGAGCGTCAGGACCCAGATACGCCTGGATAACGGCAATATTCTGGATGTGCAGGTATATTCCGTGCATGACGGCGGCGATAACGACATCGCCGTATTGATAGTGTTGCGAGATATGACCGAGGCCGAGAAAATGACGGCGATAAAATCGCAGTTTGTCGCCAACGCCAGCCATGAGCTTCGTACGCCGCTGGCTACCATTCGCGCTGCGGTCGATTCGTTGAAACTGGAAGGTGCGGGTGACGCTTCGATGTTCGAGCGGCTGCTTGACATTCTGGACAGACATACGCGGCGGCTGGAAGATATGACGAACGATTTGCTCGATTTGCACATGGTTGAAAGCTCCGGCCGACTGTCCAGACGGGATTCCGTCGCACTTGGCCGCCTGCGGGATTGGGTGTTGAACAATTTTGCGTCCAAAGCCGACGAGAAAAAAATATCGCTTGCGGTAAAATGTTCAAGCCCCGAATTCGTGTTTTCCACGGATTTGACGCTTGTGCATCTTATATTGCAGAATCTTTTGACCAACTCGATAAAATTTACGCCTGCCGACGGGGCAATCACCTGCACGCTCATTCCCGACGAGGATTTTCTGCTAATGCGCGTTGCGGACACGGGCTGTGGGATTCCTCCTGAATTTCACGACCGCGTATTCGAGCGGTTTTTCCAGGTAAGCGCGTCGAGAAGCCGCGATAACGGCAATATCAGCGGCGGCCATCAGAATGGCGGAACAGGCCTCGGCCTTAGCATCGTCAAACACGCAGCCATGAAACTCGGCGCAACCATCAGCCTTGAAAGTGAACCTGGCAGGGGGACGTCTATTACAATTCAACTCCCACTGCGGTAAAAAACGATTATATTCGCAGTGGCGGCGGCTGACATCAATAAAGGCCGAGTATTTTCCGCAATAGCGATATTTCCCCTACGTTCACCCACGCGGTAACGCTGACGCCTGGATTCAGCCGTTTGTCATGTGGGTCGTCTATCATGGCTTTTAACGTGAAGACGCCGCTACCCGTCATTTGTGGCGAAACAACGGGCGTTATCTTGCAGACCTTGCCCATGAGATACCCGTAACGGATTTGCCAGAAGCCGGACACTTCAATTTCAACTCTCTGTTCCAATCTGACGTACCTCAGGTCGCTTTCCGCGATTTTGAGGCGAACGACCCATTCGGTCTTGTCGAATATCTGGCCGAGGACGTCGGAAGGCTTGACGACTTCGCCTTCGTCGAAACGGTTAAAATAAACTGTGCCGTCGATACTGGCGCATATCTGTCGCATGTCGACTTCAGCCTGGCGTACGCAAACTTTTTTGACGGCTGTTTCGACTTCTTCCCTGGCGATGTCTATCTGTTTTTTCAGCAGTTCATCCTGCGGCAGAGAAAGTTCCCGCAGCATGCTGTTGGCGTTGTCGCGACGTAATTTTGCATCGTCAAATTCCTTTGGGGAAAAAACATTGGCAGGTGCGGTCTTCATGCTCTGGAGGTCTTTTTCCGCCTGTTCAAGGACGCGCTGTGCGCGGTATTTCTGTTGTTTCAACGAGGCAGTCTGCAATTCCAGCGAGGCCTGGAGCGATTTCAGTTTCGCCTTCGCGGTTTCGAGTTCGTTCTTGGCGCTTTCGAGAGCTGCGGTTTCTACGGTACTGGCGAGTTGTATTATCGGCTGATTTTTTTTGACAAGCGAGCCGTCGTTTACCAGCCATTTTTCAATGGTGGCTTCAAGCGGCGGCCGAATCTCGGCATCGCGGCTGGTTATGATGTAACCCGTGCCGAAGACCCAGTGCGTAACCGGTATGAATGCCGTCACTGCCGTGCCTGCAATCACCAGTATAAGCAGACACAGAAAAATGTATTTCACTTTGATTTTTGAGCGTTTTGTCCGCGGCGGACGGGCTTTGCTGTTATCCGACATTTTTTTACTTCACTTTCGGCAGTTTTAAAAATTCAAAAAGGGTTTTTATTACATATTTACAACCGTCAGTCTTTAGAGCATTTTAAACTTGATATGCGTCATTTCTGCTGGCTGCAACATCGCTCTGCTACGTCAGGCTGCATCGGAATACGGGCAGTATTCCTGCTTCGCCTTCCTTGCATAGCTCGTTTCGCCAACGCATAAAGTGTCGTATCTCAAGTTTAACATGCTCTAGGCTGCGCCTTCTTTTTTAAACAGGTTCATCGCCGAGCGTGCAATCTGTTCGTCCATCATTCTCTTGAACTCGCCCGACTGTTCAAGAAGTTCTTCCGGCTCGCCGAATTCCAATATTTTGCCGTTCTTGAGAAGCATGACGTAATCGCATTGCAACGCCATTGATATGCGATGCGAAACAATCATCGCGGTACGATTTTTGAGCACCTGGTCGAATTCTTTTATAAGCCTGGCTTCCGTTTCGGCATCCAGCGCGCTCGTGCAGTCGTCAAGTATCAGCAACTGCGGGTCAGCCAGCAGGACACGGGCGAGATTGACGCGCTGCTTCTGGCCGCCGGAAAGCGTCAAACCACGTTCGGCGGTTATGGTTTCATATCGCTCCGGCAGGGTGGTTATGTAGTCATGTATCTGTGCGTGGCGGGCTGCGGTCATTATTTCCTGCGGCTGAGAGCCGTATGAGCCGTATGCGATATTGGCTTTCAATGTGCCGTCAAATATAATGGGCTCCTGGTTGACGTAACCGATATATTGCCGCAATTCCTGTAACCGGTATTCCTTTATATCATGGCCGTCGAGAAGAATGCGGCCCTGTACCGGATCATAAATTCTCGCAGATAACTTGGCCAGCGTGGTTTTGCCCGACCCGCTTGAACCCATGACGCACATTTTTGCACCAGCCGGCAACGTAAAGCTGATGCCGTCGAGTGCCGGATTCCGGGCTGAGCCGTAATGCATCACTACATCTTCAAACCGCAGTTCCGCCATAGCTGCCGGTATCTGTATCGGGTTCTGCACGTTCGCGAGAGTTATGGGCTGATTCAGGAGGCGATGGACTTTCTGGCATCGTGTGGCAAGGATGTGATATTGCGATACGAGGCTGCTGAGGACGGCTATCGGGTTGAACAGCAGGCCGGCTGACGTATAAAACATCAGCAGTTCACCGGTGGTTATTTTCCCGCTGAATACAGCATTCGTACCCATGTAGAGAATTATCACCAGGCAAAAGCCGCTTATTATGCCGCATGCCACCGTAAAAAGCGTACCGAGTACGTTTGCCCCGAGGCTGTTGTGAATTATTTCACGGGTTTTGCCCATGAAATTTCTGACTTCGCCGAGTTCACGAACGAAAGATTTTACAAGATAGAAATTTTTTATGCGGTTGTTGACATAGGCGTTAAGCATGCCTTCCTGATACCGCAGGTTGTCGTATACCACCATCAGGCGGCTGCGAAACCACTTGTATGTAATCAGGTAGAACGGCATTGAACAGAAAGTTATCATCGCAAGTCTTGTATCGATGGACAGGAGAATGAATGCACCTATGATAATTGAACACAAATAAAAAACGCTGTGGTGATGTAAGATGTTCACCGAATCCACAATTACCTGAACGTCGGTGAACAGGTTGGTCATGAGCGAACCGACAGCCTGCCTGTCATGATATTCCATCGGCAGGGCATGAAGCGAATCGTATATTCGATGTCTCATGCGATATTGTACTTTTCGGGATATTCTGGCCATTATCGTGCCGTACACCCTGTTGCCGAGATAATCTATGCCAACCCATGTACATGCCACGACCAGCAGAAAAATCAGCCGTGAAATTTTCTGCGACCGTAAAAGGCCGCCGAAATTATCCCATCTGCCCGACCAGCTGGTGTTTCGATTCGAGTCGCTTATTTCAAAACGCCGCGATTCGTCCATGGCAGACGGGTCGATTATTGTCCGGGTCGGCTTGTCGGCCAGATTTATCTGCACGATATTGTCCGTGGCGTATCGCGTACACCAGGTGTAGAAGAACTGGCTGTACGAAAGTATCATGGCGATTACGCTCAGGAGGATGAGCGGCATCATGAAAGGACTGTAAAACCGTTTCATAATATACAAAACGTCGGCGTGCGAATTTTTTGACCGAGGATACTCGTCCGGCACACGTTTCATGTCAGCCATTTCGACGAATTGTCTGAAATATCCTTTTTTAGCCATTCTGCACTTATCCGGTTATACGGCTACGTAGGGACTTGCCGCTATCTGGGTCATATACAGTTTGTGATATTTCCCGTCGGGGCGATTCAGCAGTTGCCTGTGATTGCCCATCTCCGTTATTTGGCCGTCTTCCAGAACGACAATCAGGTCTGCGTCCACAATGGTGCTAAGACGGTGTGCCACGACAAAGTTCGTACGGCCAGCCATGACTTTTTTCATCGCCGATTGTATCATGGTCTCCGACTTGGTATCCAGGGAGCTGGTCGCTTCGTCCAGAATCAGAATTGCCGGGTCTGCCAGTATTGCGCGGGCGATGCAGATTCGCTGTTTTTCGCCGACGGACAGGCGTATTCCTTTTTCGCCGAGCAGGGTATCAAGGCCTTGCGGGTAACGCGTGATGACTTCTTCGAGTTCCGCCATTTGGGCGGCGCGCCGGATTTCTTCGCGCGACGCGTCAGGCCGGCCATAGGCGATGTTGTTAGCTATCGTCTCGTCAAGAATGATGGGTTCCTGCGGCACTATCGCAAGATTTCTGCGGTAAGCCTGCGTATCATACTCGCGTATATCCTTGCCGTCGACCAGCAGCGAACCGCCGCAGACGTCGTAAAATCTGTAAAGCAGGTTGATTATGGTACTTTTGCCGCAACCTGTCTGGCCGACGAGCGCTACCGTCCAGCCGGGCTGAATCTTCAGGTTTATATTACGGAGTACAGGTTTTTGCGGCCGATAGTGGAAAGACACATCTCTGAATTCCACTTCGCCGATTAATTTAGCATGCGGCTTATAGCCGGCCGGGTTGAACAGGTCTTCATCAGCCTGCAAAAGTTCGAATATCCTGGCCAGTGACACCTTGCCCTGCTGTATCTGATTGGAAAATTCAGCGAGCATCGCCGCCGGCGTCAGCAGCCGAACAGCAAACGCACACGCCGCCGTAACAGCACCAAATGTCATCTGGCCGTCAATCGCAAGATATGTGCCGAAAATCAACAGAATAGGATAAGTTCCGCTGGCTAAAAGTACTATGAACGAACCATACCTGTTGTTCAGTATCATTATACGGTGGAGTACCCGCTCGGCGGCGAAGTTTTTCTTGGTGAATTCGCGAGATTCGAACCGCTCATTGCCGAAACTTTTCACCACCACTATGCCGGAAAGCTTTTCCTGAGCTATGGCGCTGAGATTGTCCATCTTGCATTGATAACGCCGTTGCAGCCTTCTGATTCGCGGAACGAAATATTTATAGTTGACTACATACAGGCCGACCGCCGTCAGCACTATCAATGTCATTTTGACGCTTATCGCCAGCATCGTGACGACCATGATGAGGCCGGTCACCACCTGCACGCCCAGTTGCAGAGTCTGGGAAGTCAACACGTTCTGAAGTTTGATAACGTCGCCGCGCATGCGTTCCATGATTCTGCCGGTCGTGGTGGAATGCAGATAATTGCAGTTCAGCCGTTGAATATGGCGATACAGATCAAGACGCAGGTCGAGAATTATTCTCTGCGAAATTATGGCTATTATATAGTTGCTTATAAAGCGCATTACGCTGGCATACAGAGGCAGTATGAGGAAAAATATCATCAGGGGCACAAGCAGGGCGTGTTGACTCTGGCCGATGACATCATCGATAAGCAGGGCGATGATAATCGGAGTGCCCAAATCAGCCAGCATCAGCATAAGCAACGCCGCACTGGCGAGAACTATTCTTTTGCGATGTGGTTTCAGGAGATTGAGGATGTAATTCATGTATGTCATGACTTACAGGCACGCACAACGTGAGACGTTTCGGTTCAAAACAGGATTTGCTGTGTCAGATTGAAGAAAACCAGCTGGAAATGCACTGTTCCCATTATTGCTGAGAGGGGATTGTACCCGGAGCACTGAGAGGAAAAGTTGCAGACAGCACACGTAAGAGACTCCAGGGAACAATTTAACGGCTGATGTTCAATCCGCTTAACCCTGAAAAGTTGTGCCTATGCCAGGCTCCTTAAAGGAGACGTAAAATACAACCACATGAATGAGCCGCCATTTCATGTCTTTCGCATATCCGGCTAAGCCGCCTCAAACTTGGCCAGTATTGCGAAATATCCTACAAAAACGGGGATTATATCACCATATTATGACTATACAAGATATTAATAACATTTTTTGACGGAAAATTCTTCCTGTCAAATGTCACATTATAGCACACATCCGACACAATTATATCGTCATTCCGTTAATTCTTGATTAAAAGTTTTTTTTAGAGCATCTTAAAGGTTTCAGAATTTTTTTAGAGCATGTTAAATTTGAAATTGCGCCTTGTTGCGTCGTTGAGGACGAGGCTGGCAAGGAAGGCGAAGCAGGCAACCTTATATGGTTTCCGATGCAGCCTGACGTAGCCAGCCGACGCCGCAAACAGCAACAAGCGCAAAGTCAAGTTTAATATGCTCTAAAGGTGTATAAAAGTATATGGCGAAGTTCCCCAAAGAAGTCTTTTCTATTAAGAAATGTTATAAAAAACGCCCGTATGTCGTATTACGGGCGTTTTCGTTTCTCTAAGTTGATTATAGAGCGATTATTTTATTTTGCCGCCGCGGCCTTTCATCTGCAAACCGAAGAGTTTTATAAATCCGGTGGCATCGGACGGCGTATATTCTTCGCCCATGGTAAAGCTGGCCAGATTGTGCGAATACAGGCTGTTTGGCGATACGACGCCAGCCAGCGTCGGCCGGCCCCTGAAACATTTTATCTTTACCTTGCCGGTGACTTTGCGCTGCGTATTTTCAATAAAAACGTCAAGCGACTCGCGCAGCGGGCAGAACCATTTGCCGTCATAGACGAGTTGCGCGTATTCGAGGGCGATTTTCTGTTTGAAATGCAGCGTATCCTTGTCGAGCGTGATAGTCTCCAGGGCCTGATGGGCACGATAGAGTATTTCGCCGCCCGGTGTTTCATATACGCCGCGGGATTTTATGCCGACTAGCCGGTTTTCCACCAGATCTTCCTGACCGATGGCATGTCGGCCGCCGATTTCGTTGAGCATCGCTATCAAATCATGGCCTTGCATCTTTTTGCCATTTACGGCTACGGGTATGCCCTTGAGAAATTCGATTTCGACGTATTCCGGTTTGGCAGGTGCTTTGGACAGCGGCACGCTCATCACGAACAGGTCATCTTTGGGTTCGTTCGCCGGGTCTTCCAGGTCGGCGCCTTCGTGCGAGATATGCCACAGGTTGCGGTCTCGCGAATAGATTTTCTTTTTGCTCTGATGAATCGGTATATTATGAGCCTTCGCGTATTCGATAGCTGCTTCACGGCTGGTCAGTTCGAAGTCCGGCATTTTCCACGGCGCGATAATTTTCAGGTCCGGCGCCAGAGCCATGAACGTCAGTTCGAACCGCACCTGGTCATTGCCTTTGCCTGTTGCGCCGTGCGAGACGGCGTCAGCCTTGTGTTTGCGGGCGCAGGCGACCTGAGCCCTGGCGATGAGCGGCCTCGCGATGCTTGTGCCGAGATAGTAGTTTTTTTCGTATATCGCACCGCTTTTGAGCATTTTGAAGCAGTAGTCTTCGGCGAATTCCTTGCGAAGGTCAGCCACTTCAACGGCGCACGCGCCGGTATTAAGTGCCTTTTGCTTAATGCCGTCGAGTTCCTCCAAACCCTGGCCGACGTCGGCGACGAACGCCACCACTTCGCAATTAAAGCGGTTCTTCAGCCACGGCAGAATGACGGACGTATCGAGTCCGCCAGAATATGCCAGTACGATTTTTCTGATTTTCTGTTCCTTTGCCATTCTTTCTTATCTCCGCAATTTATTCCACTCGGATGCCGTTTTATCGGTACGGCATTCACATTTTTTGATAGACGGCCAAAGCCGGTATTCTATCAATTTCCTTCATCAATGCGAGTAATTTATTCATACGTGCAGAACGGTTCGACGGAAAGATAATCGCCGTTTTCTGCAAACGCTCTTGCGCGGCAGCCGCCGCAGTATTCCTTGAACATGCAGGCTCCGCATTTGCCGGTGAGCCTGTCATAATTTCGCAAAGCGGCAAAATGTTCGCTGGTGCGCCATATTTCGCCTAGCGGTTTACGGCGAACGTTGCCGCACTTGAGCGGCAGATAACCGCACGGGAACACGTCGCCTCTGTGCGATACGAAAGCTACCGAAATTCCGCAAAGGCAGCCACGTCCGGATACCGGAATGCCGCGGAGCATCGCAACCCGCATATAGTGCGGCGCGCAGGTAGCCCGCAGTTCCATTTCCCCCGAAAGCTGCCGGTCGCATATCCAGTTGAGCGTTTTTTCATAACGTTCGGCGTTGAGTTGGTGCGATTGCTCGATTTTTATGCCGCAGCCGACCGGCACGAGCATGAACAGGTGCAGCGCAGCTACGTCAAGACGGCGGGCGATGTTGTATATTTCGTCCAGCCGTTCGACGTTGTGTGCCGCGACTGTAATATTTATCTGCCGCTCGACGCCGGCCTTCGCCAGTTTGTCCAACCCTACGAGGGCTTTGAGAAATGCGCCGTTCTGGCCGCGGAAGCCGTCGTGACTTGGCGAATCGGGGCCGTCTATGCTGACCGCAACCCGACGAAAACCGGCTTTTTTTATGTCTTTCGCGATTGAGTCGTCGATAAGCGTACCGTTCGTCGCCAGCGCGGTAGGCAGGTTCAGTGTTCCTGCGTACTCCGCCAGTTCACGCCAGTCATTGCGCATAAGCGGTTCGCCGCCGGAAAAGACGATGACCGGCCGGCTGAAAGATGAAACGTCTTTAAAAAATGCCCTGGCTTCAGCCGTCGAAAGTTCATTTTTTGCGTCGGTTTCAGTTCGCCGGCAATGAATGCAGGAAAGATTGCAGCGGGCGGTGGATTCCCAGAAAAGCATTCGCAGTTGCGGAATTTTTGGGGCGACGTCAGACATGAGCTATCTCTTTGTCGGTCAGATAGCAGGCGGTATCGTCGCCCCATATGCCGTTGCCGGCATGTTCAGCCCTTGCACGAAGATTGCCGTTGCATATATCAAGAAATCTGCATTTTTTGCAGCGGCCGTTCAGCAGGGAATGCCGGTCCCTCAACTGCCGCAGCAGCGAATCGCAGGTTTCGTCGTGCCATATTTCATTAAAATTCTTATGGTTGATGTTGCCCAATGGCCTATTTCGCCAGAACTGGTCAGGATAGACGTCGCCGTCCCAACTGACGCAGCATATTTTTCTGCCGCTGGCGTTGCCGCCGGCTTTTTTGAGCAGTTTTAACGCCAGTTCCGCATGCTGCTTGCGGCCGGATGCTAACAATTTGAGATAAAGGTATGCGCCGTCGGCATGATTGTCGACCGTGAGAACTTCCATCGCCTTGCCCGCGTCGTGCAAACGCTGCGTATGAGTGATTATTTCATCCAATCCACGCCGTATGTGCCAGGAATCCGGCGACAGTGATGCGCCGGCTCTGCCGACCGGAACGAGGTGGTAAAAACATATGCGGTTTATCTGCAAATTTTCAGCCATTGAAAAAATGGCGGGAATATGGCTGATATTCTGTCGCGTCATGGTAAAACGCAGCCCGCAGCGTATGCCGGCGTTGCGGGCGTTGATGATGCCCTGGCAGGCCATGTCGAAGGCGCCGTTCCAGCGACGGAAATCGTCGTTAGCCTCCGGCTGGGCGGCATCTATGCTTACGCCGATATAATCAAGGCCGATGTCAGCGAACCGCTTGGCCGTCTGCGGCGTGATGAGCGTGCCGTTCGTACTCAGAACCGCATGGAGATTGCGGCGGCCGGCGTGTGCGACAATATCAAAAATATCATCCCGCATAAGCGGTTCGCCGCCGGAAAAAAGTATCACCGACGTGCCGATATCGGCCAGCTCGTCAATGAGTCTGATAATTCCGTCCGTTGTGAGTTCGCCATCGCCGCCGGCTGAATTGCCGGCTGATGCGTAACAGTGGCGGCACGACAGGTTGCACTGCCGCGTGCAGTTGAATACCACAACAGCAGGGCCGGCTGACGATGATTCCGTATATCGAATCACATCGCCCGGCTCACTGGTAGAGCAGAGTATTTTGGAAATTCCTACCATCAGGCGTTACCGATTAGCTACATTCGGCTGTTCATATCTTTCGAGCAGTGCTTCCAGGTCGGGTTGTTTGGGCTGAAGTTGCAACGAAAATTTCCACGCGGCAATTGCGTTGGCATACAGGTCGGTTCGTTTGGGGTCTTGTATGTATACAGTCATGCACACGACGCCAAGGCCGCGATATGCGCCGGGGCTTTGCGGGTCGAGATGTATGGCGTACTGGAAGGCTTTGATGGCTTTCTGGTAGTATTTTATGCGATAGCAGAAGACGCCTATCTGCTGCCACGTGGCGGGATTGTTTTCGTCGATTTTGCGGGCGGCTTCATAGGTGCTGCGTGCGGCGCGGTATTTGCCCGTGCGGGTGTAAAGGCTGGCCAGGTTGAGAAGGATGTTCACCTGGTTCGGGTCGTACTCGATGGAAGTCTTGTAGTAGCTGATAGCCTTTTCCGCGTCGCCCTGCATTTCGGCGATTATGCCCAGGTTATTGATAGCCTTTACGTTATCGCTGTCGAGCTTGTTAGCCTTCGCCGTTTCTTCGTTAGCCTGTTCGAATTGGCCGAGCTGGAAATAACACGCGCCAAGATTAAGGTGTGCGTCAAAGCTGTCGGGCTTGATGACCGTGGCGCGGATGTATGTGTGTACAGCCTTGTTCAGGTAAATTCTGGCCTGCTTTACGCCTTCAGCCATGGTGGCCAGTATCTGATACGTCACGCCGAGGTTATAGTGCGGCCGAAAAGCGTATTGGTCGGCGATGCAGGCGGTTTTGTAGCTGTTGCAGGCTTTGATGTATTCGCCTTTGTGACGGTAGATGTCACCGATGGTGGTGTAGGCTTCGGAGTTTGAGGGGTTGACCTGTATTGCTCTTTCGAGTTCGTCCAGTGCGTTTTCGAGTTCACCGTTGCGGATGCATTGTCTGCTGTTTTCGACGTATGCGTTGGAGGCGGCTTCTTTGGTGACCGAGGGCTGTTCTTTTTTCAGTTGGAACTGTTTCCACCAGTCCATGTTCATTTCACAGCCGCCGACAACGAAAATTGCCGTCACAGCCCAGAACGTCAACAACTTTTTACCGACAGACTTACGCATCCACATTTTCCTCTTGCTACGGTATATTAACGACAATAAGTTTTATATATTACTCAAAAAAGCTCCGGTGGCAATAAAGTTTTTTGCTATTTGGCGTTAAGTTATTATTCTTTATGTCGATGGAAAATGGACGATTACAATTTCGCCGCCGCCTTCGGCTGTCAGCCAAGCGTGATATAGACGCGGTTTTTGACCGCGGCAGCCGAGCCGGCAACGCCGTTCTGACGGTCATAGCATTGCAAAATCCGGCGAATCGGGACGTTTCGCGACTCTGTGCCGCCGTCAGCCGCCGGAACGGCGGGGCGGTAATGCGAAATCGACTCAAGCGGCTGATTCGCGAGGCATGGCGGCTGAACCGGCAGGATTTTCCGGCAGGTTACGACATTGTCGTACTTCCGCGGCCGGGAGTGAAGGACGAGCTTGAGCTTTTTGCCGCCGCACTCAGGACGCTCGTGCCGAAGGCTGCCGCCAGGGCAGGGAGACAACAGGGTTGAGCGGCGAAAAGACAAATCCGGCAGGGCGGGCGCTGATTTTCGTCGTTCGGATGTACCAGGCCACGCTTTCGCCGTTTCTCGGCAGACAGTGCAGATTTCAGCCTACGTGCAGCAATTATTTTATCGAGGCTGTCCAGACCCACGGCTCAATCCGTGGCAGCCTGCTGGGCTTGTGGCGAATCCTGCGATGTAATCCTCTATCCAAAGGCGGTTACGACCCTGTACCTGTAAAAAAAACAAAAAACACGAAATAAATTTTTAAAAACTCTCTGAAATCACAATAAAAAAGGCGTCACTCCTGATTTGTACAGGACTGACGCCTTTCATATGTTTTCTAAAATTGCTCTAAGCAATCAAAAATGGTAAATCGCATTCTTCATTATCCCATGAATTCATTGCCGACTTTGCGGGCACGCTGGGGCTTGTCCAGGTTGATGCCCAACGCAAGGCCGATTTCCACCAAAATATTCCAGCCGGCTGCGAGAAACACGTGCGGCGTGCCTTCGCCGGATTCAGGAACTACTATCGTCGGGAAACCGGCTATCGGCGAGGTCGCTATGCAGACGACCTTCAGGCCTACGCCGTCGACCAGCACTTCCCTGAATTTGTCCATTTCCTCGGCAATGGGGTCTACGACGAACACGATATCGGCGGGGCTCATGACTTCCTCAATACCGTGGCAGGCGTAAGTGCCTTCGAGGAAATCGCTCTTTTTGCGGGTTATTTCGTTGGTTTTGAGGGTGAGTTCTTCAGCTACGCCGTCGTTGTAGCCGGCGAAGTAAATCGTAGGGGCCTTGGCGGCTGCGGCGACGATATCCGCCGGTATTTCAATCGTCAGCGCCTGTTCTATCGCATCGGCGAGCCTGTTTTTGCAATCGCAGGTGCAGGCGTTGCTGCCGGTCATGTGGCCGAGCATGGACTGATACGTTAACGCCTGTTCGATGACGCTCTTGGTTGCGGCGACGGCGGTTTCCCAGCCGCAGTTCAGAACGATGGTTTCCCTGGCATATTCCTTCAAAAGGTTTTCCGGCTGTGCCGTCAGGCCGAACAGTTCCTTATTGCCGCCGTCGCGGAGTTGCTTGAGGAGTTTGACGACTTCCTTCGTGCGGCCGGAATTGCTGGCGGCGAATACGGCAAATCTGCTCAGGTCATACGTCATTGCCTGGCGTGAACCTTCGGTAACGACCTGCAAATTCAGGCCGGCGGTCAAGACCTTGCGTATAAAATTCTTGGCGGGGAAAATCCGGCTTGAACCTTCGCCGGTAAGCATGAGTCGGCCATTGGCCTTGATAGCCGCGGCGACGGCTGCTGTGCGGGAAGGGTCGAATTTACGGACTACATCAACAGTGTCGAGCATTTCGCGACAAAGCGCATATTTCGAATATTTTTCATTTTTCGCGTTCATAACGACGTTTCCTTAAAACGGATTTTTTAAAAAAAATTTCAATACTGACTTGATAACGGCAGATGCGGTGATGGGTACGCATCACCAGCCGTCCTGCAGCGTTACCGGCCTGCATTGAGGTTCTTTTGCGTCAAGTTGTGAACCGGTTATTATCATAAAAAATTCATTTTGCCGGAATGTACTTCAATTCGGCGTATTCGTCAAGCTCTCCTACGAGCGGACGGATGTAATCGAAAAATGCCTGCGACGGGAAATTGCCTTCTGCGTTGATGAAGCTGTCCGGCATGGGCTTGGCCTTGACGGCTACGTCTTTCAACGGGACTGTCTCATAACTGACGGCATACGGCGAGTCGCTTTTGCGGACGATGGAAACCATGACGCCGGTCTTGCCGGAGTCAGCCAGTTCTACGGCTTTGCAGCCACAGGCGTAGGCTTCATCCAAATCCTGCCCAACGGCTCGGTCTATTGCGCTCATCGGCAGGGATTCCGTTATCTGGAACTCGCCGCGCCAGCCGAACTCGTCCTTAATCATGCGATGCAGGTTCAACGCCACGCTGCTGCCGCCCATTGCGCCGAATTCCTCATTGCCGAACTTGTCTTTTGTTTTTGTCGCCGACACCGGCGTGCCGTCGGCATATTTTATGCCTTCGCCGCAAACTATCGACACGAATCCGTATTTTTCGTGCGTCGATTTGACGTCGGCTAAAAATTTTGCCTTGTCGAAGACGCGTTCTGGAATATAGATGAGATGCGGCGCGTCAGCCGGATTTTTCCTGGTAAGCGCTGCAGCGCAGCTCAGCCAGCCGGCGTCTCTGCCGATGGACTGGTAGATTACGAACTGGTCGACTTTCTGCATGTCGCGAGCCAGTCGGCCAGCCTGCTGTACGCTCAGTGCGGTGTAACGTGCCGCCGACGCATAACCAGGTGTGTGGTCTGTCCCGAAGAGGTCGTTGTCCACCGTCTTGGGTATTCCTATGCCGCACATCTCGTAACCGTGGGAGTTGGCGTATTCAGTGACGCGATGGATGGTATCCATGGTGTCGTTGCCGCCGGCCATGAAAATGGCCCTGATGTCGAATTCCTTCAGCCGTTGCAGAATGACCGGAAAATCAGGGTCTTTGACCTTGTGTCGACTTGACCCCAGCGCCGACGAAGGAGTACGGCGAAGCAGGTTTACCGTTTCCTGCGGCTCAGCCGACAGGTCTACGACATTGCCGGCCATGAAGCCCTCGATGGCCCATCTCATGCCGAGAATTTTCCCGACATTAGCCGCTTTTCGTCCGGCGTCGATTACGCCGGCCAGCGATGAGTTTATCACGCTGGTCGGGCCGCCGGACTGCCCGATAATGATGTTTCCTTTCAACATATCGTACCTTTCCGTTGAAATGAACACGAAAGCATTTTTTCAAGTTTTTCAATTCGGCTGCACTTTCGCGGCAGTCATGCTTCTGCGGCTGCACAAGAAATGCGTGCTCTCTTTTTTAAAAATGCCTTCTATTGACAACTTCGCTCACGACGCATAACATCTGCGCCATGAATACGAAGCAGAACAGCAAACGGATATTATATGCAGGCGACACGTCGTTGACGACGGCGGCTGCATACCTGGCCGGCATCATGACGCATTACGGCCGGGATTTCGACTACCTCGCCAGCAATCAGCCTCTCGCCGACGCCCCGCACCAGCACGGCTATGCCTTATACATAATCAGCGACTATCCTGTCAATAACTGGACTGATAAAGAGTTCAAAAATGTCGCAGACGACGTCGAACAGGGGGCTGGCCTTATAATGCTTGGCGGCTGGGAAAGTTATTGCGGCCTCGGCGGAAACTATCAGAATACGCCGATAGCAGACATCCTGCCGGTGAAAATTTCGCCGTTCGACGACCGCGTAAATTCACCTGTGCCGTGCCTTATCGAAGTATGCAGAAAACATCCTATAATCGACGCTCTGCCGTTTGACAGGCCGCCGGCTATCGGCGGTTACAACCGCGTTACGCTCAAACCAGGCTCGCAGGAGATACTTTCTCTTCGGCCGATAGACATAATAGCAACCGGTGGCGGATATGATTTTGCGGTCGGAACGGCTGAGCCGCTGCTCGTTACAGGCTGCTGGGGCGACGGCAGGGTGGCTTGCCTGACGACGGACGTCGCACCGCATTGGGTGGGCACACTTGTAGACTGGGGCATGAAGCGAATTACGGCAAAAGCGCCGCATGCAGACAGCATCGAAGTAGGAGAAAATTACGCAAAATTCTTTAACCGTATTATCGGCTGGACTTTGGGCGAAAAATTGTAGTTCGGTTTGTCGTTAATTTTACCTTTGACGCATTGGCGTTTTTTAGGAATTGCTAACAGATAATTTGTCTGCCGCGAATCCAAAACAGCGAAGAAAAACATACTTTTGCGATTATTTCAACGGTACAGCCGAGTTATCCCCAATAAAAAACGCAGCTTGTGGATAAGTCGTGGAGAGAAGTTTTTTTTTACGGTTAAGTTCGTTTTGACTATGCGGTTATCATGTGTGGATAAGTTTTGTAATTCTTTAGTGTTGACCCGTATGAACCTCGGACGTAAAGTGTGTCAGTCGTTGCTGCTCATGAGCAGCGGCGATTGGCTGAAAGCCTGTGATATTTATGCAGTTCGTCACGGGAAGAACGGCTTGCAACGATAAAAGTGAGACAGTTTTCATAAAATACAAAGGGAATAAGTATGACCATGATTGCGGAAGATCTCTGCGCAGAGCAAATGCTAAAACCGGTTATGACTACGCTGCAGGATCGTATAGGGCCGCAAAAATTCAACGCATGGTTCAAGCACGGCACGGAAGTAGCGTTCGGCGACGACCACATAAAGGTACTCGTTCCCAATCCGTTCGTTGCAAACTGGATAGAGCATCATTACCAGAGCGACCTTGTGGAGTCGTTTTTCCAGCATACTCGCCGCCGGCTGCCGGTGGTTGTAACGGTGGATGCGTCGCTCAGTTCGCAATGCAGCAAACGCGACTTCGATATGCAGGCTGAAATTGTCAAGCGTACCACGCAGGGCCGCGTCCGGCCGAGAAAACTTCCCGCCAACCAACAGCTCAAATACCGCCTGAGGGATTTCGTCGTCGGGCCGAGCAACTATCTGGCATACCAGGCCGCCCTGAATGCCGCCAATCCCGACAATCGCAATTTTACGCAACTTTTCGTACATGGGCCGTGCGGCGTGGGCAAGACGCACCTGTTGCAGGGCATATGCAATGAATTAGCGAGCGCACAGACGGAAAACGGCAGGCCGTTGCGATGGCGATACGTCACAGGCGAACAGTTTACAAATGAATTCATCGCCGCCGTCCGAACGCAGAAGGCAGGGGAGTTCCGCGAAAAATATCGCAGCCTTGATTTGCTGGCGATAGACGATGTGCATTTCCTGGCTGCCAAGCGGGCAACTCAAGATGAATTTCTGCACACGTTCAACGCCATTGAATCCGCCGGCCGCCAGATTATTCTCGCGTCGGATTCTCATCCGCGGCTGGTCGGCGACCTGAACGAAGGCCTCGTCAGCCGTTTTTTAGCCGGCATGGTCGTAAAGGTTGACTCGCCGGACAAAGATACGCGGCTGGAGATTCTTCGCCGCAAAGCAGCCGGGTTGAAACTTGCACTTTCGCCGGAAGTCGCCGATTATATCGCCGTACATATCCGCGGCTCGGTGAGGGAACTGGAAGGCACGGCGGTGAAACTTTCGGCTATCGCAGCCTTGCAGGAAGAACCGATAAACCTGACGCTGGTACGGGAAGCGCTGAGCGACCACCTGGCACGTACAGACAGCGCAACCACGCTCGGCGATATAGAAGCCGTCGTCGCTCCGTTTTTCGGCGTAACGCCGGCTGATATCCATTCGTCACGCCGTACAAAGACCGTTTCGGCGGCTCGCATGGTGGCTATGTTATTGGCCCGCCGCTATACGCCGATGAGTTTTCCGGAAATCGGCCGGTTCATGGGCAAAAATCACAGCTCCGTAGTGCTGGCTGTCCAGCGAATCGAGCAGTCGATAAATAAAGATGAAAATATCGACTGGAATACGCCGGCTGGCGTAAAATCCATGCCTGCGAAAACAATCCTGCAACTTTTGGAAGAACAGCTTAATTATTAGAATTTCAAATTGCGGAATTTCAAATTGCAGATTGAAGGGGAAATAAAAGTATGTACGAACTTTTGGAGTTTTTAAGTTTCCGGCACCAGATTTAATTTCATAATAAAACATCCACACCCATTGCGTCCGATAATATATATTATGTTGCGTTGCAAGTCTTTTATTTGCAAATATTTACATTTTTACTTCCTTGCAAATTACTTTTTTACTCTTGTTACTTTATCAGTTAAAAGTTTCAATAAACAAGATGACAACATACACGTAATTTATTTAAAAAATTCAAACTGACCGAACCATTTGACACATATATCGTAACTGCTTGCAAAATAAGTCTTTATCGAACCTTATAACGCGAATCGGTCACTTTGAGTAAAAAATTTAAAAACTTCAAAAAAAACAAGTTTTAAATTTCCCGAATAATCATTATTCGATATTTTGGGGTGCTTGAAATTTGGCTCTTGAATCCTGCTTACTTGCTTGTAAGTTGTTTTTTGATTCTTGTTACTTTTACCTGGAAGTATCATGGCTGAGTTACAGATAAAACTTGAAGGCGTATGTTTGTCGCGTGGCGGCGTGGAGATTTTGCATGATATTGCATGGGAAGTTTTAGCCGGCCAGCGATGGGTTTTGCTTGGGCCGAACGGTTCCGGCAAAACGTCAATGCTGGAAGTCATCACGGGCTACGAATGGCCGAACGTCGGCCGTGTTACGCTGCTGGACGAACGGCTGGGTGAGGTTGACATTCATACTCACCGTCGTCGGATAGGTTTGGCCAGCACCGGCATAGACCATTTCATCAAAAAACATCAGACTGCGTTGCAGATTGTCTTGAGCGGATTTTTTGATTCCACCGGCCTTTTCGATTCGCCGACTACGCGGCAGATTCATACAGCCCAAACAATGCTTGATATGCTCGGCTGCGGCTACCTGGCCAGCCGCCGATTTTCATTATTGTCACTCGGCGAACAGCGAAAAGTTCTGATTGCCCGCAGCCTGGTTTATAGCCCCGAAATGCTTATTCTGGATGAACCGTGTGCCGGCCTGGATATAGCTGCCCGCGAATTTGTCTTAAAAACCATCGCCGAACTCGCCGGCAACGGCCATTCGGCGGCGCTGAGCTCGATTATATACGTTACGCATCATATCGACGAAATTCTACCGTGTTTTACGCATATATTGGCGATAAAATCGGGTGGAATCGTGGCGGCTGGGCCAATCAGGCAGACTCTTACAAGTGATTTAATGACAGAACTTTACGGCATTCCTATTGAGGTTGGATATTTCGGCGGACGCTACACTGCAAGAGTCCGATAACTTAATTATGAGGCCTGTTGCAGGGCGGCTGAGCCGGAATTTCCAATTAAAAAACCATCCGGAATTATCCGGACGGTTTTTTAATTTTTTAAATAATTTTCTACAAAAAAAAATGGAGCTGAGGGGGTTCGAACCCCTGACCTTCTGCATGCCATGCAGACGCGCTCCCAACTGCGCCACAGCCCCAGTCAGGACGAATCTTTTACCAGTTAACATCGCTGGCGTCAAGCATATCTGGGGCTTTTTGCAAAATTATTTCTGCGGCTGGAAGTCTCAAACCTGAAATGCATTAAGGTTTTTTGACAAGAAGGAAAAGACTTTCGAGAATTGTTCTAAAAGCTGGATGCGATTTCGCAAGGCAGGCTGAATTCTTCATTTACCAGCCGCGCGAACACTTCGGCGGCATCGCGCGTCTCAAAGATAGAAAAAAGAGTGCTGCCGCTGCCGGACATGTGGATGAGTTTGTCTGTTGTGACTTTCAGGCGGCTTTGCAGCAGTCCCAGCTCCGGTGCCAGCCTAAACGCCCCCTCTTCAAGATAATTCACCAGCAACGATTCCCATAACCCGCACGGGCTCTGCCATATTTCATCATCCAGCTGGCCTTCCAGAGTTTGTGGATTCTGGTCGTAGGAGCAATAAACTTCGCCCGTGGGACATGGAAAACCCGGAAACATGAGAACCGCGTGAAAACTGCTGACAGCCAGCGGCGTGATGTTATCTCCCCTGCCGGTCATTCTGCAACAGCCGTCGTACATGAAAAACGGCACATCGCTGCCCAGCCGCCCCCCTGCCGCGGCTAACGATTCGCGGGACATCGGTGAACCGAACATGTCGTTCATCGCCATCAATACCGTCGCACAGTCGGACGAGCCGCCCCCCAATCCGCCGCCGGTAGGAATTTTTTTGTGTATCGCAATATCCACGCCCGGACAGTCATTGATTTCGCGAAACAGCGCCGCCGCCCTGTATGCCAGGTTTTTTTCGAGCGGCCCGCAATCTATAGCCCCGCTGACGCTGCACGTGATTTCGCCGTCGTTACGCGGCGTCACGCAGACGCGGTCAAACAGGGATACTTTGGCTGCAACCGAGTCTATGGGATGAAAACCGTCATCGCCGACAGGGCCGACCAGCAGATTGAGATTTATCTTCGCCGGCGCATTGTGCTCCAACGCACTCTGCGAAGCTTCGTTTGCGGTTCGGTTGTCAGTCATTTATCGCGTCCATCCTTGCTGAAAAATCGGCACGTATCGCGAGACTCTTCCGGCGTGAATATCGGCACGCCGTCTTCGACGTTGTGAATGTACTTTTCGAGATTAGCCTGCTTTTCCCGTATCAGCGAGTTTTCCTGCATGATGCGGGGCATTCTGAAATAACTCGGACGATAACACCTCATGTCACTATCTCCCACGTAAGCGTATCCACCGTTTACGTCGGCTGGCACTCCTTATCCACGCATTTTGTCGGGATAGCTAACGGTAAGCAAGGCAATCGACAAGCTGCATGTTAAGGAATACTGAACTGCTGCGGCAAATATCACGAATAATCTGTTTATTCCGTTATATGTTTGCCGGCCGTCCATGAGGGGCATAAAACGCCGCTTATCCGTCGCGACGAGGGTTTTTCCGGATTTGGCCGTCAGGCTGCTTATGCGGCGAGGCGGCCACTACGTTCATCCGGCATTCGCAGGCTAGTTCGAAAAATTCTTTTTTTTCCAAATCCTCCAGCTGTTTCCCGCGAACGTCCAGTTTTTCGTTGAATTTTATGCACTTTTCCTGCATCTCTTCGTGAGTTTCACGCGAGCCGCCCATAAGATGAAAATTCTTGCCTTTTGTAATCCTGATATGGCCATCCTGATTATCAAGGCCAAGCCCTATGAGCATGGCACGATTTTTATCATCATCCGACAAAGTACATCTCCAGATATTCAACAACTGAAAAATGAAAACCTACCAGATTGATTATAAAAAAAATGCAGCCTGATTCAAAGTTTTATTTGAATGATGGCGGCCGGCAAAAAAAAAGCATTTGACTTGACTGTAACGGCGGGTTGAATATGATTTATTGGCTTTGCAGAAAGGAATGCGATTGATGGAATCAAACAATATAACGGTAGTAGGGTTACAATGGGGCGACGAAGGAAAAGGCAAGATAGTCGACGCCCTTGCGAGGACGAGTTGTTATGTAACCCGTTACTGCGGCGGAGCTAATGCGGGCCATACCGTAAAAGCCGGCGGCGAGAAGTTTGCCCTCCATCTCATTCCGTGCGGCATACTCCACGAGAAAGTGATTAACGTCATAGGCAACGGCGTGGCGTTCGATCCGGAAGTCGCATGGGGTGAAATCGTCGCCCTTCGCGAACGGCACATAAGGATAGATTCAGAAAATTTCCGCATATCGTCGTGTGCCCAGCTTGTAATGCCGTGGCACAAGTATCAGGACAAGTTAAACGAACAGTCGCTGGGCCGAAATAAAATCGGCACGACGGCCAGAGGCATCGGCCCGTGTTACGCCGACAAGGCTAACCGTTCGACCTCCATCCGTGCATGCGATTTACTGGACGTCGCGTCGCTTGAGCAGAAGATACGGCACATCGGCCAGCAGAAGAACACCGTTTTTGCCGCACTTTATAACGCCGCTCCGATGGACATCGGCACTATCGTCGCCCAGTTCCGCAGCCTTGCGGAAAATCTTTCGCCGATGATATGCAACACGTCCGCCCTGCTCCGCAACGCATGTCAAGCCGGCCGTCGCATACTTTTCGAAGGCGGCCAGGGCAGCATGCTCGATATCGACCACGGCACTTATCCGTACGTGACGAGTTCGCCGGTTACCGCCTGCGGCGTACCGGCAGGCGCAGGCGTTTCGCCCAAAAGCGTCGGCCGTGTGCTGGGGATAATGAAAGCATACACCACGCGGGTCGGCGCAGGGCCGTTCCCGACGGAGCTGGACAACGAAATCGGCCAGGCAATTCGCGACGCCGGCCATGAATACGGCACAACTACCGGCCGGCCAAGACGATGCGGCTGGCTGGATGCGATGGTCGTCCGCTATACCGCCAGCCTTTCAGGCGTGGACGAACTTGCCCTGATGCTGCTTGACGTATTGACGGGCTTCGACGAATTGAAGATATGCACCGGTTATAAAATCGACGGTGAAATTGTGAAAGACTTCGACCCTGCACGGCTCGACGAGGTTGAATGCGTCTACGAAACCATGCCTGGCTGGCAGCAGGATATAACTGATTGTCGCAAATTTTCCGAACTGCCGGCGGAGGCGCAGAATTACGTTCGCCGTATAAGTGAGATAGTTGGCGTACCCGTCGGCATAATCAGCGTCGGCCCTGAACGTACGCAGACGATATTGCATGAATCGGAAATTAAGGAACTCGCATGATGTCAGGGCAGCAGCTTGAAAAGCGTTTTTATGAAGCGAGGCAGGAAATAGGCTGTGACCCGATGAAATTTCCGGAGTCGATAGCCATAATAATGGACGGCAATGGCCGATGGGCTCAGATGCGCGGCCTGCCGCGGCCGTTCGGCCATAAAGAAGGCGCCAAAGTAGTCCGGCAGATAGTCAAGGAAGCGGCTCGCCTGGGCCTCAAGGCACTGACCCTTTACAGCTTTTCACATCAGAACTGGTCACGGCCGGCGGAAGAAGTCGACGCCCTCATGCACCTGTTTTCCGAATATCTTGCACATGAACGCGAGACTGTTATGGAAAACAACATCCGGCTGCGGCATCTCGGCTCACGGCAGGGCCTGCCGGATATGGTGCTGCACGAACTGGATGAAACCGTCAGACAGTCGTCGAAAAATACGGGCATGTTTCTCTGCCTGGCGTTGAATTACGGCTCGCGTGAAGAGATTGTTCGCGCGGTGCGGAATATCGCCGGCCGGGTAGCCGCAGGCGAAATGGCCCCTGACGATATCGACCAGCAGGTGATAAGCGACTCGCTGGACACAGCCGGCGTACCGGATCCTGACCTCGTAATACGTACATCCGGCGAAATGCGGCTGAGCAATTATCTTCTCTGGCAGCTTTCGTATGCGGAGTTCTATATTACGCCGGAACATTGGCCCGATTTCAACGAAGCCGAATTCCAAAAAGCCCTCATCGCATACAGCCGTCGCAACAGACGATTCGGCGGCTTGACGCAAATGCTGCCGGACTCTTGAAATCATGGCGATGAAAGTGCAAAATGTCTTCGCAAAGGAGATGACACAATGTCCATAAAAATTTGCAGAGCCGCGATTAAAATTCTGTCGTTGTCGGCGATATGCGTTTTTTTGAGTTTCGGCGCATGTACGATGTGCGGCTGCGAAGAGCAGGACGCAACCATATCGGCGGCGTCTAACTCGAAAGTCATGCCCTCAGCCAACGAGGCCCGGCAGGCGATGGACACCATCTCGCAGGTCAAGCGAACCAGCCAGACGCTTCAGGCCAAGCAGGAAAGCCTAATGAAACTGATGATTTTCACGCTGTCAATTATCGGCATCGCCCTGCCGCTGCTGTTCTGGCTGTTGCAGCGAAAATTCATGGCCGAGCAGGAACAGCGGCTGGCCAGGCGTCTTGAACAGCGCGAAATCGACGTCAAAAACGAAATCGTCGACCTCGAACGGAAAATGATGGATGTGACTCAGCAACAGCGTTCGCAGCTTATCGCCGAGCTTGAACAGCTGCGTCAGAAATCGCTCGAACTCGACCGTACTACGCGGGAAATGTTCAGCGAGGCGCTTCATAATTTCAAGAATACGCGGATACTTAAAAAGCCGGGGTTCATCGCGCGGCTTTTCGGATTCGGTAAAAATCGCATGAATATTCCGGAAAACACGACGATAGTGCAGATAAACAGGCCGCAGAATGAATCGCAGTCGTTTTTCGGGAAAGACTCATCATCATCTTCTTCACAAAATTTTTCCGACAAGGCTGACAACTGAAAATCACGTCAGCCGGACAGCGCTTTGAGTACGTCGTAAATTGTTGAAGTGTAAAAACTTTGCCGCCGCGTTTTTAACCCATGAAGAATGCAGTCATATTTTGAAAGTTCTAAAAGCAAAAAAATTCGCGAACCACTCCATGCCGATATTTCCACTCAGCTATTTTTACACAGCCTCCGAAAAGCGTTGAATTCAGACGCAAAATTTGCGAGAATGACAAGTTCCAGTTTCTGCATTCGCGGAAAGGGCATCTGTTCGGCGTCCACACCAGGCGCAGGGGCAGAAATTATGTTGCTCGGCGTCCACACCAGGCGCAGGGGCATGGTTGTTCTACACAATATTTTTTTGAGGAAACGTCATGACACGTAAAATGGAAATGATGGACGGCAATCAGGCCGCCGCACACGTCGCCCACAGGGTGAGCGAAGTTATCGCTATCTACCCGATTACGCCATCCAGCCCGATGGGCGAGTTCTCCGATAGTTGGAGCTCCCTCGGCCAGAAGAATCTTTGGGGGACAGTACCGCTCGTAGCGGAAATGGAGCATGAAGGCGGAGCAGTCGCCGCGTCGCACGGTGCGTTGCAGACCGGCTCGCTTACGACGACATTCACCGCGTCGCAAGGCCTTCTGCTGATGATTCCCACACTATACAAACTTGCCGGCGAACTCACCAGCACATGCTTTCATGTAACGGCTCGTTCGCTAGCCTGCCAGGCATTGAGCATCTTCGGCGACCACGGCGACGTGATGGCTGTCCGCCAGACAGGCGTGGCAATGCTCGTCTCGAACAGCGTTCAGGAAGCACACGACATGGCGCTCATCGGCACGGCGGCCACTCTCAAGAGCCGACTGCCCTTCATCCACTTCTTCGACGGTTTCCGCACCTCGCATGAAATACAGAAAATCGAATGCCTCAATGACGAGGACATTCGCTCGATGATAGACGACGACCTTGTATTGGCGCATCGTGCCCGCGGGTTGTCGCCCGACAAGCCGGTCGTTCGCGGCACAAGCCAGAATCCCGACGTCTACTTCCAGGGCCGTGAAACCGTTAACAGATACTACAACGCCTGCCCTGCAATCGTTCAGCAGTATATGGACGATTTTGCCAAAATTACCGGCCGCCAGTACCATCTCTTCGATTACGTCGGCGCGAAAGATGCCGACCGCGTAATAATCCTCATGGGTTCAGGCGCCGAGGCGGCTGACGAAGCGGTTGAATCGCTCCTTGCCGGCGGCGAAAAAGTCGGCATTGTCAAGGTACACCTTTATCGGCCGTTCTGCAATGAGGCTATTCTCGCGGCGATTCCGGCAAGCTGCAGGAAAATCGCAGTTCTCGACCGGACGAAAGAGCCCGGCTCAGCCGGCGACCCGCTGTATCTGGACGTCGTCAACGCCCTCGTCGAAGGCGGCAGAACCGACATAAAAGTCGTCGGCGGCCGCTATGGCCTGAGCAGCAAGGAATTCACCCCTGCCATGGTCAAGGGCATCTATGTCGAACTCGGCAAAGCCCAGCCGAAAAACCATTTCACAGTCGGCATAGTCGACGACGTGACCAATACCAGCATCGACTACGATAAAAATTTCCACACCGAGCAGTCCGGCATGGTTCAGGCGATGTTCTACGGCCTCGGCAGTGACGGCACGGTCGGTGCGAACAAAAACTCCATAAAAATCATCGGCAGTGAAACCGACAACTACGCGCAGGGCTATTTCGTGTACGATTCCAAGAAAGCCGGCGCCATCACCGTCAGCCACCTGCGTTTCGGCCCCAAACCAATTCGCAGTACGTACCTCATCGGCAAAGCCGACTTCATCGCATGTCACCAGTTCAGCTTCCTTGAGAAATACGACATGCTCAGGAACATCAAAACCGGCGGCACTTTCCTGTTGAACTGCCCGATGAATCCCCAAAACGTCTGGGATCACATGCCCGAAAAAGTTCAGCAGCAGATAATCGATAAAAAGCTGAAATTCTATGCAATCGACGCCTATGAAGTCGCCAAGGCCACTGGCATGGGCGGCCGCATCAACACGATTATGCAGACCTGCTTCTTCGCGCTTTCCGGCGTTCTGCCGAAAGATGAAGCAATCAGGAAAATCAAGGACGCCATCAAAAAGACCTACAGCAAGAAGGGCGAAGAGGTCGTCAAGAAAAACTATGACGCCGTCGATGCCACATTGGCTGGTCTGGTTGAAATTTCCGTGCCGGCGAAGGCTACCAGCGGCATAGAGATGCCGCCCACAGTTTCAGAAAAGGCCCCGCAGTTTGTCAAGGACGTTACCGCTACAATCATGGCCGGCAACGGCGACGACTTGCCTGTCAGCAAAATCCCCGACGACGGTACATGGCCGACCGGCACTACCCAATGGGAAAAACGCAATATCGCACTCGACATCCCGCAGTGGGACCCGGAAACGTGCATCCAGTGCGGCAAATGCTCGCTGGTCTGCCCGCATGCCGCGATACGTCTGAAAATTTATGACCCGTCGGTTTTGGCCAACGCCCCTGCCGAATTCAAAAGTGCGGATGCAAAAACCAAAGCTTTCGAGGGCAAAAAGGCGACCATCCAGATTGCGCCGGAAGACTGCACCGGCTGCGGCGCATGCGTGTTTACCTGCCCCGGCCGGAACAAGCAGAACCCCGACCGCAAGGCAATCAACATGACCCCGCAGGCTCCCGTCCGCGAACAGGAACGCAAGAATTACGAGTTCTTCCTGTCCATACCGGATTACGACCGCATGCATCTCAACACCGCCACTGTCAAGGGCAGCCAGCTTTGCCGGCCGCTATTTGAATATTCCGGCGCCTGTGCCGGCTGCGGCGAAACGCCTTACGTCAAGCTGCTGACCCAGCTTTTCGGCGACAGGCTGATTGTCGGCAACGCCACCGGCTGTTCGAGCATCTACGGCGGCAATCTGCCGACCACGCCTTACGCCAAAGACGCAAATGGCCGCGGCCCTGCGTGGAACAACTCGCTGTTTGAAGATAACGCCGAATTCACGTTCGGCTTCCGGCTGACGATGGAAAAACGAATGCAGTATGCCAAGGAACTCGCCGTAGCCTGCAAAGACATCATCGGCGCAGAACTCGCCGAAGCACTCGTAAATAACGCCGACCTCCGCGACGAACCGTCCATATTCGAACAGCGTAAACGTATCGAAGACGCCAAAGCCAAACTAGCCGCGTCAAAAGAATCCAAAGCCCGTCAGTTCGACAGCGTCATAGATACGCTCGTTCACAAAAGTATCTGGGCAATGGGCGGCGACGGCTGGGCGTATGACATCGGCTACGGCGGCTTGGACCACTGCCTGGCATGCGCACGCGATTACAACGTGATTGTGCTGGACACGATGGTATATTCCAACACGGGCGGCCAGGCGTCCAAGTCCACCCCGCGCGGCGCTGTAGCCCAGTTCGCTGCATCGGGCAAAGGCACGCCCCGCAAAGACCTCGGCATGATTGCCATGACGTACGGCAATATCTACGTCGCTCAAATAGCTATGGGCGCCAACGACGCTCAGGCTGTCAAGGCATTGGTGGAAGCCGACAGCTATCAGGGCAGTTCTATCATAATATGCTACAGCCATTGCATCGCCCAGGGCATCAATATGACCGAAGGCATGGCGAGGCAGAAGGCGGCTGTCGATTCCGGCTTCTGGCCGTTGTATCGCTTTGACCCGCGACGCGCGGCTGAAGGCAAAAACCCGCTGCAACTGGACAGCAAAGAGCCGACCATCAGCTTTGAGGATTATGCCTATCATGAAAATCGCTGGAAAATGTTGACGAAGATGAACCCTGAACGAGCAAAGAAACTGCTCGTGGAGGCGTCGTCGGACGTCATCAGCAAATGGCATCTCATCAAGCAGATGGCAGAAATGTCCTACGCAATGCCGGCGGAAAAAGCTGCCGAGTAATTCAATTATCACCGCATCCGGTACAGAGTGCCGTGCGGTTGACCGACAAAAAAAAGAAGCCCGATGCAATTTCGCGTCGGGCTTCTTTTATATATATTTTTTTATAAGCGATTCTTGAAAGTCTTACAATGTTTTTATGTACGGCTCTAACAGGACTCATTGCGAGTTCTCATCTTGCGTTATTTTCAAGAATCGCTACAAAATCTATCCCAAAAACATGGGGCGTAGACACAGATAGCAGTATGACTGCCGGCCAACTTAAGCCAAGCCATAAATAACAAAAAAACGCCGTATCGAATGACACGGCGTTCTCATTTATTGCAATGTATTTTAATTTTCGGTGCGATAAAAGATTAATCGGCAGTTTTTTTATGCTTCCGCCGGCGTATAGTCGCGCTTGGCCGGTTTGACGATAATACCGTCACGGATAGCCTTTGTCGAAACATTCAAACGAACGATTTTGCCGTCAACAACCGCCCGAACTCTCTGCATGTTGGCTTTGAACGTGCGTTTGGTTCTGCTGGTGACTTTGATGCCGACGCCGCCGAGGCGTTTTGCTTTACCACGACGGCTTATATTGCAGCCGGTCTGGGTACGTTTTCCGGTAAAAGGACATACACGAGGCATTTCCGAACTCCTGCATATTTTCAATTATTAACGATTCTGCACATTGGCTTTGTACGTTCCACATCCATACGGAACAGACAAACACAAATCATATGCAACTCAACTTTTAACTACTAACATCAATTTTACGGCCCGCATTATCCCTATAAAGCGGGAGACGGGTATTTTATGCAAATCCGTCCGATACTCAAGATTTTTTTTATAATTTTTTATAAAATATGAATCCGGCAGGAATTTGCGGTTATTTGCGTATATGGCATGAGTGGTGGTAAAAAACGCAGGGCCGACGGTAATGACTCATCAGCCCTGCGCATTTTCAGACGCAAATAGCCTGCTATTATTTATTCGTCTTCGTCGTGCCGCTTCACCGCCGCGGCGACTATCTGTTGCTGGACGTTAGCCGGTACAGGTTCGTAATGGCTGAGTTCCATGCTGTAACTGCCCTGTCCGCCGGTAATTGAGCGAAGCTGACTGTTGTATTGCATGACTTCCGCCAATGGCGCCTGCGCCCTGACGACAGCCATATTGCCGGGCACGATTTCCTGGCCCTGAATTCTGCCGCGACGGGTGGCGAGGTCGCTGGCGATATCGCCCATGTTCGCCGCCGGCACGGATATTTCCATATCAACTATCGGTTCAAGCAGAACGGGTTTGGCTTTCGTCACGGCATCTATGAAGGCATGTTTGCCGGCTGTCTTGAAAGCTATTTCCTTCGAGTCGACCGGATGATGTTTGCCGTCGGTAATTGCCACCTTGATGTCCTGCATCGGATAACCGGCTATTGCGCCGTTGGCGATGACGTCCTCGACGCCCTTCTGAATCGCCGGCAGGAACTGGCGGGGTATTGATTCGCCGAACAGTTCGCTGACGAACTCGAAACCCGCTCCGCGTTCAAGCGGCTCGATGCGCAGGTAAACTTCGCCGAACTGGCCGGCGCCGCCTGTCTGCTTTTTGTGACGATGATGGCCGTCGGCTGGAGCGGTGATGGTCTCCTTGTATGGAATTTTCGGCGGTTTGGTGTTGACCTCGATATGAAAGCGGTTCTTCATCTTCATCAGCATCATCCGCAGGTGCAGGTCGCCTATGCCGCAGATGACGGTTTCGTGAGTCTGCGAATCACGATGAGTGGCGAAGGTGGGGTCTTCATCCACGAAGCGGTGAAGGGCTTCGGAAATTTTCTGTTCGTCGTTGCGGCTTTTGGGCTCGACAGCCAGCGAGAACATCGGCGTGGGCATGGCTGGAGTTTTGCGATACATGTCGGCGGCTTCCTCGTGCAGTACGTCGCCGAAGCGGATTTCTTCGACTTTCGCCAACGCCACGATATCGCCGGCGACGGCGGATTTGATTTCGCGGGTCTCGCCGCCGAAAGCCTTGAAAAGATGGCCGACCTTGGCGGTTTTCTTTTCATCGCGAAGATGATACTGCGTATCGCCCTTTATAGTGCCCTGCAACACCCGTATCCACGCCAGCTTGCCGACGTATGGGTCGGAAGTTATCTTGAATGCGTGGCCGATGAACGGCTTGGCTGCATCGCAGACGACGTCTATTTTTTTTGCGTCCTCAGCCATGCCAGCCGTGACCGGCGTACCGCTGAACATCGCCGGCGATGGGAAATATTTTACAATGCCGTCCAACAGTTCCTTTATGCCCACAGTATCTCGCGCCGACGTAAAAAACATGGGAATCACAGTGCCCTCGACCATCGCCTGGCCGAAAGCATTGCTGAGTTTGTCGGCAGGAATCTCGTCGCCGTTGAGGTAGGCTTCCATCATTTCCTCGTCGCTCTCGACAACGCTGTCTATGAGCATTTCGTGAGCCCTGGCGACATTGCCGAAGTCGCTCTGGCCCTGCTGGTTGGCGAAACAGTCTATGACTTCGCTGCAGCCCTTTATGGGAAGATTCAGCGGATGACAGGTGTGGCCGAACGTGTCTTCGATATTTTTCAGAATGGCTTCGAGGTCCACGTGTTCGCCGTGAATTTTCGTGATTACGATTGATATCGGTAAACCAGCCGCTTTTGCAGCTCTGAACATGCGGCGGGTATTGACTTCAATGCCTGCCGTGGCGGAGATTACCAGAACGGCCGTATCCGCGCCACCCATCGCCGCAAGAGCTCCGCCTATGAAGTCCGGATACCCTGGCGCGTCGATGATGTTTATGGTTTTGCCGGCATAATCCAGATAGCACATCGCCGGATCGATGGAATGCTGCCTTTCCTTTTCAATGTCGGACGAATCGAGAATGCTTGTTCCTTCAAGTACGTTCCCCTTACGAGTCGTGGCGTTTACTGCAAAAAGCATTGCTTCGGCAAGAGAAGTTTTCCCCGAACCACCGTGCCCCAGGAGTACAATGTTTCTGATGTCCGCAGGTTTTGAAGCCGGCATAACACACTCTCCATTCTTCCGGAGAATAATTGGCTCAAAAACATCCGCCAATATTCTTCGGACGTAAAAGCCGGCCGGCCAGACGCTGTCCTCCACAGAAACAATTTCTTACGCCTGCCCGGCATAATAATCGTTGGCACAAGCTGCCCATGACAAAATCCTATAGTAGTGCCTTCAAATATCGCAGGCAAGTTTTTTTAGCACGTTTTTGAAGAAACAAAATGATTTATTTTTTCGCAGAGAAATGTTCTTGCTTTTTGTGGCTGGAAATTCGATTTTTAGTGTGGTTCTGATACGAAAGATTTTTTTAAAAAAATGCTGAAAATAGAAATATCGCAAAAATCCGGCAAAGCCCGTACCGGCAGACTGCTTACCGCGCACGGAGAAGTTGACACGCCGACGTTCATGCCGGTGGGCACAGCCGGCACGGTCAAAGGCCTTACGCCGCGTCAGATTATGGAAACCGGCTCACAGATGATACTCGGCAATACGTATCACCTGATGTTGCGGCCCACTGCGCAGAAGGTAGCCGCGCTTGGCGGCTTGCACAGGATGATGGGTTGGAACGGGCCGATACTTACCGACAGCGGCGGTTATCAGGTTTTTTCGTTGGCTCATCTGCGGCGGCTGACGGCTGACGCGGTATATTTTCAGTCACATATCGACGGTTCGCAGGTGGAGCTTTCGCCTGAAATGGCGGTGGACATACAGCAACTGCTCGGCTCGGACGTAATGATGCAGCTCGACGAATGTACGCCGGCTGACGCGGCAAAGCAGGACGTCGCAGCCGCCGTCGAGCGTTCCGCCGTATGGGCCGGCCGCTGTAAAAAACGCTGGCAGGAATGTCATGAGTGCGTCGCGCATCAAGGCCATGAACAGGCCTTGTTTGGAATTCAGCAGGGAGGCGTTTTTCGCGATTTGAGGGCTGAGTCGGCTGAACGGCTGCGAGAGTTGGATTTGCCGGGTTATGCCGTCGGCGGGCTGTCGGTCGGCGAAGGCCATGCGGCGATGTGCGACGTGCTGGACGACATCGACGCCCTGCTGCCGCACGACAAGCCGCGATATCTTATGGGCGTCGGCGAGCCGCGGGATATCATCGCCGCGGTACTGCGCGGCATAGACATGTTCGACTGCGTCATGCCGACCCGCAATGGCCGCAATGCCCAGGCGTTTACATGGAACGGCAAACTGCGGCTGCGGAACGCACAATATGCCGAAGATACCGCCCCGCTGGACGAAAACTGTGCCTGTTATACATGCAGAACTTTTTCCCGTGGTACGATACGTCACCTTTTCATGGCACGGGAGATGCTCGGCCCGATTCTGCTGACGCTGCACAACCTGCATTTTTTTGCAGACTTCATGCGGGCGATTCGGGAGTCAATAACCGCCGGCACGCTTGAAACCGATTCCCTAAAATGGCTAGCCGCCATTTACGGAAAATAAACCAGCCGCCTTTACCATCCGCCACCGAGTGTCACCCTACCGATTTTGAAGCGGCTGCCGCTTTTAAAATATATTGTGCAACTTTCGCGTATTCCGCTTGCTAGTGCGATTTTTGGCATCTATAATGTTCTGCAAGGGAGACAAATGGAGATAGACGTCGAAAAACGGAACGGTTATGTTGTAATAACCCCTATATGCGGACAGATTGACGCAGGGAACTACGATGAGCTGCGCAAACAGATAGGTTCTGTGCTCAAGACTGACCACAATATACTTCTGAACCTGGAAAACGTCCAATTTCTGGACAGTTCAGCCGCCAGCGTGATTCTCTACTGCTATCGCAATATCCAACTGCATCAGGGCAATTTCGAAATCTGCGCTCCGTCGATTGCCGTCAACGTCACGCTGAAGCTGCTGAAAATGGACAGGCTTACAAAAGTGTTTCATTCCCTCGAAGAAGCCGGCAGGGCATTTGAGGATAAAATAAACGCTACACAAAAGTGATTTTATCGTTAAGTGAAAAGTGACCTTATCAAAAGAACGTTGGATTTTATCATCGGCACTGTCTGCGCCGTTTTTTTCCTGCCGATATTTCTCATATGCGTCGCAATCGTGAAATTTTCCAGCCCTGGCCCCGTTATTTACTGTCAGACCCGCGTCGGCAGATATGGCCGGCCATTCAAGATGTACAAATTGCGTACCATGCGACATAATGCCGAATCGCAGACCGGCGCAGTATGGGCATGCAACAACGACCCGCGAATCATTCCTGCGTGCAGGTGGATGCGTCTGAGTCACATGGACGAACTGCCGCAGCTCATCAACGTAATCAGAGGTGATATGTCCATCGTCGGCCCACGGCCGGAGCGGCTGGAAATTCTGCTGAACATCGATATGGAAGACCGCTCTAAGGTCATCAGGCGGCTGGACGTCAAACCAGGCATAACCGGCCTGGCACAGATACGCAGCGGTTATACCGTAAAACGCAGCAGTTTTTTACGCAAATTGAATTACGACCTAATCTATATAAAACATTATTCGCCGCTGTTCGATTTGTGGATAATATTCAAAACATTTCCCAAATTGCACGATAACAAGGCAAATTGACGTCATCAGCCGCTATCGTCCGCGATTCTCAACCCGCCCATCGCCAACGTTCAAAGAAAGCCTTGTTTTTTGAAGCAAACTTTCGTAAACTCATCAGCCCGTTGAGTTGCGGAAGCGACTCTCCGACTGGCGGCGTCGGGGCCGGGCAATGCCGGCCCGCGAACCTGGTCAGGTCCGGAAGGAAGCAGCCATAAGCGATAAGTCTGCGTGTGTCCGATTTCCTGGCGTCGCCAGTCGGCGAGTCGACCGCATTAAACGTTCCATGTGTAACTGTAATTTAGGGCATATTTTTAAAAAAATGTCAGATTATCGATAAGATTACGGAAGACATGTTAAAAAATTACGAAAGACATATTAAAAAATTGCCAAAGTTATCGATAAGATTACGAAAGACATATTAAAAAATTGCTAAAGTTATCGATAAGATTACGAAAGACATATTAAAAAATGTCGGAATACCTTGTATTAGCCCGAAAATACCGCAGCGAAACTTTTGAAGAAGTGGTTGGCCAGGAGCCCATCTGCCAGACGCTGATAAATGCTATTCAGACCGGCAGGGTTGCACACGCCTACCTGTTCATGGGTACGCGCGGCGTAGGCAAGACTACGGTAGCCCGAATACTCGCCAAAGCTCTTAATTGCATGAATGCCGACGGCCCTACGGCTACGCCGTGCAACAAGTGCGAAGCCTGCAAATCCATCAGCCGCGGTGAAGACGTGGACGTGGTGGAAATCGACGGTGCATCCAATCGCGGCATAGATGAAATTCGCGAACTCCGTGCCAACGCGGTTTTCCGTCCAGCCCGCTGCCGCTATAAAATATACTATATCGACGAAGTTCACATGTTGACGAAGGAAGCGTTCAACGCCCTGCTCAAAACGCTGGAAGAACCGCCTTCGCACGTCAAATTCATCTTCGCCACTACAGAAGTCGACAAAGTGCCCGCCACGATTCTCTCGCGGTGTCAGCGGTTCGATTTCCGCAATATTCCGACGTCGAAAATCGCCGAGCATCTGGCGGCAATCTGCAAGACGGAAAAAGTTCCAGCCGACTCCGATGCGCTTTACCGGATTGCACGGGCGGCTGCGGGCTCGATGCGCGATTCGCTCAGCCTGCTTGACCAGCTCCTCGCCGGCGCAGACAAGGTGACCGACGATGAAGTCATCCGAATACTCGGTACGCCGCCGGATGAGCGGGTGATGGCTATCGTGACCGCCGTCGCCGATGGCAACAGCGCGGCAGCCTTGAACGAATTAGCGGCGATACTCGACGGCGGCATTACGTTCGCCAGCCTTCTTGGTGCGATGGGCGACGTTTATCGCAACATGATGCTGGCTGTCACCTGCGGGCCGACCAGCGACCTTATAGAACTGCCGGAAACTCGCAAAAAACAGCTCGCAGAACTGGCCAGCCGATTTTCTCTGCCGGTTATCGTACAATCGGTCGGCATACTGCAGAACGTAGCCAGAAATATCCGCGGCTCATCGGTAAGCCGCGCCCTGGTTGAAGCCGCCATAGTCCGCCTCGCCGAGGCTGATAAGTTCATCGACCCGCAAAGCATTGTCGCCAGGCTCGAACAGCTTGCCGCCGGCGGCATGGCGATGACAGTTGACGCTAAAAAAAAAATTTGACTGACGTTCATCCGTCGCCCTCCGCCGTTACAACCGCCACATCATCTCAATCGGCCGTTCAGACGCCCGGTGAACATCCACAACCCATCAGAAATATCGAGCGGCTTAGCACTGATGAGTCTCAGGCGATACGCAAAGACCCGGCCATATTGGAAATGCTCGACATTTTCAAGGGCGAAATTAGGGACATTTTTAAGGATTTGCCCGCAAAAAATGCGACCAACCAGCCTGCCACCGGAACATCGCAGCCGATACATTCCGCCGATACCGACGACTATGATGAATCAGAATGAAGTACAAACCTTTCCATATCGGCAGTATTGAGATAGATTTTCCGGTCATACTTGCGCCGTTAGCCGGTTATTCGGATGCGCCGTTCCGTTCGATATGCCGCCAATTAGGCGCGCCGTACGCAACCAGTGAAATGGTGCTCGACCGGTGCGTAACCGCCAAAACTCGCAAGCCGCGGCCCATACTGGAAAAATGGCCGAACGAGTCGCCGGTGGCGGCTCAGATTGTAGGCGACGACCCCGAAGAAATGGTCGCCGCCGCAAAAGCCATGCTTCAACGCGGTTACGACGTAATCGACATGAATTTCGCCTGTCCTGTCCACAAAGCCCTTTCACGGCGACGCGGCGGATATATGATGTCGCAGCCGCAGCGGGTTCTGGAAATCATCAGGGCAGTCCGCGACGCAATACCATCGCCCGTCACGCTCAAAGTTCGCCGAAAATTCAGGGATGAAGATTCCGAAGAAAATTTCTGGCAGATAGCCCGTGGCGCCAGGGAGGCCGGCCTGGATGCCATCACCGTTCACGCCCGCAGCGTGGAACAGAAATATACCGGCGTAGCTGACTGGGATTTTTTAAGACGGGTAAAGCAGCAGTTCCAGGACTGGACGGTAATAGGTTCAGGCGACGTACTTACCGCGGCGGCAGCCTTGAAAATGCTCGACGAAACCGGCGTGGACGCGGCAGCGGTCGCACGCGGCGTATTGGGAAATCCGTGGATTTTCCGGCAGGCACGCGAATTAGCCGCCGGCAAACCGGAAAAATGGCCGTCGATTGCGGAACAGAAGGCTATAATGTTACGACATATGGACGATGTCGTCAGACTTTACGGGCTGAAGGGGCCGGGCATGATGCGAAAATTCGGCATAAAATACGCACGACTCCATCCGCAGGCAAAAAAAGTACGAATGGCGTTCGTAAATATAAAAACGCAGGAACAGTGGAACGCCGTTCTCGACGAGTATTATAACGAATAAAACATGCAAGCGTAATTTTTACCGGTATTTTATAGAGCATTGAAAAAAGGAGTCTGCCATGGCAAAAAAGATTTTAATAGCGTTTTATTCGCGAAGCGGCGTAACGCTCAAGGCATGTTCGACTCTTGCCAAAGTTCTCGAAAGCCTCGGCGTGTCTGCAACATGTGAAGAAATCGTAGACCATAAAAGCCGTGCCGGCATGGGTGGGTATGTAATCGCCGGCAAAGATGCCGCGTTAAAAAAAACTACAACTATCGATGAGCCCCAAAATATTCCGGCAGAGTACGACATGTTGGTGCTGGCTATGCCGGTGTGGGCGTTCACCGTTCCGCCAGCCATCAGGGCATATGTTGATAAAACAAAAGACCGGCTGCCGGCAAAAATTTCCGCTCTCTGTACGGAAGGCAGTTCCGGCGATAAAAGAGCCTTTTGCGAGCTGGAAAAACTTATAGACATCAAGCTGGCAGCCACTGTCACGCTTATCGACAAAAAGGTCAAAACCGACTCAGCCGAAGAATATATCGAGCCGCTGAACGTTTTTGCAAAAAAACTCTTATCGCTGTAATCACAGCCGGAACTTGACCTTGCCGCCGACTATAGTCGCAACCGCCCTAGCGCCAAGTTGCCAGCCGTCGTACGGACAGTTGCGGCTTTTCGAAACGAATTTATCCACGTCAACCGTCCATTTCATGTTCGGGTCGATTATCGTAACGTCTGCCGCGGCGCCTGGCGTAAGCGTGCCCAGCGGTTTGCGGATGACTTTCGCCGGGCCGACGGTCATGCACTTAATCATAGCCGGCCAATCTATTATGCCAGGCTCGATAAGCGCCTTGACGAACAGACCCAACGCACAGTCCAGCGAAATAATCCCGAAAGGCGCAACCGCAAATTCGTGTTCTTTTTCCTCTTTTGAGTGCGGCGCGTGGTCGGTGGCAAGGCAGTCTACAGTGCCGTCGGCTATGCCGCGTCGCAACGCCTCGACGTCGTTTGCGGAACGCAGCGGCGGATTAACCTTGTAATTCGGGTCGTAATCCATGCAGGCTGCGTCCGTAAGAAGCAGGTGGTGCGGCGTAGCTTCGGCGGTAACAGGCAGGCCTTGCGATTTCGCCTGTCGGATGAGTTCCACACTGCCGGCTGTCGATGCGTGTTGTACGTGATACGGCGCCTTCGTGTGAGCCACAAGCTCCAGGTCCCGCCGGAGCATGATTTCCTCGCAGGCGGCCGCGATGCCGCCAAGTCCCAGCCGCACTGCTACGGGCCCTGAATTCATGACCCCGCTGAAGAGGTCGGAATCCTGGCAATGCTGCATGAGCGAAATGCCGAGCATGGACGCATACTGCAAAGCGCGATGCATTATTTTGGAATCGTCCACGCCGTTGCCGTCGTCGCTGAACGCAACTACTCCCGCTTCGCACATGAGAGCCATTTCCGCCAATTCCTTGCCGTCGCGATTTTTCGTAATGCAGCCGACCGGCAGAACGTTAGCAAGGCTAGCCTCCGCGCTGCGTTCGAGAACGTAATTTATCGCCCGTTCGTCATCCTGGGCCGGATGCGTATTCGGCATGGCGCATATGGTGGTGAAACCGCCGGCGACGGCTGCCGCCGATGCCGACGCGATGGTTTCCTCTTCCTCATGGCCGGGCTCGCGGCAGTGGACGTGAATATCAATCAGGCCGGGGGCTACTATCATGCCTTTGGCGTTTATGGCCTCCGCGCCGGCGGCGTCCGATTTATTGACTGTGCCGACTTTTTTTATACGGCTGTCAGCTATGAGGACGTCGCAAATTCTGTTTATTCCGTTCGCAGGGTCAATGACCCGCCCGCCTTTTATAAGCAATCTGCTCATGGTTGTCTCCATAGTCCGGCTGCGTGCATGATAACACCGTCGGCCGCCGTTACGAAGCGAATTCTCTGACCTTTTGGGCCACAAATTCTATCTGCTGCGGAGAAATTTCGCCGGTTATCGGCAGTGAGAGCACCTCCGCAGCCGCCATCTCGCTGACAGGGAAATCACCCTGCCGGTATCCCAGCGACGCAAAACATTCCTGCTGATGCAGGCTTAGCGGATAATAGACGCCGCTGGCAATTTCATTGTCAGCCAGGAATTTTTTGAGTGCGTCGCGACGGCTATTTTTGACGCGAATGGTGTACTGGTTATAAATCATGTAGTTGTCGCGACGAACGTGTGGCAGGATGATGCCGTCAAGGCCGGCGAGTTTTTCATCGTAAATCGCCGCGTTGCGCCGGCGGCCTTCGTGCCAGTCGTCGAGCACGGCTAATTTTACCGAAAGGATAGCAGCCTGGACGGTATCCATGCGGAAATTACCGCCGACTGTCTCATGCATGTAAGTGCCGCCCTGGCCGTGGTTACGGGTACGCTCCAGCTTGGCGGCAATTTCGTCGTCACCGGTTATGCACATGCCGGCGTCGCCGCATGCGCCGAGATTCTTCGTGGGATAAAAACTGAGGCAGCCCACAGTTCCTATCGAACACGCCCGATGGCCCTTGTAGGCAGAACCTATCGACTGGGCGGCGTCTTCCACCACATACAAATCGTGCGACGCCGCAATGCCCATAATCTCGTCCATGTCAGCCGTCTGGCCAAAAAGGTGAACCGGAATTATCGCCTTCGTTCGAGGCGTGAGGGCTGGGGCGATGAGGTCGGGGTCGATATTGAAGGTATCGGGCTGAATGTCCACGAAAACCGGCTTTGCTCCGACTCGCCAGACAACGCCGGCTGTCGCAAAAAACGTAAACGGCGGAATAATGACTTCATCGCCCGGCCCTATGCCAAGCGCCATAAGCGCACAAAGCAGCGCATCCGTGCCGCTGGAAACGCCTACGCCGTGCTTTGAGCCGCAGTATGATGCAATCTGCGACTCAAACTGACGGACGGCTGGGCCGTTGCAGACCATCTGGGAATCCAGGACAGCTTCAACGGCTGGCATAATCTGCGACTTCAATCCGGCGTATTGTGCAGTAAGGTCAAGCAATGGAACCTTCATTCCCAAATCCTTTCAATCCGCTTAAAATGCAGGATTTCTAATTAATAAATAAAAGATATTTCTAAGTCAACGATATCTCAGTTGTACTTTCATACAATTGCGGCAAACAGTTTTGTCTCATCCGAAATTTTGTACCATGATTATGGCCAGTCCTAGCATCAAAATCGACTAGAACATTACCTTTTTCTATTTCATCCAAAAAAGCAGTAAAACTAAATTTTTTTAACATCACTATTCTGGAATACTTATAAAACTCTTTTCCATTTTCTTTTTTTACTTCGGCTTGCACATAAAAACAGTTAAGAAGTTTCGTACGAGCTTTACTAGCTAAGTCATCAAATCCCCAATAAGGTTGGGGTGAAAGTTCTTCTAATCCTGTTTTAATCTTGACTTGCGCAAGCCAGTCTATATGTCGTTCCGAAACTTTTCTGCAATCAAAAGATACCAATAACTTTTTTGCAATTCTGTCAATTTTTATGATAAAACCTCTATCACTATACGACTTACCATGAATCGTTTGCCGGAAGCTCATTTCATCATGCGAATATTTCTTCCCAGCCTCTTTATGTTTCCAGCCATATTTCAATAATAAAAATTGTGGCACAAATTTTACTGCACGAGGAGAAGGCTCGGTATGAAATAAAGTAGTTAACGATGTTGTCCCCATTCGTTGTGCTTTAAGTTCCCATTCCGAAGCATTTGGTATAGGCAAATTATTTTCTTCTATACCTAACAATTCTTCCAGAGTGTTGCCAACACCGCCCGCATTTCCATGCCTTAAGTTTTCTATCCAACCTCTTTGAGCAATTTTTTTAAACTCAGCGATTAGTTGTTCTTTTGTAAATAATTTCATGATTCGTGTTGGAAAAGAGTTAATTGTCTATTTTTCCGTACTTCACAATCAGTTTTACTTAATTTAATTCTTGTTTCAGCCATCTTACAATATTCAGGCGATAACTCTATTCCAATGTACTTTCGATTTAGTCCCATAGCAACAACAGCTGTAGTGCCACTTCCCATGAACGGATCTAAAATGATATTCGCATCAGTGGAACTAACTATTCGGTCTATTAGGGCAACAGGAAATGGTGCTGGATGTTGATTATTCATTTCCTGTGTAAACTCCCAAACATCACCATAAGCATTAGCTTTGGGAATCAATTTAAATTTGGGTTTAGCAATTAAATATATGACCTCGTAAGTAGGCAGAAAATAACCTGGATTGAAATTTATCCCACCTTTTCGTCGCCAGATAATAATTTGTCGGACAGGAAAACCACCGACAATATCTTGTCTATCCTGCAACAGCCCTTTTTGTACTCTCCATTTATGATTATAAAATATTGCTCCGTCATCTTTTATCAAACGGAACATTTCTGAAAGGCAATTTCTTTGCCAACTTACATACTGCTTATGCGGCATACAGTCATCATGGTGCGTATAACCGTTTTGTAAAGCTGCGCCAGCCCATTTACCACTGGTAGTACAAGACTTCATCCCATTTCCAGTAGAATTTTTTAAATTATATGGAGGTGATGTAACTACTAAATCAATAGAATTATCTGGTAGTTTTTTCATTATTTCTACACAATCGCCACAGATAATTTTATTTAAGTAATTATTAATATTATTCACAACTCCACCTAACATATATTTGAAAACCTTGTTAAGCTGAAGACAAAAATTTTTTATTAAGTTATTCAAACTGACCAACTTACGACTTTTCGCATATGAGGCTAAAAGGTAACGACATATTTTGCAATAAAATACATTACTGCGACTCACAAAGGCGACGTCGCAGAACCATTTGTCATGGATATCGTAACTGCTTGCAAAATAAGTCGTTACCGAGCCGTATAGCAAGAATCGGTCACTTTTAATAAGTTATTATAATGTTTGGTATTAGTGGTTTCAAACAGAAATAAAAATAAATTTCAGCTTTTCTTATTTGAGGTTTTCCTTATACCAGTCGATAGCGATTTCAAGGCCTTTCTCAAAGAGCACTTGCGGCTTGTAACCGAGTACCTGGCGAGCCTTTGAAATGTCAGCCAGCGAGTGTTTCACGTCGCCGGCACGAACGGGGGCGTACTTGGCTTTTATGTCACTGCCCAATAGCTGCTTTAACTTGCCGAGTATCTGGTTAAGCGATGTGGACTGGTTGCAGGCGATGTTAATCGGCGAACCGTCACACAAGTCGCCGCGAACGGTCACCGCCAGCCAGTTGGCCAGGCAGACATTCTCGATATAACAGAAGTCCCGCGTCTGTTCGCCATCGCCGAAAACCGTCGGCGATTCATTGTGCAATATGTGGCTGACGAATG
>CAZIAZ010000012.1:8638-56236 GCA_964536835.1 uncultured Planctomycetaceae bacterium | reverse complement strand
TGCTCCAGCAGTACACATTCGTCTGCGCGCCGAGCATGGTACAGGAAGCAGCGCTGACCGCCCTTGAAGCCGACATGACCGCCTACGTTGCCGAATATCGCAAAAAACGCGACATCATATACGCAGGCCTGAAGGACAAGTTCGGCCTCGTCAAGCCACGCGGCGCATTTTATACGTTCGTTCCAGCCCCTGGCGGCAATGCGACGAACTTCGTGGAAAAGGCTATCGCCAACAATGTGCTGATAATTCCGGGCAACGTATTTTCAGGCCGAAACACCCATTTCAGGATATCTTACGCCACCACAAACGAAAAACTCACGCGGGGCATAGAGATTCTGAATTCGCTGGCCTAAGCCGACAGCAGATAAAAAAATACTGCGGCGGCGGAAAAAACTTGAAAATTTGTGTCAAAATGAATAAAAAGTCTGCCTGTCGACAGGCGAATATTTTTTATGGTGGTTTTCAGTATAAAATGAAAAAATTTTGAGAACCGCTCAAATACTAAATTTAACATGAAATTCATACTTATAGACAAAATAGACAGCATTCAGCCGGGCAAGAGCATTGTCACGTACAAGAATCTTACGCTGGCGGAAGAATACCTGGGCGATCATTTCCCTGGTTATCCGATTCTGCCCGGCGTATTGATGATAGAAGGTATGGTACAGTCAGCAGCCTGGCTGGTACGGCTAGCCCAGAATTTCGCCAACAGCATAGTAGTGCTCAAAGCGGCCCGTAACGTACGTTATGCCTGGTCACTGCGGCCCGGCCATGCAATGCGGTATGAAGTCGAACTGAAAAGTATAGAGGACAGCGTAGCAAAATTCAGTGCGGCAGGCTTTGCCGACGACAGGCAGGCTGTCTCGGCGAAACTGGAGCTTACATGGCAGAATATGTCTGAAAAAGGCAAATTCGGCCAGGATATCGACAGGCGGCTGATTGAGGATATGAAGCGTAATTTTGAGTTGCTGGGCGGGCCCAAAGCCCTCGCCGCAGCGTTATGAAAATATGGCCATTTTATAAAACAGGTTGACTTTAGAGGCTGAAAATTCTATACATATAGCCTTAAAGTCCGGTTCCAAGGTGGGAACCCGTGTTTTTAACGGCTGAGTTCAAGGAGATACATTCAAATGCCGATGACCGAACAGGAAGTATTCGAAAAGGTACAAGAAACGCTGGTTGACGCCCTTGGAGTCGACGAAGACGAAGTCACGCCGCAAGCCACCCTCACGGGCGACCTCGGTGCGGAATCCATTGATTTCCTGGACATCGTTTTCCGGCTGGAAAAGGCTTTTGACATCAAAATCCCCCGCGGCGAGCTTTTCCCCGACAACATTCTGAATAATCCGGAATTTGTCCAGGACGGCAAACTCACGGCGACGGGACTTGAGCAGCTCAAGAAGCGGATGCCGCACGCCGATTTCAGCGAATTCGAGAAAAACCCTGACGTCAGCAAGATGGCTGAACTTTTCAAGGTTCAGACCATAATCAACTATGTCATGGGCAAAATTAACGGCTGAACCTGAGAGTTTGACGGAAAATATTGCAAGGGATGGCGACACCGTGAACAGTTCCGCCGACGAACGGCGGACGGGTGTGGTGTTTCCATCCCTTGTCTGGACTAATGAATGCGTTGGATATGGATTGACAAATTTGTGGAGTTCGAACCCGGCCGTCGAGCGGTATCGATAAAAAACGTCTCGCTGGCGGAGGAACATCTGCACGACCATTGGCAGGCGTTTCCCGTCATGCCGGCGTCTCTGATGATAGAGGGCATGGCACAGACCGGCGGGATACTCGTCGGCCAGGCGAATAATTTTGAACACGACGTACTGCTGGCTAAGGTGACGAAAGCTGAATTCGAGGGAATCGCCCTGCCGGGCGACCAGCTTACCTATGAGGCGGAAATCGAAAACATGGCTCCCGAAGCAGCCAGCATAAAGGGCACAGTGCTTAAAAACGGCGCCCCGTTCGGCAGCATATCCATAATGTTCTCACACGCAGACAACAACATTCAAGGCCTCGATTTGCCGCAAGGTTTTGTTTTCACCGGTTCTTTCCAGCGCATGGTAGAACCTTTCCTGGAGACTGGGAATGGCTGAAAAACGCGTCGTTATCACAGGACTCGGAATCGTCAGCCCTGCGGGCGCAGGCATCGAGGAGAATTTTCAAAAACTGCTGGCGGGCCACTCGGCGGTCAAAAAAATCGAACGTTTCGACCCCAGCGGTTTCGAATGCCGGATAGCCGGCGAAATGGCCGAATTCTCGGCGAGAAACTATGTGCCAAAAGGCTATCGTAAAGCCGTCAAAGTCATGGCTCGCGATATAGAAATAGCAGTCGCTGCGGCAGACCTTGCGTTCCGCGACGCAGACATCATCACCCGTGAACGGGCTAAGGAAGAAAACGTTCAGATGCAGATAGAGCCTTCGCGGCTGGGCTGCAATATAGGGGCAGGCCTGATTTGCGCGGAACTCGACGAACTCGGCATGGCGGCTACGACGTCCAAAGACGCCGACGGCAATTTCGATTTCAAGCTGTGGGGCGAGCACGGCATGACGAACCTGACGCCGCTGTGGCTGTTGAAATATCTGCCGAACATGCTCTCCTGCCACGTGACCATAATCCACGGCGCTGAAGGGCCGAGCAATAATATAACCTGCGGCGACGCATCCGGCCCATTGTCGGTCGGCGAAAGCGTCACGTACATCAAACGCGGTTCAGCCGACGCAGTCGTCACCGGCGCAGCGGAAAGCAAGCTCAATCCGATGGGCGTAATGCGACAATCCAAACTTGGCCGGGTCTGCAAAATCGGCAATGACCACCCAGCCACGGCAATACGGCCTTTCGACGCGGCACACGCCGGCCTTGCTCCTGCCGAAGGCGGAGCGCTCGTAATTCTGGAAGACTTCAGCCGTGCAACATCGCGCGGCGTACGAATATATGCTGAAGTAGCCGGCTTCGGAGCGGCATGCGACCCGAAAGGCATGGACATAACGCGGCCGACAGCCGGTAATCTGGGGTTAGCCGTCAAGGCTGCTCTCAAACAGGCTGGCATTACGCCGGACGACGTGGACATGATAGTCGCCTACGGCACGGCTGTGCCTGGCGAAGACGCGGCTGAAGCGGCTGAATGGAAAAAGGCTTTCGGTGAAAAACTGGCACAGATACCGGCGGTTTCGTTCACCGGCTTGACCGGCACGATGTACGCCGGCGGCGGAGCGGCACAGCTGGCTCTCGCGGCAAAGGCTGTCGAGCAGCAGATTGTACCGCCGACGATAAATTTTGAAAAACCGGCAGACGGCTGCGAACTGAATCTCTCGGCTAAGGCACGGAAAAAAGATATCCGTTACGCCGTAGTCGGAGCTTTTACCGTCGGCGGCCAAAGCGGTGCGGTCGTATTGAAAAAGGCTTAAGCGACGCGAGCAGATAAATTCATACGGGCCAAAAATATTAGAATCATAATTTTAGAGATGTCGCCTGTCTGCCTGATGGCGGACACTTTTAGCCGCGGTTTTTTCTTTTTTTTAAAAACCGTAGAATTACGAATGACATATTAAAAACTTTAGGTAAACGACATGGGTCAAAACAGAGTTGTCATAACGGGTATAGGAACGGTAAATCCCCTGGCACACGACGCCGAGGGATTCTGGCAGGCGATTCTCGCATGTAAACTCGCCCCAAGCGCGAATGAGCTTTTCGACGCCAGCACCTACCCGACTAAATTTGCAGCCCAGGTCAGGAATTTCAATCTGGCGGACTACCTCACCGGCGAAAGCCTCCAACGTCACAAAACCGCCGGCCGCCACTGCCAGTTCGCACTCGCCGCCGCAGTGGAAGCATGGAAAATGTCAGGCCTTGAAAATTGCCAAAACCTCAACCATGAACGACTGGGCGTATATCTGGGCTCTGGCGAAGGCAGCCTGGATTTCGACAACTTCATAGCCGCCATTCTCGGCTCATGGAACGGCAATGGAATAGATACGGTAAAATGGGCTCAGCTCGCTATGAAAAGCATGAACCTGCATCGCGAACTTGAGCAGGAATCGAACATGGTGGTTTCCCATCTGGCCGGCGAATTCAATGCGATGGGGCCGGCGTTCAACGTGCTTACCGCGTGTGCAGCCAGCACGCAGGCACTCGGCGAAGCCACACTTCAGGTTCGCAACGGCTTGGCTGATGTGATGATTTCCGGCGGAGCGCACAGTATGATTCATCCGCTGGGCGTGACCGGTTTTAACCGGCTGACAGCCCTTTCGCAGCGCAATGACGATATGCCGCACTCATCACGGCCCTTTGACCTGACGCGCGACGGTTTCGTGCTCGGCGAAGGCGCCAGCATACTGATACTGGAAAATTACGAACACGCAAAAGCCCGCGGCGCAAAAATGCTCTGCGAAGTCATAGGATACGGTGCAAGCGCCGACGCCTTCCGCATAACAGACCAGGATCCAGCCGGCGACGGCGCGGCGGCTGCGATGCGAGCCGCTCTGACTGACGCGGAACTATCGCCCAAAGATATCGACTACGTCTCCGCACACGGCACAGGAACGAAGCAGAACGACCAGGTCGAAACGTTGGCCATGAAGCAGGTCTTCGGCCAGACGAAGCAGGAAGTTCCGCCGGTATCTTCCGTAAAAAGCATGGTCGGCCATCTCATAGCTGCCGCCGGCGCTACGGAACTCATCACGTGCATACTCGCCATCCGCGACCAGATACTGCCGCCGACGGCAAATCTGCATACGCCGGACCCCGACTGCGATCTGGATTACATACCAAACGCCCCGCGCAAGGCTCACGTCGATATTTGCATGTCAAATTCGATGGGCTTCGGCGGCCAGAACAACACCATAATCATCAAGAAAATATAGAGCATGTTAAATTTGAAATTGCGCCTTGTTGCGTCGTTGAGGACGAGGCTGGCAAGGAAGGCGAAGCAGGCAACCTTATATGGTTTCCGATGCAGCCTGACGTAGCCAGCCGACGCCGCAAACAGCAACAAGCGCAAAGTCAAGTTTAATATGCTCTAGTACCCAAATTCCGGAATTTCAACAGGCCAGACTTCTTGAAGTTCGCATGCGCATGTATTTTCTTTTTTTATTTCGTCTGCAACCTTGAAACCGGGGGCTGGCTGACTATACTTTAATATATCTCAATGTGGTTGATTTGTGATATTGCGTTCGTTAAAAAGCTATGTTGCATACAGTTACGGTTTTGACGAATAACGGGTTTCTGACCCGTTATTCAATCGCACAGCTTATTGCAATTAAACCGTTAAATTTTGTGCATCGCGCGGTATGGACGTATTTCAAATCGGTCGGATTGAATGATATATAAGGTTTTGGCAAAAAATCTTAGGAGGACGCCCATGTCGGATAATTTCAAAGGAGACGTTATCTCGCTGACGGACGAAAAGGTACAGAATTCCAGCATCGGAGATATTTTTGCCGTTCTGCGTTCATCAGCCGACGGTATTACTTTGCAAGAGGCGAAAGACCGGCTGGCGATATTCGGACGCAATGAGCTGACGGAAAAAAAGGAATCGTCGCTGCTGAAATTCCTGCTCTATTTCTGGGGGCCAATCCCCTGGATGATAGAAGCTGCCGCCATCCTCTCCCTCGTAGTCGGCGATTACAGGGATTTTGCCATAATCATGGCTATGTTGATTTTTAATGCCCTGATAGGTTTCTGGGAGGAACACAAGGCGTCCAACGCGCTGGCTGCGCTCAAGGCGGGACTGGCGTTAAAGGCGCGTGCACTGCGTGACGGCAAATGGGGCGAAGTGCCAGCCGCGCAACTCGTACCAGGCGACGTCATACGCATACGGCTGGGCGACATAGTGCCAGCCGACGTAAAACTCTTCGACGGCCAATATGCAAGCATAGACCAAGCCGCCCTAACCGGCGAATCACTGCCGGTAAACAAAAAAATCGGAGATTCCGCCTATTCCGGCTCGGTCGTAAAACAGGGAGAAATGCTCGCCGTCGTTACGGCAACTGGCGAAAACACTTTTTTCGGACGAACTGCAAAACTGGTGGAAGACGCGGGCACAGTCAGCCATTTCCAGCAGGCAGTCATGCGCGTAGGCGATTTTCTGATATTTCTCTCGATAGGCCTCTGCCTTCTGCTGGCGACGGTGGTGATTTATCGCGACCTTGCAGCTGGGCCAGCCGGCTTGACGCTGCATAACGTACTGTCGCTGGTCAAATTCATGCTCATCCTGGCAGTAGCGTCGATTCCGGTGGCAATGCCGGCGGTGCTTTCCGTAACCATGGCCCTGGGCGCACTTGCACTTTCAAAACAGAAGGCAATCGTATCCAAGCTGCAATCCATCGAAGAGATGGCCGGCGTGGATATACTATGCAGCGACAAGACAGGCACTCTTACCAAAAATCAGCTTACGCTCGGCGACGTCACGCTTTTTGCCGCCTCCGACCCGCAGCAGTGCATACTCATCGCCAGCCTCGCCAGCAAGGAAGAAAATCAGGACGCCATAGACACGGCGATAATCACCAGTCTGGCGGATATCAACGTACTCAAAGAATACCGGCAGACAAATTTCGTACCGTTCGACCCAATCAGCAAGCGTACGGAATCCACGGTAATCGGCCCAGCCGGTGCAAAACGTTGCACCAAAGGCGCGCCGCAGGTGATTATGGATATGTGCAAACTTGGCGATGCCGAAAAAGAGCGGGCAGCCGCAACGGTCAAAGAACTCGCCGGCCGAGGTTACCGCGCATTGGGAGTGGCTCAGAGTTCCAACGACGGCGAAACATGGAGCTTTTTGGGAATTCTATCCCTGTTCGACCCGCCGCGCGACGATTCTGCGGAAACAATAAAGCAGGCTGGCCAGCACGGCATAAAAGTAAAAATGGTCACCGGCGACGACACCGCCATAGCCGCTGAAATATCCGGCAAACTGGGCATGGGCGCACACATTCAGCCGGCAAATACGCTCTTTACCGAAGGCACGGACCCGAATTTGCTCAACCCGCAGCAGGCGTTAGCCATCGAACGGGCTGACGGCTTTGCCAGGGTTTTTCCGGAGCACAAGTATGGAATCGTCAAAGGGCTGCAATCCCGCGGCCATATAGTGGCGATGACAGGCGACGGCGTAAATGACGCTCCGGCGTTGAAACAGGCGGACTGCGGCGTAGCCGTTTCCGGCGCAACAGACGCCGCACGAGCCGCCGCGGCTCTCGTACTTACCATGCCGGGACTCGGCGTAATCATCAACGCCGTCGATACAGCCCGAAAAATCTTCTCAAGAATGATGAGCTATACCATATATCGCATAGCAATGACCATGGACGTGATGTTCTTCGTGGTGCTGTCAATGCTGATTTTCCCGCAATTCCAGCCGCTCACGCCCATTATGATTGTAATTCTTGCACTGCTGGACGACATACCGATTATGACCATCGCATACGATAACGCCAACAGCAGCCCAAAACCTCAAAAATGGCTGATGGGCAGAACTCTTACGATTTCATCGGTACTGGGCGTGTTAGCCGTAGTAGAGACATTTGGTTTGCTGCTCTGGGGCATGAAAAACATCGGCCACGATTTTTTCAACGTGATAATAGATCCGACGCACCTGCAAACAATGGCTTTTCTGCAGCTTGTCGTGGGCGGCCATCTGATGCTGTTCGTAACCAGGACGAAACGGCCAATACTGATGCCGTCATATCCGTCACTGCCGCTTTTCGCGGCGATTATCGGCACTCAGATATTCGCCGCCGTCTTGTGCGGCATCGGCTGGAACAGCGTCATACCGCGGCTGCCGTGGCAGCTTATAGGGCTTGTGTGGGTATATAACCTCGTGTGGATGTTCATACTGGATATTGCCAAACTGGCTACCTATGCACTCATGGACAACAATACCAGAAACCGAAAGTGGACCAGTCGTGCAATTTCGCTGCAACTGCAGCCGCACGGCTCTTTGCACGTTAAATGAAAACCGATAATTTCCGAAATATAAATTTTTATATAAACGGAATTTTTTAGAGCGGCTCTCAAAAGAAATTTATTTTGAGAATCGTGCTAAAATATTCCCTTAAAAACGTGTAGTGTATATAATCTACAAATATGGAAGCAACTTCCGCTTTTTATTGCGAGGATTTTTTTGGACAGACCTGGTAAAAAGTTTAAGCGAGTCCTGCTGGCATGTAGGGAAAGCGGTGACATAGAGCCTATCGTCAAACGGCTGTCGCTGATATTTCCCGACCACAAGTTCAGTATGGTTACCAAGGGCAAGGACGTATTTAACGCCATAAACCGCAAGGAAGTCGACATCCTCGTAATAGCCGACAAACTCAAAGACACCACCGCGGAAGTTGTCTGCAAACATCTGAAATCGCATGAAGAGACGTCGGGTATTTACACCATAGCTTTCGGCCCCCTTGCCAATGACGTATTCTGCAGCAACATCCTGAAAGCCGGCGCAGACGACATTCTCCGTAAGCCGTTTTTCCTGTCCGAACTCATCGCTCGCCTCAAGCAGGCGTTCCGTACGCTTCACCTGCTGAATGCCGTCAGAGACAAACACGTTTCCATTTCCGGCCGTACCGGCGACACCTCCATAAACCAGATAAATACCCTCATGGATTCGCATGACAACGCCATGTTGATAATCGCACTTGACGGCAGCATACTTTTTTACAATCCAGCCATCGCATACCGGTTGGGCTATACCGATGAAGAGCTGCATCATCTCAGTGCCAGGGATATCATCGCCGAATCCGACAGCCGCCACGGCATGGCCATGCTTGACGACATTCTAGCCGGCAAGACCAAAGCCTGCACAATCCCGCTACAGACCAGTAAAAAGGAAATATTGCAGGTGGAACTGGAGGTCGTTCGCGGCAGATGGCATAATCAGGATGTATTTTTCGGCATAGCAAAAAACATTGTGGCGGAACAGAAGATACATCAGACCCTCCGCAAACGGGAAGACGTGCTGGAGGCGGTAAGTTATTCAGCCAACCATCTTCTGGGCAATTTCGAATGGTCGCAATGCCTGATGGACGTTCTTGGCCACCTCGGCGAAGCAACTGGCGCAGTACGGGCATACATATGTGAAAACACCCGCACTCTTAACACTGTTTCAGGGTATAAAATCCTGCACGAATGGACAGCCTGCGGCACGCCGTCAAAATTTGACGGTGACCTGCGATTAATGAAATATGAGGACTGTTTCAATGAATATATCGGCCTGCTCTCAGCCGACCAGCCGGTTACGATTCATTGCAAAAAACTCTCGAACAATCTCATGTTTCACAAATTCATGCAGAATCTCGCATCGGTGATTCTGATTCCAATATTCACCGGCGATGACTGGTGGGGATACCTGGGCTTCGATTATGCCGACAGTACCGACGTATTGTCGGACAGCGAGCTTGAGGCGCTTTGTACAGCCGCCAGGATTTTCGGCACAGGCCTTCACCGTCAGCAGGTACAACTCAGCATGCAGGGCAACCTGCAATTTCTCGAAACGTTCCTGGACACGATACCCAGCCCTGCATTTTATCAGGATGTCAAGGGGGTTTATCGCGGATGCAACGCGGCGTTTTCTCAACTTATCATAGGCAAATCGAAACGGGAGATTCTCAACCATTGCATATTTGATTTTCCCAAAAGTTTTCCGCCGGCGTTGGCTGAATATTTTCATCAGAAAGATCTGGATTTATTGGAAAAGCCCGGCTATCAGACATTTGAAGCCACCTTCGAATGCTCCGACAACATCCAACGGACGTTCCTTTTCGACAAGACTTCGTTTCTGGACGACCAGAGCCGCGTCATCGGCATATGCGGCGTGATGACTGACATAACCGAACTCAAGACGGCTGAATCGGAACTGAACACGGCGCGGCAGCGTGAAATAAACATCGGCTTTGAAATTCAGAACCGGCTGCTGCTTACGCCGCCGCCGCAGAATCTTTGCGGCGCAGAAGTTGCCGCCATATCCATTCCGTCGCACCAGATTGACGGCGATTTTTACGACTTCATCCGGTACGATTCGACGCATTTCGACGTATTTATCGGCGATGTCATGGGCAAGGGCGTATCTGCGGCGATGCTAGGAGCCGCCACCAAAACGCAATTTTTACGAAGCGTCACCAACCTGGTATGCTCCACCAACCTTGCCACACTGCCGACGCCTGAAGAAATTCTCACGTTCATTCACAAGGAACTCAGCGACAAGCTCATCAGCCTCAACACCTTCGTAACCGCGTGCTGCGCGAGATTTTATCTCGACAAGCTGCGCATGGATCTTGTCGATTGCGGCCATACCAAGACAATCCACTATCGCAGCCTTACAAACGAGTATCAATTCATAAAAAGTTCGAATCTGCCGCTGGGCTTCTCGCAGGATGAAGTGTACACGCAACATTCGGTTCATCTCAAAATAGGCGACGTACTGCTGTTTTACTCGGACGGCCTTATTGAAACGAAAAATTCAAATGACGAGGATTTCGGCACTGAGCGGCTGGTGCGATTTCTGGCGGACAACTCCAGCCTTTCACCGCAGCAGATAGTTCAGAAACTTTACAGCGAACTGATACATTTTTCCGCTTCGGTCACATTCAGCGACGACCTTACCTACGTGGTAATAAAGATTACCGACCCGGACGCCAAGCAGCTACTGCACAAGCGTAACAAATCACTGTTGAGCAATATCGAGAATCTTGAGCCGTTGCGGATTTTCATAGATCAGGCCGTCCAGGAACTCACAGGCGCAGACATAACCTTCATCAGCCAGTTTGAACTCGCCGTGAGCGAAGCCACCAGCAATATCATCAAACATGCATACAAGAGAAAATCCGATCAGCCGATTGAAGTCGAGCTGAACATTTATCCTGATTATCTGGAGATAAATCTTTTTCACTGGGGCGAGGGGCTGGACGATTTCCAGCTTATAACGCCGGCATTCGACGGCACACAGGAGAACGGTTACGGCCTTTATCTCATACGTAATTGCGTCGACGAGGTCAATTACAGCACGGACAAGGTTTCCGGCAAGGCGAGGGTACGGCTTGCCAAATATTTCAGGGACGCGGGGGCATGAAAAAAACATTGACGTTAATGTGGGTTATTTTCGCAATGCTCATAATCTACGGCAGTCTTATGCCGTTCGACCTGCACTTCGATAAAAGCAGCATCGTTGAGAATATCAGACATTCCACGGAATTCTGGCCCATAGGCCCTGTCAGGTCCGGCAAAGCCGACCTTGTGAGTAACGTAATATTGTACGTCCCCCTGGGATTCCTTGTCGCACTCGCCGCCAGAGTCAACAGAAAAAGCTCAACCATGACAGCCATCGCCGCTGCCATGTTTACCGGCTGCCTGATGAGTGCAGGCATAGAACTGCTGCAAGCCATGTCGCAGACCCGCGTCTGCGGTGTTCACGATTTTCTGACCAACGCCGCCGGCACATTTATCGGCTCTGTCGCAGCATGCGCATATGGGATGAACATTTACAGATTCGTCACGGTAAAGTGCAGGCAATACTGGCGTGACTATCCGGTGGCATTGGCGGCGTGCGTGCTGGCCGCAGCATTAGCATGCGACGCACTTTTCCCATTCCTGCCGACTTTAAAGCTGCACGAAATCCGCCAGAACTACCTTAATTCGCAGTTCAGCCTCGCCGCCGGTTTTGACATGCACACCGCCGGCTATTGGATAGTGCAGCAAGCCGGCGTATTTGCGTTTCTGTCAATGCTTGCATGCAGCGCGATACGCAAAGACGGTCGGCCGCAGATATTGAAGGCACTTGCATTCTGCGTTTTATTTGCAGCCATGCTGGAAATCGCCAAAATATTCATCTCCAACCGGAGCATAAACATCGCCAACGTAGTCTCCGCGGCAGCCGGCAGCGCGTTCGGAGCAGTAATGTTCGCCGCACTTCACGACAGGCTGTCATATGGCGTAAAGGTACTGCTGACGGCAGTCGGCCTGCTGGTCTACATGGCCTACCTGGAATGGGGCGGAGCCGACCTGGAATTTCACGCCAATATGGTCAGACATCTGCCCAAAGGCGTGGAATGGCTGCCGCTGTACGATTATGCGATGTCGGGCCGAGGTGAAAAGGTAGTACTGTTCGTCAGGACGATAAGCGTTTCCGCGGCATTCACTTTCACGGCACAGCTTCTGAATCTCGACGAAAATTACAGGCCCAAAATTCTGCGATGGGCGATTATCATGGCTTTCGTCGGCGGAGTATTCGAACTCGGCCAGACCGTAATGCCCCAAAGATATCCGACTCTGACCGACGTATTCTGCTTCGCCGTCGGCGGAGCGGTCGGCAGCATATTTACAATCATCAATCCCGTTCAGCGCCATATTCGAAGGAATCTGGAGAGACGTCGTCACAGCCGCTCAGATGAGCTTCTGCTGTACCGAAAGTATAACGTTTCAAAAGCGTCCTCAGCCGGCCAGCCGTTCGGCCAAGGCCGACGCGATGCCTGAATTTCGCCAGCCGGCCGAGCGGCAGAACCGGCTGTTCAGGGTCGAACTCCCATGGATGCAGATAAATCATGGCAGCGTGGCCGCCGCGCTGAGCCGCACCGATTGCATGAGACGTCAGCCACAGCGGAAACAGCCTGAAATATCCGCCGCCGCCAGCCGGCAGATTGCCGCCTAACAACCGCAACGTCAGCGGCGGTATTTCGATAACCTCGCCGCCGCCTGGCCCCATCGCACGATGAATCCAGCGAGGCGCATCCGGCACGCCGTAGCGGTCGTGATGAACGGGAAAAATCGATGAATCATATGAATATCCGGCGCGGCAGAGTTCGTCAATCGCCCATGCCGTGGAATGCATTATTGAAAACGTCGGGGCTCTGAAGCCTTTTACCGTCCGGCCGGTAATATCCTCAAGAATGCGCTTGCTGTCACAGAGTTCGGCATAAAATTCATCCCGCTTCAGACGGTTTATCATGCGATGCGACATGCCGTGCGATGCTATTTCGTGGCCATAGTCGGCAATGCGACGAATCAGTATCTTGTGACGCATACCCACCCAGCCGAGGACGAAAAACGTCGCACAGACGCCAGCTTCGCCCAGTATGGAAAGAATCACATCCACTTCCCGCTCGACGCGGGATTCATAGCCGGCCCAGTCGTCGCCAGCTACGCCAGCCTCGGCAGCGGACTCCACCTGAAAATATTCCTCTATATCGAAACTGATTATGTGATTCGGTTTCTTATTCTGCATTGTTTTTTTCCATCCGTCGAATCTCTCCGAGCGATTCCTGCATGGCGTGTTCCTCGGCGGCTGAGAGTTTTGGAGATGCGGCTGCGAGCTGTTTTCTGGCATACGCCACCGCCGCCTGAAAATGCCATAACGCCATTTTCGCATCCACATCCTTTTCCGCCATGCCTACATGGTAATGAGCCTCAATCGAATCGCCGAGACCCATTATGCCGGCTAACAGATACTTCCTGGCAGCCGGCACATTCCCGCGAAGATATTCTATCCATCCCTTGGTATCCAAAAACGCCGGAATCGACGGCGCAACCTGAAGAACTTTTGTCATCAGTTCAGACGCGGCGGAAAGCTCATCGGGATCTTTTGGGAAAAGCTGGCCGACTATCGACGCGGCATTATTCGCCGCCACTACGTCACCAGTCGTGTCCCATATTTTGCGATAAATTTTCAGGGCGTCTTTCAGACGGCCGGCCTGCTCCAGTGCTATGCCGTATCGCAACATCAGTAACGTATTGTCAGGATATTTTTCAGACAGACGGCCCAGAATTCCGCACGCGTTTTCCATGTCGCCGCGGCGGAAAGCAATTTCCGCGCGTACCAGTTCAGCCGCGAACAAATCGGCTGGCGTTATCCTACCGCCGAGAGTTTCCAGTTCGGACAACGGCGGAGCGAATGACAGAATATCCATAACAGCCCACTGGCATGACCGGTTTTCTTCAAAAAGTCTCCGCGACAGCCGCAGAGACAGGTTCGGCATATCCAGGTCAGCCGCAACATTTATGAGAATAAGCATGCCAGCCGTTTTTGTGCGGTTTTTGTCGTTCAATAGCGAATCGACTACAGGCTTGGGCATGGCAGCCTGCGATTCGACACCAGTTGCCGGCGATTTTTTCAAAATTTCCGTCAGCGTACGATAACGCTGCACCGTCGATTTCAGCTTCGCCGGCGAGTTGGCGTCGTTTGCATATATGGAGAAACGGGACGTCCACGGCGATATATCCGACCCTTCGGCAGCCGCGGCTGACATGCCGATGAGAGAATCGTACAGGTCGGCATTCTGCGGGTTGAGCCGTTCAAGAACCTTAGCCGGCGACAGGACGGCATCTATGGCAAGGGCACGCTTTGCCCACGTCTGCTGGTGCGTCGCCTGTTCCTGACGCTGAGCCAAATGCAATGATTGCGGATAAAGCTCCAGCTTCAGAAGCACGCTGAGCAAGTCGTCAGCCACGTTTGCCGGCAGAGACCCGTATGACTCGAATTTTTTCAGCATGCCGTTCGCTTCCGCGGCTGCTGAGTCATTCCTGTCCATAGCCATCAACGTGCGTATCTTCTGCAGCCGCACACCGTCAATATCGGGATTAGCCGCCAGAAGTTCGTTCAATATCCGCAATTTCTCGTCGCCGGATATTTCCAGGTCAGCCACCAGTTGCCTGGCTGGCATGTATTGCGGAACGTAGGACGGAACGGCCAATAACGAATCGCGAGCAGAAGATATCCTGCCCAGGGCAGCATACGCAACTCCCATGGCGAATTGAACTCGCGGGTCGTCGCCGAAACCCATATCCGCCAGTTCGCCGAGCGCCGCGATAGCAGGCTGCTGAAGCCCCCAGCTTGTAAGCAGTTTGGCCTTTTCATACAGTGCCTGCGCTTTTGCGCTCCGGCTGAGCGGCGTCATTTCATCCAGTGTTTGCAGGGCTTTTTGCGGCATGACGCACTGATTGTAAACGCCGGCCAGCATGATTCGCGTCTGCACGTTCGAAGGCTGAATTTTGACCGCCTGCTCGTAAGCCTCAGCCGCCTGAACATATCGGCCGGCAGAGACATCGACCAGTCCCATCATTATGAAAGGCCGCGCACTCTGTCGGCTGGCTTGCCGATAGACGTCGCAGACTTTTGCCGCAAAGTCACGTTCGCCAGCCTGCACAGCCATCAGAACGACGGCTTCAAAAGTTGTCGGGTCATCTTTCTCATCGGCTATCGTCAAAAGTTTTTTCAGCGAATCCAGGCATGACCTGCCGTTCTGAACCGCCACCTGTGCCTTCACTATCAACGCCTGCTGAGCCCATTGAGGATTTTTCTCCAGTTCACTCAACGTCGCAAATGCTTCATCCACCCTGCCCTGAAGACCCTGCACGATAGCCTTCCTGAGTAAGGCCATGTTTTTAATAAGTTTCGGGGTATCGTCGTCATAAATTACTCTGCCGTAAAAATTCTGAGCCCTGGCCCAGTCGCCCTGCTGCTCGTACAGCCAGCCCATAGCCATCTGTTCCATATAAATCTTCGCTGAAGCGGCTTTTGAAAAGATGTCGCCGACCTTTTCCGGCGTCAACTTTTTAGAAAGAATGACAGCCATCCGAAGATACGTCGGAAGCAGTTCAGGGTCGCAGCTTATGGCACGTTCGCAGTTGTCGATTGCGTCCTGCAGCCTGCCCTGTTCCAGCCGCGCCTGCGCTACGGTGAGAAAAGCCGCCGCACTGGCAGGTGAATTTCGCAACACCCGGTCGCAGAGTTCGATAGCCTTTTCCGGCTTGCCGTGTTCGAGAAAAGTCATGGCCAACTTCAGAAGGCTTTCGCTTTCGACGTTCTGGCTGCCGTCTGACGCCACCGCTTCCGTCGGAATGCCCAATATTACACGTATCTGGTCAGCCAGTATGGCCGCCTGATTGTTCGTCGGCTCTACGTCCAACACCTTCTGCACTTCAGCCAGCGCATCTTTGAGCAGACCGGTCTGGAAAAGCATCTTCGCCAGCGACATTCGGCAGAACTGGTTCGTTTCATCCAGCGAAAGCGACTTGCGATAATTTTCTATCGCCGGCATTGGCCGATTCGTGGCTGCGTAGAGATTGCCCAGTTCCTGATAGACGACGGCTGAATTCGGCGCACTCTTCGCGGCATCCAGAAGCATGTTTTCAGCCTGCGTTATCTGGCCGGCCATCATCTTGGCGCGAACCACGGCGAGGCGTTCCTGCCACGACCCGACTGTTGCGTCAGCCGCAGGCCTTATTACGTCCCTGGCGGTAGCCGACTCGCCCAACATTGAATACCCGTTAGCCGCCACAAGCATCATGGCCGGATTATCGGGATATTTTTTAATCGCGGCATCGAGGGCTTCCAGTGCAACTTTTCGCCGGTCGCTTCTCATGGCGGAAGCGACGAACAGTTCCAGGGCTTTGGGGTCGTCGGGATGAGCCTCGTAGTAGGCTCTGGCATCCATGTATGCGTTGTTGTAAAAACCCTCCTTCATCATCATCTCAACCAGCATTCGTCTTGCGCCGGCATGGCCGGGATCTATCTGAACGGTATGCCGAAGAGCCTGCTTGGCCAACTCGCCCTTGCCCATGAGATTCTCAACGGTCGCATAACTGTATTGAGCGTCCGGCCAATTAGGGAAATCGGTCTTGAGTTCGTAGAGTATGTCTTCAGCCTCTTTTTTCTGGCCTTTCTGAATCATGGCCAACGCAAGCAGAAGACGAGCCTGGTCATGCCTGGGCTGGCTGGCCAGAACTTTTTCGCAGCACTTTTGAGCCGTCTCGCCGTCTTTTTGAAGAATCGCCAGCTGCGCACGTGCAATAAGCAGACGGCGGTTGTCAGGATTATTTTTAAGCAGTTCGTCAACCTGCGAAATGGTTTTGGATAATTTCGACGCAAACTGCGGCGGCGTAAGGACGGTCTGATTCTTCTGTATATCCTGCATCCATAGTATCACCTTGGCGTCAGGGACGACTTTTTTTTCTTCCAGCAGGAGTTTTCGGGCTTTTTCATACGGCTGAATATCGCCGCTGATTATGCAGAGTTCGGCGAGATTCTGGCCAGCCGTCTTTCTGGTAGGCTCGGCGGAGACGACATCGTAAAGTTTGTTCATTGCTTCGGTGTACGCCGCCGCCGCAAGCCTGTCATAATCAGCCGCGCTACGCATTATGGTCTCATAGCGTTTTTCAAATCCGCCGGACTGTCTGAGCCTTGCCTGCGCCCGCAATTTTCCGGCTATCCTGCCGTAGCATTCGCCAAGCAGCCGCGAATCAAGGCCTGCCGCCTGCAAAATGTCCAGATGCAAACCTATGTCGGCTTCCTTTATGTCGCCGAGTATTTTTAGGGATTTCTTGATATTTTCCGCAGCATCCTGTAACTGCTTTTCACTAACGTCGTCAGACCGCTTGGCCATCACATAACTGGCTGGAAACGAATATGAATTGGCCATCACCATTTCTATGCGCGTGATGTTTTTTGTATCTCCAGCATCGCCGGCAGCGACGTTGTTTTTAAGCAGCTCGACGGCACGGGCAAGCGTTTCACGAGCCTCGGCATACTGGCCGCGCCGCATCAATACCTGGGCCTTGATGAAATACCCGTGCCAGTCATCCGGAAATCTTTCGGCATATCTGGCCGCCAGAGCCATCGCGTCGTCGAGCATGGAAGCGTTAAGGGCGGTCTGCGCACGGGACAACATCCTGTCTGGACGGCCGGCACGCACCCGCCACCAGGCTACGCCGCCGATAACAAGACCCGTCAGTATGAGAAGAACTATTATCAGAACTTTTTTCATCTCTGATACTCCGGCAAAATCGCCTTCAGTCGAAGGCTTTTCCGATGCATGGAATTATATTCGTCATCATGCCTTCCGCACGCGAAGCAGCCTGCCTGATTGCGGTCGCTTTGTCCATTCCGTCGCCGACGATTACCGGCGTAGCCACTCTTACCAGGGCGCCGGTGGAATTTCTCTCCAGCAATCCGTTGAGAAATATCGTCAACTGCTGCCGCCAGAAGCTCAACGTATAACTCCTGCCGCATTTGTACGTATAAAGCATGTAATACAACTGCTCTTCGTGCACAAACAGCAACGCCCTGCATGGAACGTCGCCAGCCTGCACAACGTTTTTGCCTATAATACTGTCGCCGCCGCCTTCAAGGCAGAGATCCGGCGGATGTATGCCTTTGCGATTGTCCTGGCTGAAAAATACGGTCACCTCGATATCGCCGGCATTGTCGGGGCAGGAATACTGGCGGCTCAGATAGCCTGGATTTTCCAGTATCGTCAGAGTCTGCCTGTCGATTTCAACCGGATAACCGACATACCGCATCGAGTTGACGTCAAACGTCATGGGCATGGCAGAATCGAGCATTGCCGGCGTAGCCTTCGGCGGCTCGGCGCGGTTAAGAAGGCCAGCCTCTATGGAAAACAGCACCAGCAATACGCCGGCTATCCAGCTTCGCCAGCTTGACAGCGAGTCGCAGAACCTGTGAATCTGGCCGTCGTTCATGTCCGTGCGACGCGAATCCGCAAACAGCGGCACAACCTTGAGCGGCCGGCCCGTAGCGCGAAACAGCCATATGACGCACTGCTCCACCAGGAACAGCAACAGGAACGCCAGGACGAATATCAGCAGACTTGAAACGTCATGATACCAGCCGGCGGCGAATTCGGCAGTAGTAAGGTCTGCCACTATTATAAGGCTGAGTATGCGTAACGTGTTGGCAAGCAACGCCACCGGCACAGCCATCAGGAATAGAAACCATCGCCATATTCCACGCAGGCGGCAGACATAGGCGTACATCGCGCCGAAGGCCAGCAGGCTGATAATCGTCCGCAAGCCGTTACAGACGTTGGCGATTACCAGCGTCTTGCCTCCTTCGATGAATACCTTGTTGCCGTCGCGAAAAACCACCACGCCCAAAAAGTCCGCCAGATGAACTCCCGTATCGGCAGCCATCATTTTAAGGCGGAAATTAACCTGCGCTATCGTGACCTCCGGCAGAGGAATCATGAACGCCATGAATACCGGTATGAACCACAGCCGCCGAAGCGCCCGCCAGCCCCATATGAGCAATACCAGCGACAGCAAAAGGCCGATTAACGCAAACCCGCTGATGAAATTCACCCTCGCCAGGCAAGCCGCCATATGTACGGACATGAACACGCCAAACCCGCACCAGCCGACGATTTTAGCCGAACGGCTCAGCCGGATTTCTATCTTCGTATAATGTACCATCAGCCACGCCATCAGCACGCACAGCAACAGGATAAGCGGCCCGTGCGTATAATAGCTTTCGCCCTCGACGAGGCGGCGATAGAAGTTCAGATCGGTGCGGCTCCAGGCTGGAAACCACCTCAGCCACATTTCGAAAAAATTGAATCCGAAGTTACAGACCAGCCCCAGCAACAACAACAGACCTGCCGCCGGCGCTATCAATCTGCTTCTTCCGGGAACTCCTTCTTTTGTTCGCAACTCCATGCACGGGATTATACATCGCCAGCCATTCAATATAAACCCCCTACAGGCAGGAAATTTACGAAACCGCCTTTCGTCCCGCAACGGTTATTTTTGCATTCAGCTTCATTTTTCATATAATCGTGGCATGAAAGATTTTTCAAACAACGAGATACCGTGGTACGTAGCCGGATTAGCCTTCGAGTGTCAGGGCTGCGGCCGCTGTTGCAGCGGGCCGGAAGAAGGTTACGTATGGGCTACCCCAAGTGAACTGGACATCATCGCCGGCTCGCTGAACATGACGCCGGAGCAATTTGCCCAAAAATACGTCCGCAAGGTCGGCAGACGGCTAAGCCTCATAGAAGACAAAAAGACCAAAGACTGCATTTTCCTCAAAAAAGGCAGATGTACCATATATGAGGTAAGGCCCACGCAATGTCGCACGTGGCCATTCTGGCAGAGCAATATCGATTCGCCCGACGACTGGGCATGGGCGGGAAAACGCTGCGCGGGCATAAACCGCGGCAAAAAACACAATGCCCGCGAAATAGAAAATCTGGCAAAATCAACGAATGAATGACCGTCAACCCAAAGATATCGTCACTGCCGCGTCAGCAGCCCTGAACGGCGAATCGCCCCAAAAATTTCTGGCGGAAATCCAAGAAACGCTCGTCGCAGCCCAGCGCGAAATAGACGCATGCAATCCGCAATGCGACGCCTGCGGCCGTTGTTGCCTGTTTGAAACCGCCGGCCACAGATTATACGTCTCAACAGGCGAACTGGCACTGCTGCTATCAGGGGAAATCCCGCCCAAAAACGGCCCGCTTCACTGCCGCTGGCAGATATCCGACAGATGCACCGTCCGCGAAACACGGCCGCTGGGCTGCAGAGTGTTCTACTGCAAAACTGATTTATGCGACATCTATGAAAAATTCCATCGAAAACTCGTAAATATCCACAAAAAATACGGCATAAGCTATTTTTATGCCGAAATGACTGCCGCCGCAGAAGAGTTTTACTCAACACACCGACACTGAGCGGTTTTCAAAATTATTCTTCATTTCAAACTTGACGCATAACTTTAATGCACTTCGGGCTGTTTTGACGCAAGTTTTCGTTTGACAGACGTTTGGCGAATTGATAATCTTTGGTGTATCGTAGCCGCAGAGTATGCGTAATGAGACTCTGCGTAGTAATGTTTTTTCATTGAAATGCGGAGACTTCAGGCATGCGAAGGAATTTACTCGTTCTGGTACTGGCAGCAGCAGTTATGACGTTGGCAGTCGGTTGCGGAAGCGGATATAATGCTGCTGAAATCGCTCAAAGTTACGGCATTCTCAATCGTTGCGATCTTCAGCCGAAGATAGCCAGCATCATCCAGTCCGGCGAAGCCGACAAGATGATAGACACCGGCTCAGCGGCTGTTCGATATCGCGTCCAGAACTGCGGCAGCAACAGGCTGCTGGTGACAGAATATCTCATCCAGGGTGAAGTTTACCGTCTTGAAGTGCGTAAGGCATTCAATCCGCTCAAGAACGTGCCGGCTGACTCCATCCGCTATGCATATTACGACAAAATGCTCGACAGGGACTACATCTGCTGGTTTCAACTCTCCAGCGTAATCAATTCGTTGCAGAATAACAGCTTTTCAGCTGAATACGTGGTAGCCTATCGCGCGTGGCTCGACCTCAACGGCAAGGTTCATCCCGTTCGCATCGAAGAAGGTGAAAGTCCCAACTGGACGCTTGCCGCCGACGGCTTGAATCTCTGCCTGCATACCACCCTCTCGCCGATGCAAACGCTATGGATACATGGCGCAACCAGCGACGGCAGACACAAGGCGATACTGGCTCCGGCGGATGATTACAATATCCAAGCCGGCATTCAAGGCCATCACGTTAACAGGAAAGATTCGTCGGACGGCAGATGGCTGTTGATAGCCGACGGCATGAGCGGCAGAACAATGAGCGAGCCGCTGCCGTTCGTCAATCTGGATCTTGCCGGTATTGTGCTGAACTGACGGCAAACACGCAGATATTGACGGCATAACACCGTTTTGAATTTGAAAATTTGACTTGTGTGATTCGGACTAGTCAGCCGATAAATTTATTGAATGGTAATATGTGTCGATTGTCGGCATAATCGGCTGTTAAAAACAATGAAATTTATTGCAAGGATGCTGATTAGAATTAACGGCTGATGTTTTTAAGAGGTGATAAAAATATGAAAAACGTATTGATGCTCATAATGCTGTTGGTAATATGCGGCAGCGGTATCGGGACGCTCTTTACCGTCTGCGGCTGCGACGACTCTGCGGCGATGACCGTAAGCCGCGGCGAAGGCGTCCTCGACGACGCACATCAGCGTCGCCGCCGTATTCAGTGCATTTCCGACAACTACGCCCGCCAGATTACCGACGACGCGGACGAAATATTTTTTGCAGATGCCAATCTGCATTTGAACCAATACTTAGTCAACTACGGCTGGTAAGTTGATTTAGCCACTTAACGTAATTAATAAAAAGCAACCCCGTCCGATAAGGGCGAGGTTGTTTTTTTATTCGACGAATCATGGACTCGTGAATCCAGTGAATCAGCCGAATGGTTATTTTAACAGTCTGTGCGATAACAACCATCAGCTCGCATCTCTGACAATAGAGTGGTTCTCTAAAATGGCTCACGATGTTTTTACTCGTATACCTACTAATGTAGCAGAGGCAATTTTCACTTATTAAGTTGAACTGGTATAAGAAATGTCGGCACCATGACAACCATCTTAACCGTAATGCTTCCGCAACTAACTACATCGGCTTACGCAATCCATCATCCCTCGCCGACTGGCCGAGCCCGAGCCGACCATTTTACGCAATACTACTCGTCGGCATGGCCGCCCCTGCTCTACTGTATACCATCTACTTTCCTGTCAATCTGTAATGCAGCAGCATGTTCCAGACTTTTTTGAGGTCGAGGCTGACGGTAACTTCCGCATCATCGCCGATAATCACTTCCGTACCTTTGGTTATCTTCGCTGACTTTATGATTTCCGCCAGGCCGGCTGTGAGTTCCGGAACGCTTTCGATAAATTTGCCGACGTTTGCGTCACCTGATTCTTTGAGTTCCAGCACCCTGGCAATCATTGCCTTGCGTGCGTTGTTCGTCGCTTCGTCAAAAGCATCGTCTCTTGCCTGCTGCTGGTTGGCGGTCATTCGTTTTATTTCGCCCTGGCCGCGGACATGCACGACGTCAGCCACCCATGTCGGCACATTCGCCACGAGGCTGGCGGCTTTTTGTTGGACGGCTGCATATTCAGGCCTTACGTAGCGGGCATCTGCCGCCGCCACTCCAAACGCCCTCAATTCGCCGCCCTTGAGCGATTCTATATAGTCTCGCAGTTTTATGACGTATTTCTGGTTTTCGCTGCTGAGGTGTACCTCCAGCCAGCATTTTATACTGCCCAATATGCTTTTACGTGAGACTTCCATCGTAATCTCGACAATCAGCGAATCCTGCCGATAGATAATGCCGTTCTCACGTACGCCGCGAACGAAAAATTCCGGCTTGACGTCTGGTTTATCAGACCTGGCCAGCAGGCTGCCGACTGTCATATCATCGCCAAGCTTTATGTCCGCTACGCCGCTGACGAGTTGGTTGAACGCCATCTTTCTTGCCGCGACTACAACCTCCCTCGCCACGGCGAGACGATATTGCGGCATAAGATTTTTTTCCCATAACTCCGGCAATTTCAGATTCTTGGCTTCAATAACCGGCTGGATAGCCGGATAATCTTCCACGTCGTATTCATCATTCGCCCATGCCGTTTCGCCGATAGCTACTAACAGCAAAACAGCCGACATCTTCACAATATATTTTGTCAACAGATGCTTCAACTTAGCTCTCCTCAAGTAATTACAGGGAAAATATTATACCCAAAATCCGCACTTATGCCATTTTTTTTCATATTTGTACCTCGTCAGCCGGCATAGCCGTCAAGGCCGCTTTCTTACAGCAGCCGTCCGCCGGCAGACTCTCCTATTTTTTTAAAATATGCCTCTAAAAACACTTGACAATCGGGCCCTGCGACACCATAATGCGTGACTCTTTGTGAGAGAGGCGTATATTTACGCCTTTTTAAGGACTTTTTACAAGATTACTGATTTTAAGCAGGACCATTACAGATGGCGACTAAAAGTTATATGGCTAAAAAAGAGCAACAGCAGCCCAAGTGGTGGGTTGTGGATGCCAGCGATAAAATCGTAGGCCGGCTGGCTACGAAGATTGCCACTATTCTCCAGGGCAAACACTGCCCGGAATACACCCCCCACGTGGATACGGGCGATTACGTGGTAGTCGTAAATGCGGACAAGGCGCGGGTAACCGGCGCGAACAAGAAAAATCAGCGGGTATACAAGCGTTTTACCGGCTATCCCAGCGGCCAGAAACTCACGACCATGCAGGAAGCGATTGACTCGCACCCGGAACGCGTTCTGGAAGCAGCCGTCAAGCGTATGATGCCGAAAACCAAACTCGGCGAGTCCATGTTCAAGAAGCTCAAGGTCGTTGCCGGCCCTGAACACAGTTTTCAGGCTCAGCAGCCGACGAAGCTCGAACTTTAAAAATATCTGTCAGACCAGGAAAAAAATATGAGCGAAAAAACCGTAACATCGGAAACGAAGTCAGCAGCCGCAGGCAAATACACATGGGGCACAGGCCGTCGCAAAGCGTCCGTGGCAAGAGTACGAATCTGCCAGGGCAGCGGCAAAATACTCGTCAACAAACGGGAATTAGCCGCCTACTTTCCGCACATAAAGGATCAATTTTCGGTTAATGCCCCGCTAACCATTGCCGGCATAACCAGCAACATAGACATATGGGCCAATGTTTCCGGCGGCGGCAATACCGGCCAGGCCAGCGCTATAAAACTCGGCTTAGCCCGGGCAATAGCCAAATACATGCCCGAAGTCGAACGCGAACTTCGCGACAAGGGTCTGCTGACCCGCGACGCACGCTCCAGAGAACGTAAGAAACCAGGGCAGCCTGGTGCTCGCAAACGCTTCCAGTTCTCGAAACGTTGAGCACCGTACCGAGCGTGGTACTTTGTCATCAAAAACCCCGGTATCTTCAGGAGCCGGGGTTTTTTAATAATTCAAACTGACCGATTTATGATTTTTCGCATATGAGGCTAAAAGGTAAAGACTTATAACGCGAATCGGTCACTTTGAGTTAATATATTATCCTTCGTAATTCCAAATTCCCGGATTCAATCCGGTCAATAAGGATGGAAATCATGAGTATAAAAGCGGTTCTTATCGGCGGCAGCGGTTATACCGGACGCGAGACGTTGCGGTGGCTGGCGCGGCATGGGCATGTGGAGGTCGTGGGCATATTCGGGTCGAGCAACATCGGCCCCATAGCCGACATTCACCCCATTCTGGCCAAGCAGGTTAAAATGGCCCAGCAGCCCTATTCGCCGGATACAGTGGCGGCTCTCAAGCCTGACGTAGCTCTTCTTTGTGTGCCGCACCAGATAGCGATGAGCTATGTGCCGCAGTTGTTGGCTAAGGGCGTTAAAATAATCGACTGGTCGGCTGATTATCGCATCAGGAACGCCGCCGTTTATGAAAAATGGTACTGCGAGCACACCGACAAAACGTCGCTCGCACACGCAGTTTACGGCCTGCCGGAACTTTATCGTAACCAGATTAAGACTGCAAAGTTGGTGGCTAATCCCGGCTGTTACCCGACGTGTTCGATACTTGCCCTTGCGCCGCTATTGCGGGCCGGCCTGATTGAATCCGAAAACATATTCATATCCGCCGTCAGCGGAGTCACCGGCGCAGGCAGAAAGGCAACGCTCGAAAACCATTACCCTGAGCGGAATGAAAATTTCGAGCCTTACAAGGTCGGCAATCATCGCCATACGCCGGAAATCGAGCAGATTCTCGGCGAAGTCGCAGACAAGCCGGCTAACGTTCTGTTTCAGCCGCACCTCTGCCCGATGGATCAGGGCATGATGTGCACCATCTGCGCCACCCCCACCGCAGCCGTAAAAGATGACTCGCAACTCGTTGACGTAATGAAAAACGCCTACGACGCAGAGCCGTTCGTGCGAGTCCGTACCGACACACTGCCGGCGACGAAAAACGTAATGAACACCAATTTCTGCGACGTAGCCGTCAAACTCGCCAAAGGCAGAGTGCTTATATTTTCAACGATAGACAATCTCCTGAAAGGCGCAAGCACGCAGGCGATACAGAACCTCAACGTCATGTTCGGCCTGGACGAAACTACCGGCCTTTATTAACAAAAATAACGGGAACAACATGAACAACAGACACATAACGATTCCGTCAGGATTCAAAGCCGCCGCCGTAGCATGCGGCATAAAGAAATCTGGCAAACACGACCTTGCGATAATCGCGGCGGATACGGATGCCTCGGCAGCTATCGTAACCACGTCGAACCAGATTTTCGGCGCGCCGATAGCGTGGGACCGGCAGATACTGCCCAAGGGATACGGCAAAATACGCGGCATGGTCATAAACGCCGGCAACAGCAACGTCTGTACCGGCAAACAGGGTTTCTGCGACGCAAAGGCTATGGCTGCCAGGACGGCGAAACATCTGGGCAGTAAGCCGGAAAAAGTGCTGGTCGCATCAACCGGCGTAATCGGCAGAGCCATGCCGATGGCCAATGTGACGGCTGGCATCGACTCCGCCGCTCCCGGCCTGAATACAAAAAGCGACCACCGCGTCGTCGAGGCAATCTCAACGACCGACACCAGATATAAATCAGCCGTCGTGCAAATCAGGCTCGGCGGGAAAAACGTCACCGTCGCCGGCATAGTCAAGGGTTCGGGCATGATTGCCCCGTCGCTGGCAACAATGATAGGCGTAATCACCACCGACGCTGCCGTCGCTCCAGCCCTGCTGTATAAGCTGCTCAGACAGGCTGTGCGGACATCTTTCAACGCAGTCACCGTCGACAGTGACCAGAGCACCAGCGACATCGTGGCGATTTTCGCTTCCGGCTGTGCCGGCGCCAAAGAAGTCAAAGACGGCACGGCAGAGTGCAAGAAATTCTTCGCCGCCGTTCAGGAAGTCTGTGACGCGCTGGCGTTCTCGATAGCCGCCGACGGCGAAGGCGCAACCCGCGTCATCGAAATCAGCGTCACCGGCGCACACAACGACAAAGAAGCTCAAATGGCAGCTAAAAGCGTAGCCGATTCGCCGCTGGTGAAAACCGCCGTCCACGGCGCAGATCCAAACTGGGGCAGAATCGCCATGGCACTCGGCAAAAGCGCAGCCAAAGTGAAGGCTGAAAAATTGATAATCAAAATCGGCGGAACAAAGATTTTCGCCAAAGGCACAGGCTGTAAGTGCGACCTGAAAAAAATCAGCGAAATGATGAAGCAGAACGTGGTGAAAATCGACTGCGAACTGGGCCAGGGCAAAGGAAAATTCACCGCCCTGACCTGCGACCTCAGCCGCGAATACATTTCCATCAACGCCGATTACACGACTTAGCGCATATTAAACTTGACTTTGCGCTTGTTGCTGTTTGCGGCGTCGGCTGGCTGCGTCAGGCTGCATCGGAAACCATATAAGGTTGCCTGCTTCGCCTTCCTTGCCAGCCTCGTCCTCAACGACGCAACAAGGCGCAATTTCAAATTTAACATGCTCTAGAAAATGTTTCCTGTAAAATCACGGATGGAATGTGAGGTTTTTCCGCAATACGGAAAAGCTGCCGCCGTCTGTAATTATGCAATACTTTCGATACTGTTAAAACGGAAAGGAAACGAAAAATGAAAATTCGTCCCATAAACGTCAAGGACATTCCTGAAGTTTTGCAGATAATGCTTGATAACTGGGACGGCGTGATGGCTGAGCACCATTCGGTTGAGATTGTGCGAAAATTCAGAAGTGAAGTATCCGCCGACTGGCTGAAGCGGCAGATGGATTGGAAGAGGATTTTTGTCGTTGAGAAAGATGACAGAATAGTTGCCACCGGCGCATTGGCCGACTTCGGCCAGCCTGGCAATCCGAAGCTCTGCGTATCGCAATTTTTCGTAAGTTCACATCTGCACGGACGCGGCATAGGAAAATGCCTGCTGAAGTATCTGACTGAAACAGCAAAAAAAGACGGCACACAACAATTACACGTTCCGAGCAGCCGCAACGCCATACCTTTTTACAAAAGCGCGGGTTTTGTTACAGACCCTGTACAAACCGACGCCGCAGATGAAATCACATGGATGAGCATGGATATTTCCTCCCCTGGCGCATCAGATAAATCGTGAATTTCAATACGGCAATATGCCGCGAAAAATGCCCAACTCAGGATTTGACGGAACAATAAGCCGTAATAGCCGCAGCCAGTGCTATCACCGCAGTTTCAATTCGCAAAACAGTTTCGCCGAGGCGGACGCTTTTAAAACCGGCATCGGCGATTTTTTTGCGCTCGTCAGCCGTAAAGCCTGCTTCAGAGCCGATAAGCATGCAAATATCGGCTGCGGAATTGTCAGCCATCATTTTTGACATTTTTTCTGAAATATTAGGCGTGCCATCAACACAATCGCCGACTATTTTCAATTTCGCCGACGGCGAGTTCATCAAAAAATCATCTAGCGGCATTATATCGTGCAACTTCGGCATGAAGTTAAGTTCGCACTGCTTGGCGGCTGATATGCAATGCTGTTCCCATCGGGACAGTTTGGAATCGCCAAGTTCGTCGCCGCCGGCAACGCTGTATTCGAATGCCACCGGCCACAGCGATGCCACGCCAAGTTCAGTAGCCTTCTCCAGCAGCCAATCCAGCCGCTTACCCTTCGGCACGGCAAAAGCAATATGCAACAGAGGCCCGCGTCGCAAACATTCGCAAACCTGCGGGACATTTACGAGCACAGTCTTTTTGGTGATTTCCAATATCTCGGCGTCGCCGGTCAGCCCGTCGCCATTGAAAAGTTCCAAGGTATCGCCACGTTTCAGCCGCAGAACATTGGCGGCATGATGGGCTTCATCGCGTTGGAGTTCCTGTGACCCGACGCAAAGGCACGGCTGATAGAAACGACGCATTCTGCTTTCCTGTCTGCTCATGGCCGGTGAGTATAACGCATCGCAGCCGTTTCGGGCAAGCGATATTCCGGCGCCGCATTGCCGCGTGACATTCCACGCACTGCCGCAGCACTTTTTATTTCAACACCAGCCGCAAAACCTGGTCGACATTTCTGACGAATCTGAATTTAAGCGATTTTTTCACTATAGCCGGCACATCTACAAGGTTTTTGCGATTGCCCTCCGGCAGAATTACCGTTTTGATGCCGGCTCGCTTGGCAGCCAGAACTTTCTCCTTGACCCCGCCGATAGGCAGAACAATGCCGCGAAGGGTTATCTCGCCCGTCATGGCGACATCGACCTTCGCACAGCGTTTCATCAGCAGGCTCATGAGCGACGAGAACATGGCACAGCCGGCTGACGGCCCATCTTTGGGAATCGCTCCAGCCGGCACATGAATATGAATATCGTGTTTATTGAAAAATTCCGCATCTAGTTTGAGCTCGGCCAGCCGGCCTTTTACCAAACTAAGCGCAGCCTGAGCCGACTCTTTCATGACGTCGCCAATCTGGCCGGTCATCACGAGTTTGCCGTTGCCAGGATACACCGCCGACTCAATGAAAAGTATTTCACCGCCAACCGGCGTATATGCCAGCCCTGTAACCACACCCGGCTGTGCCTGCCGCAGCGCCAGTTCGCTTTCATACTGTCTGGGCCCCAGAATCTTTCGTACAAGATTTTCCGTAACGGCCATTTTCTCAACACGGCCGGTGGCAACCCTGGCAGCTACGCCGCGGCATATCGCGCCTATCTGACGCTCAAGCTCACGAACGCCGGCTTCACGGGTATAATCGTTGATTATCAGCTTAAGCACCTCGTCAGGAAAACGGATGTTCCCATTCTTCAAGCCGTTCTCCTGCCGCTGCCGCTTTACGAGGTATCGCTTGGCAATTTCGAGCTTTTCCTGGCTGGTATAACCAGGCAGTTCGATGACTTCCATTCTGTCCCGCAACGCCGGCGGCACAGTGCCCATGTAATTCGCCGTAGCGATGAACAGCACCTTGCTCAAATCGAACGGCAAATTCAGATAATGATCCTGAAAAGTGTTGTTCTGCGCCGGGTCCAATATCTCCAGAAGCGCACTGCTCGGGTCGCCGCGAAAATCATTGCCGACCTTGTCCAGTTCGTCCAGCATGAAGACAGGATTATTTGTGCCGGCTTTGCGTAGTTCCTGAATTACACGGCCGGGCATGGCGCCAATATAGGTACGTCGATGGCCGCGAAGCTCAGCCTCATCGCGCATGCCGCCAAGACTCATGCGTATGAATTTTCTGCCCATGGCTCTGGCGATTGACTGGCCCAGCGATGTTTTGCCGACGCCGGGCGGCCCGACGAAACATAAAATCGGCCCACGGGATTCTGGCGAAAGTTTCCGGACAGCCAGATACTCAAGGATGCGTCGCTTGACCTTTTCCAGCCCGTAATGGTCGGCATTGAGCACTTTGGCGGCTGCTTTCACGTCAAGCTTGTCAACCGTGGAAACACTCCACGGAAGCTCGCTGATTATCTCGAGATAGGTGCGAATGACATTGTAATCGGGTGAAATGGACGGAATTTTTTCCAGCCGGCTCATTTCACGGTCGGCTTCCTTCTGAACTGCGTCAGGAAGTTTGGCGCGAGTTAACTGTTCCTTCAACTCGGCTAACTCGACAGTTTTGTCATCGGTCTGGCCAAGCTCCTTCTGAATCGCCTTGAGCTGCTCGTTCAGGAAATATTCCTTCTGATGCTTGTCGACCTGTTCCTTGACCTCGGAACGAATCTTGTCGGAAAGCTCCAGAATCTCCAGCTGCTTCTGCAGCCTTACGTTTATCATTTCAAGCCGCTTGACCACATCGGTTTCGGCAAGAAGCAACTGACGCTCCGATGTGTCCATCGGAAGGTTGGCAGCCAGAAAATCGGCAAGCGAAGAGGGAGTATCTATATTGTTCAGCACCAGTTTCGCTTCATTCGGAATATTCGGCGAAAGCTCCACCACCCGCTGGGCCGCAGTAAAAACCGTATGCAGCAACGCTTCATTCTGCGGAGTTTTCTTGATGTGGTCGGCAAGCGGCTCAATAACCGCAACCAGATTGTCATCCTTCTGCGTCCACTGAGTTATCCTGGCTTTGCCGAGACTCTGAACGATAACATTCTGAGTGCCGTCCTCCATACGCAGAAGCTTCAGTACCATGATAGCCGTGCCGACATCATACAGATTATCCGCAACGGGATTCTCAATGGCCGGATCTTTCTGGCAGACGGCAAGGAGTATTTTATTATCTGGCAGAAGATCCGTCAGCAGCCGCCTGGATTTCTCCCGCTGAATCGTCAGCGGCACAACCGTACCTGGAAACAGCACCGAATCCCGAATCGGAAGAACAAAAAGCTCGTTAGGCAACTGATGAGCCGGCTGAATTTCTTCCTGCGCCGATTCGTCCTGCGCCGTAACAATCACTTTTTTGCTGATTTTTTCGTTTTCGTTTTTGTTATCCATCTTATTTTTCATCGTCATGTTTTATGGGGATTTCAATCGTCAAAAGGCCATTCTTGTATTTGGCGGTAATCGCGTCCAAATCCGCCTCATCCGGCAATTTTATCTTGCGGCAGAACTTCCCGTGGTCTATCTCCATATGCAACACCCTCGCCGCTCCATGATGCCTGGGCATCTGCGGCGACATTCGCTCGCCGGATATGACAAGCTCGCCGCTGGACGCCTCCACATTCATACAATCAAGCGCCATGCCGGCGATGTCAACTATGATATAATTACACTCATCGCTGGAATATATGTTAACCGCCGGCTGCCAGGATTCCTCGCCGCTGTGGCAGAATTGTCGATATCGGCCGCTTATGACTTCATCAATAGTGCGTTTGATACTGTCGTGCAGCGAATGAAAGCTGCCCTTTTTTTCAGTCTGACAATCATGAATCATAGCATCCCACCTTCCCGTGCCAGCGAGGCATTTATTGAACAGACATATTATATATTCCTTAATCGCCGCACGCAATATGATGCCAATAAAAAGGCCTCTCTGAACAATCCTGAGAGGCCTTTAAATATTTCCGGATTTCCTGAAATTTTCAAATAAAGCTGCGACGGCAGCCGGCAAACCGAATCATACCGCCGGCGACTGTGGCGTGCTGCTGTATTCATAGAAAGTCTCGTAATCCTTCCGAACCGAGCCTTCCATATTTACCTTCATGCCGTTAATGACCGCACCATAAATATGTGCCCCCAACTGTTCAAACATAGCGCGGGACCGCTGGCCCATATTGAACGTGCTTACGCCGGCACGGAAAGTAAACAACACTCCGTCAACCCGCGTGCTCAAAACCGAAGCGTCGGAAACTATAAGACATGGCGATGAATCATAGAGAACCATATCATAACGGCTAGCCAATTCTTCAGCAAGGCTGGCCATCTCGTTCGAGCCGAGCAGTTCCGTGGGATTCTGAGGTATAGAACCCGCCGATATGACGTCAAATTCATTATTGACGGTAAACAGGCATTCTTCCCAATTCGCCGTGCCCTGTAATATCGAACTCAGGCCATTCTTCGGGCAATCGTTTTTGAAAAGATGCCGAATCACAGGCTGACGGAAATTGGCTTCAACAACCAGAACCTTCATGCCGCCCTTGACCAGATGACTGGCCAGGTTCAGCGTTACCGTAGTTCTGCCGTCCGAAGGCATCGGACTTGTTATGAGTACACTGCTATGCTGGCCCACCTGGCCGGAGAACAACAACGTCGTACGTATCTGCCGAAACGCCTCACAGATAATTGTGTTGGGATGCGACAGAAACGCCAGACGCATGTCGTCGATGTCCTCGTCGACATCGTCTTCGTGCGGAACTATACCCATGACGGGCAACTGAACCTTGTTGACGACATCTTCCGCAGACTTGATGGAGGTATCGAGCATTTCCAGCAACAGCGCCAATCCGCCGCCAAAGAAAAGCCCAAGAAAAGCGCCAAGGGCAATCATAATCGGCATTTGCGGATAAACAGGCACGATAGGTTTTCTGGCCTTATGCTGAAGAACTACCGGCGTTTCACCCTTGAGCAACAGCCGTAAGTCCATTATACGATAATTCAGGGCGTTTATTTCCTGATCGCAATTAGACACGGTATTTGCGGCATCGCTCAATGCCGTTTCTATATTGTGAAGCTCCTTCATCGCACGGTCAGACTCGTTCAACTGCGTGGAAATGTCTTCACGATATTTTTCCGATGCTATGAACTCCTGCTCGCGCAATTCCTTGGTCTCTTTTATGGTCTTCGCCATAACTTCATCATATTTTTCTTTATACGTAGTATTCGCAATCTCCAGACGATTTTTCAACGATTTGACGGTATTGTGTTTTTCACCCAACGTCTTGAGCGCGTAATCAAGTTCAAATTCGATATTGAGTATGCGATTTTTCAGTATGCTGACTTCCGGATTATTCAGCACCATGTACTGAATTTCCGGCATTTCGGCAATTTCCTTATCAGTACGGCTTTTCATGCCATCCCACATGCTCAATGCCTGGGCATACTGCTTATTCGCCAGTTCCATCTCCTTGACAAGCATGCCGTGTTTTATCTGAATGGTGGAAGGATCAAGCCTTGTCGGGCCGGCTCGCAGAGTCTTGATTATACGAACAGCCTCTTCCTTTTCCTGGCTCTTTTTCTGCACAGTTTCCTGCAAACGCTCTATCTGTTTCTGTTTATCGGTACTTTGCATCAGCGAAGCATCTTTTTCGGCAGCTTCCGCGATGGCATTGACAATAACGGTAATATCTTCCCTATCCAGCCCCGTCATAGAAATATAGATGAAATTCGTATTCGGCACTATACCGACATCCACGGCATCCATAAGTTTCACAAGGCCTTCGCCGTCGGCATTATTCTTTTCAAACCATTTCGTACCCTTGATGGACTTTATTGCGTTTTCAAAAACGGATTCCGAATGTATTGATTTTACTCGCGTTTCGAGCAATGATTTGCTGGCAGAACCAAGTGTCGGCCCTACGTTCAATGCAAGCTCGGACGCCACCGGCGGATACACCACTATCAATGCCTGAGCCTTGTATATCGGCGCCATCTTGTTCCATAAAAATGATGAAACGCCCGATATTACCAAAAAGATGAAAAGGCAGATGATTATGAGCCATTTTCGCCTTCTGAGCATGCGCATAATGTCCTGGCCGGAAAAGCCGCCGGCTCCTGCGCCGCCAGAACTGCCGGCGGATAACTTTCTCGCCGGACTCATGCCTGCGGCACTTCTTATTATCAGCGGCGTTTCTTCACGGGTACGAAGCATATTCATTTAACCTCACTCCTTTTTTTCAACTCATTTTCGACCCGATTATAGGCCTCGGCTATTTCTGCATACATTTTGGACTTTTTGTCAGCCACCAATTCCAATGACCTGCGATAATAATCACGAGCCTCTCTCATCTGATTTGTCCTTTCAAGGACGTAGCCCATATGATACAAAGATTCAGGGCCGGCTTTGCCGCGACGGACAACTTCGGAAAGTTGCTGACTGGCTTTATTATAGTCACCATTCTTCGCCAAAACCCACCCATATGTATCCATCAAGTTCAAATTGCCAGGCATCAGAGTCATTGCTCTTTCAATCATGGGCATGGCTTTATCCGGCCGTTTCATGATATCGACATAGAGATACGCCAGATTATTAAGTGCCACCGTATTATTGGCATCCATATTCAATATCGCCAGGTAAGTCTTTTCGACGCTTTCATAATCCCGCGTTATCTCGTACATATGTGCCATTTGAAGGAGCACGGCGACCCTGGAGTTGACATCGCCGGCTAAATTCAGGGCTTTTATATAATAGCCATGTGCCTGCTTATAACCGTCTAATTCCACACAATAGTTGCCCAAAAGCATGAATATCTGCCAGTTATCCGGCTTAGCGGCAATTATATTATCGGCAAGTTTGAGAATCTCGGCTTTGCCGTAAACCTGAGCCATCATGCCAACTGTATTTAAGACATCCGTCGATTTTTCCGCAATTTTAAGGGCTTCAAGAAACTCGTTTAATGCCCCTGCATCTTTTCTGGCAGCCAGAACCATGCCGCGATACGCATGGCTTAACGAGACAAAGTTTGCCTGATTCTGGTAATAATCCGCAACCTTCAGGAGTGCGTCATATTTTCTGCATTCCATCAAGCCCTTGAAATATGCACCAACGACAACAGAATCGGTTGGGGCGATTTTAACGGCTTTGTTCAGGAACTCCAGCATGGATTGCTGATTGTCGCGTCTGTTCCACATTTCCGCCCTTGTAAGGCAGAACAGCGGCGATTCCGGAAACAGTTTTTCACCCTTGTTGCAAATTTTCTCTACCAGCGGCCATTTCTGCTGCGCCAAACCTATTCTCAGAAGCTGCTGATATGCCGGAAAATATTTATCAGTGCTGGGGGTATCGATTATCTCAGAATACACGACTTCAGCCATGTCGGACTGGTCATTCGCCAGATAAAGATTGGCCAAATCCATACGCAGAAGCATTTGACTGGACAGCTGGCAGGCTCTTTTCAGGTCGGCTATTGCCATGACGAGATCGCCCTGCGATTTATACGCTTCAGCCCGGAACGCATAAGCATCCGGATTATCAGGCGTCATCTCGATAACATTCTTGAATTCGGTGACAGCCTTGCCCGTCTTGCCTTCGCGTAAATATGTCAAACCCAATCCCAGCCTTGCTCTGACATCATTGGGATCTTCATGAACCAACATGGTAAAGCCGTCTTCGGCATCCTTATACATCTGCGCGTCGATGTATATTCTATAAAGCGTCTGGCGTACCTGTTTATCTTCGGGAGTCATTCTGATGACTTCCTGTAATTGTTTGACAGCAGCCTGCCATTTCTGTTGGGTGTCTTTGAGTTTGCCCTGCTGCGACAGCTGTATTGCCTGGACTCCCAAAAGATTGGATAGTGCTTTATACGGCATGGTATTGTTCGGATCTATGCTTTTAGCCTTCTCAAACATGCTCATGGCTGCCTGCTGATCCATGCCTGACAGAAAAGAGCCGTAAGCGACATACGCAGCAATCTTGTCGTTTGCAGTCTTAGCCTGCTTTATCAACGAATTGAAAAGTTCGTCAGCCTTTGTGGTCTCTTTCTGCCTCATGTAAAATTCCGCAAGAAGCGGGGCAAACGAAATTTTATCAGCCACATTAGCATAAATATATTCGAATTTCTCGCGTGCCTTGGCGATATCCTTTTTACGTTCGTAAAGAAATGCCAGTCGAAGGGCATTTTCGAGATTGGATGGTTCTTTCTCAAAAAGTCGTTCACGAGTCTCTATCGCCTGGGCGGGATTTTTGTTGTCGACATTCATCCGAAGGTATTCTTCGCGGATATATGAATCTACCTTGCCTTCCGGATAATTGTAAGCCAGTTCGACCCATCGGTCATGTTCTTCCACATTATGGGTAGCCATTGCTATCTTTGCAAGGCCGACCATAGCCCTGATATCTTTGGAGTCATTGGAAAAACAGCGTTGAAATTCCTGCTTAGCCTTTTCCGTCTCGTTAAGTTGCAGGAAACAGTCCGCCAACATCAGCCTGGCGGGCTGATTGTATGACTGATACTTCAACGCACCCTGCAGATAGGTTGCAGCCGATTCAAAATTATTCTGAGCATATAATAATCTGCCCATATAAAGGTTCCAGTCAAGCGGATCGCGTTTTTCCAGCGGTTCTATTTCCTTGCGGGCCAGCTCATAATCTTTGTTCGCCAAAGCCTGCAGGAAATAGCCTTCTATGACTATCTGGTTATCGGGCTTTATTTTACGGGCTTCCGCAAGATATTTCGCGGCCGACTTTTCCTGGCCGTATCTTTTGCATATGCTCCAACTGCTCAACGCCCTGTTGAGCGGATCTTGAATCTTCCCTGCGAAATTCAGTTCAATATCACAACGTTTTTCCGGTGATTTTTCATTGAGCAGCGCTTTCCAGCGTTTGAGGTCTTCGTTGTTCGGGTTCTTCGCAAGCGATGCGTCAATAGTTCCGGCGGCTTTTTCTGTTTGGCCGTTCTGGGTATAGACGCTCAACAATCTGCTCATTACGACCATATCCTTGGGATTGCTCCTGAGAAGCGATTCCAGGATATTCTGTGCCTGTTCCAGTTTGTTCAAAACAACAAAATTTTCCGCCTTTCGCAAAAGCAGCGCTCTGGCTATGGGCGATATTTTCTGATTTTCGATTCTCTTGGCTCTTACGAGTTCTATAGCAGCCATCAATTCCTGAGCCTGCCTGTTATCCGGCTCTTTCGCAAGAACCTGGCTGAGATATTCGGTGGCTTTCGTAAAATCGTTGGCATCAATACGGAATTCGGCGTAGCGTAAAAGAAAATACACGTTGTCCTCTTCGCCTGGAACAGCAAGTATTTTTTTAGACAGCGTTTCGCCGCGAGTCGGCAGATTGAGTACTCTATAGATGTTTATCAGCCACGCCGCCGTCCGCAGGTCTGTTTCCATTTCCAACGAATGTTCAAAGCAATCCTTAGCCTTTGCATAATTTTGGCCTATCATTGCAAGACGGCCGTCGATTTTCAACTGCCGCGGGTCATCGGGCGAAAGTTTCAATAGAACGGTGTTGCAGGCTTTGGCTTCCTGAAGTGCCGCTTCACGTTCTTTGGGGTCATTGCTGGTCTGATATATATCCAGCATGATGTCAGCCAGCCAGTAATTCAACAGCGCCTTAGCCTTGTTCGCATCCAGCTTTTTGCCGCTTTCCGACGTCATATCACGATTTTCAACAGCGGAGAGTCCTTCGCGAAGAGCATCGGCGGCATCTTTGAGTCTTTTTTGAGCGCGTGCGATATTAGCCTGATAATAGTACGCATAGACCATGGCAGGGTCTATTTTTTTTGCTTTTTCAAGGGCATTCTGAGCGGTTTTGTAATCTTTTTCCGCCAGCGCCATTTCAGCCATGGCGACGTAGCCGGCGGCATTGTTCGGCTCGCATTTGATGGCATCGATGATTACCCGTTGAGCCAGCTTGTTTTCATTTTTGCGACGAAGGAAATTTGCGTACTCGATTCGGATATCAGCCTTGTCTGGATTTGCTTCCATGCTCTTTTTGTACGTCAATTCCGCAGACGCCGTATCCTTTATCAATTCGTAAAACCTGGCCAGCGCGATGCGATATTGAAGTTTTTCCTTGTCCAGTTCTATTGCCTTGTTGAAATCCTCGATAGCCGCGTCGTTAAACGACGGATCGGTCATGGCCAAGGCGCTTTTCGCGTAGCCGCGACGGAAATAATTTTCAGCCGTATCTTCAGCCTCGATAAGTTTATCCATCTGCTGAATGTAATTTTCCCACAAATGCCACTGCCGTGCACGAACGGCTATAGCCCATCTATGCTGAGCCAGCAACTTGCGAGCTGGAACGTAATTTTCATCGGACTGCAATATTTTCTGAAGAAGGCCCAAGCCGCTGCTGTATGCCTGTTCACGATCGGCATCGTCGAGGTCAACGCCGCGGGATGCGTATTCAAGCATCAGTTCAGCCTGCCGGTAAAGATATTCATTACGTTTGATTCCGCTGGAATACTCCGCAGCCAGCCGTAAGCAGTTGATTGCTTCGAGGTAATTTTTCTGCGGTGCCGACATCAATTGTGCAGCCTTGTTGGCGTAAAACTCGGGATTCTGCGGCAAACTGCGAAAATATATATAAGTCAGGCAAATAATCAGGATAGCCGCCATAACTCCCAACAGAACCAACATTCTGCTATTTAGACGTTTCTTCTTAGCCATTGCTCACCTTCCGAAAAATCATCTGATGAATATCATCCATTTTTATAATCCGAACCAGTAATCAAAATCATCTGCTAAACATTCTCTCGCAACTCTGCCCAAAACCATCGACACAGCCGGAAATTACGTAAGTTGTTTATTATAATAAATCAGCACCATTTTTAATCATTTTTTGTTCAGGCTTGAGATATATTCCCGCGATGGCAGTTCTCGGAGCACTCCAGGAATGCAATGCCGCAGAAAATCTTTCGCACGTTCGTCAGCCTGTTTCTTGTCACGAATCACCGCCCTGGGGAAAAATTGCAGCTTTGCGTAATAAACATAGCGGTTCGATAGTGCCGTAAGCTCAATTCGTGCCGCGTCACGGTCTGTTTCCGGCAAGCCGTTGACGCTGAAAAGATAATACTGCACATAACTGTACGCATTGTTGTCATTCCGTTCATAATGCAAGCCGGTAAACGGCGTACGTTTATCCCACGGCTCAGGTACGCCTGCAACATCCGTAATAAACAGGTTTTCGCGGCTCACAATGCTGGCGCCGCCGGCTAAGACGCAAATATCCGGCACATGCGGCACGGTAACTTCACTGCCGGTATAAAACGTCAAATCAAGCTGCCAGCATTTGTATGGAGAATTCTCCGGCTCTCGTGCATCTATGTAATATCTCGAAACGTACCAGTTGCTTTTGCGTTCTTTTACTCGTTCTTCATCGAGGCTGCTGCCGATGCCCAGCGTCTCCAGTATATCCTCACGATAATAAATTTCTCCGTCAGGTTTGCCGTCTTTGACTACATTGCCGTTTTCATCTCTGTCCAGGATTCCGTCATCCTCAATCATACGATAAGGGCCGAATTGTTTTGGCAGTGAGATATTGCGGAATTCAAGCTCGGAAACTTTCACGCTAGCCGGCCACGGCACAGCTTCCTTGCGGAAGAAATACCTCAGCTTAGCAGTCATTACGTTCCAGGATACAATGGATATCAGCAATATTCCCACGGCAATGCCGAAATGCAGCCAGCCTTTGCGATTGCTCATGACTTCACCTCCGCCGCATCATCGCCGCCGGATGCATCACTGACGTCGTCGTCTTCCTCGACGTATAAGCCGTCGAGCAGCTTAGCCAAAAGGAACAAAAGTATCAGCGCCGGCACAAGCAGCGCCATACCCATCATATTGTGCATAAATCCCTCGCCCAGTTCCTTCATATCCAGGACAAACATGCTGCACGTGAGAGTCACGCGGAGGATATTACAAATAAGCGCTATCGGAATGCCGGCGAGCATTATGACCAGTCTTTCCCAGAAAGGCCTTTCATCCAGGTACGCCATCGCCACGCCGAGGGCTATGAACGCCATGAGCGATCTCATGCCGCTGCACGCTTCAGCCACCTCCAGCGAATGATGCACGCCTGAAATGCTCACCACCTGCATGTACGACGCCGACACGCTTATCTGTACGCCGAAAAGCTGTAAAATGCTCGTCGCCATTCTCGCCGAAAGATTCTGCATCGGCAGTGACATCAGATTGTAAAGACGGTCCGGCAGCGGCATGGCAAGTTCGAGGAAAAATATCGGCACGAACAGAACCATCGCCATTCTGGGCCCGCAGAGGTACAGCACCAGTCCCCATATCATCAGCGGCAGCATCAACTGTGCCGACCACATGTTGTGCAGAACTATCAGGCCGTAAGCCTTGCCAACCATCGCCAGCAGAATCACAAAAATACCCGGCAGCCATATCCTGCAAGGAATTTTCGTTATTTTGTCCCACCATGCATAAATCAGGTAGCAGCTGAAAAATGGTATGATAAACCCGTGCGACCAGTTAACGTTGCCGCGCCAAGTTTTCCATAATTGTATGACTTCGTCCCTGAAAAACAGCAGTACGAGAGCGCCGAGGACGATTATTTTTATCCAGACATAGAATGGCAAGGACGGGGCCTTGGCGGCCTCGTCCTGTCCTTTTATCATGTCTGCGAGCGACTGTTTTACAGTTTCGCCCGAGTTTTCGACTTTTATGTTTTCTTCAGTCAAATCGCTAACAATTACTGCTTTCGTTTTTACTTTCATCAGCCTGATGCTTACCAGCGTGAGAAACGCTTGCTGTCCAGCGACGGTTCATAAGGATCGCCGAAATTGCGGTCGTAAATGAATCCGAATCCGTAAGTCATGCGGAACGAATTACGTATGACAGCAAGGAATGTGCTCGACCAGTGCGTACCTACGGCAAGGATATCATTGGGCTTGAGGTACACGTCCGGGTCTTCGCCCTTGAAAATCTTTTCCACGTTTACTGGTATCATCTGTTCCTGGTTTTTGCCGACGCGGCGGATGATAATAGAGTTTTCCGGCCACGCCATTGGGCCGAGATTGCCGGCAGCCGCCACCGCCATTTTTACCGTTATGCCCTTGCTCGTGAGGGCATAAACGCCTGGCCGCATGACTTCGCCCATCAGATAGAATTCGCCCAGTTCGATGGGAGGAATGCGGATTATATCGTTATCGTGTATAACGATATTCTGGCGATAATCGCCCTGGTCGAGATTTTTTCTGTTGATTGCGATAACTTCAACGAGGTCGCTCTTTTCCAGGTCGGCCCAGTCGAACGGGTCTTTTTTGGGAGTAGTCGCAGTTGCGTCGGGCGTTTTTGGAGTCGGCATATCCAGGGACACATTGTCGGCTTTGCCAGCGGGCGTTTTTGCCGCAGGCGTTTCGCCGCCGACCGGTACTTTAACCCAGCGGTTATCGACGAATTTCCACTGATACTCGGTCGGTTTCGCCGAGGCCAGCTGTTTGCCTTCGATTTGCGACTGCCCGGCAGCCGGCGAAGCAGCACTGTCGTCAGGAACAGCCGCCAGATTCTGCACGTCACGCACATCGGCAACGGGCTTTACGCTGCTTGTAGGCCCATTCATAAGGTCGCCGACTTCCTGAAGTTTTTTAGCCTTTTCGCTGTGACGTTTGGGCGTAGTTTCCTGCGTCTTGACGGCATCATCATCGCCCTTGCGAATAGCCTGTGCCTGCCGTATGACGTAAATGTATTCGATATCGCTCTGATACACTCCGCCGCACAGTGCCATCACGTCCAGCAGTCGCATATCTTTCTTGGTTATCTGATACGTGCCCGGCCGGCCCACGGCGCCGAGGACGGAGAACGTACGTTTGCTGCGTGACATAATCGTCACTGACACCTGCGGCTCACGGATGACGTTCTTTGAATACGCCTGTTCGATTGCCTTTACCAGGTCCATCTGCGTCATGCCTTCAGCCATGATTCGCACGTCCAGCAGCGGCAGGTCGATATAACCGCTTTCCGCGATTTCACGGCGAATGGTCGTTTCAACGCCTTCTGCGTAAAGGCCCATAATGCTGACTTCTATAAAATCACCAGGTGCGAGGCAATAATCGGTTGCCGAATATTCCCAGTCGGACGGCTGTGGCCGGCGGGCATTGGGAAACAGAGCGTCATCTTTTTCAATGCCCATCGCACTGATGATGTAATTTACTTCCGCCTCGTTAGGCCGTTCGACGACCTTTTCAGGCGACAGAAAACGGTATTTGCTGGACTTCAGATAGTCATCCGTCCAGCTGTTACAGCCGGCAGCTGCAAAGGCGAACATCACTGTTACTGTCAATCCGTTTAGCCAATTCATTTTGTCCATAAATTACACTCCGATCCATGACACGTTATGGTGTCAGGATTATATGCCCTTTTAAAAAATAACGGTACACGGATTATGTAGTTATCTCGACTAATGATATGAAAAAAATCGCAACAGTCCAGAATTTTTTTAACATTTTGCTTCATTCTGCGCGATTTAAACAACTCTGGCCGACGGCTGAAAATCAGCGGCGGATTTCGCCCAGAACTTCGACCGTAAAGTTTCTGCGATACTCGCCTGGGAGTTCGAACAAAACCGAGCCGTCTCCCAGCAGAACTTTTTTTTCTATGCGTCGGCCTTCAACCACGACCGTCGGCAATTTTTTCCAGGGGCCGAATATTTTGAATATCGGCAGAAACAGCGGCTTTTCATCACAGATAACCTCAAATTTGCAGCCAGCCGGCCGGCCGGCAAGACAATAACAGCCCTGCGACTCGTCAAAGCCGTCCCTGTCCGCATCGCCAGGCGCAAATATGCCTTTTTGCGAGAGAATCGGTTTAATTTTCGCGGGATTCAGATAATTCTGGAAAAACCGCATGCGATTTTTATCGCCGATTACCGTCATGAACGTCCACTTACCCATCGGGCCGATGAACGAATCATCCGACATTGCCCCGCTCATGCCCTTACCGTGCCACGCCGCCCGCTGGCTGCGGACGGATATTTCCACTTTCTCCAATTCCGGCCCGCCGGAGTTGTCCAGCTCAGCCGCCACCACGCACCGGCCGTCGCCGTAAATCGTGTAAGTCCATCTGACATAACGATTTGAAAATGCTTTTATGCCGCCCTCAAAGCCGTTGAAATACCAGTTGTCTGCTAATTGTATCCGTACGATATTGTGCTCCAGGAGGTCTACTTCGCCGAAGCGGTCTTTGCCCATGGCATCCAGTTCTTCGCCGCCGCTTTCGGCAAGTTTTCTGCCGCCGAATCGTGCAAGTCGCAATACCGGCTGAGCCAGGCCCATCCGCCAGAGTCCGTCGTCACTGCGAAACAGCTCCAGCCGTTCGCCGCTGTCGCAAAACTTCAGAATGTAATCCCAGCCGATTTCCTGGAGTTCAATTCCGGCCGGCGATGGACTCACATTTCGCAAGTCACGCAAAAATCGCACGTTACGCAATATAAAACCGCGGTTGAGTTCAGCATCGGGAAATCCTATCTTTAAGGCTGATACGGCGTGGACGTCGAAATCAACGCTTCGCCAGAGTTGATGTATGCCGAGTATCACCTGATTCACGCCGCGACTGACAGCGATGGGCCTGCTCGTCCACTGCCCGGAATCGCTGTCTATTATTACCTGGCAGACGCCGATTTCGCCCGAATATTCCATATCGAATGCCAGGTGCGTAAAATTGGCGATATCCAGCGGCTGTTTTCTGCCAGCCTGGTATGTCAGCCACGCCTTCGGCGGCAGAACCGCTTTGACGGCCTGGCCGTCAAGTTCCTGCAACTCGCTGCCAGGGCGATAAATCGAAGGCTGAACGCAGAATCCTCGTTGGCCGTCCGCCGCCGCCAAACCTGTGAGCAAAAGTTCATCCGTCGGTGTTTTATCATCTTTTCCTGTAACGGCAGCCTTTTTTGTCTCTTCGTTCGCACTGCGGCTGAAATCAAATTCACATCCGCCCTGAATTATCGGCACGGCAAAAATTATCAATAAAAAAAACGGCCTGACGGAAATCATTCCCATCCTGCCGTTGATTTTACCTGTTGTCATCATAGCTGTTTTCATCACTCTTTATTGCAGCATAGCGGGTTTCGCATCAAATTTCGCCGCCTTTTCGTACATTTCCGCGATGCCGAACAGGCTGGCTTCGCTGAGTACCGGCCCGATGAGTTGCATGCCGATTGGCATACCCTGAGAATCCAGGCCGCACGGCAGACTCATGCCCGGCAGGCCGGCGAGGTTCAGACTGATTGTATAAATATCGGCCATGTACATTTCGATTGGATTAGCCGACTTTTCGCCAAATCTGAAAGCCGTCGTAGGCGACGTCGGACAGAGCAGCACGTCACACTGCCGGAAAGCCGCCGAAAAATCGTCCGCAATCAGCCGACGAACTTTCAGCGCCTTGTTGTAGTATGCGTCATAATATCCGCTGCTCAGCGCGTAGTTGCCCAGCATTATGCGACGTTTGACTTCGTCGCCCAGCGATTCAGCCCTGCTTTTGCAGTACAGCTCCACGATGTCCGAAACATTCTGCCTGGTTCGATAACCGTAATGTACGCCGTCGAACCTCGCCAGATTACTGCTGCATTCAGCCGTACATACTATGTAGTAGCAGGCCACGGCATAACTGCTGAGATTGCCTGCCGCATCCATGTCTATGCGGCTGTGAGGAAGAGACACATCGACAAATTCCGCACCGAGAGATTTGTAAACTTCGATAGCCTTTTCTATGGACTGGCGAACTTCGCCGCCCAGCGCATCGGTATAAAATTCACGCGGCAGGCCGATTTTCGGATTTTTTACCGGCGTATTCATTGCGGCGGCGTAATCCGGCACGGCATTGGGGAGGCTGGTGGCATCATGGCCGTCGTGGCCGGCCATCACCTGCGTAAGCAGTGCGGCATCGCGTACCGTTCGGGTCATCGGGCCAATCTGGTCGAGGCTGCTGCCGAAGGCGACAAGGCCGTAACGGCTTATTCTGCCGTAGGTGGGTTTGCAGCCGACGATACCGCAAAGGCTTGCCGGCTGACGTATAGACCCGCCCGTATCGCTGCCGAGCGCAGCCGCGCACAGCCGCCCCGCCACAGCCGCCGCAGACCCGCCGCTACTGCCGCCCGGAACTTTTCGCACGTCCCACGGATTGCGCGACACATGAAAACCGCTGTTCTCAGTCGACGAACCCATGGCGAATTCGTCGAGATTGGTTTTGCCGAGTATTACAGCGCCTGCATTCTCCAGCCGCTCGACCACGGTAGCCGTATAGGGAGCGCAAAAATTTTCGAGATAGCGGGACGAACACGTCGTATGCCCCCACGTGGTGCAGAGGTTGTCCTTGATAGCTATCGGCACGCCGCCAAGCGGGCCGGCATTCTGGCCGGCTGAAATTTTGGCGTCAGCCTCAGCGGCACACTTCATGGCACGGTCGGCGTAAACTTCATTGAACGCCTGTAACTGAGGGTCGAATTTTTCTATCGCGTCCAGGTATGCCAGCGTCGCGGCGGTACTGGTGGTCTGGCCTTCCGCGATGGCTTTTGCCAGTTCGCCGGCGGAGAGATTCGTAATTTCGCAGTTCATGAGGCATCTCCCAACACTTTGGGAACTTTGTAAAAATTACCCTCACGCGCGGGCGCATTGGCAAGAGCCTGCTCGACTGTCAGGCCCGGCGATACGACATCGTCGGCTAACACGTTGACGAGTTCCACGGCATGCGCCATCGGCTGAACGCCGTCCGTATCAAGCTCATTGAGCTTGTCGAAATATTTTAATACGTCACCGAGCTGCTTCGCAAAAGTTTCCACTTCCGCGTCGGTAAGCTCGATACGGCTTAATTGGCCGATATGTCGCACAATATCTGTCGTTATCTCTGCCGGCATCAAAAACTCCGAAAAAATTGCAAATTGGAAATTTCAAATTTACAGAGTTGTCAGTCTATCGACTTGCCGGCATTCTTTCAAGCACGGATGCCATTTTCATGCCGCCGAATCAATAAAAAAACGCCCGACGTTTTTGTAATTTTTTCACAAAAATCATCGGGCGTTCTTTATATTTATTTTTATATTTTCAGCAATCTCAATAGAGGCGTCCCAGCCTGGGCAGTCCGCCGACGAGCGGCAGAGCGTAATCGGCAAAGGCTTTCGTTATGCCGTTGCCAGCCTTATTGATGAACTTTCTGTCAAGCGGCTTGGTAACGCGGGCAACGTCTTTAAGTTCCGCGCGTTCGAACGTTACGCCGTATTTTGCGCTTTTCTTTCGAACCATTACCACCGTGCCGTCGGTGCAGCCCGACAAGGCCAGCTCTGCAGCCTTGCGGCCGCAGTTGCGAGCCTCAGCCTGGTCGACGACTGAAGCGTAACCTGCAAAACTGCGCTGCAGATAGCCGTAAGTGTCGGCACGAACGCGAACTTTCTGCGAGCCGAACGCCTTCTTGATGTACTCCGACAACGCATCGCCCAATGCACCACTGCCTGAAAGCTGCGCATTGCCGTGGCTGTCGCGTTCAATTTCCCTGCCCATCGCTTCCACGAGGCTGACAGCCATCGGCGTGCCGCCGGCGTCGCGGATGCCTTCTGAAACGGCGATGAGACAACGGCCGAATTTCTTGTACGCCTTCATCACGTCAGCGGCGAATTTCTCCTTGTCGAACGCGATTTCCGGCACATATACCAGATGCGGCCCGACATTTTCGTCGCATTCATTGCCGTAGCAGTATTTCGCCAGCGATGCCGACGCCGTCAGCCAGCCTGCGTCGCGGCCCATGACTACGGATACCTTTATGCCAGGCAACGCGGCGTTATCGCGGTCTTCGCCGGCAAATGCGCTTGCCACAAAACGAGCCGCCGAGCCGTAACCAGGCGTGTGGTCTGTCACGCGAAGATCGTTGTCTATCGTCTTCGGAACGTGAAAACAGTTGAGGTCGTAACCGCTAGCCTTGGCCATATCGTTTACTATGCGAGCCGCATCGGCAGAATCGTTGCCGCCGATGTAGAAGAAGTAACGCACGTCATTTTTCTTGAAATTCTCAAAAATGCGTTGGCAGTATTCTTCATCGGGCTTGTCGCGGCTTGAGCCGAGTGCCGACGCCGGCGTGCCGGCGATGATTTCAAGCTCTTTCGCACTGACCTTGCGAAGGTCGAAATATTTATTGTTCACGATTCCACGAACGCCGTGATTCGCCCCAAAAATTTTGGGTATCTGCCGCGACTTTTTGAGCGTTTCGATAACGCCCACGAGCGACTGATTGATAACAGCCGACGGGCCGCCGGACTGGCCGATAACGGCATTGCCTTTAATAATGTTGGTCTTGGCCATGATGCTGGTCTCCAATGCTGTGAATACCTTTTCCGCCGCCTGCATACAGGGAAAAGCGGCGGCACTTTTTTCGTTCGGCGAATATTATATTGATACGTTTCTTGAAGTAAAAGGATTTTCGCACAAAACCGGCTCAAAATAAAAAAAGCCCGCCGGTGGTGCTCACACCGGCAGGCTCGATGCTGATCTCTTGATCTCTCGTCAGGAGAACAGCAGACGAACGGGGGCTCAATCCCGCTCCGCCTTGGTTGGAAAGAAAGGAAAGGAAAATTTTTTTGTCATCCGGAATTTCTACGGCTCAAAAACTCAGAACCATGAAAAACCGGCTGCCTATTATCGCCATCGGAAAAAGCTGCAATGGACACACACGCCGCACGGCAACCCGCGATTCGACATCTTTTTCAGCCATCGCGGATTGCCGGCTTTCGCTCCTCGCAGCAAGGCTGCCGGCATACAGTATTTTCCCATCTCTCGTCGGCAAGCCTTCCCTGTGCCCGATTCATGACTCCTCTGTCAGAAATTTTTTTTATATTTTTTATATTTTTTAACGCAATAATTTCGTTCACCTGAGAAAGGAAAGGTGCGGGACGGGGCTCATTCCGTCCCGCGTGCTCAAGGTTTCTGAATAGGAATTTCGTTTCCCTTGAGGAAGGAAAGGTGCGGGACGGGGCTCATTCCGTCCCGC
>CAZIAZ010000012.1:0-8538 GCA_964536835.1 uncultured Planctomycetaceae bacterium | reverse complement strand
AATTTCGTTTCCCTTGAGGAAGGAAAGGTGCGGGACGGGGCTCATTCCGTCCCGCGTGCTCAAGGTTTCTGAATAGGAATTTCGTTTCCCTTGAGGAAGGAAAGGTGCGGGACGGGGCTCATTCCGTCCCGCATGCTCAAGGTTTTGAATAGGAATTTCGTTTGAGACGCCATCAGCTTCAGTTTAAGCCGGGCTGCCGGACCCGCCATTATCGGCGGGCCGGCGCCGCGTCTCATATTTCGTCGCATGCTGCCAGGTTTATCACCGGCGCTTGCGATTCATTCAAGCACAGGGTAATTCCGATATTCGGTTTTTACAGACTCTCTACGCCGCAAACCCTAATCAGTTCGCCAAACAGCTTTTTTTTACTTTTTCATTTTCCCGCCGGACTATTTCCGGCGGGTTAACCGCGTTGCCGTCATCAGGCAGCCATGCGTGCTTTGCCGCGTCTCCGGTAGAAGACAACCGCCGCACCGCCGCAAACCATCAGCAACAGCGTTGCCGGTTCTGGAACTTCGGAGTTAACCGAGATGAACAGCCGGTTCTGGTCTATGAGGGTATCGACTCCAGCCTCATACATGTTGTCATCGTTGACATCGTAGTAGAGGAACTTGTCGCCTTCGTCATCCAGACCTACCTTGAAGATGATTTCTATCGGGTCAGTCTGGCTGGCACCTGAGTTGTATCCGAAGTCGTAGAATATAATCTGTTCGAAGTCGGTATCTTCCAGGTTGAAGTCCAGGCGTATAACTGTCTGGTCAGCCCAGAGGTCGGTATCGCTGCCAACACCGCTGATGCCGCCGATAACGCCTGCTGCGTTGCTGTCGGTGTCATAGTCGGCATTGATGGAGAACACATCCTGATACTCATAGGTGCTGACAGTCTGGGCAAACGCCGTCAGAATGCTCTGGATGGCCGGGTCGTTCGCGATTTCATCAGGAGTCAAGCCGGCAAACACACTCTCGGAAGAGTTGCTGAACTGCCATGTAGAGGTGTCATATGCATCGAATTCCGTCATATCCATCTGGGCGGCGATGGCTGCCACGTCCAGGCTGCCGCCGTTGACTTCAAACCAGGTCTTCATCGCAAGATTGACGTTTTCATTGTAACTCTGGGTCACTTCGTCATATTTCACAACTTCACGGTCGCCTGTGCCAGGCTCGGCAAGAGCCGCACTGATGCCGGTGGTGGCCATCACCTGCGGGTTGCTCTTGGCATACTTGTACGGGCTGCTGCCGTAGGTTGTCCTGTTCGTGCCGGCGCCGTTGTGAACCATGATGTCCACACCCATAGTGCCCGACTCGCCAGTGCCGACCATGCCTATCGAATAACCGTTGGCATCGCCGTATTTCTGACGATTGTAAGCATCTTCGTAGGTGTTCGACCATGAACCTATCCAGTTGTTATCCTTCTGGCTGTAGTTCATGTAAACCACGAGCGACTTTTCCGGCGTGTCCATGTTGTAGTCATAGCCGTTCGTCGGGCTGGCATTGCCGGTGGTTGAATCGATATTGAGGGATTCGTCACTGCCGATTACCGTCCACATGTTGTTCATGGCCGCCACTTTCGTGTCGCCGGGATCGAGGATGCCGTCGCAGTTAGTGTCGGACCAGATATACCATGTCTGGACGTAATCGCTTTTGAGATCACGATAGTCGGAGCTCGGAGTGGGCTCCGCCATTGCGCCTGCAGCAGCGATAATGAGCATCGCCGCGCTGACAAAGAGTCTGTTTCCATACCTTGAGCTGGTCATTTTCCTTTTCCTTTCCTTGTTCGGACTTATACGCAAAGTCCTGAGCACTTTTCATGGCATCTTGAGCATGATGCCGTTTTTATTGAGCAATCCTAATTTTCAATCAAGCACATATGTCAATCTAACTATCTCTTTCCTTACTGGTCTCTGATTCAGGTACTTCCGTTTTCAGATTCCGCGGCGCCTGTGCGCCGACATTTTCAGGATTTGAGCCGAGACGTGATTGAGCGTCGGTTCATTCTCCTCATTATTTCCGTTTCACCATCCTTTCTGCGTTCTGAGCGGAACGCCTAAAATGCCAAAATCCGTCGTCCGCAGCCTATGCGCAAAATCTTTTGCTACATATGCATTCATCGCCAGGGGACAGACAGAATTTGGCTGAGGCCAACTGTGAAATAGAAGAGATTGAGCAACCACCGGACACTGAGTGTGTCTGGTGTCGGCTGTGTTTTTCATTGAGCGTGAAAAACACAGCCGTTCGAGCAAAATTTCGTTCTCCTCTTTCCATCTCTCTCATCCAAACTTCCAAGGCGAAGGGTAACATTCAATGCAAACGTAAAATCAGCGCACGGAGCAGGTGCACCTGTTTTGCATTGATAGATCCAACCTTACCAACATTTTACCTTTTCGAATCAGCCGTTGAGCACTTCGGCTGGATGCCTGCTAAGCATTACAGACATCAAATATCCAAAAAGTGTTTATTGAGAGAGTCCGAGTCAAAGGAGTGCGGCAGGATTTTTTCCATGCCTTGAGCATTTGAGCATTTTATAGCCAACAAACCTCTGAGCACTTCTTCTCCCAATGAGCATATAAGCAGTATATACCCCAACCATAGGGCTGTCAACTGCTTTTTCGAAAACTAAAATAAATTTTTTAATGAGCACTATCCGGTGAGCAAACCGGACGCAGATGAGCAAATCTGCATGGGATAAGTATCGGCGAAAAAACCTTTTTAGTCAAGCCTATTTAGCGATTTTTTTAAAGATTTTTTATACTTTAATAATTTTAATAATGAATAATGGTAACTTAACACACCCCACTCAAAGACATAACTATATTATAAACAAGCACTTACAGACAAAAATAGCCCTGTTCCTACATTTGTGAAATAATGGCTCACAATGACAAACCGTTTTATATACACACATAACCGATTTTTCGAAACAAAACAGAATTATATTATGGCAGAATTTGTTTAACCCCAATCATACCCGTATAATGTAAAAAAAGGAGTAAATACCATGAAAACACTGCTGGTCTGTATCGACTTTTCCGACAAAAATGAAAAAATTTTCACTCAGGCAAAGAAAATAGCTGCATCTTTCAAGGAGCAGATAATACTGTTGCACGTCTGTCAGCCGAATCCGGATTTTCTAGGCTATGAGGCTGGTACTGGGTTTTATATTGATCAGATGGACGACGTTTACAAGGCTGAGGCGGAATCGCTCAAAAAGATGGCGGCTAAGCTTGAACATGACGGGTATAACGTGTTGCCCATATTCGTCATGGGGCAGCCGGCAACTGAAATCCTCGATAACGCAAAAAAATACCGGGTTGACATGATTCTTATGGGCACTCACGGCCACGGCCACCTCTACAATCTGCTGCTCGGCAGCGTGGCGGAAGAAATCCTCAAAAAAGCTCCCTGCCCCATTCTAATGGTACCCATGAAAGAATAAGCGCAAAAAAAAGGCGTCGGAGGAGGGGAGTCCGACGCCGAACGGTCATGTTTGAGAGCTGTTCTCATGACCGAGGAGCCTATATAAGCATCCTACCACAGATACAATTTCTGTCAACATTAAATAATCTTTTTTTAACAACTTTTTCCAAAGAACTACTCTACTCTAACTATGCTAGAATAATCGAGTTACCTTAATAAAATTCGGCAAGGAACAAATTTCCGCAAAAATTTCTGGACAGCCGCAGACAATATTCGTGAAATATCGGTTTACCTACTGTTAATATTTATTCACAAAGTCAAGGAAACATGCAAATGCCTTTAACAATCGACAGCCTTATCAGCCGCATACCTTCTCTTGCGGAATGCAGGGAAGATATCCTCAAAGTGCGTGACGTACTTACAGCCACGTTCCGCTCAGGCGGCAAGTTGCTGCTTTGCGGCAACGGCGGCAGTGCAGCCGACTGTGAACACTGGGCTGGCGAACTGCTCAAGTCTTTCGTGAAAGACCGGCCACTGCCGGCGAAACTGGCTGAAAAACTGCCCGCTGAACTTGCTCAAAATCTGGAAGCAGCCCTGCCGGCTATTCCGCTGGGCGGTTTCCAGGCAGCCAGCACCGCATTCGCCAACGACGTCGCTCCGCAGTTGATATTCGCACAATTAACGCTGGGCCTTGGAAAACCGGGCGACGTACTTGTCGGCATCAGCACCAGCGGCAATTCGGCGAACGTATGCAAGGCTGTGCTGACGGCAAAAGCCATCGGCATGAAAACCGTCGCACTGACGGGAAAATCCGGTGGAGAACTCGCAAAACTGGCCGACACGGCTATCCGTGCGCCGGAAACGGAAACATATAAAATCCAAGAATTACATCTGGCGATATATCACTGGTTGTGCATGGCTGTCGAAAACGAATTTTTCTGATATTTTTTGACTTTTCAAGCAACGAAGTTAATTTTAGACTTTTATTAAACATAGTTTAACAGTTTTCATAGTTATATCAGGGTATTAAGAGTGGGAAATGAAATGACAGAAGAAATGAGGAAAACAACGGGGAAATCTGCAAGTGATTTATGGAACTATTCAAAGCCGGGCATTTCGCTCTGGCTGGGGTTCGGCGTACTCGCATATTTCGGGATGATGCTGTTTTACTATCTTTCCATGCGAGGCTACCAGGCCGAGCCGCACTGGCTGTACGACAGACGCAATCACATAAATCAGTTTTTGGAAGATACGTCCGTGTTTCTGCCGATGGCGGCAGCGATAATTTACTGGCTAAAGGCGCTTTGGACCCGAAACATGACCTACGTCGTACTGGCTGCGCTGTGCGCCAGCCTGCTTCTGCGGGAGCTGCACTGGAGCCACGAAATAAAAGTGGCAATTTACCCGTTACTGGCGATGTGGCTGTTCTGGGGCATCGTGTGGGGCGACATAATGGACAAACCGTCGGAAAATCCGCGACACAGCAGATTGCTGTTCGCAGCCCTGTTCACTTTCTTTCTGTCGCAACTGGTAGAGAAAAAAGTGTTCAAATTCATGCCCTACGGCAATACTCCGTTACACACGCAATACGAAGAGGTGGTGGAATTTTCCGGCCATCTGCTGATTTTCCTCGCCGCCGTTTTCGCAAACATCAAACGCAAAAAAGTGGAAAACGTCTATCTGCAAACGGACAGCCGGCGGCAAATGCAGCCCTGAATTCCCGCTACACTTAAAATGGTTGACATTTCTTATTTAGCTGCCTACGATTAGAGTGACTTTTAAATTTTTTTAGAGAACTGCTCTAACGCGGAAGGTAGTATTGAAGTTTCCAGCTTTTAGTCAAGGAGAATGGATAATGGCACTTGAAATTACGGACTCCAACTTTGAAGAGACTGTTTTGAACTCAGGCAAGCCGGCTCTGGTGGATTTCTGGGCTGAATGGTGCATGCCCTGCAAAATGCTCGCACCGACTATCGAAGAACTTGCGAAGGAATACGACGGCAAAGTCGTCATAGGCAAAGTGGACACCGATAACAATCGCGGCATATCCATGAAGTTCGGCATAAGCGCAATACCTACGGTAATCATTTTCAATGCAGCCGGCGAAATGGTCAAGAAATTCGTCGGCCTCCAGCAGAAGGCCGACTTCAAAGCCGCCCTGGACGAACTGCTCGGCGCGACGATATGAAAAATTGACGTTTTTTTAGAAACACGCGGCGTTTCCGCCAAACACGGGAACGCCGTATTTATTTTAAAAAAAACACGCCAAAATCGAACCATTTTGCAGACAACCAAGGTTTTGGGACAATTTTTTAAAAAACACGCCGAAATCGAGCAATTTTGCAGGCAACCAAGGTTTTGGGACATTTTTTAAATATTTTAATATGCTACGGTAAAAATCATGGACAGAAAACTTACGCGGCAGGAAGTTCGGGCCATAGACCGTTACGCGATGGAACGGCTTGGCGTATCAGGACTGGTACTTATGGAAAACGCCGGCAGAAATGCAGCCGACGCCATCGAAGGTTATCTCATCCTTCGTCGCAGCGACGCCAACAGGTTAGCCGTCGTTGCAGGCGGCGGCAATAACGGCGGAGACGGCTTCGTAATCGCCAGGCACATGGCCATGAGAGGTTTCGCGGTAACAATATTCATCGTCGTTCCGCGGGAGAGGATAGAAAAATCCGCAGACGCCTGGGCTAATCTGCGTATTGCGGAAAATTTCGGCCTTGACGTGCGATTTATCGACGAAACGGCTATCGCTGAAAATCTTGCCGACGAATTGAGTCTTTTTCACGGCATAATAGACGCTATCGGCGGCACGGGCATAGTGCCGCCGCTCACCGGTCCCCAGGCACTTGCCGCACAGGCGATAAATCGGGCAGCTGACGCGAACGCTGAAATAAATGTCTTTGCGATAGACATTCCGACAGGCCTTGATTGCGACAGCGGCCAAGCCGACGGCTCAACCGTAAAAGCCGACCTTACCGTCAGCTATGTATCGCAGAAAGCCGGCTTCGCCAACGACGCCGCCAAAGCCTTCACCGGCGACGTCGTCACCGCTGACATAGGCATCGACTCAAAAGCCGTCATAGCCATGATAGACGCGGAAAAATAAACCGCCAACTGATATTCATTTGACACAAAAGGGCCCAAATGTTAGCTTTTACGGTTCTTATTGTGGCAAAAGGACAAAAGATGCAAAAAGCAATAGAAAAAGCACATGCCCTGATTGAGGCGCTGGAATATATCCAGAAATACGCCGGCAAGGTAATAGTCATCAAATTCGGCGGTTCGGTCATGGACGACCCGGTGGCGATGAAAAATATTCTTACAGACGTTGTTTTCATGAGTTCATCGGGCATGATGCCGGTAATCGTTCACGGCGGCGGCAAAGCCATCAGCAAGGCGATGGAAGAACGTAACCTGGAAGTCCAGTTCGTGCAGGGCCGTCGCTACACCGACCAGCGCACGCTTACCGTCGTAGAACACGTGCTTTGCAACGAAATCAACGCCGACATAGTAAAGACGCTCAACTCGCTTGGCGCCAAGGCATTGCCGCTGCACACCCTCTCCAGTTGCGTGCTGTTCGGCGAAAAACTTTTTCTCGAAGAAGACGGCCGCAAAATCGACCTCGGCCAGGTCGGCAAAATTACGCGGGTCGGCGCGGAAGTCATCCGCTCCATAACCAGCGATCACATAATTCCCGCAATAGCGCCGTTAGCCATAGACCACAAGGGCGGCAAACTCAACTGCAACGCCGACACCGCCGCCGGCGAAATAGCCGCCGAACTCAGGGCTGAAAAATTCGTCGTCATATCCGACACGCACGGCATACGCAAAAACGTAAAAGACCCAAACAGCATGATACCGGAAATCACACAGGATGAAATCCGCAATCTCATCGCCGACGGAACTATAACGTCGGGCATGCTGCCGAAAGTCGAAGCGTGCTGCCGCGCACTCGACGGCGGCGTAAAACGCACCCACATCATCGACGGCAATATAGAACACGCCCTGCTGCTGGAAATATTCAGCCGCAAAGGCGTAGGAACACTGATACAAAAGTAATCCGTAACCGACAATTATTGAAACGGAATACAACCATGAAAACAGACTTCATAAATTTGACGGATTTTTCATCCACCCAGCTTCAGAAGCTAATAGACCGGACGATAGAGGAAAAGCCGCTCTATCGAGCCGGCTGCGGCCCTGCCCCGCTGGAACGCAAAACCCTCGCCATAATTTTCGAAAAGCCTTCCCTCCGTACTCGCGTGAGCTTTGAAGTCGCCATGACTCAACTCGGCGGCACGACGACGTATCTGGACCAGATGTCAATCGGCATCGGCGTTCGCGAAAGCGTCCGCGACATAGCGCGCGTTCTGTCGCGCATGTGCGACGGCATTATGGCTCGCACGTTCAGCCATAAACTCGTGGAAGAGTTGGCCAAATTTTCAAGCGTGCCGGTCATCAACGGCTTGACCGATTATTCGCACCCCTGCCAGGCGATGGCTGACCTCGTAACCGTGCAGGAAACCTTCGGCAGCCTCAAAGGCAGGACGCTCGTATTCGTGGGCGACGGCAACAACGTAGCCCGCAGCCTGGCTATCGGCTGCAGCAAGCTGGGCATGAATTTCGTGCTGTCCGCACCCGAAGGTTATACGCTGGAGGAAGATTTCTTCCCGCAGCTCAAGAAGGAAAACTCCCTCTTCGACTGCCAGCTTATCGCCAACCCGCTTGAAGCCGTCCGTAACGCCGACGTAATCTACACCGACACATGGGTCTCCATGGGCCAGGAAGACGAAAAGGCCGAACGTTTAAAAATCTTCCGCGATTACCAGGTCAACATGAAACTTCTCGCAGCAGCGCCGGAACACGTCATAGTCCTTCACTGTCTGCCAGCATACAAAGGCTTTGAAATAACTGAGGACGCATTCGAAAAACACGCCGAAGTCATTATGGAGCAGGCTGAAAACCGCCTGCACTTCCAGCGTACGCTGCTGGCGGCATTGATGGGCAAGGATAAAAAATCTGATTGATTCCGCCGGCCATTAATCGTCCATTCGTAAATAGAACCTATCCCAAAAACCTTGGCTGCCTGCAATCGGCTCTTTTGCAGCCTGGC
>CAZIAZ010000011.1:0-56262 GCA_964536835.1 uncultured Planctomycetaceae bacterium | reverse complement strand
TATAAAAAAAAGAATCCGGTGCGTGTCCCTGCAAACACACAATCGAATAAATGGAGAAAAAAACGTGTTCAACACATACCCGAAGTGGCTTGACGATGCGGTATTTTATGAAATATACCCACAGAGCTTTTATGATACGAACGGCGACGGAATCGGCGACTTGCCTGGCATAGAGGCGCGGCTGGATTATATTGCGTCGCTCGGCTGCAATGCGATATGGATTCATCCGTGTTTTGTTTCGCCGTTTCTCGATGCCGGTTACGATGTTGCCGATTTTTATAAAATCGCGCCTCGTTACGGCACAAACGCCGACATGAAAAGGCTGTTCAAGGAATCGCACAAGCGGGGCATAAGGGTATGCCTCGACCTCGTAGCCGGCCATACGTCGACGGAACATCCGTGGTTCAGGGAATCAGCCAGGACGGAAAAGAACGAATTCACCAATCGCTACATCTGGACGAATTCATGGTGTGCGCCGAGCGGCGGCATGAACATGGTGAACGGCTTCTGCCAGAGAGACGGCTCGTTCGTCACCAACTTCTTTTATGCCCAGCCGGCGTTGAATTACGGCTTCGCCAAACCTGACCCGGCACACCCGTGGCAGATGCCGATGAATCATCCCGACTGTCTGGCGACAAGGCAGGCGTTGAAAGACATCATACGTTTCTGGCTCGACATGGGCGCGGACGGATATCGGGTCGACATGGCGCCGTCACTAATCAGGAACGACCCGGAAAAGAAAGCCATAAAAAAACTCTGGCACGATGTCATCGGCATGATAAAACGCGATTATCCGGACGCGATAATGATATCCGAGTGGTTCAATAACGTACAGGCCGTCGACAGCGGATTCGACGTGGATTTTGCCGGAATATTCAGTTTCAGCGCGCATCAGAAACTTTTCCGTGCGGAAAAGAAGGCTAACGTTCACTTCATGGCCAAAACCAAAGACTTCGGCAACGAAGGCCACAGTTTTTTCCGCAAGGCAGGTAAAGGCGACGCTTCAGAATATATCCGCCAGATGACCGATACGCTCTCAAAAATACGCCGCAAAGGTTTCGTGGGTTTTTACACGAGCAATCATGACATCACCCGAATTAACGTAGACCGCACGCAGGAAGAACTTGAACTGGTATTTGCGTTCGTACTGACAATGCCAGGCGTGCCGTTCATATATTACGGCGATGAAATAGGCATGCGTTACATGGGCGAACTTCCAAGCAAGGAAGGCGGATATACGCGTACCGGCTCAAGAACTCCGATGCAGTGGAGCGAGGGTAAAAACGCCGGCTTTTCATCTGCCGCGGAAGGCAGATTGTATCTGCCGGTCGACAAAACCAAAGGCCGGCCCACCGTCGCCGCCCAGGAAAAGAATCCCGATTCGCTTCTCAACGGCGTACGAAGGCTTACCACTCTGCGGCACGAACTGCCTGCGTTAAATGCCGATAGCGATTTTACCCCTCTTTACGTCAAGAAAAACGCATACCCGCTTGTCTTTCTGCGAAGCAAAGGTAACGCAAAAGCTGTTGTAGCCATAAATCCATCCGGCAGGAAAGTCAAAGCCGCATTCACGGCTGCTCAAATAAAAACCGTCAGGCGAATGCTGCTCGGCAAAAATGTAAAACTGGAAAAATCCGGCAGCAGGTTTTCTCTTGAGATGTCGCCCGTCAGCTATGCCATATTTGACTGTGAATGAAATTAGAGCATGTTAAACTTGATATGCGTCATTTCTGCTGGCTGCAACTTCGCTCTGCTACGTCAGGCTGCATCGGAATACGGGCAGTATTCCTGCTTCGCCTTCCTTGCATAGCTCGTTTCGCCAACGCATAAAGTGTCACATCTCAAGTTTAACATGCTCTAGACCGTTTCCAAAAATCTTTTCATTCAAGAATTGCTATAAAAAAAAGGCATGCGGTTTTACGGCCGCATGCCTTTTTTGTGTATTGACTCCAGATATTCAGAATCACTCTTCAGGGCCGAACTCAAAGGGCAGTTCCGGCAATTTGAGCGACCATGCTTCCTTGACCATATCCATCGAGCGAACCTCTGTCATGACTTCGTTGGCAGGTTCCTGGTCGAGATTCAGGCCTACGAGTGCCAATCCAGAGCGTTTTTTGCGGCTGAAAGTCAGGTCGGCAATATTGATGCCATGCTTGCCGAAAACCGAACCATACTGTCCCAGCGCACCTGGCCGGTCATCGTTCAGGATGATAACTACATTACCCTCAGGCCGCATTTCCATGTGGTATCCGTCAATTGAAATCACCCGCGGAAATTTGTTGCCGAAAATCGTTCCTATCACGCTGCGCGTCGCCTGCTCCGTCGTAACGCGGATTTCCAACAGATTCGCAAATTCGCGTACTTTCAGAGAGGCAGTCACTTCCACTTCCACGCCGCGCTGCTTGGCCAGCACTGGTGCATTGATAACATTGACCGGCGTATGCATATGCGGCTGAAAGAGGCCCTGCAATACATACGTCGCCACCGGCGATGTGTTGCATTCGCTTATCGCACCGCGGAAGATTATTTCCACTTTCCGCACGGCGCCTGGCGTTATGCCTGCAAGTATAGCAGCCATTCGTGGGGCGAGTTCGGTATACGGTTTGAGGATTTCCGGTATCGCCGACCCGAAGCCTGGCGCATTGACGGCGTTGCGAACTTCACCGCCGCGCAGAGCCTCTACGAGCTGCTGAGCCGCTTCAAGAGCCACCTGCTCCTGAGCCTCTTCCGTACTTGCACCCAGGTGCGGCACAGCCAGCACCTTATCGTGAATGATGAGGGCTTTTTCGGCTTCGCTCGCGGGCGGTTCGGCGGTAAAGACGTCCAGCGCCGCGCCAGCCACCTTGCCGGCGTTCAAACCGTCAAGCAGTGCCTGCGGATCGATGATTCCGCCGCGGGCTGCGTTTATCAGCCGTACGGTGGGCTTCATCATGTCTATCTGCTCCGCTCCTATCATGCCGGCAGTCTCTGCCGTCTTCGGAACGTGCACGGTTATGTAATCGCATCGCTTGCATATCTCGGAAAAATCCTTGACGCGTTCAATGCCGCTCTGTTCGTCAATTCCACCCGGGAAAAAAGGGTCATAACCAAGTACGCGCATCTGCATGGCTATGCCGCGTTTTGCGACGGCTTTGCCGATGCGGCCGAGGCCGACGACGCCCAGAGTCTTACCTGCAAGCTGCGTGCCTTCAAACAGCTTTCTTTCCCACTTGCCGCTGCGGAGCGACGCATTAGCCAGGCCGATTTTACGGCTCAGGCCGAGAATGAGCGTCCACGTCAGTTCAGCCGTCGAAAGCGTATTGCCGTCAGGCGTATTCATGACGATAATGCCGCGTTGCGTTGCGCACGGCACATCGACGTTGTCCACGCCTACGCCGGCTCTCGCAATGCCTTTGAGCCGGCCGGACTTGACCAAAACCTGCTCGGTTATCTTCACGCCCGACCGGATAATCACGCCGTCGTAATCGCCTATAATTTCAGCCAACGCCTCAGGCGTCAGGCCGGCGTGAATAGCCGTCTCTACATCTTCCTGTGCCGCCAGCCAGTCCAAACCGACTTTCGACAATTTATCTGCAACCAGAATTTTTATCATGGCAAAAATCTCCTGTGATTTTTTGGGGAAAAATCATTCCCAATCCTTGAGAACCCTGGCAGCCGCGGCTACGCCCTTGCCGATTTCGATATTCACTCCAAAACCGGCTAACGCATATTCCAGCGCCGCAATCATGCCGATGGTGTCTATGGGGTCGACATAGCCCATGTGGTTTATGCGGATAAATTTGCCTTTCCACGAATCCTGGCCGCCGGCTACGCTGATGCCGTATTTGCCGCTCAAAACCTTGCGGATGGAATCATCCACGCCAGCCGGCAATGCAACGGCAGTCACGGAATCGCTCGGCGACTTGCTGCCGATGGCCAAGCCGTGAGCCTTGGCTGCCTCGCGGGTAGCCTTCGCCAACAGCGATGCACGCTTCCAGACCTTTTCTATGCCGATTTCATTTATCATGTCGACCGACACCTTCATGCCGCGAATCAACGTAACCGCCGGCGTATAGGGAGTATCGTTATCCGCGATGCTCTTGCGGTAGGCTTTGAGGTTCAGGTAGAATCCGGGATTGGGAATGGTGTCTATAACGGCCCAAGCCTTGGGGCTGACGCAGACGGTCGCAAGGCCGGGCGGCAGCATGAGAGCCTTCTGCGAACCGCTGGCGACGATATCGATTTTCCATTCGTCGGTCTCCAGCGGCAGAACGCCCAGCGCGGTTATCGCGTCGACAATCAGCAGCGCGTCGGTTTTGGACACTTCCGCGGCGATAGCCTTTAGGTCGCAGGCTGTACAGGTGGACGTTTCACTGTAAACAACAACCACCGCACCATACAGGCCGGTAGCGAGTTTTTCTTTGACGGTCTGGGCCGTTATGGGCGTGCCCCACTCGGTGACTACCTCGTCAACGTCGAGCTTGTAGAGCTTGGCCACCTTGACCCAGCGTTCGCCGAATTTGCCGCTGTTGGCGACGAGGACTTTTTTGTCCCGCGGCACGGCGCAGCTGATGGCTGCTTCCATGCCGGCAGTGCCTGAGCCGGCGATTGTGAGGACGTCGTTCTTCGTCCTGTATATTTTTTTGAGGCCCTCGTTGACCTTGGCGAACATTTCCTTGAACTGCGACGTGCGGTGGTGGAAAATCGGCTTAGCCATTTCGACCAGAACTTCAGCCGGGACTTCCGTCGGGCCGGGGGTGAAGAGACGTTTTTTAATCACTTCTATCTCCTTGCTGGGGCGGCAGGAGTTTCTGCAAAAACTTTTCAGCCGACCCAAAAGGGTTATGCACTCGGTACTAGCCGGCATTGCCGCAGCCCCTTGCCACGGTTGCCACCGATTGCCTTATCATTTTTTAAAAAAATATTCAATTGTGGGATAGCTGCGGCGATATGCCAAGCCTGAATGCGGCGAACCCTGAACAAGCCATCGACTCTGCGAATCCCGCTCGCAAATCGAATCATGGGCCACCGTTGCAGACGGCTTGGAAATCTGTCCGCAACCGATTGGAAAGATAAATTTTATCCCGCCTGAATAAAACCGTCAAGTGGATTTTTTATCGCAGTTTTCGAAAGTTTTTAGAACCTATCCAAAAATATGAACCATCATAACTGCCGCGCCGCCAAAAATCATTCATCCAGGCCGCGACAATCGACAGTGCCGTGAATGCCTTTCAGCGCATCGGGACTCAATTCGCACGCCATCACGTATTCGGCCGGTATGCCAGGATGCGTAATGCCGAATTTTCTGGCCGCCCTGAATCCTAATTTTTTGTAGTATTTCGGGTCGCCGACGAGAAATACGGAACGGTAGTCCAGCTCGGCGGCAGCCCAGAGGCTTTCCTTGACGAGGGCAGACCCTATCCCCTTGTCCCTGTATTCAATAGCGACCGCCAGCGGCGCAATTAAAAGCGTCGGATATTTTTTTCCGTCGTCGCCGTGCACGTACATCCTGGTCAGCATTATGTAGCCCACCAGTCTGCCGTCCTCTTCTTCAGCCACCATCGCCAACTCAGGAATGTATCCGCTGCTTTTACGAAGCCGCTCAACCAAATCCTGTTCTTCGCCGCTGGAAACTTTTGCAGTCTGAAACGCCGTTTTTACCAATTCATATATACGGCTAAAATCTTTGGGTTCTTCCTGTCTGATAATCATGGTTTCATTCCTGTCATTCTCAATCGTCTCATTCGCCGGTGGCTTCTTTCATTTCCAGCCATTCGTCGAGCGTCATAAGACATTCGCGGGCCTGCGAGCCTTTGTGGTCGCCGAGTATTCCAGCGGCAGCCATCTGGTCTATTATGCGGCTGGCTCGGCCATAACCTATCTGCAATCTGCGCTGCAGCAGCGACACACTGCCGCGCCGCGCGGAAAGTATGATTTCCACAGATTCGTCAAAAAGTTCGTCGCGTTCCATTTCAAATCCGTCGTCGTCGCCGGCTGCCGCAGATTCGAGTTTTATGAGTTCCTCATCGAAGACCTGCTCGCACTGCGATTCTATCTGCCGGCATACCTTGCGGATTTCCGAATCGGACACATATGTGCCCTGTGCGCGTTCGAGTGTGCTCGAGCCGGGCTGAAGCACAAGCATGTCGCCCTGGCCGAGGAGCACTTCGGCGCCTTTCTGGTCCAGCACTATGCGACTTTCCTGGCCGGAGGCTACGCGGAAACTCACCCTGCAGGGCATATTGGATTTAATAAGGCCCGTGACTACGTTCGCACTCGGCCGCTGCGTCGCAAGCACCAAGTGTATGCCGACCGCGCGGGCTTTCTGCGCAATGCGGATTATGTATGATTCAACTTCCTTGCCGGACGTCATCATCATGTCGGCTAATTCGTCGATGATTATGATTATCGACGGCATATGCGTGACGACTCTCGCCTGTTCCTCAGGCGTATCAGCCTGAAACGCCTCGTAAATTTCCTTCTCCGACAGCTCGTTGAACGACGCCAGATTTTTAACGCCGGCTTCACGAAGGATTTCGTAGCGTTCGTCCATTTTTATGGTAGCCCACTCAAGTATGCTTTCCGCCTTCTTGGTATCGTTGATAGTCGGACAGAGCAGGTACGGCAGTTTTTCAAACGCCGCCATTTCCACCATTTTCGGGTCGACGAGTATGAATCGCACGTCTTCGGGCTGACGGGTCAGCAGCAGCGACATTATTATGGTGTTTATGCACACGCTCTTGCCGGAACCTGTCGTACCGGCGATGAGCATATGCGGGCATTTGGCCAAATCGGTGATAATCGGATTGCCGCCCGCATCCTTGCCCAGGTACAGCGGCAGTTCCATATGGTCCGGTGCATCGGGCTGAAGATTTACGAGTTCTTTCAGGCGGACGATTTCCTTATCGACGTTGGGCACTTCTATGCCGACCGTGTTTTTGCCGAATCTCGGCGGCACTATTCGCACGCCCGGAACAGCCAGCGAACGCGCAATGTCAGTCGCCAGATTACTGATCGCCGCCACTTTCACGCCAGGCGCAAGAGCCACCTCGAACAGCGTGATTACCGGCCCTGTCATGTAACCCTCAACATTCGCCTGCACGCCAAAATCGTCCAGCGTCTGCTGCAATGTGATTTTACGCTGCAGCGCGGAAACTTCAGCCTTTTCGGAATAGCCGCGCTGCGGCTCGTCAAGCAATGAAAGCGACGGCAGTTCCAGGTCGGTTTTACGGGTCTTTTTGGGTTTCGGTGCAGATTTCTGTTTTTGCGGCGGCTGAGGTTTGGGTATGTCGCCAAACAGCGGGGCTGAACCTGAAGGCGAAGGAATCGCAGCGGATGTTTCCGCAGAAGAAGTTTTTATATCTTCCAACAAAATATCCTGCTGCAGTTCAATATCTTCAGGCACAGCTTCTTCACTCTGCTGCTCGGCCTGCATGGCGGAGGCATTTTCATCGGCTGCAGCCTTAGCTGCCTGTTTTTCGGCAATCGCCGCCTGGCGAGCTTGCTCCTTTTCCTCTTTTCTTCGCCGTTTTTCCTGTTCCTTGAGTTTACGAGCCTCTTCGACAGCCGCCAGTTTTGCGGCTTTGAGACGTTCCTTCTCTTCCTTGCGTTTCTGCTTGAGTTCGGCGAATTTAATTGCAAGTTCGCTCTTCGGTGCAAAAAGTTTTTTCAGCGCCGCCAATACGCCTGCGACGAAGTTATCAGCCGCAAAAACCAGGCCTATGCACAGGACTATACCCAATACTAGCCATTGGCCCATAGGCCCGAAAACGCCCAGCAGCGTACCCGTATACGAACCCAGTATTCCTGCGGACGTTTCGGCAAAGGGTGTTGCGAGATTCGGCTGAAGCATATACGCCCCCGCGCTTATGCCAGCCGTCAATACGAACATGCCGGTCATTCGCCACGTCCAATACGGCACAGCCCGGCCGCTCATCAGCCGCAGAGACCATAACGTCAGACAGACCAGCGTTGCATATGAGCCGACGCCCAGAAAATACCGCGTGTAATAGGCGATATACGCGCCGATTATGCCGCAACGGTTCTGCACCGCGGCATCAGGCCGCAGATAATCCGCATTCGGCGAATCGGAGACCACAAAACTCAGCACGCTGACCCAGCATAGCACTACAGCGCCGAGCAGAAGGAGTGAAAAACAGTACCACCAGAACCGCGGTCCGTTTTTTTCAGTGTTGTCATCCGTCCGTGTTGTTTTAGACCTTTTAGTCATCCGTGTATCTTTTGCGGGCATTTATCGGCGACATTGAGATTTTACGGGATTGTCGGCTGTAACGCTCAGCCGACAACTGCGAATCCCACAACGTCAATGCAAGCCGGTATGCCCGAAACCGCCCGCGCCGCGTGAAGTGCAATCCAGCGATTCTACTTCAACTACGCAGGCTTTTTCAACTTTGCCTATTATCATCTGCGCGATACGCATACCGCGTTTTATTACGAAATCTTCACTGCCGATGTTGCTCAAAATCACGCCTACCGGGCCGCGATAATCGGCATCTATCGTACCTGGCGAATTCGGCAGAATTATACCGTGCTTGAGAGCCAGCCCGCTGCGAGGCCGCATCTGCGCCTCGTAACCATCGGGAATGGACATCGTAAAACCGCACGGGATGAGCTTTATATCACCTGGCGAGAGTACGACATCCTGGGTAACCGCGGCACAGACATCCATGCCGGCGGAATGCTCGGTCATATATCTCGGCAGCGGTACGTCTTCATGGCCGTCTATACGGCATATATTTATGTTTATCGGACAATTCATACACATCTCTCCAGTCACTCGGACTCAAAAATTCTGACTATTTCTTCAGCCAGTTCGGTTTTGCTTCGGAATGCCCATTGCAGCACAAAATCAGCCGGCGAAAGTATGCAGGCCATGCTCGCCTCAGCCGCCATGGCCGCAGGCGTATTCAGTACACAGAAATCGGCGTTTTTGCGAGCCATCTCGCTGCGAGCCTTATCGACGATAGCCTGCTGCCGGCCGCCGTCTTCCACGGCAAAAGATATTATCCGCTGACGACAGGACTTACGTCTGCCGAGTTCGCCGAGAATATCCGGCGTCGGAACAAGCTCAAGTTCAATCGGGCCGTTTCGACGTGAAATTTTGGTTTCCGTTCGATTTTTGACGGTAAAATCCCCAACGGCGGCAGCCATCACCAGTACGTCACAGCTGCCAAACCGCGACTCGGCAGCAGCCTTCAAATCGTCAAAAGTCACGAATCTGACAACAGTTACATTTTTAGAGACAGCATCGTCCGCCACCGGCCCCAGCAGCAGCGTCACCTCATGGCCAGCCGCCGCTGCCGCATTGGCAACGGCAATGCCCATTCGGCCGCTGGATGCATTGGTTATGAATCGCACGGAATCTATCGGCTCGCGCGTCGGCCCGGCTGTCACAAGTATTTTCATGGGTGAAGATGATACCGCAAAAAGGTAAAAATTTCAATTTGCGATTTTTACCCGAAGAGCGGGCCGGGGTTGTCATTATGGCCTATGTAGCCATTTTGCAAAAAATAGCCCATGGCCTCCTGCGTCGAATGGAAAACCTTTGTAGCCGTTTCAGTTATGAACGGACTCGGCTCACGGCGCGGCTTCCAGATTACGAACACGTCGCGCGTGGATTCATGGGCATGCTGAAGTTCGCGTTCCACGCCGCTGGAAATAGCCGGCTTGCCGCCCGGCAGTTCCGGCACAAGTGAAATTATCATGTCGGACTGATCTATCAGTTTGAAATCCCGCACGTAAATCTGGCCGTCTATGTCGGGAATGATGTCCAGCAACTGGTGCAAATCCAGCCTGGCCTTTTCATCGTAAGGGCCAACCTCGACGAAATTCCGTCCCGCCCTCGCCGCGTCGGCAGCCATGAAGCACAGCTGTTTTTCCTCGATATCCGCAGGGTCGAAACATATGAAACATTTTTTAAGCATCATTCTGAATTCGTCGATTTCACGTAAAATTTCCGGCTGGTCAGCCACGTGCGACATTGGGAAGCTCAGGTACGCCTTTTTCATCTCACGGCTGCAATACATCAGCCTTGCAACCGTCTGCGCAGTCGAATCATCACCCTGCGCACAAATGTAAAAACAGCCGTGGCCGCGCATTACGCGAGACAACAGTTCCGTCGTCAGAATTTCCTCCTCGCGCCAGACCATGAGATCTTTGAGGATATGCTCTGCAAAGCCGTCGCGAGTCAGCCGATAGTGCACGCGGTCGATGTTTTCCACAAGCACTATGTACAAATCCGCATCCAGCATAGCCATCTGGTCGTGGTCGAACGCGAAAAACAGCCCATGATTCCAGCGAAACGTGGCATGAGTGTTCACCAACAGGTCACAGCCGCGGTCGGCTTCGGCGAGAATATCCTTAAAAACGCTGCGACGAAGGTTGTCCAGCCGCACCAGCGGCAGGTCGAGAATCTTGCCTTTCGCCACATCCGGCGCCTCGGCGTACATCATGTCGCCGACGTTGAAAATTTTGAAATCCATACCCATTTCGAGGGCGATTTCATGCACCCGCCGGATGAATTTCTTCTTGTTCAGGCCGACCTGTCCGGTAACCACTGCTTTCATTTGAAAACTCCTGATGATACAGAGCGACAGTCTATATCATGCACCGCAAAAGTGCCACAGAAAAGTACCCAGCCGCGGCGGCAACAAGACAGTCTCGACCAGAAGTCCAGCCGTTCATTTTTATTGCGAATTTCCCGCAAATTCAATAAACTCATGTCATGCCTGCTTTTCCGGTAAAAATAACGAATTTACTTATCACGGCTGTATTGTGTGCCGCGACGCTGCTGGCCGGCTGCTCCGACGCCGACAGAAAAACGTCGCAACACAGTCGAACCGACGCCGAATTTTTTGCCGGAATCGAAAAAAAATGGGGCTGCCCATTTTCACAACTGCCCTCGGAAAAACTCGTAATCATCAGCCCGCACAATCAGTCCATACAGGAAGAATTTTCGCGCGCGTTTTCCCACAAGTACGCGTTGGACAACGGCAGACGAGTAGAGTGCGAATGGCGTGACGTGGGAGGCGGCGGCAATAAAATTTTAAGCTATCTGCAGAACGTCTATTCGCGGGCGTCAGGCAGCGGCATAGACGTGGTATGGGGCGGCGGGATGGACATTTTCAATACGCTTCGCGACGGCGGCCTGCTGCAAAAGCTTGTTCTGCCGGCAACCGTTCTCGAAAATATTCCGCAATATGTAGCCGGCGGAGAATTCCGCGACCCGCAAGGTTACTGGTGCGGCAGTACGGTGAGCAATTTCGGTATACTGGCGAATCTGCCGCTGTTAAAACGTCTCGGCCGGCCCGTCCCGCATACGTTTCGCGATCTGGGCGACGAAAAATATTTCGGGCTGGTCGCGCTAGCCGACCCCACGAAGTCCAGTTCCGCGGCGGCAGCCTACAAGACGATATACGACAATAACGCCGCCGCCGGCAATGGCTGGCCGACGGTACTTGCCATCTGCGGCAACGCAAAGAAATTCTACGACAGCGCCGGCGGAGCAGCCGACGCCGTAATCTCTGAAGCCCCGCTTGCGACGGTAATAAGTTTTTATGGCACAATGCGAGTCAGCCGTTATCCAGGGCGGCTGAAATACATCTCCGCAACTGACATGTTTTCCGCCGACCCGATAGGGATACTTAAAAATCCGCCGCATCCTGCGTTAGCCCGCGCGTTTGTGAATTTCGTGCTGTCTCCTGGCGGCCAGGCTATCCTGGGCTGCCGCGCCGGTACGCCGGTCGGCCCAGCCGTCAAAGACCTCTTCATGGCCCCCATACGCATGGACTTCTACACCAGCGATTTTTATGTCCGATACGCCCTGCCGGATTTGCCGAATCCGTATCTCGCCGACACAGCCGCCGGAAAATCATCAACAACAGGCGTCGACTACAACATTTTGAAGAATCTTATCTATGCCGCCGCCGTCATGCAGGGCGACCTGCTCAAACAGGCCCGCAAGCGCATCATCGCCGACCCCGTACTAACGACGGAATTCTACGCCCTGCCGGACAATGCGCTAGCCCCGCAGACAGTCATCCATATGCAGAACGCCGTCGAGAACGAAAAAATCATGACCGGTTGGCATAATTACTGGCGGAACAAATACGAGAAAATAATCAGATGAGCTTTGGCGGCTACATAAAACGCATATTCGTAGAACCATTCGGCACATCGCTGACCGCGGGGCTGACGGCACTGCTTGCGGCAGCGTTGATATACCCGGTCTGCATAGCGGTGCACGACGCGTTCGTCACGCAGAACGGGCAATTCAGTTTATACTGGTTCACACGTTTAGCCGACGACGGCAGTTTGCGGCTGCTGGGCAACTCGCTGCTGCTCGCCGCGATAACGACCGTCGCCTGTACGATAATATCACTGCCGCTGGCGTTGCTGAGGGTGGAATGCGAATTTATCGGCAGGGAGTTTTTTTCTCTGATGATGCTTGCCCCGCTAATACTGCCGCCGTTCGTCGGCGCGATAGCCATCCAGCGGTTTCTGGGCCAGTTCGGCTCGCTGAATCTGCTGCTGGACAGACTTGGCGTGATAGATTTCGCTTCAGGCGAGCTGCCGCCGGACTGGCTGGCAAGCGGCTTCGTCGGAGTGGTAATCATGCAGGTACTGCATCTGTTCCCGATAATCTATCTGAATGCAGCCGCATCTCTGACGAATCTCGACCCGTCGCAGGTTGAGGCGGCGGAGAATCTCGGCGCGCCGGCGTGGGTGAGATTGCGACGGATAATTCTGCCGCAGATACGGCCCGGCCTCTTCGCCGGCGGTGCGATTGTATTCATATGGTCGCTTACCGATATCGGCACGCCGCTAATGCTCAACTATCGCGACCTGGCCGGCGTGCGTATCTTCAGTTCACTGACCAGCGGCAAATATTTCGGCAGCGATTTTGCACTGGTGGTGGTATTGCTGGCGGTATCCATCGCCTGTTACGTACTGGGCAAATTCGTACTCGGCCGCGAACCTGAGCAGATAAACACGCGGGCGATGCGAGGCGCTGTTACTAAACGACTCGGCGCGGCTGGCACACTGGGAGCGTGGGTACTGTTCGGCACAGTGACGGTTATGGCGATACTGCCGCACATCGGCGTCGTCCTGAGCGCTCTAGCCGGCGACTGGTTTGACTCCATCCTGCCGGAACAATACACTTTTGCACACATGGCTGGCGTCGTTACGGACTCTCAGACATATCTGAGCATAGTAAACTCGCTGCAATACGCAGGCTGTTCAACGGTGATTGACATAATTATGGGCGGGTTAATCGCCTGGCTGCTCGTGCGGGGCAGAACCGTCGGCAGCAGCGTGCTCGACGCGATGGCAATGTTACCGCTGGCTGTGCCGGGCCTTATACTCGCTGCCGGCTACGTAGCCATGACGGCAACCGGCCCGCTGGCGAAAATAGGCCCACTCGGCAAATACCCGGCCGTCATCCTTATAATCGCATACAGCGTTCGACGTCTGCCGCTGGTGGTTCGCGGCATATCAGCCGGCTTGCAGCAGATACCGACAACCTATGAAGAGGCGGCGCGCAATCTCGGCGCAGGCAGGATAAAAACCGCCCGTCGCATAACCCTGCCCCTGCTCACATCCAGTTTTGCCGCAGCGGCGGTGCTGGCGTTTGCATTCGCCATGCTCGAAGTCAGCGACTCGCTGGTGCTGGCACAGGTGGCGGAAAACTATCCGATAACGAAACAGATTTATTCGCTGTACAATTCGGGCACGGGCTTTTCAGCCAACATCGCCGCAGCGCTGGGAGTATACGGCATGGTACTGCTGGGCGGCACGATGGCGATTTCAAGCATAATCATGGGCAGAAAATTCGGTTCAATTTTTCGGGCGTGAACATGAACGAAATAATACTCAAAAACGTGACAAAAAAATTCGACGCCGGCCGGATACCTGCGGTCGACGACGTGAGTCTAGAGATAAAACCAGGCGAGCTGTTCTTTCTGCTCGGGCCGAGCGGCTGCGGCAAAACCACGCTGCTGCGGATAATCGCCGGCCTCGTCAGGCCGGACAGCGGACGCGTAATCATCGCCGGCCGCGACGTAACGAAACTCAACGCCGAAAAACGCGACACAGCCATGATTTTTCAGAACTACGCACTGTGGCCGCACATGACGGTGGCGCAGAACGTAGCATTCGGGCCGAAAATGAAAGGAGTAAACAGCGAAAAATGCGCATCAGCCGTCGAAAACAGCCTGCGACTGGTGGAAATGCACAAATACGCTTCACGCAAGCCGAATGAACTTTCCGGCGGCCAACAGCAGCGGGTAGCCGTCGCACGTGCGCTGGCGGCTGACGCAGAATGCCTGCTGCTCGACGAACCGCTAAGCAATCTGGATGCGAAACTGCGGGCAAATATGCGACTGCAGTTGCGGGAACTCATAAAACGCAGCAATACGACGGCAGTCTACGTCACGCACGACCAGGCTGAAGCGCTGGCGATGGCTGACCGCATAGCCGTCATGAACAATGGAAAAATCGTCCAGGTCGCTACGCCGCAGGAATTGTACTCGTCGCCGTCTGAAAAATTCGTCGCAGACTTCATCGGCGAAGCGAACTTCATCGCCGGCCGGGTCGTAAAAGCCGGCGAAACGACTACCGTCGAGACCTCATGCGGCAATATCGAGTCGGCGGCGACGGGTTTCGTCGTCGGCCAAGCCGTCACATGCTGCGTAAGGCCTGAATGCGTAAGGCTGGTCTCGCCCGATGAAACAGCCGACGGCCTGCCAGGAACCATGGAGTTCAGAATTTTCACCGGCGGCGGCTGGCAGTTCGTATTTTCACTCGCACAAGGCGAGAACTGGAAGGCATCCATACACGGCCGCCAATGCGATACGATTGAACCAGGTACGGTGGCAATGCTGCTGGCTGACCCGAAAGACGTCATATTGCTCAAAGAATAATGCAAAAAAAGCCGATATACATAACACGCAGAGACATAACATATTTCAAACTGACCGATATGATGGTTTCCAGATTACTAGAACCTATCCCAAAAACATGGGCGTCGCCGAAATCGAGCAATTTTGCGGGCTGGCAAGGAAGAAAAATAGCGGCATATTTTTTTAAAAAAAATATTCTGCCGTTTTCCTGACGCCGCCAGGCTGCAAAAGTGCCGATTGCAGGCAGCCAAGGTTTTTGGGACAGGTTCTAGGTGTAAAGGTAAATATCGTCAATCGGTCACTTTGAGTAACATATAAAAGATGAAATATTATAAAAACATCGGCGGAAATTATCTTCTCAGGCAAGCCGTGACGGCGGCGATATTGCCTCTGCTTTTCTGCGCCGGCTGCAGCGTCATCAAAGAAGACACCACCAGCGTAATTTTCAGCGAAGACGATTCGATGGTCGGGTATTCATGGATTTTCCAGGATTTATGGGGCGAAATGGACGAAGGCTATCTCAAGGGCACGACGTATGAATACGTCGGCTTTGCCAGGACGGACACGCCGCAGACAACATATATCCTCCAGACGCTCAAGAAAAAGAAAACCCCGAATTTCGCCACGGAATCGCTGGTCAAATACGTCGCAATCAGCCCCGACAATAAAAAGATGGCGATAGTCAGCAGCAACGCCGTCGACATAATGGACATCGCCACGTTCAAACTCAACCGGCTTACCATGAAGGATGAACGCATCGGCACACTGCGATGGCTGAACGCGGAGGAAGTGGTTTACACGTCGATACTGCCGCCGGCTAAAAATGAAACGGTCACGTACAAATGCGTATTCAGGCAATATTTCAGCTCCGACGAAGGCAATCGCGTGACGCTGTTCCGCGATTTGACGAATCTCTACGAGCAGGACGCATTCGCGGAATTCTGGTCGCCCGACGGCAAAACCATGCTTCTGTTGGGACAGCTGCACATAAGGCTGCTGGACGTTGAAACCGGCAGACTGTCGAATTCGCTTTTGGAGAGGTTCGGTGAAAATCGCGGCGTAGTGTGGAGTCCCGACAGCAAGCGGCTGTTCATCGCGTTCGGCTGGTCATGGGACCAGAAGGGCAAGTGCGGCGGCATACTCGTGCAGCTAAAGCCGCTGAAAGTCACCGATTACAGCACCCAGGTGCGACAGACGTTTTATACCGAACCATTCAGAGTGCTCGACTGGACGAAGGACGGCAAATACATCATCGGCTGGGGCATGCAACTGCAGACCTGTCTGATAGACCCTGATGGCTGGAAAGTCTTCTGGTTCGAAGAAAAATACAATGAAAGTCTGCCGAAATATCAGTCGGAATACCGCATAATCCGCGCCCTCGTGCCAGGCTGGCTGTATATGCAGTCGCATAAAAACGGCAAAACCTACGCCGTGGACTATTATGCCAGATATATCATACCCATCGCCGAAACAAAATGGGCACTGAGTCACAATAACGAATTAATCGCACAAATTGCGTCCAAAGACAAGGTTAAAATCCACAAGCTCGAACTGCCGCAACTTCCGCCGCCGCCTAAACCCGTCAAGCCGGAAGAGTACTGGATAATCTTCCGCGATAAGGAAAAAGAACAGCAGGAACGTGACCGAAAGGCTGCCGAAGATGCAAAAGCCGCCGCAGATGCTGCAGCCTCACAACCGGCCTCCGCACCAGCAACGCAACCGGCTAAAACCCACGATAACGGCAAATCCTCGAAACATAAAGACAGTCAGCCGACACCTAAATTACAGGAAATTAAAAAATCGCCGCCCCTAATATTACCGCCGCAGACGCCGATAGAAATATGAGTCTTGTCCAGCCAACATGGTAATGTAAACCGGTGCTAAAAAATTTAGCGTGGTTCGCAAAAAATTTCTTTCTATAATCGTTCTATTTTCCAAATGAGGTACGAAACGACATATGCCCGCTGAATCATCGGAAAACATGAAAAAACGTGCCGATAAGGTTTTTGCCGAATTGAAAAAACTCTATCCCGACGCCGGATGTTCGCTGAAACATGTCTCGCCGCTGGAATTGCTGGTAGCCACGATTCTTTCGGCACAATGTACTGACGAGCGCGTCAATATAGTGACGGCAGACCTTTTTAAGAAATATCGCACCGCCCGCGATTATGCCTGCGCAAAACAGGAAGAACTGGAAAACGACATCCGTTCCACAGGTTTTTACCGAAATAAAGCCAAAAATATCCGCGCCGCAGCCGCTCTTCTCGTTTCAGACTTCGGCGGAAAAGTGCCGCAGACAATGGAAGAACTCCTCCGTCTGCCAGGCGTAGCCCGCAAGACAGCCAACGTAGTGCTCGGCAACGCTTTCGGGATAAACTCAGGATTTGTGGTCGACACGCACGTCAAGAGACTGACCGGCCGCCTCGGATTCACCAAACATACCGACCCGATTAAAATTGAGCAGGATATGATGACTCTTACGCCGCAGAAAGACTGGGCGATAGATGCACATCTGCTTATATATCACGGCAGAAACTACTGCATGGCCCGAAATCCGAACTGCCGGCAATGCCCGCTTGGAATAAAAAAGCTCTGCCCATCAGCCGACATGGCAAAATGACGCTCAGATTTTTGCGATAGATACCGGTTTTTCAGATTTTTCAGACTTTTTAGATTTTTAAAAAAAATTTAGAGAATCGTTTTAAAACATTTTGCGAGGTGCAATAAGTTCGGCGGCTGTCTTGGGTATCCAGCCGGTTTTGCCGTCGCCAAGTTGCACTTCCAACCAGCCGCGACGCTCGTCCAACACGCGGAATTCCGCACCTTCGCACAGCGGCTCTTTGAAAAGCGGTGCATATCCAATGCCGTTGCCCTTACGAATTACGGTTTCTCTGGCAGTAATCACACCCTGATAATCGTCGGCTAATACGGAATACTCCCATGCCAGCGAGGCAGCCGTCAAAACGCAGACGGCTGCTCCGGAAAGTATCAACATCCGCCACCGTCTGCGTCTGATGAACATTTTTCCCAATATGCCCAGCCACATTACACACCATCCGCCGATGCCAATCCATAATCGCACAGTAGCACTTACTCGCCGATTCATGGCAGCCAACGCTCCGCTCCAGCCCTGGCTGCGCGGCTGAGGCAGTTGCGACGCACACATGCCGCGCGCGTAATCCAGATTCGACGTCAGCCGCGAATCTCCGCCGATATACTGCGCCGCCCGCTTGTAATTCGCTATCGCCAACCCAAGCCTGCCGGACTTCAGGTACGCATTGCCGAGGTCGTAATACAGCCATCCGCCAGGCCGGCTGAGCGATGATACAACTACCTGGAATTTTTCGGCAGCATTAGTGTATGCCGCGCGAGCCTCGTCCGGCGAGGCCGCCTCCATCGAAGTACCACGGTCATACTCGCTCTGCGCCTCGGCGAGAAGTTCCCGTTTCTGGGCGTCGGTCAGGCGGCCGACATCAGCCGACGACACCCCTGAAACGAATGCCAAAATCATGAATATCGCAAATATTTTTCTCATGGCGATTGCCCGTTCGTTAAACATCATTTTTGTCTGTCCATTTCCCTCAGGCATTTACGAGCCTGCTTTTTGAGTTCATCCAGCGCCGCGACTCCGCCGCCTGAATATCGCAGATGTTCACACCGGCCCAGAAATTCGTCAGCCGCGTCGATGACATTCTGCGGCCACCGGCGAGCTTTCATTTCTGCGACGGCTTCGCCGCGGGTCATGCCTGCGACAGGCTTACACGCGCGGTCTGCCACGAAACGCAGAACGGCGGCTTCCACGTCGTCAGCCGTTTCCGCCGACGACAGCACGCCGCGAGCAGCTCTACCCGCGTTGCGACGACGCTTCGCAGACTCGCTGCCCATCAGCCACATATAAAGTTTCAACAGCAAACCCAGCAACACCACCGCCGGACCGGCGGCAAATATGACTAACTCCACACCATCCACGTAATATTCGTCCGACGGCAGAAGTTTCGTCACGTCCGTCTCATTGGCGTAAATGCCTATATTCGTCTCGGTAAGCCTGTCGACATGTTTTTCGACCGGCGCGGCACTGACGACTTTCCGGAGCGTGAATTTCTCGACCGGCTTGACCTTTATCCTTATCGGCTCACTGCTGACGGTCGAAAATTTGCCCGTCGTCGGGTCAAAGAAGGTCAACGGAATCGACGGTATCATGGCGACCTTATCGCTGACCGGCCGTATGCTGGTCACGAAATATTTTGCATTGTCTTTCACGACGCCGGCTAACGGCTCGTTCGGCACTTTGAAATCCTGAATCAGTTCCGGAATTTTCCGAAGTTCCGGCGCAGGCAGCTCGTTCAGGCGGCCAATGCCGCTTACTATCAGAGTCAGCGTAATCGGGTCGCCAACGCTCACTTCCGCAGGCACGGCTTTCGTAGTCAGTTCGTAATTGCCGACGGCGCCGTTAAACAGCGACGGACGGCCCTTGAGCGGCACAGGCAGAATCTCAATATCGCTCACGGAAGCCTGCGCACTTACGGGCCGACTTTCAACCCGCAGCCGGTCATTGAAGAAATCATTAACCGGCACAAGTTTTACGGGATAATTCACGATAATGTTGATATTTTCGCCCAAAAGTCTGCCGGGCTTATTTGTATCGTACTTGCATTCGAATTCATACAGGTAATAGTTGCGGGAATTACCCTCGGAATCCTTGCGAAGAACTTCCGTACCCTGCGGCAGAGAACGAAGCTCGTGGATGGTATCGGTAAAAAGGCCCCACGTACTGCGGTTGAAATCTATCGAGGAAGCCATTTCGCGTTCGGTCAACTGACGACGGAATCGCGTGGAGTAAAACGGCTTGAGATAGATTTTCAGGGTAAGCGTCATCTGCTGGCCGACGTAGGCCTTATTGATGTCACCGGAAATTTCCACGAACAACAGCGAATCGCCACCCTGCGTTTTGTTGACCGCCAGGGTCACCGGCGACGTACTGCATTTCCTGCCGTCGACTATGACGTCAAACGAAGGGATGGTAAATTCTCCCGCACGTACGGGCGTCACTTCGCAGGCAAACGACACTATCTGTTTCGAAGTCGTCTTGCCGTTGATTATCTGCGTAAACGAAGACGTACTGGGAAACGGCGAGAGTTTTATGGTCAATCCGTCCACATCCGGCAGCGTCGGCTGTTCATAATCGGTCGCATTCTCTATGGTAAGCTGGCCGTGTACAGGTATGCCGACCGTCGTTTCCCTGGATGAAAGCACAAATTCAACGCTACCCGCCTGCGCCGCCACGCACACGAATGCCAACAATATGAAACTGACTGCCCCAAAAAACTTTTGCATCACGAAACCTCAAAACCGCATACTGCGGCAAATTTCAATTTCCAGTCACAAACCTTTCGAAAATCCGTCAATCAAAATCGACGACAAACACAACGCGACACAGATTACAGCCAGTCGAAAGCCGCTCGGCATACATACATTATCGACGCATCACCAATCCTTGTCAACCGGTGCCTGTTCTGCCTGCATTTTACGGTATTTGTCGATGCGACGTTTCAGATTTCTGTCGCGAATACCCTGGAGGAGACGCGCGGCTTCTTCATCGCTGAGTTCTTTAGGCTTTGCCTGCTGCGGCTGGGCAGAAGCGCTGCCGCCGGCTTGTGATTTCTGTTTTTCATCTTTTTCGCCCGATTGTGGTTCAGGCTGATTCTGTTGCTGTTGCGGCTGATTGTTCTGCTGTTGCTGCGGATTCTGCTGGCCGTTCTGCTGTTGTTTATCCTTATTTTGCGGCTGTTTATTCTGTTGCTCTTTATTGTCCTGGCGATTCTGTTGTTTATCCTGGTTCTGCTGTTGCCGATTTTTATCTTGCTGCTGTTTATTTTTATCCTGCTGATTCTGTTGCCGGTTCTGTTTGTTTTTATCCTGCCTGTCTTTATTGCTCTGATTCTGCTGTTGCTGGTTCTTGTTTTGTTGCTGTTGTTGTTTCTGCTTGTTCTGGTCTTTATTTTGTTGCTGATTTTTATTCTGCTGCTGATTCTGCTTGTTTTGTTGTTTCTGTTGCTGCTGCTGTTTTTTCTGTTCATCCTTCAACTGTTTTTTGAGGAGTTCGGCAAGTTCGATATTGGCTCTCGCATCATTGTCGGCTTGTTGCACGGCAAGCGATTTGCGATACTCCGCAATCGATTTATCCAGCAGTTCAATGCTTTCCTTGAATTTTTTCTGCTTGGCCAGGCTTATCGCATCGCCATAAAAACAGTTGCCGATATTGTACCTCGCCATAGCTTCCAGCGGCTTATTGCCCTGTTCAGCCGCCTGTTTTAAAAGTTGTCGTGCCTTTTGGAGTTCTCCCTTCCGGTAGCGTGCGACAGCCTGATTGTAAATAAGCCGTTGCGCGTCCAGCGGCTCATTGACCTTCACCTGTTCATAGGTTTTGAGGGCTTTGTCGAATTGGCCGGCTTGCAATTCCCTGTTTGCTTCCCTGACGGCATCCTGCGGAGAGACGTCAGCCTTCGTCGCGCCACAGGCCAGACACATCACGCCTATCGCCAGACACACTGCCGAATTTTTCGTAAATCTGAAAAATTTTCCCGCACCGCCGTTGCGTTTGCCCAGTATGAACGCCTCTATAAGGAACAGAATCAGGCTCAGGCCTAAAAACCACTGATATCTCGGTATATAAGTGCTGACCCGCGTCTGTTCGAATTCGCGTTCCTGCATCGGGTCGATGTATTTGTTATAAACGTCGGCCATGTCAAGGCGAGCCGTTCCCGCCGGAATATACGCACCGCCGCCGGTGATTGCAATCTGCTCCAGCAGTTTGCCGTTCATTTTCGACCACACCTCTTTGCCCTGGTATTTGAGATAAATCTTGCCTTCCCGCGTATATTGCAGCGGCACGCGGGCGCCCTGTTTTTCATCGCCAAGTGCGACGGTGAAAATTTTCACACCCTTATCCTTATGTGCAGCCGCAGCCGCTTCAACGGCGTAACTGTCCATATCCTCGCCATCGGAGAAAACCACGATTGCCTTGTAATCAGGTGTCTTGTCGAGAAAACTGCGGGCTGAAACCCTGATTGCGTCGCCAAGCGCAGTACCGCCGCGCACAACGCTCTGCGGGCCAGCCTCCTGAAGAGCCATTTTGATTTCACTATAATTGCCCGTAAGCGGCACAAGCAGTTTTTCCGAACCGGCAAAAACCACCAGCCCCGCGCGGTCGCCTTTCATGTCGTCGAGCATATCGCCGATATATTCCTCCGCCCGCATGAGGCGATTGGGCGTCACATCCTCGGCCAGCATTGAACGCGACACGTCCAGCACGAACATGATATCCACGCCTTTCTGCTGAACCTCCACCATATGCTTGCCCCATCGTATATCCACCAGTGCAAGCACAAGCGCAACCATCGCAAGAACCCACAGCCAACCCTTGATGCGCAATCTCGTAAGGCTGACCCCTGGCGCAAGCAGGCCGGCGAATATGTTGCCGACGAAACGCGTCAACGCCCTGCGACGCCACGTTATGCCGACGGCTACGACTATCGCCAGAATCAATACCACCCACAGAAGATTCCAATACGCCGGATTATCATATATCACGCTCTTCATGTTCAGTAAAAATCCTCTCGGTTATTTTCTGCAACAATCCGTCTGCAAGCCGTTCAACGTCACTAATCGATTTCAGCCTCAAAAACAGGTTCAACAGATTGACGATTTTTTTAAGGAACTTTTCTCAACCAGGTATTCGCCAGCAGCGCCTCCAGGCCCAGCACGACAAACGCCACCAGCAACAACGGCGGAAACATATACCCGCCAATCCTGAAAGGTTTTAGGGCAAGTTCACGGTATTCCGCATATTTTTTCTGCTCTATGACAGTTTTTTCCAGCTTGTCGATAGTGGCGTAGATTTTTTCGAGTGACTTCGTATCCGTCGCGCGGAAATACTCGCCGCCGGTCAGCCGTGCGATTTCCTTCAGCGTTTTTTCGTCAATATCAACCTTAGCCAGTCTTATGACGGTCTGGCCGGTAAAGGGGTCTATCACCGGCACGGGGGCCATCCCTTTAGTGCCGACGCCTATGGTGTAAATCTTGATGCCGTGTGACTTGGCAAGCTCAGCCGCCTTGAGCGGCATTATGTCACCGCGATTGTTTTCGCCGTCGGTCAGCAGAATGATGATTTTGCTCTTAATCCTGTCAGTGCCGTCAGGCTTTTTCTTGCTTTTGAGCGTATCCAGCCGCTCAACGGCAAGCCCAAGCGCATCGCCTATGGCTGTTCCGTCCTCATCCTGCGTATTGACGATTTTAATTTCGTCGATTTTCTTTATAAGGTATGCATGGTCAGGCGTCAGAGTGCAGAGATTATCGGCATAATGCGCGAACGTGACCATGCCGATGATATCATGTTGACGGCCCGGCAGATTCAGAGCCTTGTCGCCTTCGATGAATCGCGTCGCCACGTTTTTTATGGCGTCCAGCCGGTCGACTCGCCGATTGTTTAACGTGAAATCCAGCGCCTGCATACTGCCTGACCTGTCAAGCACCATCTCTATGGCAATGCCTTCGGTGAAAATTTTCGTCTTCTCTATGCCGCGTTGCGGCCGCGCAAGGCAGATAACCAGCAACACCAACCCCAGTATCTTCAGCGCGGGACACAGCCACATGAATCCGGCTTTAAGGCCGCCGGAAATTTTTGCTGCTTGGCCGGTATCGCTGAACCCAACAGCCGCCCACTTACGCGGCAGAAACATCCGCCATGCTATCAGCGCCACAGGCATCAGCAGCAACAGAAACCATGCGTTATGCCAACTCATCATCTGACCTCCTCTTCACTGCGGGCAGCCGTGCGCGATATGAAATCCCTGGCAGTACCGAACGACGAATTCACCTCGTCAGGATTCGGCGTGAACTTTGCGAACTTCACCATGTCGGCTGCGGAAAGGAATTGCTGGAGGCTTTGACGATTGTCGTCGCTGACGATATGCCTGGCCTGAACTTTTTCGAGAAATTCACGCGTAGTGAGTTTAGGCGCGGCGATTCCGAACCGTCGTTCGATATACTGCCGCACGACGGAGGTAAGGCGTACATAAAATTTTTCGACAAGGCCGGTTTCCGGCAGATGTTCATCTTCGAGGATATTTAATTGCCGCATAGCCCACTCGCCTGCGGTAAGGGCTCGCATGATTCTGCGACGGATGAAATATCGCACAACCAGCAGAACCGCCGCCAAGCCTGCAATAACGCACAGGGCAATCCATACCCACGAATAATCCGGCTTGGGCGTAAGTTCGAGGGTCCCCTTGATGTCGCGAGGTTTATACGGATCAGCCTTGCCCTGGATGGCGGATATTATCTTCAGTTTGAACGCCTCGGTAGTGAGTTCCGTTTTCACGGGCTTTTTAGGGTCTCGAAGGTCAGTAAACTTCACCGTAACGGCTGGAATATTTTTTTCGCCTGACGTGTAGCTCTCAAGCGTCATGGTGCGTTTCCACAGTCTTGCAGTTCCGTCAGCAGTCGGAATATCAGGGTCGTCGGCAGTTTGAGTAACGGTCATGTCGCCAAGAGTTTTAACGGCATTCGGCAGCGTAACTGTTACGCCGTTTTTCGCCACAGCCGCTATGGTCAGACGCAACGGCCAGGCTACCTGCGCTTCGCTGCGGTCGAGTGTAACGGTGAGTTTGACGGGGCCTTTCTCGGCTGTTTTGACTATGGGCGGCGGAAGCTGTTCCACAGATTTCCTATCGCGGCTGCAACCGCCCGTAATGCAGCCAGCCGCAACAGCAAAAACCAGTATTGCAAACCAAATGCTACGCATATTTTCTCCTGCGTTGCCGGAATCTCACAAAAGCAAAAACCGGACAACATCGAATACAAAACTCATGCCTGAATCCGTCGATTCACCATTCGCAACCATAAATCTGCAATCACTCAGCGTTTGAGCTTCATCAGCCGTTTATGGAAAAACGCCTTCAACGGATCGATGAAATCCTGGCCGGTTTTGAGATATATTGCTTCCATATTCAGCCGCCGGAACAGGTCGTCCCGCGTCTTGTTGCGCTGCGTCACAAGCTGTGCGTATTGTCGCCTGTTGCGACCTCTCGACGTATCGACCAATACATGTTGGCCGGTTTCTTCGTCCCGCAATTCAATCAGTCCAACATTCGGCAGTTCATCTTCCCGCGGGTCGGATACGACTATGGGTACGATATCGTGTCGCCGGCGCGCCACGCGAAGAGCCTTTTCATAACCGCTGTCGAGAAAGTCGCTGATGAGGAAAACCACCGAGCGGCGTTTCTGAACGCGGCTGAGATGTTCAAGCGCGCGGGCGATGGACGTTTTTACGCCCTTCGGCTCACAGCCGAGCAGTTCGCGTATCACTCTAAGCACGTGTCGCGTGCCCTTGCGAGCCGGTACAGCCTTTTCTATTTCATCCGTAAAACCAATCAGCGCGACCTTGTCGTTATTTTTAATCGCCGAAAACGCTAGCGTTGCGCCGACCTCGGCTACGAGTTCGTGTTTGAGCTGTTCTCCGCTGCCGAACCCCTGCGATGCGCTCAGGTCAACCAGCAGCGTTACGGTAAGTTCACGTTCTTCGCGAAACAGCTTGACGAACGGCTGATTGTGACGTGCTGTGACGTTCCAGTCTATCGTTCGCACATCATCGCCGATGGCATACGGCCGTACTTCTTCAAACTCCATGCCGCGGCCTTTGAACGCGGAATGATACTGACCGCTGAGAATGTCGTCCACGATGTGCGACGTGTATATCTCGATGCGCCGCACTTTTTTCAGAAGTTCGCTGGTGCTAACCATTGTCCAGACCTCCAGACTCCAACGCCTACGGCACTGGCACGTATTCCAGTATTGTCCGCACAACATCTTCGGAAGTTTTGCCTTCAGCCTCGGCTTCGTAGGTGACTATAACGCGATGACGCAAAACGTCCATAGCGAGATCCTTCACATCCTGCGGAATCACGTAACCGCGTCCGGCGAGGAATGCGTTAGCCTTGGCAGCCAGAGTAATTGCTATGGTAGCACGCGGCGAGGCGCCATAGTCTATAAGGCCTTCGACCGGCACGCCGAACGTACCGGGCTCACGGGTCGCCACCACCAGGTCGACTATATAATCCTTGACCTTGTCGTCAACGTACATTTCGTCGACCAGCTTGCGGGCGGCGATGATATCGTCAGGCTTCATTACTGCGTTTATGTCGATATCCGGCGCAGTACTGCCCATGCGGTCGAGAATTTTCCGTTCTTCCTGACGCGACGGATATCCGACGATTACTTTTAGCATAAAACGGTCTACCTGCGCTTCGGGCAACGGATACGTACCTTCCTGCTCGATTGGGTTCTGGGTAGCCATCACAAGAAACGGCTGCGGAAGTTTGAAGGTTTCTCCGCCGATGGTAACCTGACGTTCCTGCATGGCTTCGAGAAGAGCGCTTTGAACCTTGGCCGGCGCACGGTTTATTTCATCCGCAAGAATGAGATTCGAGAAAATCGGACCCTTCTGCACTACGAACGTCTGCGTCTGCGGATGATATACCTGCGTGCCGGTAAGGTCAGCCGGCAGAAGATCGGGAGTGAATTGCAACCGCTGAAAACCGGTATCTATGCCCTTGGAAAGACATGATACTGCAAGGGTCTTGGCCAGGCCCGGCACACCTTCTATAAGAAGATGGCCATTGCTCAGAAGGCCGATGAGCATCCGGTGAAGCAGCCTTTCCTGGCCGACAATGACGTGCGAAACTTCATCGACAAGACGTCTGAAATGCGACGACGCCTCTTTTACCCTGTCCGACATTTCCGTAATCTGTTCATGCGTACTCATTTACCGCACCTCCCGTGCTTCCTGTCAAAATGTCCAAAACATAAATAACCATACGCGGCCGATTTTATTGCATGGTTTGCAACCGCTTTATACGCTATCAAAATCAGCCGATTTAATTGGAAACTGCAATAAAGCAACATTATGGATTTATACGTAGCCGTTTACGGCTTGGTTCACATTTTTCACCGACAGCCCTAAAAAATCCCTGCCGGAGTTGCCTGAAAAATTCAGACCCCGTATCAAGAAACCCTTACAATTTTTGAAAAACAGAACTTTTCTCCGATAAACCATGAAATTTTACCGCTTCGATATAAAAATCACCGTTGATTTGACAAGCGGAAATCAAACGATTATTTCATTATCGCCAATCATTGCCCAGCGTGTGTACCACAGTTGAGATGGGTTCAGGCTTGTTCAGACAATACATGTGAAGGCCTGGAACATTAATGTCAAGCAGGCTGCGACAGAGTTCGACGCTGAAATCCACGCCGGCTTTTTCCATCGCGGCTGTATCCGCGGCGATGGGCTCGTAAATCGGTTTGAGTATTTCGGGGATTTTCGTGGCACATCTATTGCAGAAATTAACGAAATTCTCCCAGTTTACAACCGGCAGTATGCCGGGAATCATCGGCATTGTCACGCCGGCATCGCACTGCCGCATATAAAATTCGCGGAAAATTTCTATGTCGAAACAGACCTGGCATATGCCGAAATCCGCACCGACCTCCTGCTTTACGCGAGTGTAAAGCGAGTCCAATTCCCGCGAAGGCGTCTGGCAGTGGCCTTCCGGAAAAACCGCCACACCCACCGAAAACCAGCCAGCCCGCTCGCGGATAAGTTTTATAAGTTCAAATGCATAACGCGGCTCATCAGGGCCAGGCTCATAATGCGGCTCAGCCGCCGGCGGGTCGCCCCGTAATGCGAGAATGTTGTGTATCCCGCTAGCCATTAACTCGTTAAGCTCGTTACGTATAGCCACTCGCGTGTGCTTGGTGCAGGTAAAATGGTGCATTACGGGAATGTCGAATTTCGACTGAAGCGTTTCGACAATTTCCAGCGTACTCCTGGCTGACGAACCGCCGGCACCATAAGTAACGGAAAAAAAGTCGGGCGAGAGCGTCATCAACTCTTCAGCCGTCCTGTAAAGCTGCTCACGCCCTTTATCCGTCTTGGGCGGGAAAAATTCAAACGACAAAGTCTTTCTGCCGTCTTTAAAAATATCCGAAATTTTCTGGTATTTCATCGATTCTTCCGAAAATAGCAAACAAAATGCTTCTGCCGGCTACATCTGCCTGCATTTGAATATCTTACGTGCAGATAGGGAAAAAGGCAAAAAATTTTTACCTTTTTGAATATTTCACGACGGCATGAACGATTCCAGATTAGAGCATGTTAAACTTGAGATGCTCTAGAATCGCCTCTCTATATCCGTTCGGTCTTAAAACAGGACAATACCGCCGGCAGCCATGAAAAATGCGCCGCCAGATTAACCGGCGGCGCATTTGGAAAGACAAAAAATCAAACCGACATTCTTTATGCACATTAATATGTGCTATACGTTGTCGTTCTCTTCAAATTCTTTGGAGTTATAATCTCTCGGCGGCAGTTCTTCGCCCAGAAGCTTCAGCTTCATAAGCCTGCCGACCTTGAATTTGACGGTTCGTTTCGGCGGCACATGCACTCTCTGAAGGGTTTTGGGATTCTGAGCCATCCTGGCGGCACGCGATTTGGTCTCAAAAACGCCGAAATCACGAAATTCCAGCCTGTTGCCCTGGCCGAGTTCATCAATAATCTCATCCAGGAACATCTGGATAATACGTTTGACCACCACCCGCTTCTGCTCCGTGCGGTCAGCAATTCTATCAACCAGTTCTTTTTTAGTAATAGTGTGCATAAATGTACCTTTCGTTTCGGGCCGCTTTGGGCATTGATCGAAAAAATGTACATCTCGACGGTTTTATACCGCTTTTTCAACCCTGTCCATGGACTACGCCAAATCCGTTAAAAAATCGTCCAAAAACATCAATTATGCAAAATTTTCATATTGCCTAACCATAGTCTCGCCTGAACAGCACGCTACATCGTCGACATCTATTATAGAACTCTCCACGTCGACAAGACTTACAATATATTATAAGCACTTGCCAACGTGAACACCAAATAAAAAATGATTTTTTTGAGTTTTATCTCAGGGCTTTACATTTCGCCATCAAGGCCGTAAACTACCATCCGTGAAAAAATTAGCGGTCATCGCGTTGTTCGTAAGTATTATCGCCTCACTTCATGGTGTAGCGTGGTCACAGTATCAGAGGCCCAACGTAAGTTACGAAGCGGCCGGACAGCTGGCCAGCCTTGCCCGCAGCGCCATGACCGATTATCTGCACAAACGAACGCCGGCAGATAAGTATCCGATACCTGATAGCCTAAGCATGTTCGATTCCGACGCTTATGACTACACGGTTTTCATTACGCTTCGTCGGGACGGCGTGAAACTTGCATCAGGCAGTGCAAGCGGCAGAGGTTTGGCCCGTAACACCGTCGCGGCGGCACTCAAGGCGATGCGCAGCAGTGCCCTGGGTGACAGGGTCACGGACGATACGCTCACCAAACTGGCGGTTGAAATAGAAATTCTCGGCCAGATGCAAGTCATTCCGGAACAGGACGTCACCGCCAAGCTGATTCCCGGCCTGTTGGGCCTCAGGTTCTGGTCAGGGATTGACGACCCCAAACTCATCGGCCTGCTTAAAGCCAACAATATAGACGTCACCATACTTCCTTCCGAGGAATACCGCAACGGCTGGACGCCGCTGCAGATACGTGAAAAAATTCTCGAAACCGTCTCGAAAACCGACGTTTCGCTTCTGCCCGACTCCAAACCCAAGTGGCAGATATTCAGCAGCCTTCATTTTCTCAATCCAGCCGACACAAAGGAATGCTACATATATTACAGGGGTAAAATTCTGCGAGTTTACCCTGGCAACAAATATTTTCTGGTAACGCTCCTGAATGCGTCAGCCAGAAATTTCGACATGGCAGAGAGTAGCGTAAAAAATCCTGACGGCACAAGTGCGCCGCTGTGGCAGGAGCTATACCTGGCGTATGTGATGCGTAAAGTGGCGGCAAAATTTCCCGGCAAGATACGCAAACTCTCAACCGATATCGCCAATGCCATTCTGGCCAAAGTCGCCAAAGAACGCGTACGGTTCGACCACAGAATGAATATCGCCTACGTAATGGCAGACCCGACAGAAGACGAAATACTTTCGACCGCCTTTTTGTCGCTAGCCGTGGCTGGAGACAATTCAAATCCTGAAATAGTGTCCTTGAGCAAGGCAATCCGTAATTTTCTATTTATGCGAATAGACAATAACGGCGTCATAACCGACAGCCGCGAGCGTAAGATAGGCAATCTCGCCTTCGCCGTCGCTCTACGGGCAATAGCCCAGGAAAAGATGACGCCTCAACAGACGATGATTTTTTGCAAGTCGCTCGACACCCTGCTCGGCCGTGCCGGCGAAATGGGCAGTTCAATAAAACAGGGCGATTCACTTGATTTGACCGCAACAGCCTGGTTAGCCAGAACCATAATTGCCGGCGGTGCGGAAATTCAGACCCAATACCTGACATTTCTGAAACGGTTCACCAAGAGATTGATAGACGCCCAGCCGGAGTTTTCGCAGTTGTTGGATGAAAATGGTGCGTTGATAGATTCCCGCGGCCAAGCCGACACTGTTGCCACAGCAACAGCAGTGTGCGTGTTCATGGAAATGCAGGGTGTGGCAAAATGGGCTGGCGTATCTGCAGCCAGTCGAAACGCGATAGACTTCTGCTGGCTGATGTCATACAGGCCGCACGAGGCGTATTTCGCAGCCGACCAGGCTAAATGGCCCGGTGCGGTACGAATCAATCCAGCCGCCGCCAAAACATCTCTTGCCGCATCAGCCGCCGTTCTGGACGCCATAACTGACATCATGGCTCCAGAATCAGAAACAGATAAGAAATCATGACAATGGACATCCCGCGTATTTTCAACATTGCCGAGAGCGCACATCGCATTCATAACCCGTTCACATCGGAAAAGCTGGCCGCGTTCGGCGCGGCGCTGCGTCTGGAACGGGGAACCCTGGTGCTCGACCTCGGCAGCGGTTCGGGCGAGATGCTTTGCACGTGGGCACGCGATTATGGAATCCTCGGCATCGGCGTCGACATGAGCCGGTTGTTCAGCGAGCAGGCTGAACTCCGCGCCGAAGAACTCGGCGTCGCCGACCGGGTCGAATTCATTCACGGGGACGCAACCGGCTACGTTGCCGATGAGAAGGTCGGTGTGGCGGCGTGCATCGGCGCCACATGGATTGGAGGGGGAGTCGCTGGCACCATCAAGCTTCTGGCAAAAAGTCTGCGTTCCGGAGGAATCATCCTCGTTGGGGAGCCCTACTGGCTGCGGCTGCCGTCGACGGAAGACACAGCCAAGGGATGCGGCGCCGATTCGATTGCCGACTTCCTCACGCTTCCTGAACTTATCGCATCGTTCGGCGAACTTGGCTACGATGTGGTGGAAATGGTTCTGGCCGACCAGGAAAGTTGGGATCGTTATGAGGCCGCCAAGTGGCTCACCATGCGCCGCTGGCTCGAAACGAATCCCGGCGACGACTTTGCGAAAGAGGTTCGAGCGAAACTGACCGCGGAGCCAAAACGTTACGTCACCTACACGCGGGAATACCTTGGCTGGGGCGTTTTTGCGCTGATGGCGCGGTGACGTGAGCGGCGATATTTCTTTCCACAAAGGATTGACCACAGGGACCTTGCAAAGTAAAAAAAAGCGTGCCAGTTGCAAGTAATTGGCGATGAAACAATCTGCGTTTTTAATCTCAAATAAGTCGGAGCAACGAGACACGGTTAGAACTTTTTGTTAGAGAATTGCAATATTCATTGCCTAACATTTCCAAAATCTTTACAATATTAGCTTGTGGATGAAAGCTAACATTTTTTAAGGAGATTCGGAAATGGCGTTGAAATATTTAAATCTGGATGAGACCACAAGAAAATTCATGCTTCAAGAAGTTGACCTTGATTTTAATAGCGAAAAAGGTCTCAATATGAGTAGGAATTTTAATGAAGAGGGCATCAGAAATTGGGGGGACTGTCTAAAAACAGCCATTGAAATGTATGATGATGCATGGCTTGCAAATCAGCTTCGTGATAATAATTATATGAAAGAGTATACAGAGAGGCGAAAACCTAAGGGCGGCTTTACTATGGCAAAAGTTCCGGTAACTGCTCCAGAGATGTTCGCAGAAGGAGAGTTTAATAGATTTTATGCACGTGGGCTTTGCTTGCGAGCAATAGAAGAAGGAATTCTCAACGTCATAGTCTATCGTGCAAAGGATGTAGCTCACTCAAGGCCCGAATCTGAAGCCAAGATAGGTACTTCTATTGACGCCAACGTGCTTTTAAACGATTTAAGAACCTCACAAGGCGAGGATACTGAGCGAGGCATTCCAGGCGGCCCCAATTCTGGTTTGTCTATCAAGCTTCCATAATTCTTGGGGAGTACCGGACGTTCCCATTGGGTTTGATGGAAGCGGTTTTTAGCGGAGCGGGGCGGGCAGTCAAGGCGGGGCCTCGGCGGAAAAGGAAGATTTTTTGAGCATTGTTCAAGCTGTAGTTTAGCCTGGGCAATGTGTCCCGCAGGGCAAAAAATACTCTTTTCCGCCGGGGTGCCTTTACGGCCTGTCACGCGGAGCTATCTTCCATCATCAAAGCCAATGGGAAATCGCTACGAATTTTCTTTAGGGGGCTTTTCAATAGGCCGGGGATAAAATATAATCCGGCAATGGGTAGGAAACGTAAAAAAATACTGGGCAAAAATCATACCTCGCTGGCGATAGACGAATGGGCGGTATCAAGGCGGATTCATTTTATTATTGCCATGATGGCACAAATTGTCGTGGCTTCTGCGGAAAGCATGTATACAGCCTGCCGTGACGCGAGGGTAAACGCAAAATATGGTGGTAATGTTGAACCGCCTTATCCGTCTGATGACCATTGGATGAATTTTTACAATAACCCGGACAAACCATTAGTAACGGCAATGGAACTTGTTATTCCCAGTAAAGACTGGTTTACGGTTCTTTTGGGGCTGGATTCTCAACAAATCGATGCTTTAAATGAGCAGTTTCATCGTATTCAGGAAAACAGTGATAACTTATCGCCCCAAGATTCTTTTTCACATTTGCTTATGCTGTCTAATAATTATGCAAACATCATTTATCGGAATCATATTCTCAAATTAAGAGATGCAATAGCCGGTATTGACGACGGCTCACCAGAGCAGATAAAAGCCGTTAAGGCTTCACCTGAGATTCTGTTTATGATTCGTGTTTGGGTTCCTTGTTTTCTGGAATATAAAATTTCGTTTGACGAACTTCTGACGCAGGCTCGCACTGGCGACATTGAGGCAATAGAGAAGATTATTCGGCTTGACAGAGGAACCGCCAGTTGTGACCCGTTAATACAAACACATTTTCTTCAAGCCAAGCGTCAAAATAGAAAAGCATGGGTTGAACGATATACAAAGGCATTGAATGCTGATGAGCCATTGGGCGTGTTTTCGTCGCAGCATATCAAGTATCTGTTGGCTGGTTATATTTATGAGATGTCGGATATTTTCTCCAAAGCTCTGGATAAATGCTATCGCTCGATTAAATTGAAATTCAAACGCGGCTGTAAGCCGAAATCGAAATTGAGTTATGAGGATATTTTAAGCCTGTTTCATTGCTATGCTGCGGATTCGTATCCCAAAAATATCAAGCAACTCCCTATCATTAAAGATGTCGATTTTCTTTCAATTGACAACAAGTCTTTTGAAACTCGTGTCCGTGAAACCCGTAAGATTTGGCATGAAATTCTCGTTTCACTTATTGCAGAGGTTAACGAAGAAGCAACGAAATGCCAGGCTGAATCCGCTGTGCAATAAAACCTACAAAGATTTTTCGGCAGGTATAGGGGTTTAAACCCCGCCATAATTTTATTGTGCAAGCATTATGAATTATGCTTGCAAAAGTAAAATTATGGTTTACGCACAAGGGCGTATATTAAAGGTCAAGGTTCCGCATTCCTCGCAAACAGCCAATACGCCGGGGCTGCGTGGGAAAATCATCGAATTTTCCGCACAGTCGCGTAAGCGGATGATAGACCTGCTGGCCCGGATTGACACGGACAACGCCGGGTTCGTCTGCTTCATCACACTGACATATCCAGACCTTGACGGCCCACCGTCTCATGAAATTACCGAACGCGACCGCCGGACATTTTTAAAACGCATAGCCCGGCGTTTTCCTGAATCGTCGGCAATCTGGCGGCGTGAACACGAACCCAGAAAGTCCGGCGAACAGGCGGGGGCGATTTATCCGCATTATCACATGCTCTTTTTCGGCATGCCGTTTTTCGACTGCGACGAGCTGAACGCAATCTGGCGTGAAATCATGAATTATCCCGATTACGTCCGCACGGAAATCAAGGGCATAAAATCGTGGCGGCAGGCGATGTATTATCTTTCAAAATACATGGCCAAAATCGCAAGGCAAGGCGACGGAAGCCAGCCGGACGGACAGGCCCCCGCCGGCGAGGCGGGGACTGACGACGGCGGCAACGCCGCCGGTTCTCTTGTCTATGGCACATATCTGACCGGTGATAATAAAATAAATAATGAACCGGGAAAGAAATTGTTGCCCGTAGGCCGTGCATGGGGAGTTTTTAACCGCCATAATTTACCGCTGGCGGAGCTGCATTCCGCGTCGCTTCCTGCGGGTCAGTGGATGGAAGCAGTCAAGGACGCTGCCGCTCAAGTCTGGCCGGGCGTGAACGCTGTCGACGGTTACGGGTTTACGCTGTTTCTGGATAATCCGACAAGGTCAAAACAGTGGTTCGATGGAATATCCAAGCTCGCCAATGTTTTACCGCTAAAACCTGACGACGGGATTCCGTTTTGAGGCTGATTACGATGCAGAAAACAGCACAACAAATCAGCCTCCCGCCCGGCACGCCAGATTGGATAACGCTCGGCCTCATCGCCGAAACCATCGACACGTGGCAGCCTTATTATCCCAAATCCTTGACACCCGCCGACGCGGTGGAGATAATCCAGAGCATGGGTAAATTGATGTATACATTACAGGGTAAGCATTAAAAGGCGGTTGGGTGATGACTACAAAAAATTCTTATTTAGCCCTTGCTCGTGTATCGTCTCGCGAACAGGAACGCGAGGGATTTTCTCTGGACGTTCAGGAAGATGCGTTGCGGCGGTATGCAGAGCGTCACGGCGGGGAGATTGTGAAGTTTTACCGTATCGCTGAAACCGCAAGCAAGCAGGCGGAACGCAAGACGTTCAAAGAGCTGCTCGAATACGCCAAGAAAAACGCTCACAAGCTCGACGGCCTGCTGTTTTACAAGGTTGATAGGGCTGCCAGAAATCTTTTCGATTACGTCGAACTCGAACGCCTCGAGATGAAATACAACCTGCCTATCGTTTACGTAGCCCAGCCGACCGAAAACACCCCGGCAGGACGCATGCAACGCCGCATTCTTGCGAACATGGCAAGTTTTTATACTGAACAGCAAAGCCTCGATGTCCGCGAAGGCCAATCCCGCCGGGCTGAAAGCGGCCTGTTCCCCTGCAAAGCTCCTTACGGTTATCGCAATAATCGCGTTGACGGCAGAAGCCTTGTTGAAATCGACACTGACGCAGCCGCCAATGTCCGCCGCATTTTTGAACTGTATTCACAGCACGGCCAAACGCTCGATGGCGTGGTTCAGGCGATGGCTGCCGACGGCAGAACTTACACCAGCACGCAGCCGCAATTTACACGCAGCAAGGTTCACCATATTCTGCGTGACCGTTCGTATATCGGCGAGGTTTTGTATCGCGGGCAATGGCTGGCGGGGAAACATTCGCCGCTTATTGGGCGGGAAGTTTTCGACCGCGTTCAAGTGCTGCTTGGCGACAAGACCTATGCAAGCCATGATTCGGTTTACGGGTCGGGCATGGTCAAGTGCGGCCATTGCGGGCGGCCTATGGTTTATGAGGTGAAAACCAAGTCCACGTCCAGCGGCCCGAAAGAATACCGCTATTATCGGTGCAGCCGTTACACTTCGGCAGGCCACCCGCGAGTGCGTATCAACGAAACGCAGCTTGATAAGCAGATAATCGAATTTTTCCGGCAGATGAAAGTAAGTGACCCCAAGATTCATGCGTGGATGGTGAAAATTATTCAGCTAAAAGCCGAGACGTTCCAGCGTGATGATGAAAAGCGGCTGGATGATTTGCAACGGCAGATGGCTGTGGCGAACCGTCAACGCAGCAAGCTACTAAATATGCGTATTGCAGAGGAAATTGACCGCGATACATTCGCCGCTAAAGATGCAGAACTCCGCGACCAGATGCAGCATTTGAGCGTGCTTATCGACGCCCACAGCCGGGAGAAATCCGAATACGCCGATATCGCCATAAAAGCGTTTGAACTTTCGCAACAGCTTGAGAATAAGTGGCTTACCGGCGATGTTGCCGCAAAGCGTGAAATCCTGAATATTCTCTGTTTGAACTACACGCTTAATGACGTAAGTCTTGATATGGAAATAAGAAAGCCCTTTGACGTTCTCGCCAAAGGGCCTTTCGTCTCGATAAGTCGGGGTGACAGGATTCGAACCTGCGACCTCTTGACCCCCAGTCAAGCACTCTAAACCAAGCTGAGCTACACCCCGCGGTGTTTTTCCAAAAACGCATACGGCAGGTAAAATACATTCGCCGACAAGCCGCCGGCAGAAACGACCAACCGTTTCCTGATTGTCAAATAATCTCTGCAATCATGCAGGGCTTTAGAGTGTAGCAAAAAATAATCTGCGGTCAAGCATGTCTCAAGAAAAAGCAGGTACTGAACTTGAAAAATGTTTAACAACAAGACTATAAAGATGTCGGCAATGTGTTGTAATTCATTCAAGGCCATTTAAAAAAAGTTCAAATTTCCATCTCAAAGCCTTGATAAAACAGATACAGACTGGTATAAATCTAACCCTGCCATAGTAATGGATTTTGTTCCCAAACTTTTCACATGCAAAAGTTGTTATTATGGGATAGAATTTCGATTATCAGTCATCTGGCTGCGGCAGAAAGCTGCAGCGATATCATAAAGATATGAGAAAATGACAATCAGCGCGCGTAGCTCAATTGGATAGAGCGTCGGTCTACGGAACCGAAGGTTACAGGTTCGAATCCTGTCGTGCGTATTTTTAGAAGTATCTAAGAATAAAGGACTTGCAGAAATGTGAGTCCTTTTCTTTTTCGGTAAACATGGTCAACTGTACCCTAAACTGTACCCTGTAATTTCAGGAAAAATGGGACTCGCAAAGAGTGTTAATCAACTTTTTTGCAAGGAGTCTCAACATGGCATGTTTACGAAAACGCAGCGGTACGTACTACGTACAGTATTACGTCGGCAGCACGCAAAAGCGGGTATCTCTCCGCACAGGCAACTACCAACTGGCGAACGCCGCCATAAACCAACTGGAACACAGGCTCAGTCAGGGCCACGATTCGCCGCTACCCACACGCACACCGATTGCGGACGCCGTCCAGAAATACCTCGACTGCATGCGTGCCCACAAATCGCCCGGCAGCTACCAGAAGGACGCCAACATCATGAGGCTTATATATACTTAAAAAAAACTCCGTTAGATTTATTTATCTCGAATCAATAATGTTAGATACTCCACTAACAGATCTTAAATTGTTTAATAAAATCGAAGGTTTGTACCTTGAAGGAATCAAACCAACTCTCTTTCATAAATATAGCTGCGTGAAGGAATTTATAAATTTTTTGAAAGATCGAGAACAGCTAGAGCAATTAAGCAAATCTAATGACATGAAACAAATATGTTCTCCCTTTATGCCTATTGTCGAATCTTCGGGGATCGTAGACTTTAACCGTATCAATAATTTGCTACAAAAGCATAGTATGGAAGATTAACCATTAACAACCTACCCTGATGGACTTGCAGAAAACTGATTCTCCGAGGTAGGTTTTTCAAATTGTCTTTTGTTGTTTGATTATTTTACAGCATCGCGGCACCTCCATTTCTTGGAGTGTCGGTTATCGGTAAAAGTTCCTGTCCGAAAGTGTGGCCAGTGTGACAATGCGGACAACGCCAAAGCAGCGAGTTATCATCAACAGAAAGGGCCATCGTCGGTTTCTTTTTTGAGTGAAAAGAATTCCGCAAGGTCTGTGTCCAAAGCGGATAATATCTTTTGCAGGGTAGTCAGGCTGGGAGATGTTTTGTTCCTTTCAATACAGGAAATCATCCCAGCCGTCACGCCGGAAAGCTTGACCAGTTCCCGTATTGACAGGCCACTGCGTTGACGGAGCATCTGGAGTTTTTTGATTATATTTTAGATCCATATCGTAAATTCTTACATAAAGTTGCGTGTTATTGCAATCAAATCTTTCTTGTCGAAATTTACCGAGTTGACAAAAGAACAATAGTACCTTATACTATACATGTGTAAAATATAAATAAAACATGTTTTATGAATTAACGTATAAGGCAAGGTGAAAAATGCAGTGGCCAAATGAATTTCCAGGAGTTTACTGGTTGGATGACAAGGAAGCGACCGCAGTACTGGATGTTGTCAAAAATGGTTCCTTATTCCGTTATTACGGCCTGAAAGCTCCAAAATATGTGGATAAATATGAATCTTTATCAAAGGAATATTACGGCTGTAAATATACGTTGGGTATAAACAGTGGAACTGGCGCATTGTCAACGGCTTTGTCGGCGTTGCAAATAGGTCCGGGGTGCGAGGTAATCGTTCCGGCGTTTCTTTGGGTTGCCACAGTTGGGGCGGTTGTTCAGGCCAATGCCATCCCTGTCATCTGTGAAGTTGACGAAAGTTTCACCATGGACCCGATTGACCTGGAAAAGAAAATTACGCCAAACACCAAGCTGATTATTCCGATTCACATGGCCGGCTCGCCGTGTAATATGGAAGCCATCATGAAAATAGCCCGCAAGCATAAAATAGCGGTTCTAGAGGACTGTGCACAGTGCAACGGCGGCGAATTCAAAGGGCAAAAAGTCGGGACGTTCGGCGATATGGGCATCTTCAGTCTCCAGTTGAACAAGAACATGACTTGTGGCGAGGGCGGTCTAATTATCACCAATGATGAAAAACTGTATTATCGCGCGTTTGCAGCGCATGATATGGGTTTGATACGCGTCAACGGCCGATTGGCTACACCGCCGGAATATGCTTTGTCGTGGGGACAGGGCAGACGTATGTCGGAGCTTTGCGGTTCCGTTGCATCAGAACAGATTCAGAAGCTTCCGCAGATTACTCAAAAAATGCGTGAATCCAAAAATCGTATCAAAAATCTTTTGAAAAATGTTAGTAGGCTTTCATTCAGAAAATTGACTGATGTTGAAGGTGACTCTGGGCCATTTATGATAATAATGCTTGAGAATGCTGCGAAAGCACTCTCCGCAGTTGAAAAAATGAAACAGGCGGGTCTGCACAATGTTTTCAGGCTGGCGGACTATGGATTGCACGTCTACAGCAATATCCTCTCGCTTGTTAATAAAGTTCCGCTTTCGCCTGCCGGCAACCCTTGGAAATTGTGTGAAAATCAAAAAAGCGATTATTCATACGCAAAAGGTGCATGCCCGAAAAGTGATGAGCTTTTTGCAAAATCCATACTGATTCCGATTCCATCCTGCCTGAGCGAACAACAGGAAGCGGAAGCGGCTGAGATAATCCGTCAGGCAATGAAATAAATTTAACATATAATATTGGAGAAAAATCATGGACAATAAAGGGTACGTATTTTCATTCGGACCTTGGAACATACATGAAGGTGCAGACCCGTTCGGGCCAACAGTGCGTGAATCGATAGCCTTCAATAAAAAGCTCGAACAATATAAAAAACTCGGGTTCGACGGCGTGCAGTTTCATGACGACGATGCAGTGCCGAACATGAATAATCTCTCCAAAGAGCAGATTATCGCCGAAGCGGCTGCCGTTAAAAAGAAACTCGACGAGCATGGCCTGAAGGCCGAATTCGTAGCCCCGCGTCTATGGGAAGACCCGCGCACCATCGACGGAGGCTACACGTCCAACTGCCCTGAATGCAGAAAATACGCCATCGACCGTTCGCTGCGTTGCATCGACATCGCAAAAGCACTCGGCACTGACCTTATCGTTTTCTGGTTGGCGCGTGAAGGCACTTACATTCGCGAAGCGAAAGACTCCTGCGACGCGGTGAAGAAAATCGCCGACGCAATCAACGCCATGTTCGACTACGACAAGAAAATCAAAATCGCCATCGAAGCCAAACCCAACGAGCCGATGGACCACACATACATTCCGACCATAGGTCACGCGATAGGGCTGGGCTTGCTGACGAAAGATGCGTCGCGCGTCGGCTGCGTGATTGAAAGTGCGCACGCGATACTTGCCGGCCTGGACCCATCGGACGAGATGGGCTACGCGCTGGCTCACGACAAATTGTGGACGGTGCATCTGAATGACCAGAACGGCCTGAAGTTTGACCAGGACAAAACGTTCGGCGCTGTCGACCTTCGTCGCGCGTTCAATCAAGTTCGGATACTTGAAAATCATGGCTATGCGAAGAAAGGCCACATGGTAGGCCTCGACGTCAAAGCCATGCGTACCCAGAAAGCGGAAGTGGCCACGAAACATTTGTCCAACAGCCGCGAGATTTTTCTGCGCCTGCTTGAAAAAGTTCGCACGTTTGACACGAAGGCCGAAGCGGAACTCATCAAAGCCCGCGATTACGAAGGCTTGGAAATGTTGGTGATTAATCACCTGCTTGGAAAGTAATTGTTTGAGGACATGTCAAATGGCTAAAAAAAACTCCATCAATGTTGCACTTATAGGCCGCGGATTTATGGGCCGCACGCATTCCAATGCGTGGGGACAAGTTAATCGTTTTTGCAATCCGCCTATAAAGGCAGTGCTGCATACAGCGTGTGACAACGTAGCCGACGGGGCCGAAGATTATTGCCAAACGTGGGGCTGGCAGAAGTTTGAGCAGGACTTCAGCAAGGTCTGCAAAGACAGCAAGGTTGACCTTGTTGACCTTGGCACGCCGAATTACATTCATGCGTCGATGGCAATCGAAGCGTTGCAGGCTGGCAAGCATGTAGCTTGCGAAAAACCTCTCGCCGGTACGCTTGAAGATGCCAGCAAGATGGTCAATGCAGCACGCAAATCCAAGGCTAAAACTTTTGTCTGGTACAGCTATCGCCGTTGTCCGGCGATAGCTTTCGCACATCAGCTTGTCAAAGCCGGCAAACTTGGCGATATCCGTCATGTGCGTGCATTTTATCTGCAGAGCTGGGCGGATGAGTCAGTACCGCTGGCATGGCGGTTCGATAAAAAGTTGGCCGGCAGCGGAGCACATGGTGACCTGAACGCACATATCGTAGATATGACGCGATTTGTCACAGGCCAGGAAATTACGGAAATATCCGGCGCGATAGCCGAAACGTTCATCAAGAAACGCAACAAGATGGTCGGCAATGTTGCCGGTGGAATAGCAGCCGGTTTGCAGAAATCACAGTCTATGGGAAATGTGACGGTCGATGATACGGTGCTGTTCCTTGCGAGGTTTTCTGGTGGGGCAGTTGCATCGTTCGAAGCCGCTCGCCAGGCTACTGGCAATCTCAATCGCAACGGATTTGAGATAAACGGCACGAAAGGTTCGCTGATGTTCAACTTTGAGCGTATGGCTGAACTTCAGTATTTTGACGCGACTGCTGATGAAGGACTGCGAGGCTGGACTACGATTAACTGTACGCACGGCGGCAGTCATCCATTTGTTGACATGTGGTGGCCGGACGCACACGCTATCGGTTACGAACACACCTTTACGAATATGGCCAGCGATATCCTCCGCGTACTTGCCGGGCAAAAACCAATTGTTCCGCTGGCCGATTTTGAAGATGCGTATCAGACCCAGCGTGTACTGGAGGCTGTGATGCTCTCCGCCACAAAGAAACGACCCGTGAAATTAAAAGAAATTCTAAATTAAGATTGGAAGCATATAAAATGACGTCTAAAGAACGAATATTGGCTGCACTCAATGGTGAACCTGTGGATCATATTCCGCTTACCACGTGGACATTCGGTTTCCCGGCCCCTGAGCATTTGAAATGGCAAACCAACGGCAAGCCGGTTGATTATTGGTATACGCTTCGGCTTGAGCATCTGCACAACCTTCCCCTGCCGTGGACGCTTGAAGATGAATTCAAACGTTGTGAGGCGTGGGCATCGCTAGGGCTCGATCCATATCTTGAAATATCGGTTCCGTGGAGCCAATCCAAAGACGTTACTTTTGAGGATAGCATAATACCGATAGGTGAACCCGGTGGAGATGATAAATATCCTGTAATGGTGCGGACATATCAGACTCCGGCTGGCCCATTGCGCCATGCAGTCAGAAGAACAGGCGATGAAGGGCCGGGCTGGCCATTGCAGCCGAACTGTGTGCCGATAATCGAGGATTATAATATTCCCAGAGCTGTAGAACATGCAGTGAGCAGCCCAGAAGATGTTGATAAAATCAAGTATCTTTTTGCTCCACCGAGCGAAGGTGACAAAGTCTGGTTTGAAGGCCGCATGAAGCAGATCAAGAAATTTGCCGATGAAAAAGGCTTTTTCACTCAGGCCTGGACGGCATTCGGTATGGATGCTGCCGTATGGTTCACTGGAACCGAAAACGCCATCATGATGTCACTTGATGCCCCAGAAGCGTTCCAGAAGCTTATGGATATTATTTACGCGACCGATTATGCGAGAACTGAACTTGCATGCAAAAGTGACGGTGTCGATATGGTTTGCCAGCGTGGCTGGTATTCGTCGACGGACTTCTGGTCACCCGACCTTTTCGATCAATTTATTTTTCCATACATCAAGGGCATAGCCGATTTGGCCCATAAATATGGTAAAAAGTACGGATATGTCATGACGACAGGCGTTGAAAAACTCGGGCCTCGACTTGCCGATGCCGGAGTAGATCTGTTGTATTTTGTCGATCCGATTCTGGACGGTATTTCATTGGAAAAAGCAAAAGAACTATTCGGCAATCGAATGACTATGGTGGGCGGAACGAATGCATTATCTTTACAGTCTGGCGACCCCAAACGTATTGAGAATGAAGTTCGCCGTGCCATAGAAATCCTCGGGCCTACGAAACGTTTCATACTTCACCCGATGGATGCAATTTTCCCGGATACCCCGTGGGAAGGCGTTGAGCAGATGATAACCGCCTGGAAAAAATATCGCTGAAACATAAATGTCTATCATAAAAAACAAATTGATTCCCAGCATTGCTGTTGGTGCATTGTCCAGTCGGCTTGAAGTTGGTACGGATAGAGCATCTCACGCGGCAGGTCAGGCAGCCGAAATATTGGCTGAACTTGGAATGACTGTCGAAAATCTGGGATCAATAGACACGCCTCAAAAAGCTGTTTCCGCTAGAATATCAGTTTCACAAAAACGTGTCGATGCCATTGTGCTTGTAGCTGTAAGCTGGTTCGAGGATTACCTTGTCCTGGATTTGTTGGAAGAGTGCAGCAGGCCGCTGCTGCTTTGGTCTCTGCCGGGCATGGAAACTGGGGCACTGTGCGGAGTACAACAGCTGACCGCATATTTAAAGCATTTGGAAGTTCCATATGGTTGTATTTATAGCCAACTGGAATCTGTGGAATCGCAGCAGAAAGCAAAGGACTTTCTGCTTGGTACGGCTTTGAAGAGCAGGCTCCGAAGAACAAAGATAGGCTTGGATGGATATCACGTTCGTGGCATGACGGAAGTTTCAGTTAATGAATTCGCACTGAAAAAACAATTAGGCCTCGGGTTGTAAATCTGGATATACCACGGATTCTTAACAGGGCGAAAGAAATTTCAAATACCGATGTTGAGCAATTATGGAAAAACATTGTTTCGCGAAGCGGCAGATGCAATGTCTGCGAAAACGACGGCTTGGATTCGATGAAAGTTTATCTTGCAATCAAGGAACTTATCGAAGAATTCCAGCTTGACGCATTGACTGTCGGATGCTATCCGGACCTGATGGATCGCGTGTGCATGGCTGCCTCATTGTTGGCGGATGATGGAATACCGCTTGCCTGTTAAGGCGACGTCAACGGTGCAATAGGGCAGCTTATTTTGACACTGTTGTCAGGCCAGCCTACGCACAATACCGATTGGCTCGAACCGCTGGAAGATGGCAGTGTCATACTAACCCATTGTGGCAACGGTTCGTTCAGTCTTGCGGAACTGATGAGAACCTGTGCAGGCTATACGGAGCAAGATATCATTCTCTGCTAGAACGTTTCTTCCCGACAAAAAACTCAAACGCCGCCGTCGGGTCAACTTCATGGCCACCTTCAAAAATCGTAATACGAACTTTCCCGGCCTGCCGCCGAAAAAGAACTTTGTGCATGCGATTGAAAGATTCCCGTTTTTTATATCTTAACGCCGGCGGAATTGCTTCCTGAGTGACCATGTATTTTATGTCAGCAGTACCAACAATTTTTTCATCAAACCCGGCGGCCTTCGCCAAAACATTGAACGCATCAAACGAATGATATATGGGAACTGCCCCGATATGACCATCGTGAACACCGGCATTTATGTCAAGCGACAGATTGGCCGCGTTTTTTATGCAACTTTTCGGAGAACGAATGCGATACTGCCCGTCAACTCCCCTGGAACTGCCTGGCGCACCCCCACAACATGCTTCCAACATGGAAGGATATCTATTGCCACGTTTCATGCCGTCGGCATACCACTTCTTAAGGTCGAAAATCGGAACCCATACGCTCACCGCCGCCCATATCTCAGGATATCGGCCAGCCATTATCAACGACATCATTCCGCCGCCGCTGGCTCCGACCATATATATTCTATCCTCATCAATGGCGGCATGACTTTTTGCATAATCCACAGCGTCAATTACATCCTGAACCGCCAACAGCGACGCACATGCCTGCGGCCTGTCATTAGGGCCGCGAAATTCAGGATAAATGAACGCCCAACCACGTTTGCGACACTGCGAAAAATAGGCCGGCCCATTGCGACGTTCGTCCAGATGAACGCTCCACTGGTGAAGGCCGACCACAAGCGGCAAAGGCCTTTTCGCTTTCGGACCTGGAACATAAAACAAGGCCTTCTGATGCGAACCGTCTGCCGTAGATGTGAATTCTATTTCCTGCATATACATAAAAATATCACCACGCCATAAGGTGCACAATACCTGAAAGTATAAAAAAACGAATATTTACTCCCCTGCCGACTTGATGTACTCTGCCAAAATTATATTGACGTGAGAAACCACCAAAATCATTTTTTAAAACACGATTCCGGCATTTCCATTATAAAAATTTCACCAGGCGCGAATAATTCCTTTGAATGTGAATATGCAATACGGCGGCCATCCGGCGAAAAAGACGGCTCAGAGCCATTGCCAATCATGACAGTCTTGTTCTTATCCAAATCGTAAAGCATCAGGTTTGAACCGACAGCCATAACAATCCATCTCCCGCATGGCGAAACATCCCATCCGTCGGCATCGCCCAAAACCGCGAATGACGCATTTGCAATATCATAACTGCCTGTCATATTATGCGTAGTTCCGGCATAAAGGCCGTCGACAATCAGACTGAAAATCACTTTTTTCCCGCCGAGATATACCTTAGGCGATTCAATAAATGGTGACGTCACGCCCTTGCTGCCTTTAGTATGATTCAAGAGACGGACAATGGAGCTCCCATCTATATCCATTTTCCAAAGATCGCCGTCGCAGGAATAAAAAATAATTTTCCCGTCTGGCGACCAATCAAAACCCTGTACGTTAACGGGTACTTTAAATTTTTTGTCTACTTTACCGGTAACAGAATTTAACAATGCAATTCTGCCATTCTGAATTACAGCCAATATTTTCCCGTTAGGAGAATACTTGCAGAAAGTACCTGGAAATACGCGGCATTGGCCCGTTACCGTATTGATAACATAGACAAGCTTTTCATTCTTGAGGCATGCTGTAACTGCAATGAATCTGCCATCCGGCTGCCATGAAATCACTGGGGTATCCGCAATATTTTCAGCCAGTATTTTTTCGTCTTTACTGCAAGCAGCCGGCCGCAAGACCAAGCATTTCTTTCTGCCGCGTATGGAAACATATGCTATCTTTTTGCCATTTGGCGACCAAACCGGCGAATGATTGTCATATTCATCATCGGTCAATTTTACGGTCTTACACGCATCCGTGCCGGCGGCACAGGGCAGAAACATCAACAATAATATCAAAGCTTTACTTACAGGCATCTTTCAACTCGCAAATTGACTCTGCAATTCTCTGGCGAAGTTTGTCATAATCCTCATCGGCAAAACCAAAAATTTTCTTTCTCGGTATATCCAATGGCGACATCGCATTCATTGCAAGTTTTCTTCGCTTATAATAATAGTAATAATCCGGCACAATAGTTTCATTTAATTCATCGATAATTTTTTGGGCTTTTGCGCATGCCTGAATGCTCTGCGGGCTTTTTATTTTGCCGGCCCGCTTCAGCCACTGCTCAAGGGTGGCCAGATATAGAAAGTCTATGCGCCCTGCCGTGAAAATTTCAAGATTCATCGTCGGAATCGGACCTGACGGGCCTAAATACGGCGGTGCATCATTCCAGCAATCGGGATACTTGCCGTCGAAAGGATTAAACGGAGCCTGCGCAACAAACGAATACCACTCGCTCACGCCGCCCCTGTTTCGTATTCGCCAGTCAATCAGGCCGCATCGGAATCTCTCACGGCCCCAGCCGTAGAACCAGAGCTTCTTTTTCGCCTGCCGGACTTTCTCTATACCGTCTTCCGTCATGGATACGGCATTGGGGCCGATAACGTCCGCATCAGAATTTACAAGCATGTCCATCTCATCATTTTTGTTAATCAGCACCAGCAGTTTAGCATCAGGAACAGCATTTTTCATTTGTTTGAGAAATCCTTTGGCTTTGATATACGCAGGCATTCCGGTATGAATTTCGGCTGTGCAATAAAACAAAAACGGCGGCCAATGTTTTTCCTTCTGACGGCTGGTGACCTGTTTAAGAACTTCGATGAAGGGCGAAATGCCAGTGTTTTCAGGTTTTTTACCGTCAAATATCCGCAAAAGTTCATAGCCGCCAAAAAGCGGATATCCATGAAATCCGTATTTCATGTATATGTCCATAAACCTGTCCAAATCGTTCATGGATGCAAACCAGTCAAACATCACAGTTGGAGCCATCCGATATTTTTTCATCAACGACAAATCCTTATCGACATATTCCCAAAATTCCTTGTCGTCACTTGTCAGCCACAAGTTGCCATAGTGGCATAAGAAAGACTTGGGGTCATATATCTGAATGCGTTCATCGTCGTTGGCATACGTTTCCAATTTAAACGGATAGACGACCACTTTCAGGGCCAGCTTGACGGCTGGTGCATTTGCCGGCTTTATGGTGATTGTGCCGTTATAGACACCGGCTGCCACAGCCTTCGACGGAGTCACTTCCACGAGAAATTGACGATTATAATCTTTCACGGCATCCGAAGAGCCAGCCGGCATTATCAAATCTGCAATAGGACGATAATCGAGAGTCCTAAATTTATATTTATCCACCGGCTGCTCTATATATCTTAGCCAATGCCATGAAACACATGCCGGCGGCAATTTCATGCCGTTATCCGAAACCAGATCGGAAATCTCCAGCGTGATATTCTTTAAATTACAAAGCGGTCTTATTGCAAACCGGCTTATCGCGCGTTCTCCAATCGCGGCTGAAATAGTAACCGGTTTGCCTATCTCATCTTCCACCGGAAGACTGTTATGGTACAGGTCTTTACAAAAATTTCGTACAAACGGCACATATCCGGATTCCTGGTACTCTTTTGAAATGGCCGGCATTGTTCCGTTTTGAGGCGCAATATTCAATAATGCCTGTTTTTCAAACTGCTGCTTACGCTCTTTATTAATGGATTCAAGCGTAGCCTTTAACTCTTCTGCTTTCGCCGCAGGATAAATAAGCATTCCATTAACTGTACATACCTGACGCGATAACAGCTTGTTCTTTTCATTATCCCCATTCTGCGGCATGCTGATATCGATGTCCAGTCTGTTATTTTCAACCTTGACAGGAAACTCATATTCAGACACAAATTTCCCGCGAAAATATTTGTCCCAGATATCGTCTCCAGGAGTCCATTCGTATTTATTGGAATACTCGCGGAAAAGCATTTTCTTGAAATCATCTTTATTCCATTTCGACTCCGCTACCTTTTGCCCGTTCGCAAAAATTGAATAATCCCCAAGATTAACAAAAGTAGTCGCTCTCAGTATTCCATTCATCCAAAGATGGACTATGTATTCACCGTTGGGAACATCGACCCGGAAGTGTAAAGGAACATTCCCGCCTCTCCAAAGAACGTAATCTCCCGTCAAATCATCCGGAGTAAGATGCCCTCTGACTTTTTCTATAATCCTGTCAACAAAATCGCCATTGCCGCCCTGCTCTTTTCCTGACATGTCATTTTTTACCCAGCCATACCCTTTTTGAGCCGTATATACGGTCTTGGTATTCACTCCGACAGCGCCGGGCCAAACCGGATTTTTCGGATGGCCCATATCAAAAAACAACGGCTGCGCCTTGTTGCCTGCTTTTTCGTCATTCGCAACATTCTCGGATAGCAGACGGTTGCATGATAAAAAAGTCATACACGTCAAAAATACAAAAAAAATACGGCCACACAATGAATGCATCTTATTGACTCCTTACAAGATTTCTACATTAAGAATACTACGCTAACGCTCATCTGGATAATTTTAGACACGCCCTAGGATTGACACTCCGCCCATCTCGTCATTGTCAAATATGCCCTCGGAGATATTAATATTATCTGACGCAGGCATTCGTAGTAATATCAACCAGATAGGTGCTGCCGCGGGCTGGCATGACTTTTTCTTCAAAACTATCCCAATTATCCGGCTGATACTTTACACTCAAGTCGACAGACAGTACATTGCCGCCATTCGCAGGATGATTTCTCTTGAAATAAAACCACTCGTTTTCTGTGACAATATAGTCCTGAATAAGAGAATCACTACTCCTAATCACATCAATCCGCGGGCCATACTTTTCTACAGGATATAACGGATAATTATTCAGAAAAATGTAGCCTGCATAACCATTTTCCACCCAAACACCCCAACAAAAATTCTCATAATCGACGGTTTCTGTCGCATTGTCGGGACATGCAAACATTTTGGTCATTCCCACATAAGAGAGATATGGATTCGCTGAACAGGTATCCGCATATGCATTAAATTGAACGGCAGTTGTCGGCGTAAACGTTCTGCCCAAGAGATTATTATTATCGTCCACGTAAAGCATCATCCCCATGCCCAGAGCGCGAAGATTCGAGGCGCAAACCACACGCTTGGCCAACTCTTTTGCCTGCGACAGAGACGGCAAAAGTATCGATACAAGAAGGGAAATTATCGCAACTACCACCAACAGCTCAATAAGTGTAAAACCTCTACGATTCTTGTCGCCTGAGAACTTAGTTCTGCTGTTTTGCCCAAATCCAATATGTATTTTGTGACTGAGGCTCATTTTCCAGTTCCTAAGGCTTTTTATTTTCATTAAGACAATCGGGTACGACTAACACACACTTAATGCCTCACATTCAAATCATATGCGTATCTGAATCGACTTCCAAATACTCTGTCGGTTTTTTGTATTGAAAATCAGCTTTGTTTAAAAAACATAATTCGTAACACATCACATATACACTTAGCCTGATTAAATGCAAATCAGACTCTATTTTTCAAATGTCTCATCACGGGAAGAATGATTCCACCAACCAGGACAACCATACTTACAGTCATCGGCTCAGGAACGGCAGAGTATTCGACAACCAGATAAGGTATAGTGCCTGCCACATTTGTTGAGCCGTTATATATTATATAATTGCCGGTGGTCTCATCCACAGCTCTCACCATCCATCCGTAATCGTTAGCACCATTGAGCACATCCTTGACATATTGAGTGACGTCAACCTGCACCCACTCATAAGCTGTAGTCGACGGGCCGGTAAACGTAGCATCGGCAGTGGCATAAATATCCTCTGTCGTCGAAGACGCACCAGCCTCACTCCAGTATACTACCGTCGGACTAAGCTCTGAACACTGCCACGTCGTCTGGCCGGACACAATCGCACCCTGAACAAAATCGTCGGGGTCAAATGTACGCCGCAGACGATACAGACCGAACTGCGACTGAGAAATACCTGTAGCAGCTATCTTGGCGTAGAGATATATCTTCGCACTGGTAATCTGATTTGCCGTAACGCCACTTACGCCGCCGGCTACATCGAACTTCAGGGCAGAACGATACAAATTGTCCGCTTTTGTATCAACCTTGGGCTTATATCCAACATAGTTTACATTATAACTGCCCCAGATTTTCCATTCCGTCTGAGCCATGGTCATATTGTCAGTCTGATCTGTACCGGTTAACGTAATGGAGTCAGCATAAACGCGGGCTGACAGGCCCAAGCACATCCCTACAATCGACATTAAAATCAGGTTTCGCATAATTAATTCCTTTCCGTTTCGATTTTGAAGCCACTGTAGCAACTCTTCTCAACACCTACCTGTTTAGATTATAGTTTATTTTGCAATTAATGCAATATATTTTTTGCAAATTACAAAAAAATAATAGCAAAAACCGCCCAACCACACCTCTTGGTCCGAACACATTGCACATACAGGATTTACAAATATCAATCAATTCGTCCAAATGACAAATTATCCGATTTAGTCGCAATTAAACTGTAAAAATATGTTTTTAATATATTGAATTCGTGACAAATTCATCTCAATAATATTAAGTTGTCAATAGGGTAATTCTGACTATTAACGAGCAATTCTTGTCATGCTTATACAGCCTTATATAATATTCAACCCATGCGTAAGTCATATTCTATAGATTTTTACATATTATTTTTTTGCAAAATATTGCAAAGTAATGCAAACTTTGTTATACTATGGCCATAGATGGACAGATACACAGGAGAATTACATATATGATTAAAAGCCGTAGCCCATTACGCCTGCACGAAGTTGCAAAAGTGGCAAGAGTTTCCGTAAGTACGGTCTCGCGTGCACTTAGCAATGATGAAAAGGTAAATTCTAAAACAAAACAGCGTATTTTGGCGGTTACCCAAGTACTCGAAGGCCAGGGCAAGGGAATGCGAAATCGCATGCAGCCGTCACTGCTGACCGGCAATGCAATCGCACTCGTTCAGCCGGAATACAACAGCTTCTGCGGCGACGGCAATACCGAAATCAGCGTCTGCGTTCTTGAAAATCTTCAAAACGTCATGGAAGCCAACGGCAGTAGTGTAATTCCGGTAAGACTAAAAGAATATAAGGGCTATTCGTGGTTAGATTGCATTCGTCAGGCGAAAGGCCTTATCGGCTACAGATTAAGGGATGAAGACACCGGCCGATTCATATCGGCAGCACGAACGGCCGGATTGCCTTTCGTACTTTTGAATCGCACGGATTCCGATCCGACCGTCCCAGTATGCACTACCGACCACGTTCAGGCTGGCCGCATGGCGGCAATGCACCTTCTGGACTTGTCGCATAAACGGGTAGGCATGATTTTCAATTCGCTAGACATACAGTCCAATCAGCAAAGATTTCAGGGAATCCGTGAAGTAATGCAAATACGAAATATTCAATTTGACCCGGCATGCCTGATGTCAGATGTAAACACCGTAGAGGCGGTCGGCAATTCACTTGAGACCCTGGTCATGGAACTGGGAGTCACTGCCATCGTGTCAGCCCATGACCGCCTCGGAAAAATCATTCTCTCCGAAGCCGCCAAACGAAAAATCCAGATACCGGATCAGGTCTCACTTATTTCTTTCGACGGCACTGAAGAAGGAGCATTTTTACACCCGGCGTTGACCAGCATTTACACGCCCTGGTCGGAGATGGCCAAAATGGCCGGCCAATTATTGCTCTGGATGATGCACGACGCATTATTAAGCCAAACCAAACTGGTCTGGTCACCACGATTGATACAGCGAGGCAGTACTGCAAAACCATTTTCAGAGAAAAATCCTTTATAAATCCTGGAGTAAAGATGTCGAATAAAAAAGAAGAGATAATAAGTATAAATGTAGGCAACTTCATTCCGCATATTGGGGCGTTGACAGCCTTGCAGGCTGTCGACGACAATACGCTTTTCATCGGCACTACCAGCCATGTAAGTGACGGCCCCGTATTATTGCGCATGGACCTTGACACAATGCAGATTCAGGACACAGGCCTGCGATTCCCGCCAAAAGGCAGGAAAGGCACTTATGCCTATTCAGTAGGCGACAAAATCCACAGTGCCATGATTCTCGGTAACGGGAAATTCGCAAAAACTCTCTTATTGGGGCATGGGTCGCACATATGGTGGGATGACGGCGGCTGGCCATTCGACGCCAGAATTTTTCAGGGCGGAGCTTTATATTCATATAAACCGGCGTCAAAAAAGCTGGAATGTCTCGGCATTCCGGTTCAAAGAAACACAATACACGGCTTATTTGGCGGAGATGGTTTTGCGGCAGGCTATTCATTGCCTGATAACCACTTTTTCTCCTTCGATTATGAAACGGGCGAAATGTGCGACTTTGGTAAAATAAGCGCGTACTGCTGCCATAGCCTGGGATGCGTCGGGAAAAAAGTGTTCGGCGTTTATCGTCGTTCAATGGGAGAACAGCGCGGCGATGCCGTAGTGGCGAACAATTCCGGCGCGTTCCTGTTCTTCTACGACCACGACGCCAGACAGCTTGAGCGAACGGAAATTCTCATTGACCCGCTTGAGACCAATATTCGTTTCAACAGCGGCATGGATTCATGGGTCAGCACTCCTGCCGGCTTAATCGGCGGACGAGTCGACGGCACTCTTTTCCTGCTCGATACCGAACGACTTGCAATCGAAGAACTATGCTATGCAATAGAGCCGACGCATCCAAGTCTTTCCAGGGAGCAAATCAGGAAACTTGGCGGCAGTCGCTGTACAGCCATAAACGGCTCGGAACGCATAACGTCCATGGAAATGCTGGATAAAAACCATATTATCGGCACAGCAGGGTTTCCTATAATGCATGTTTTCGTTTACGACCTTGCCGCCAGGCGGTCATTCGATCTCGGCCCCGTCAATCCTGATACTGACATGTGCTATTTTCATGACATGGTAATTACCCGGCCGGATGCAAAGAACATCCGACTTGCACTTGCTGAAACCGATTCCGGATTGGCGAACTTACATATATTGAATATGCCGGCGGAAAAAATCTGTCAACTGACATCGCAGGAAGAGTTGCTGGCAAATCCGATTTGACGCAAACTCATTGCGACGAAATTTAACAATGCATTCATGAGGCGAACACGCATATGAAAGCAGAAATATTCGAAATTCCACAATGCTTCAACATGGGTTTTCATTACACCATACAATTCAGCCGCCGTACCAGGGTCTGCGTGATGGGCCTGGTCGATCAAAGCAGCGAAGAGTGGGAACGATGGTATTTACGCATGCACGAAAAGGAAGCATTGCGTGAGATAGCAGACGCCGGTTATACAATAATTGAAATACATTTCCTGTATGGTTTTGGACTTAAAAGTGAAAAGGAAGAATGGGAACGAACCCGTATAATGGTACAAAACGCACATGAAGTCGGCTTGCGCGTGTTCGGTTATTTTCAATTCTTTTCAGTCCAGGAAGAAACTTTTTTCCTCGAAAACCCCTGGGCGAAAAAATGCGTCCAGATTGACGCCAAGGGCAATCGAATTCAATACCGGTATGACCGGCCGGCGCTATGTTTCAGCAACGCAAAAGTACGGCAGTATTATCTCGACGGCATAGAGCTGGGCTTGAAAACCTGCGACCTCGACGGAATAAGACTGGATAACGATTATTACAGGGGTTGCTATTGCGAGCGATGTCAGGCTGCTTTCCGGACATGGTTGACAGAAACATTCGACAAAGCCAGCGCCAAACGCATTTTCGGTCTATCATCTCTCAAAGGCATGTCGCTTGTTCCCGTACTAGACAATCACGATCCGCTATGGCTGGCAACGGTCAAATTCCGCCAGAAACAGCGGCAGGACATAATGCTTACCCTGTCTGAAAAAATTCACGAAATAAAGCCGCAAGCCATTTTCGGCGGCAATCCAGCCATCAGCCGCCGTTTTAACGACACGTACAGAATCAACGTTTATCCGCCTGATTTGGGCAAAACGCATCATCTTGTCTGTGCAGAAAATCTCCGCTTTCCAGCCCGCACAGGCGAAAGCACCCGTCACCAGGCCGTCTTGTACAAATACGGCCAATCATCCAATTATTCGATATTTGTCAGCCATCATCTTTACCGGAACGACGGCAGCATGCGTTGGCCGGATTCAGTGGAAGAATGTCTGCTATCATTCTGCGAAGGCCTTGCCTTCGGCGGCCACCCCGTTACCACAACATGGGGGCTCAGAATGGACGGCAACGAAAATCACACGCTTTATCAACGGCCCATATTCCTTCAGGCGCTGGATATCGTCTCGAAATTCATCAAAAATAATTCGGATATCTATAAAAATGCGACATGCAACGCAGTAATAGGAATTTATCAGAATCGAGAAAACCTTTGCATGGATTCGCTCAACACGTGGTTATCGTTACAGGGCGCGGTGCAGGCTTTCCTGCAGCATCAGATTCCATTCCGATTCGTAGACCACGATGACAGACATCTTTACGACGGGCTGCAGGTGCTTGTGATTCCGGACGTAAAATACGTAAGCAAAAACGACATGGAACAATTCCTCGATTTCATGAACAACGGCGGCAAATTGCTCGTAACCGGCAATAGCTGTACTCACGACGAATGGGGTCTGCCGCACGAAGGCGAATATCCCGACAAGTTATGGAAACATCCAAACGTCAGAAAACTGGTCGGAACTCCGGAAAAAATCGCTTTCGCATCAGAACATGAGTTCAACAAAATGGTCGGAGACGAAACAGGCGGGATGTGGTATAAGGATCTTCCGCTCCCTGAAGGCCATGAGAAATTCGTCAAAAACGTTCGCGAACTTTTATCCGTCGAAAAAGTCCACGTCGAAAGTTCTCCGTTTATCGCGATAGATACATTCGCCAACGACGACGGCGAACAATTCCTGCATCTGCTTAATTACGACAACAGAAATCCAAGTGACGTTTCGGTCATTATCGATGGAAACATTAAAGATTTACAATGTCTCATGCCGGATGGCATAGGAATACAGAACGTTCCTGACATTCATTTCCTCGGCGACAAAACGAAATTGAATCTTGTAGGTCTGAAAACATACTGCGTTATCCGTTACAGATTTGTTTAAAAGTTTTTATCAAAATGAAACATGGCACCAAGGCACGGTTGGCCGAATATCGTAGCATTTTTTAAAAATTTTCATCTTGAAAATCGCTCCAGACGTTTTTTAGAGTGTTTTTTACAAAGGGAATGGTTATGGGTCTTATTTCACAATATCATCACAGCATCGAAAAGATTTTACAGGAAATCGAAGAAAACGAAGAAAAGCATATTCAACAGGCAGCAACCCTGCTTGCTGAAAAAGTCGTGCAGGGCCGCTTAATAAATATTTTTGGCGCAGGCGGCCATTCAGCCATCGCCGGTATGGAAGTTTTTTACAGAGCCGGCGGCCTTGTGCCGGTCAACCCGATATTTCCGCCTGGCATGAACGTACTTGAGTCAAGGCCTACGATGTCAAGATTGGCTGGCACTGGTGAATTCATTCTGAATTATTATCAGGTTGAGGCCGACGATATACTTATCGTAGTGAATTTTTACGGCCTCAACCCCGCATCAATTGACACGGCACTGGCGGCAAAAAAACGCGGCACAAAACTTATTACAATCAATTCACATCTGTTTGCCAGCCAGATACCCAAAAATTTTCGATGGAGACATCCAACCAAATTAAATCTTAACGAACTTGCCGATGTCGCCATCGACAATCATGTGCCCAAACCCGACGCAGTCCTGAGAGTACCCGGCATAGAGAATCCTCTCAGCGCATCAGCCACCATTGCCACGTGTTTTACACTCAATGCCCTCATGGCTGAAACGGCCGTAGCCATCAAACGTCTCGGAAAAGAACCGGAGATATGGCTGAGCAACAATATTCCAGGCGGCGATGAACATAATGATGAATACATCAAGAAATACAGAAGCAGAATTCATTTCCTGTATCCTGTAAGCTAGAGCATCACGTAGAACATGGCGTTTCAACGTTTCAAACCATCAGTATCCCAATTACAGCCGGCTATTTATGTAGAACCTATCCCAAAAACATGGGCGTCGCCGAAATCGAGCAATTTTACGGGCTG
>CAZIAZ010000010.1:0-59722 GCA_964536835.1 uncultured Planctomycetaceae bacterium | reverse complement strand
CAGGCTGCAAAAGAGCCGATTGCAGGCAGCCAAGGTTTTTGGGATAGGTTCTAGTAAGTGTGGTCATATTATAATAGATTCCAGATTGCCAACTGTTGTTTTATGTTTGAATATCATGGATAAAGGAGAGGTAAGATGTTTAAAAAACATGTGTTTTCACTATTGGTTTTAGTTTTTTGCGTTTCCGCGGCAATGGCGAGGAATGCTGCTGAGACGAAACCGGCGACAATTTCAGCAGTACGCCGGATACCGGTAAAACCGGTTGTTACCGTGATTCCTGCTGATTGTGCGGGATTTATTGCGACTGAAAATATTGAGCGGCTGATGGATAAATTCATGGAATTCGTCTCAGCGACGGATTTGGGCGATATGATGCAGGGGATGGCGCCGTCGGGATTTATGCCTTTATTCAAAGCCAGGTTTGGCCTTGGCGCCGGGTTCAATCCTGAGGGCGGCTTTGCCGTGGTCGTTGTAAATCTTGAAAAATACGGATTCGCCCCCGACTCTGCCAAGTTGGCTAATTTCAACAAAATGCCGATGGTATTTTTCATTGCCGGCAGAAATGTCAAAGACGTTTTTGCTTGTTATGCCATAGATGAAAAAACGCACAGCATGAAGATGGCTAAAGCGGCTGACGTGTTTTTTTTCAGGCAGGTTGGCGATTATATTGCCATTAGCAAGGATAAAAAAGCGTTAGACCTTATAGATGAAAAAAATCCGTCGATAGATACGGTCATGACCGCATCGCAGAGAAAATTGATGGCGGCTAACGATATGACGTTTTTCACCAACTGCAAGACTGTTTTGCCGTATTTTCTCAACGCTGCGTCAGACCCGTCCGTGAAAATGGACGCACGGCAGCGAAAGGAGATAATTGATGAAGCGAGGCGTAACGAACAGATAGACGGATTAGTCGTCGGCCTTGACGTTGGCAAAAACGGCATGTCGTTCACGTTGTCCCTGGAGTACAAAAAAGGTTCGGAGCTGGCGGAAATGTCGGCTGCCGAGGCGAACAAGGGCCCTGTTGAATTCAACAGGCTGCCGGGCGGCAGATATTTTATGGCGGTTTCGGCTATCAGCCTCCAGAGAGCCGTGCCCGGCAAAAATAACCGGATTATCAGCACGATAATGAGCCTGTTCAATAAGGTGAATCCGGATTTGTCTTACGAGTTTCAGGAAAAATTTACACAAATTCTTATGGCGGCAGAGGAGCAGATACGGGACGTGCAATTTTACGTCGGCCGGAGCGACAAGGGATTGTTGGCCATTTCCGCCTGTTTTAATTGCAACAGTGCCGATGTGCTTCTGTCGCTTGTGCCGCAGAAGGTGGATTTTTTGCGGGAAGTTTTACATACGATGGTGGATAACGGCGACGTGAAGACGCTCACTGCCGTTGCGGACAAGGTTGCAGAAAAAACAGGCAAACCGGTGAATACCGACAGACTTGCAGGCGTTCAAAAAATCAGGAATATCGAAATTGACAATGTGCCGGACGTGGCAATCGTCGAAGGCGTAACGTTGAGTGCGGTAACGATGGATATAAGCAACTGCGAAATTTCCGAAGATGCCAGCAAGAAAATATTGGAGATTTTTGGCGACGAACAGATACGTGCGCTGTATGGCAAAATGGATGAGCATACGGTTGTAGTGACTTTCGGCGGCGGAGTGGAATTTGCTGCGGACGCCATCAAGGCTGCTCGCGAAGGTGGCAGGTTGGACAAAATTCCTGAAGTTGCAGCCGCATTGAAAAAGCTGCCTGGAAACACCAATACCGTGATGCTGATAAATCTCAAAAATATCTTTGACACTTTCAATGACATTAAAGCCGGCTGTGCTGCAAATACGCCTGCGTCAAAGCCGGCTGCAACCTCCGCACCGGCTGATGCGGCTACCGCTGACGATGAATCGGTTTCCGGTAAGAGTGATTTTTTTACATTTAAAGCAAAATCGCCTGTTGTTATATCGGATTTTTGCGAAGGCAATGTGGAAAACATTCGCATAGACATTCCGATGCCGATATTTAACGACATCATCAGCTGGTTTATGTCTGAAATGACCAAGGCGGCGATGGAAGGCAAAAAAAGCAACTTTCCGTTGTTTATGCCTGGCATGTGAATTAAATTGGATTGACAGTTTTTCTTTGACGAAGACGGCGAATATGTCGGTTCGATGCGATAAATTTTAACGCCAAAGCTTGGCCTTGTGTCCGCCGGTTTTTTGGACGGCTTGTGTGAAAAAGCGGACTCTATGCGAATAGGGGGCCAGGCAGGTCGGGTGTTTTGTCCGGCGTTTTTGACGGCATAAAATCTTTCAGGTCGAGGCGGTCGATAAATTCGTCTTCGCCGATTATATCGACGCCGAGTTTGATTGCATCGTCCACTTTTGAGCCAGGGTTTTCTCCGGCGACGACGAAGCTGGTTGATGCGGAGACGCTGGAAGTTGCGCGGCCGCCGGCGGCTTTTATTGCGTCCTGCGCCTGCTGCCGCGTAAAATTAATCAGCGTGCCGGTCACCACCACCGTTTTGCCGTCCAGCGTTTGAGGTGCGGTGCTTTGCGAAATATCCTGGGTTGTGATTACGCCGGCAGCTTTGAGCCGTTCGATAGTATATCTGCCGTTCTTGCTCGCAAAATATTCAGTGACGCTGGCTGCGATTTTTTCGCCTATGTCGGTCAAGCCTTGCAGTTCATCCGCCGGCGCTGCCATGAGTGCGTCGATATTGCGGAAATGGTCAGCCAGTATTTCAGCGGCACGTCCGCCGACGTGACGGATGCCCAACGCCGCCAATAGCCGCGCAAGGCCGCGGTTCTTTGATGCCCGTATGGCGTCCATGAGATTCTGCGCAGACTTGTCAGCCATCCGTTCGAGTTCGACCAGTTCATTTTTTGTAAGGTCATACAGGTCGGTTACGTGTTTGACGAGGCCGCTTGATATGAGCTGGTCGACAATTTCCGGCCCAAGCGTGTCGATGTCCATCTGGTTTCTGCCGGCGAAGAACAAAATGCTTTCCCGCAGTATGCCCACGCAGTGCGGATTTACACAGAGCAGTTCGGTCAGGTGGTCTACCTGTTCGACCGGCCCGCCGCAGGCTGGGCATTTTGAGGGCATATTTTTCCGCAGTATGCGGTTTAAAAATTTCTGGCAGGTTTTTTCCGTACAGCGGTAGGCGATGAATCCCTCAGGTACAGACTGCCATTGCAGTACGGAATCGCATGAAGGACAGAGTGTCGGAGGGGTGATTTTCGGTGCGTTGTAAGGCCGTTCTGCGGGGACGACGTCGACGACCTGCGGAATGATTTCGCCGGCTTTTTCGATGTGTACGGTGTCGCCCATATGCACGTCCAGCCGTTCTATTTCATCGAAATTGTGTAACGACGCATTCGACACCCGCGTGCCGCCCAGCGGAACTGAGTCGAATCTCGCCACCGGTGTAATCTGGCCGGTACGGCCGACCTGGAAATCGACGCTTTTGAGTTTCGTTCGCGCGCGGTCGGTTTCATATTTGTAGGCGATGCACCAGCGGGGATATTTTCGCGTCGTGCCGAGTTTTTGACGCAGGTCCAGTTCGTTTATTTTTACGACCATGCCGTCGGTATCGTAATCGACGTCACCCCGCTGCAACTGCCACTGTTCTATGACATTCCAGACCTCTTCGATATTTTTGCAGATGTGCCGGTGCGAATCGACGGGCATGCCGCAGACCCGCAGCATGTCAGCCAGTTCGCCTGCTGTGGCAGCCGGCGGTTGCGACATTTCGCCGAAACCGTGTGCGAAGAACGCTAGCTTGCGTTCCGCGACAACGCGCGGGTCGAGCTGTTTGAGAGTGCCGGCTGTTCCGTTTCGCGGGTTAGCCAGCGGCTCTTCGCCCTGTGCTTCGCGTTTGCGGTTATATTCCTCGAACGCGCTGCGCGGCCAATATATTTCGCCGCGTATTTCCAAAATTTCGGGCAAATCGCGTTTGCCGAGATTCAGCGGTATGGATTTAATCGTGCGCGCGTTTGACGTGATATCATCGCCGCGCAAGCCGTCGCCGCGGGTGGTGACCATTACCAGCATTCTGCCCTTGTACCGCAACGACGCGGCGACGCCGTCGATTTTCGGGTCTACGAGATACGTGTACGTCGTGTCTTCGCCGAGTGTGCGGCGGACGCGGGCGTCGAATTCGAGAAGCTCTTCGTGCGAGTAGGTGTTTTCGATGCTGAGCATGGGCTGGGCGTGCTGGACGGTGCGGAAACCTTCGAGCGGTTCTCCGCTGACGCGCTGCGTGGGCGAATCGGGCGTGATGAATATCGGATTAGCCTGCTCAAGAGCCTTGAGTTCTGCCATCAGCCGGTCGTATTCGCGGTCGGATATTTCAGGAGCGGCTTCAACGTAGTATAACCTGTCGTGACGCCGCAATTCCTCACGAAGCTGCTCGATACGTCCGGCGAGGTCGCTCATTTTTTCGGTCCTTTCGATTTGTCGGCTTTTTCTTTGATGTGCTTTTCGACCCAGACGTCGATTCCCTGGTCGTTCCATTCGCGGATGATTCGGATACGTCGGCCTTTGTCGCCGTGTTGCGGGTCGAAGGCGAAATCATTCAAGCCGTCGCACGGAAACACTTCACATTGGCCGCAATGCAGAAGGCCTTTTGCGTTGGCACAGGCGAATATTGGGCAGTCGCCCCAGAACATCCTGCCGGCCTGCCCGCCGCATCCCGTGCAGCCGGAACTCTCGCGATGTTCGCAATCGCCGCAATACAACCCGCACCTTCCGATAAGGTTGTTGTCCATGTTCGCCTCCTTATTTCCAAATGTTTGCAAAAGATAAAAAGCGTCATTTTGAACGCAGTTCAAAAATCTAAAACCGCAGTAAGCTTCAAGAAACAAGAGCACAATTTACAAGCAATTTAAAAGATTCAAGTTTCAAAATTTACGAATACCGTTATCCAACACATTAAAGTTGATACTTGCAACTTGCTTGTAACTTCCGCTATCGACGGTTAGATGCTTCACTGTGTTCAGCATGACACCATATCAACTTTTCAATACATCCACGGCTGAGCCGCGATATCGTAGTTCATTATATCTTCGGCATTGAAATAAAGCGAGATTTCAGTTTCCGCCGCTTCCGGCGAGTCCGACCCGTGGACGAGGTTGAACTGCTTGGATATTCCGTAATCGCCGCGGATAGTTCCCAGCGGTGCTTCTGCGCCGTTTGTGGGGCCCATCATGTTACGGACGACTGCGACGGCTGATGGGCCTTCGAGCACCATCGCCACTATCGGGCAGGCGGTTATGAACGTCAGAAGGCCGGGGAAAAACGGTTTATTCACGTGTGCCGCATAGTGCTTGCGGGCGAGAGCCTCGTCTACCTGCAGCATTCGCATCGCAACGATTTTTAGCCCCTTGTTTTCAAGGCGGCGGATGACCTCGCCTATGAGGCCTCTCTGCACACCGTCGGGTTTTACCAGTACCAGCGTTTTTTCCATGTTGTTAAGACTCCACCCCGTTGAATGCAATTTTTATCATTTTTATAACTCTCTGCCCCACGGGTGATGTTTTATTCGCCCACGCCGGAAATATCAAGCAAAACCTGCCCTGCGTGCAGGAATTTTCAAGTCACAAGACTCAAGTTACAAGCAAATTTGAAAATCGAAATTTATCAGTCAAAAAATCGTCAATCAAAAAGTCCGGGTTGGTCGGTGGTGGGGGATTGGCGTTTTTTGGCGGGGGTTTTGCGTGGGGCTTTGCTAGATGGTTGGCTGTTGCCGGCTGATTTTACAGGGGAGACGGTATCGCCGTCGGTGGTGCTGCTGATTTTTCCGTCGAAAAATTCCGTTTCAATTCGCATGCCGGCTGTCACTGCCGATGTGCTTCGTAAAATATTTCCGTCCTGCCCGCGGGTTACGCTGAATCCGCGCATAAGGACATTGCGATAACTCATTGCCGCCAACTGCCGTTCCAGCGATGTTACATGCTGCCGCGCCATGGCCAGTTTTATTTGTGGCCGCGCTGCCGTCAGGCGGCTTGCGATTTCAGCCAGCCTGTCGCCTGCATGCTTGCTGTGTGCGCCGAGCACCCATCTCAGCCGCGAAAAAACATTATCCAACTTCGCTTTCGCCCGCTCGCACAAACGCGACGGATGCAGCGCTGCCAGACGGTGCGACATCGGTTCGAGTCTTTTATTTGCCCGTGACAGCAGTCCTTGCTGCGCCGACGCCAGCCGCGCCGAAAGTTCATCCATCCGCTGCGTGCGTGCCTTGACCGAATAAAGTGGGTCGCGAAAGAAAACGCTCCGCGCGATGCCGTCGACTGCTAGCCGCGCGGCGCGGATGCGTTGCGACGTCGAACGCGTCATTGCCGACTGAAGCTGGCCGACGTGTCGCACGATTTCTTCGCGGTCAGGCACGGCGTGTTCCGCCGCAGCCGTCGGCGTAGCGGCGCGGAGGTCGGCTACCATGTCGCATATCGTGAAGTCCACCTCGTGGCCGACGCCGGAGATTATCGGCGTGTGAGCGGCAAAAATCGCGCGAGCCAGTATTTCTTCGTTGAACGGCCAGAGGTCTTCCATGCTGCCGCCGCCGCGGCCGATGATGATGACGTCGATGTCGAATTTATCAGCCGCCGAGTCCAGTGCGGTTACGGCGGTTGCGAGTTGTGCGGCTGCGCCTTCGCCCTGTACCGTCGCAGGCAGCAGGTACACGTTCATGCCCGGCCAACGTCGGCGGATGGTGCGCTGGATGTCGCGGACGGCGGCGCCCGTCGCACTGGTTATTACGCCGACCGCACGCGGGAATTGCGGGATGGTTCTTTTATGCGTCGGGTCGAATAGGCCGGCGGCGGAGAGTTTTTCCTTGAGCTGGCGGAATGCCAGTTCCAATGCGCCCTCGCCGCGCGGCGAAATGCTCTCGACGTAAAGTTGCAGCTTGCCCTGAGGGCCGTAAACGTCCACCTTGCCGGTCACGACCACTTCCATGCCGTCGGCTGGCGAAAACTTGAGCTTGCCGGCTGACGATTTCCACATGCACGCGCCTATGGAGGCGGATTCGTCTTTTAAATTGAAATACAAATGACCTGAGGCGGGACGTGACAGGTTGCTGATTTCACCGACGACGGCTAATCGGCCTGGCATCGCAGCCGTAAGTGCGCCGCGAATACGCTCCACAAGCTCCGATACCCCGATGGTTTTTTTATCTTTATTGGCGGATGCGGGCGAACGGGTGAACTCGCCGACGTGCGGTTCATCGCTCGGCCCTTGTGCCTGAGTGAAGTCGAACAGTTTGTTGCGTTGTTTGGCCGCCATGCGTTTTAAGATAACCGAATGGGCCGAAAAGCTCAAGTATCGGCCGACAAAGTTGAATTTTCATGTCTGCGGGAATAAAATATAAGTGTAGGGGTAATCGAAATCTATATTTTTTAAGGAGAAATCGAAATGGAACAGTGCACGACATCTCAGCCGGAATGCCCGCCAGTGTGTAAAAGTGAAAGAACCAGACTTGCTGCCGCTTTGTTGTGTGTGTTTTTGGGATGCTTGGGAATCCACAGGTTTTACGTCGGCAAAATAGGTACAGGCATTGCAATGCTGCTGACCGGCGGACTTTTTGGAGTATGGACGCTGGTGGATTTCATCATGATACTGACAGGGTCGTTCAAAGATTGTGACGGCAAAGTTCTTTCGTAGTACAAAGCGTAAAATGTGAAGGCGCAAAAAAAGACCGGCGGTTAGCCGGCCTTTTTTTTGCTCAATTCTGCGCAAGTAAAGCCAATCAATAATTGGTCTCCTTGATTTCAAAGAATTTCTTTGCGTGCAGGCATGACGGGCATTTGTCCGGCGCTTCCGTGCCTTCATGGACGTAACCGCAGTTACGGCATTTCCAGCGGACAGGCTGGGTTTTTTTGAAAACCTGGTTTTTCTCGATGTTTTCGATAAGTTTTCTATAGCGTTTTTCGTGTTCCACTTCAACTTTGGCGATGTTGTAGAACGCATCTGCCGCTTCCGCAAAACCTTCTTTCTTTGCCACGTCGCCGAAGCCAGGGTAAAGAACGGTGTGTTCTTCGTTTTCGCCGGCGGCGGCTTCTTTCAGATTTTCCAGGGTATCGCTGATTTTGCCGGCAGGATATGTGGCCGTGATTTCCAGAGGGCCGCCTTCAAGGAACTTGAAAAACCGTTTGGCGTGTTCCTTTTCATTGTCAGCCGTTTCCTGGAATATGGCTGCTATCTGTTCATAACCTTCCTTTGCCGCTGCTGACGCAAAATATGTGTAACGATTGCGAGCCTGCGACTCGCCCGCAAATGCTTTTAACAAATTCTGTTCAGTCTTCGAACCTTTAATGCCAGCCATGAGTATTTCTCCTTAAATGATACTGAGTTAAGGTTGTTAATGTCAAAAAAGTCCTGATTTTCGATATACTGCACAATTATAGGCCCACGACAAGGAAAATTCTGCAATGAAGCCAATTTTTTAAATATGTCATCGCAGATTTTCGCCTTGACGTACACGCGCCTTGCATCATATTTTTTAAAAACAAATCTTGGAACATGCTCTAACATGCCGGAATTCGGCTATTCTTGTCCGTAAAAATTTTTAAATAAAATCTATAAGCGTGCAACTCTTTTTATTGAAAAGAGTTATGGTTTTGGGTTGTAGTTTTAAGGGTACATCGGATGAGAGAACGTTTATTTCAGTGAAAAAATTTTAAAAATTTTTTTGGAAAATCCATAAAGCATTATTTGACAATAGCGGGCGAAAATGTATATTTTATCGCTTCCCGACGGATTGGGGCGCAGAATATCTGCGCACATATACATTTTAGCGAGACGATATTTTGAGCACGCGGCTGAGCTGACGTGCATGTTGGTATTTGCTGCTGTAGCTCAGTCGGTAGAGCGCTTCCTTGGTAAGGACGAGGTCATGGGTTCGAATCCCATCAGCAGCTTTGCCGTGTGGAACGGCTCGGCGGCTGCAGGATAGCGTTTGTTGGCGGCTTATGGACGAGCGGCGGTTTGTGCGGCAGTGGTGCACTTTTTCGCCGCTTTGTTGTTTTGTGGCGGCAAAAAGGTCCATAATGATTTTTGAATGTTTTTGAGTGGTTCAAATATTCGAACCATTTTTGAAATATTTTAAAATATTTTGAAATATTAAAGACAGCCCGACAGGGGCTTGTCTGGATGATAAACAAGCGATTTGGTACTTTTGAAATGACCCTAGCCGAGATGTCCGGTGCGGTATCGGGCGGAAAGGCAATTTTTAAAGGTCAGCTAAAAAAGAAGGTGGCATGCCCGGGTGAGGCATGACCTGGCGATACGAGAGAGTATCAAAAAGCCTTTAAGTGAAACATAGTTTATATAGGTTTTCATCAGGAGTAACAGGAATGGCCAAGGAAAAGTTTAACAGGACGAAACCGCACGTCAACGTCGGCACTATCGGCCACGTCGACCACGGCAAAACGACGGTAACCTCAGCGATAACCATCGTACAGGGCGCGAAAGGCCTTGCTAAGGTTGTCAGCTACGATGAAGTGGCGAAGGCTTCCGAAAGCCAGGGCCGCCGCGACGCAACCAAAATTCTGACGATTGCGACCTCGCACGTTGAGTACGAGTCGAACAATCGCCATTATGCTCACGTTGACTGCCCCGGTCACGCTGACTACGTCAAGAACATGATTACCGGTGCCGCCCAGATGGATGGCGCCATTCTCGTGGTTTCGGCTCCTGACGGCCCGATGCCCCAGACCAAAGAACACGTCCTGCTTGCCCGCCAGGTTAACGTTCCCCGCCTGGTTGTATTCCTCAACAAGTGCGACCTGATGGAAGACGAAGAACTCCTCGAACTCGTCGAGATGGAAATTCGTGAACTCCTCGACAAGTACGACTTCGACGGCGACAATACTCCGATTATCCGCGGCAGTGCCACCGGCGCAATCGCCGACCCCAATGGCCCTGGTGCGGAATGCATCCAGAAACTTATGGACGCACTCGATACATGGATACCCGAACCTGTTCGCGAAATTGACAAGCCTTTCCTTATGCCCATCGAAGACGTGTTTTCCATAAAAGGCCGCGGCACTGTCGTTACTGGCCGTATCGAAAAGGGCATCGTCAAGGTTGGCGACAAGGTTCAGATTGTCGGTCTGGGCGATACGCGCGAGACCACCATTACCGGCGTTGAAATGTTCAACAAGGAAATGGATCAGGGCCAAGCCGGTGACAACGTCGGCTGCCTCCTCCGCGGTATTGAAAAGGTTGACGTGGAACGCGGCATGGTTCTCTGTGCACCAGGCAGCATAACCCCGCATCACAAGTTTGAAGCCGAAGTTTACGTCCTGAGCAAGGAAGAAGGCGGCCGTCATACGCCGTTCTTCACCGGCTATCGTCCGCAGTTCTATTTCCGCACCACAGACGTGACCGGCACGGTTGCTCTGCCCGAAGGCGTGGAAATGTGCATGCCCGGCGATAACGTCACCATGACCATCGAATTGCTCAACACGGCAATCGCCATGGAAGAAGGCCTTCGTTTCGCTATCCGCGAAGGCGGCCGTACCGTTGCGTCCGGCGTTGTGACGAAAATTCTTGAATAAGAGGTGTAACAATGGCCAAATCCAAGGCCCGTGAATACGTATGGCTGCAGTGCTCCGAATGCAAAGACCTGAACTACCGGACGAACGTTCGCGTTCAGGGCGGCGTGCCGAAGTTGGAACTCAGCAAGTTCTGCCCTCGTGACCGCAAGCATACGCTGCACAAAATCAAACGTAAGTAATGAAAACCGATAGGCTCTGGAGCGGAACGTAGTTTTTGATGTAGCCGCCGTAATTTTGCGGTTTTTAACCGTAAATGAAGGCAGCAGCCGTCAGGCGGCAGGCGAAAGCCTGATAAATTATGATGCTGCGATTTTTTAAAAAAAGCTTAAAAAAAGCTTAAAAAATTGTAAAAATCATAATCGTTTTACGGCGAACCAGGCTGCAAAAAACTTCGTTCCGTTTCGGGCTCTATACGGCAGTAGCTCAATTGGCAGAGCAGCGGTCTCCAAAACCGCAGGTTGGGGGTTCGACTCCTCCCTGCCGTGTAGCGAAGAACCGTAACAGCCGTGACCGCAGGTAGTATCGCCAAGTTACAGACGTTCGGATAATTTTGAGGATATACGTAAGTGCAAGGATTGAACATATATAAGAAGTCGCAGGGCCGATATGCCCGCTGGCTGACTTTTTTTGGCGTAATGCTGGTCGGCGCATGGGGTTGCGTGACACTCACCCAGACTCTGGGCGCATATCCCAACGTCAGCGTATACGTGCAGTTCATACTGCCGGCGCTGATTCTGCTTGGGCTGGCGTGGGTTATGTTCAAATATGTCGTAAATAGGCCGTCGACGGCTGATTTCCTCATAGCAACCGAAGGCGAAATGAAAAAAGTGTCATGGTCCAGCACGAAGGAAGTGATAGGTTCGACGAAAGTCGTTATAGTTACCACTTTTCTTCTGGCGGCTTTACTGTTTCTGGTTGACTTCGTTTTCGTCAATCTCTTTTCGGTGATTGGCATTACTGGCTGATAAAGGCGGACGAATATGACTGAACTCGATAACACCAATGCGGAACAGGCGTCTGAAAACCAGGGGGGTCAGCCGTTGGCTTCTGACCCGTCGATGAGATGGTGCGTTCTTCGTGTTGCAAGCAACAAGGAAGAGCAGGTGCGCGACGCGCTTGTGCGCAAGGTGAAAATTGAAGGGCTGGACGGCCAGATAGGCCGCATCCTCGTTCCGACCGAACGCAGGCCCAGCCCGCGCGGCAAAGCTGGAAAACAGAAATTCGTAGACCGCAAGATGTATCCTGGTTACGTGTTTATCGAAATGAAACTCCAGGATGACGGGAGCATTGAAGAAAACACGTGGTTTACGATAAAGGAAACCAACGGAGTCGGTGATTTTATCGGCTCTGGCGGCAAGCCCAGCCCGATGGCGGACGAAGACGTCGCCAAAATGCTCATGCAGGTTGAGCTGGCGAAAGAAGGTTCGGCCGTCACTGTTGAGTTCGCCAAGGGCGACGTGGTGAAGATAAAAGAAGGCGCGTTCGAAAACTTTGAAGGCGAAATCGACGAAGTTTTGCCGGAAAAAGGCCTTGTTCGTGTGGTCGTGACAATCTTTGGCCGTTCTACGCCGGTGGAACTGGAATTCTGGCAGATAGAGAAGATATGAAATTTATCAGCCACGCCGGAGTTTGGCGGAGGCTGATTGGAATTTTAAATAGGCGATGCGATGAACCAGATAGTCGCGTCGGCTAAAAAATTGAGTATTGTTCGATTTTTGTGATTTGATGCTTGTAGGTTTTGTTCAGTTGCCAGCCTGTTTGAAATTGGAAAAAGCGGAATCGGGTAACTGGCTGACAAGCGATAAAAATGATTACGCACTGTTTATAAGGCTTGGTGGCCTGAATAAACATTTTTGATAGAGAGACGCAAGATGGCAAAAGAAATTAAAGCAAAGATAAAGTTGCAGGCGCCTGCCGGCAAGGCTACGCCCGCACCGCCGATTGGCCCTGCTCTTGGCGCAAAAAACGTCAATATCGGCCAATTCGTTTCGCAGTTTAACGACCGTTCGAAAGAAATGACCCCCGGTATGCCGCTGCCGGTTGAGATAACCGTGTACGCCGATAATTCGTTCACGTTTATCATCAAAAGTCCGCCGGCTGCCGCGCTTCTCAAAGAGGCGGCGGGTATCGAGAGCGGTTCAGGCGTGCCGAACAAGACAAAAGTCGGCAAGGTCACGAAACAGCAGATTCGCAAAATATCAGAAGCGAAGTTCAAAGACCTCAACGCCCGCGACCTTGACGCAGCCGACCGGATTATCGCCGGCACTGCGAGGTCTATGGGTATTGATGTCGAATGACGATATGTAAAAATCTGCCGACTGTGGCAGTACGTCAAACCACGGGCGTTAAAGTCGTGGGAGTCTTGGACGGTTTTTAAATTTTTTAAAAGATTTTTTAAAGAAAAATTTAAAAAAATTTAAAAAGTTGAAAACGTTCGCAATGAAGACGCAGGAGTAGAACAATGGCAAAAGTGTGCCATGGAAAACGTTACCGCCAGTGTCTGGAAAAAGTGCCGTCGGCGCCCGTATCGGTCGCAGATGCGGTCAAGGCGTTAAAAACCTTCGCCGTGCCGAAGTTCGACATGACTGTAGACCTGGTGATGCACCTGGGTATCGATCCCAAGCAGGCTGATCAGCAGCTTCGCGGGTCAATATCCCTGCCGCACGGCATTGGCAAGAGCAAGAAGGTTATCGCCTTCTGCGAAGGCTCGGAACTTGAGGCGGCAAAGAAGGCTGGCGCTGTGGAAGTCGGAGGCGACGACCTTATCAAGAAAATAACGGACGGATGGATGGATTTTGACGTGGCCATCGCTACGCCGGCGATGATGAAGAGCGTTTCCAAGCTTGGCCGTGTTCTTGGGCCGAGCGGCAAAATGCCTTCGCCGAAGGCTGGTACGGTTGCGCAGGACGTGGCCAAGGCTGTGGCTGAGTTCGCAGCCGGCAAAATCGAGTATCGCAATGACGATTTCGGCAACGTTCATGTGCCGGTCGGCAAGATGAGCTTTGACGAAAAGGTGCTTGTTGAAAATATCGAATTTTTCATCGACTATGTAAAACGTCACAAGCCGTCAACGTCCAAAGGCACTTACATCAAGAAAATCTCGGTATCGGGAACGATGACGCCCGGTATTGCGATTGCAGCAAATTAAACAGGCAGGTGAGCCATGAGCAAACCGGTAAAAACACTTATAAAGCAGGAACTCGCCAAGCGTTTCGACGAAGTAACGTCCGTAGCCATCTGCGGCTTTACTGGCCTCGATTCAGGTTCGACCTACGCAATGCGAACCCGTCTTGCAGAAAAAGGCATTAAGGTAACAGTAGTCAAGAATTCATTGGCCAAAGCCGCCTTCAAGGAGGCTGGCCTCGATATTGCGACTGACCTTCTGGAAGGCCCTTGCGCAGTAGCCTACGGCGCCGACAGCATAGTCAGCGTTGTTCGCGAACTTCTTGCAATCAACAAGGATATGCCGGCGTTTACCGTCAAGGGCGCGATTCTTGACGGCGACGTGTTCAGCGGCGACGAGCAGGTTAAGGCGTTGAGCAAGTTCCCGACGCGGGAAGAGGCTCTGAGCCAGCTGGTCGGCTGCATACTTTCCGCCGGCTCGAACATTTCCGGCGCCTTGATGGGCCCGGCCGGCCAGATAGCCGGCATTCTCTCGTCCATAGAACAAAAAGGCGAGTGATGATTTTTGTTGAGCGTCGGAGTTATTCGGCGTGTGTTTGGAGCGGCTCTCAAAAGAATTTTTTTTTGAGAATCGGCATTGGAAGAAATAATTTTCGGCTGCGGATTGGGCCTGACTGCTCGGGCTTAAATGGGACCAGCGGGGTTCCGCCTATCAAGCCGGCATTTTTTGGACTAGTTTCAACTAGTCAGTGGAGTTTTTGAAATGAGCGAAGAAGCAATCAAGGAATTGGGCGATAAAATCGCCGCACTGACCCTCAAGGAAGCCGTTGCCCTCAAGGATTACCTCAAGGAAGCATACGGCATTGAACCCGCAGCTGGCGGTGCAGTCATGATGGCTGCCCCTGCAGCCGGCGCCGGCGCTGCTGAAGCTGCCGAAGAAAAAACCAGCTTCAACGTAGTCCTCAAAGAGGCAGGCGCCAACAAGATACAGGTTATCAAAGTCGTTCGCGCATTGACCAACCTCGGCCTCAAGGAAGCCAAAGACCTCGTCGAAGGCGCCCCCAAGACCGTCAAGGAAAATGCCAGCAAGGACGAAGCCGCCGAAGCCGTCAAGCAGCTTGAAGAGGCTGGCGCAAAAGCTGTGGTTGAATAATTTTTTAAATTTTTTAAAAAGTTAAAAAAAATTAAAAAATGTCAACCTTCCTGTTTGGCCTGCTTTTTACGGCTGAATGGGATATGAAACATTGTGCCTTCCGCCCTGAATAATCGGGGCGGAAGGTACTTTGTCTCTTGCAGTTGCCTGGCTAACCAAGGCCGGGCAGATGGTTATTTCGGAATTTTTTTGGTTTTTGGTTGTTTTTTAAAAAAACTCAAAGTGACAGATTGACAATATTTACCTTTACACCTAAGTATACTGGAAACCGTTAAATCAGTCAGTTTGAATAAAAAATATAAAAAATTTAAAAATATTTTTAAAAATTATTCCGAAATGACTACTAAAAAGGATATTATAAGGATTCTCGAAAAATTGCGGAACCTTATAAAAATGACAGATGCGTTTAAATGGCTGGCCAGGTTTTACGGGCTTGTAATGCCAGAAACGGATTTGTCAAAGGCTTATACTCGTATCCGGCAGACTGGAAGTCTGTGGGATTCGGGTATATGTGTATTTCGGGATTCGACAAAAAAACCGAATTGCACATAACGCCGAGATTTTGCAACAGTTAAGGCGGTTAGCCGGTTGCTATCGAAATGAATTTGTAAGTTGGCCGTGCTTGGACTGTCTCAAAATTTTGAGCGACATAAGCTGTAACGTGACAGGAAATTCCGTGGCCTTGAGCCACAACAGTTTAGTGAACTAAATCCGGATTAGGACGTGACGCCGGCGATAACGCATCGCCTAAGTCATGCCCGTTATCGCTAGCAGAGAGGTAAAAAAGCATATGCTTAAAAGGGACTCTGTAAGGAACTTCTGTAAAGTTGGTGATTTCGCACCTCTGCCGAACTTAATCGACTTGCAGACAGCCAGTTACGAAAGATTCCTCCAGGCAGACATTGAGCCGTCAAAACGTAAAAACGAAGGCCTTGAAGCGCTTCTGAGGGAAGTATTCCCAATGATAAGCTACGACGAGACCATGCGTCTTGACTATCTCGATTACGAGCTTGGCGAACCTCGCTTCAAGCCGCAGGAATGTCGCGATTTGCGTCTGACCTACGGCCTGCCGCTTCGCATCCGTTGCCGACTTGTCTGCAAGGATCCGAAGATTGACATCGAAGAGAGCATTTACGTCGGCGAAATTCCGATAATGCTTGGCGGCGGTGAGTTTATCATAAACGGTGCCGAGCGGGTTATCGTTTCGCAGCTTCACCGCAGCCCTGGCGTCGACTTCACGGTCGAGCTTCAGGAGTCTGACCGCCCTCTGCACGGCGCGAGAATTATCCCCGAACGCGGGAGCTGGATAGAGCTTTCTGTGACCAAGAAAGACTCCATCACGATGCGAATAGATCAGTCCAGCAAGATACCCGCCACGATGTTCATGCGTTCGCTGGATGAGCGATACGGCGCTACCCAAGCCATCATTCGCGAATTTTACGCTGTGGAAAAGGTAGCCGCGGAAAAACTCACCGCCCGCACATATCTGGTTGAAGGCTACGTTGATCCTGAAACAGGCGAGGAACTCGTACCCGCCGGCGGCCAGGTCGGCGATGCCATGAACCAGATAGTTGCGTCGGCTAAAAAGAAGATTGAAATCATCGCGGGTACGCCTGACCCGCTGATTCTGAACACTCTTTCGGAAGACCCGTCGACGGATTATGAGTCGGCGCTGCTTCGCATTTATGCGAGGTTGCGGCCGGGCAATCCGCCGCAGGTGGAAAAGGCCAAAGCCCTCTTCCAGGAAAAGTTTTTTGACGAAAATCGCTACCGTCTGGGCAAGGTGGGGCGTTTCCGCATAAACCGCAAATTCGGCCAGGATGTGCCGGAATCCGTCATGAGCCTTCGCGTGGAAGATTTCGTTCATACGATGTCGTACATGCTCAAGTTGCGTGGCGGCCAGGGCGTAATTGACGATATCGATCACCTGGGCAATCGTCGTCTTCGCACCATCGATGAGTTGGCTGCCGACGAAATGCGAAAGGGCTTCCTGAAGCTCCGCCGTACAGTCCAGGAGCGCATGAGCCTCAAAGACCCCAGCGAAATAACCAAAATCGCCGAGATAGTTAATTCCAAGAGCATATCCAGCAGCATAGAGTTCTTCTTCGGCCGTGGCGAACTGAGCCAGGTCGTAGACCAGCAGAACCCATTGGCGCAGCTTACGCATGAGCGTCGTCTGTCGGCGTTGGGGCCTGGCGGGTTGAATCGCAAACGTGCCGGCTTTGAAGTCCGCGACGTTCACATCTCGCATTACGGCCGAATCTGTCCGATTGAGACGCCGGAAGGCAACAACATCGGCCTTATAAGCTCGATGGGCATTTATGCGGGTGTAGACGATTACGGCTTTTTGACTACGCCGTATCTTGCCGTTGATAACCGCAAGGTGCTTGGCGAAGTAGTCAATCTTCGGGCTGACGAAGAAATGATGACCACTCTTGCTCCGCCGGAAGTGCTGCTCAATGCCAATCGTCGCGGCGAAACCACCTATCTGCCCGAAGGCAGGGTACTTGCCCGCGTTGACGGCGAACTAAGCACGGCGGAAGCGAAGAATGTGAAATATATCGATATTTCGCCCAAGCAGACTGTCGGCATTTCAGCGTCGCTGATTCCGTTCCTTGAGCATGACGACGCCAACCGTGCACTGATGGGTTCGAACATGCAGCGGCAGGCTGTGCCGTTGTTGCGCACCGATCCGCCGATAGTGGCGACGGGCATGGAAAAGGCTATCGCCGAGAATACCAGCTTCAGCATAAAAGCCCGCAAAGCCGGCAAGGTTACATACGCCGACGCCGAACGCATCATCATCGACGGCAGTGAAGAATACGAACTCCGCAAGTTCGAAAAACTCAATGAACGTGCCTGCCAGAACCAGAAAACCATAGTCAAAGTTGGCGAACGGGTCAAGAAAGGCCAGATTATCGCCGACGGTTCAGCCACGTATCATGGCGAGCTGGCGCTGGGCCGCAATGTTCTCGTGGCGTTCATGCCGTTTGACGGTTATAACTTCGAAGACGCCATCCTCCTGAGTGAAAAACTCGTTCGTGAGGATGTTTTCACGTCGGTGCATCTTGAAGATTATGAAGTTGAAATACGTGAGACCAAACTCGGCCGCGAAGAGTTCACCCGCGACATTCCAAACGTTTCGGAAAAATCGCTGCGATATCTCGACGCCAACGGCGTGGTGCAGGTCGGTACGCGAGTAAAGCCCGGCGACATACTCGTCGGCAAGGTTTCGCCCAAGAGCAAGACCGAGCTCAGCCCCGAAGAGAAACTTCTGCATGCCATCTTTGGCCGAGCCGGCGAAGACGTCAAGAACGATTCGCTTGAACTGCCTGCCGGCGAAGAAGGCGTCGTGGTCTCCACGAAGCATTTCAGCCGCCGTGGCCCGCACATGACCGAAGAGCAGAAAAAACAGCTCAAGAAGGACATGAAGGACTACGAAGACAAGATGAACGAACGCATGGCCAAGATTTTCCGCGAGATGTGCGGCGAAATCAATGAAGTTGCCGGCCAGGCAATGATTGACCCCACGACCCGTCAGAAAGTCGGCCAGAGTGAAAACCTCGCCGTTATTCTTGAGCAGATAGAAACCTTTAATGCCAAGTGGATTAAAGGCGAAAAGGAAAAAGGCGAAGAGGTCTACAACCGTTACTGGCAGCGCATCAAGGACATCGAGAAAGAAAAGCAGCGCAAGCTGGCGCATATGAAGCGCGGCGACGATCTGCCGAGCGGCGTTCTTGAGATGGTCAAGGTTACCGTAGCCACCAAGCGCAAGCTGGGCGTCGGCGACAAGATGGCTGGCCGCCACGGCAACAAGGGCGTTATCGCCCGTATAATGCCGGAAGCGGATATGCCGTTCCTTGAAGACGGCACGCCTGTTGAAATCCTGCTCAACCCGCTGGGCGTTCCCGGCCGTATGAACCTCGGCCAGATATTGGAGACGCACCTCGGCTGGGCGGCGGCGGTTCTGGGCTTCCAGGCTGTTACGCCGATATTTGACGGCGCGACGGAAGGCGAGATATTTAAGGCTATTGACGAAGCCAACCAGCACGTCCGCGAACGTCGTGAAATGCTCGACGTCGTTCAAACCGCCGGCGATACCGCTGAACTTCTTGCGGAAATACCGCTTGACGGCAAAGTCCGCCTCCGCGACGGCCGAACCGGCGAATATTTCGAACAGAAAACGACCGTCGGTTACATTTACATGAATAAATTGCATCACCTTGTCGATGAAAAGATTCATGCCCGCGCAACCGGCCCTTATTCGCTGATTACGCAGCAGCCTCTGGGCGGCAAGGCTCGTACAGGCGGCCAACGCTTCGGCGAAATGGAAGTCTGGGGCCTGGAAGCATATGGCGCAAGTTATACGTTGCAGGAGCTTCTTACCGTCAAGAGCGACGACGTGGAAGGCCGTACGAAGATTTACGAATCCATGGTCAAGGGCCAGAATACCCTCGAAGCCGGCACGCCGGTTAGCTTTGACGTTCTGTGCAACGAACTTCGCGGTTTGGGCCTGAACATCCACATGGAAAAGAAAAAACTTCTCTGACGCGGGTTGCTTAATGCAGCCTGTTTGGAGAAGGCGGCTGGTTGTGATTACTGCTTGTTTTGATTAATGCAAACCTCCTTGCTAGGAGCAAAAAGATATGGCTGAAAGCGTATACGACAGGATTAACGATTACGGTTCGGTGAAAATTATGCTCGCCAGCCCGAACGATATCCGCAGTTGGTCGTTCGGTGAAGTCAAAAAGCCCGAAACCATCAACTACAGAACGTACCGCCCTGAAAAGGACGGCCTTTTCTGCGAGAGGATATTCGGGCCGGAGCGCGACTGGGAGTGTGCGTGCGGCAAATACAAGGGCACGAAGCACAAGGGCATCATATGCGACCGCTGCGGCGTAAAGGTCACGCACAGCCGCGTGCGCCGAAAACGCATGGGCCACATCAATCTTGCCGCGCCGGTCGTACATATATGGTTCTTCAAGGCGCTGCCCAGCCGTCTCGGCACATTGCTGGATATGCGCACGGCGGACCTGGAGAAAATTATCCTTTTCCAGGATTACGTGGTGACGGATGCCGGCCAGACGCCGCTGAAGTTTCAGCAGGTGCTGACCGAAGAGGAATATCGCGCCGCCCGTGACAAGTACGGCATGGATTTCCGTGCTACGATGGGCGCAGAAGCAATCGCGGAACTGCTTCGCAAAATAAGTATGGACGACCTGGCCAAAACCCTCCGCGAAGACCTCCAGAAGACGAGTTCCAAGCAGAAGGTCAAAGATATCGCCAAACGGCTTAAGCTAGTCGAGAGTCTCCGTACCAGCGGCAACAATCCCGAATGGCTGGTCATGGAAGTGATTCCGGTGATTCCGCCGGATTTGCGTCCTCTGGTCATGCTCGAAAGCGGTAACTTCGCCACGAGCGACCTTAACGACCTTTACCGCCGCATAATCAACCGTAACAACCGCCTTAAAAAACTCATGGATCTCAATGCGCCTGAGGTCATCATTCGCAACGAGAAACGCATGTTGCAGCAGGCGGTCGACGCTCTGTTCGACAATAGCCGTTGCCGTCGTCCTGTTCAGGGCACGGCTAACCGGCCGCTGAAATCGCTGACAGACATGATAAAAGGCAAACAGGGCCGCTTCCGTGAGAATCTGCTCGGCAAACGAGTGGATTATTCCGGCCGAAGCGTTATCGTCGTTGGCCCTGAGCTTAAACTCAACCAGTGCGGCTTGCCCAAGAAAATCGCATTGGAACTGTTTCAGCCGTTTATCATCCGCAAACTCAAAGAGCGCGGCCTTGCCGATACAATCAAATCGGCCAAGAAAATGCTCGAACGTCGCGATCAGGAAATATGGGACGTTCTGGAAGAAGTCATATATCAGCATCCTGTCATGCTCAACCGTGCTCCTACCCTGCACCGAATGGGTATCCAGGCGTTTGAGCCGATTCTTGTCGAAGGCAACGCCATCCGCGTTCATCCGCTGGTCTGCAAAGGATTTAATGCCGACTTCGACGGCGACCAGATGGCTGTCCATCTGCCGCTCAGCGTTGAGGCGCAGACGGAAGCCCATGTGCTCATGCTTGCGACCAACAACATCTTTTCGCCTGCCAACGGCAGTCCTATGATGGCTCCGACGCAGGACATGGTGCTCGGCATATATTATCTCACCAGTGACCGCGGCAAGACGTTTGCGGACAAAAGCCTTCAGCGCGTCGAATACAAGGGCGACAAATACCCCGTATTCTGCAACCTGCATCAGGCTATCACAGCCCATGCGATGGGCCGTATCGGCATGCATGCCCTGGTGCTTACGCGTGTTGAAAAAGGCCTTGAAGTACACGAATCCAGCGGCACGGTCTTTGCGAAAGACGGCAGAATCATCACGACCGTCGGCCGCATGATTTTCAATGATATATTGCCCAAGGGCATAGGCTATTACAATTATCCGCTGGGTAGCAAGGGCGCAGGCAAGGTCATCAGCAACTGTTACGAGCGGCTGGGCCGTGCGGCGACGCTCGAATTGCTTGACAATATCAAGTCGATAGGGTTCAGGTATTCGACGCTGGCGGGCTTGTCGTTCGGCATTACTGACGCCAGAATTCCGGATAACAAGAAGGAAATCATTGACGCGGCTCAGAAACGCGTCGACCAGATTCAGGCGGATTATGAGCACGATGCCATAACCGAAGGCGAACGTACCAACCAGATAGTCGACGTCTGGATTCACGCGCGTGAAGAAGTCACGGGCAGCCTTTTCAAGGCTCTCAAGGAAGACAAGGGCCCCAATCCTGCGAACGACAGTGGTTATCTGAACCCTGTGTTCCTGATGACGGATTCCGGCGCTCGTGGCAAGATAGACCAGATTCGACAGTTAGCGGGCATGCGTGGCTTGATGTCAAAGCCGTCGGGCGAAATCATCGAAACGCCAATCAAGGCTAACTTCCGCGAAGGCCTCAACGTGCTTGAATATTTCTCATCCACGCACGGTGCCCGCAAAGGCTTGGCTGATACCGCGTTGAAGACGGCTGACTCTGGTTACCTTACCCGTAAACTGGCGGACGTGGCGCAGAATGTCATAGTCAATGAAATCGACTGCGGCACTCTTCGAGGCGTCAAGAAGGTCGCCATATACAAGGGCGAGCAGATTGACGTGCCGTTGCGTGACCTCATCATCGGCCGTGTAGCCCGCGAGACTATCGCCGACCCGGTACATGACCGCATCATAGTCAAGGAAAACCAGATAATCACCGCTGAAGCCGCCAAGGCAATCGAGGAACTCGGCATAGAGGAAATTTCCGTCCGCAGCCCGCTGACTTGCGAAAGCCCGCTCGGCTGCTGTGCCAAGTGTTACGGCCTTGATATGTCCACCGGCCGAATGGTCGAAGAAGGCATGGCTGTGGGTATAATTGCGGCTCAGTCCATCGGCGAGCCAGGCACGCAGTTGACAATGCGTACGTTCCATACCGGCGGTACGGCTACCCGTGCGGTTATCGAGAGTGAATGGCTGGCACCGGTTTCCGGCAAGGTCGTATATCGCGAACTCGGCGCTGTGCCTGCTCCGGACAATAAGAAGGACTTTGTCGCTCTGAAAAGGCAGGGCGAAATCGCCATCGTCGACGAGAAGAACCGCGAACTCGAAAAATACAAGGTTTCTTACGGTTCTCATATCGTGATAGCCGACGGCGGCAAGGTCAAAGCCGGCCAGCGCGTCGTCTGGTGGGATCCCCACCGTACGCCAATCCTTGCCGAGGCAGGCGGCGTCGTCCGCTTTGAAGACGTAAAGGAAGGTGAAACCGTCCGCATGGAGGAATCCGGCAAAGGCAAAGCCGCCCGTGCCGTAATTATCGAGCACAAGGGCGAAATGCATCCGCGAGTCATCGTTGATGACGGCAACGGAAAAATTCTGGACTTCCACTATCTGCCAGCGAAGGCGCGTATCGAGGTGAACGAAGGTGAAACCGTTCAGCCGGGCCAGCTGCTAGCGCGTCAGCCCCGTGAAACGCAGGGCACGCAGGACATCACCGGCGGCTTGCCGCGCGTTACGGAAATATTCGAAGCACGCAAGCCCAAAGATCCTGCTGCAATGTCGGAAATATCCGGCCGCGTTGAACTTCGTACCGACAAACGCCGCGGCAAAATGACCGTTATCGTTCGAAACGAAAAAACCAGCATGGAACGCGAGCACCATGTGCCGCGCGACCGTCACCTCCTGGTACACACCGGCGACTACGTGGAAGCCGGCGAGCCGCTGACCGAAGGACCTATGGTGCCGCACGACATTTTGGAAATCTGCGGCGAAGAAATTTTGCAGACGTATCTGCTGGGCGAAGTTCAGAACGTTTACCGCAGCCAGGGCGTTACAATCAACGACAAACACATAGAGATAATCCTCGGCCAGATGCTCCGCAAGGTGCAGGTGGAAAATGTGGGCGATTCGACACTTTTGCCCGGAGATGTTATTGACAAACACCGGTTCAATGAAGAAAATAGGCGACTCGCTTCGTCGCTTAAGATTGTTGACCCCGGCGATAGCGGCCTTGTGGAAGGCGATATCGTTGCCCGTGAACGCGTAGAGCAGGCTAACGCCGAAGCCGAGGCGACCGGCGGCGAACCGGCTAAGACCAGGAAGCCAAAGCCCGCAACAGCCAGGACGCTATTACTTGGCATTACCAAGGCGTCTCTGCAGTCGGAGAGCTTCCTGTCGGCGGCCAGCTTCCAGGAAAGCACCAAGGTGTTTACGGAAGCGTCGTTAGCCGGCAAAGTCGACGACTTGCGAGGCCTCAAGGAAAACGTGATACTCGGCCACCTGATACCGGCCGGCACAAGTTTCAAGCCGTATCTTGAGATGAAGCTCAAGAAGAGCGTCGAAGAAAACCTGTTCGAAACGGCAAAGAATGACAATATAAACGATATCTCAGCCGCCGAGATGGATGCCTTTGCAAAACAGGCTGCAGTGATTATCGACGACGAAGCCGACGATGATGACGATTTCGGCGATGAAGAATGAGTATTTCCAGATAGTGGTAAAGTGCCGTAAAGTAGCGTCGATGCACAGGCGGCTGAATTGTTTATGGTGAAAATAAAGTTTTGATTTTTAAAAAGGTGAATTGAAAAATGCCGACGATTAACCAATTGATTCGCAAACCGCGTAAAGTACAGCCGGCCAAGAGCAAGAATCCTGCGCTTGACCAGTGCCCGCAGCGTCGCGGCGTATGTCTTCTGGTGAAGACGGTTACCCCAAAAAAGCCTAACTCGGCTCTTCGTAAGGTGGCTCGCGTGCGTCTTAGCAATGGCAAGGAAGTTAACGCGTACATTCCGGGTATTGACCACAACCTGCAGGAACACAGCATCGTGCTGGTTCGCGGCGGCCGTGTTCGCGACCTGCCAGGCGTACGTTATCACATAATTCGCGGCACACTTGATACGCTGGGTGTCAATGGCCGGAAACAGGCTCGCAGCCGTTATGGCGCCAAAAAACCTAAATGAGTAAAAACGCTGTTTCGACAGGTAAAGATTTTTTGGTTTTTGCCTGTGCGGTTGTTGAGCTGCGTTTATCGGCAGCTTAAAACCGTGAATGGCTGAAAGCTCATAAATTTGTTAATAAAAAGTAAATGACTCACAATCGGCTGTGTTGGCTGAGAGTACTGGAGAGTCGTAAATGTTTCGGTTTTGTCTGTTGTGGCTGATTATCGCGGGGCAGACGGCTGAAACGAATAAAAAAATCCTAACGGAAACCAGGAAAAGTTGAGAGGTTAAAAATGGGACGTAAGAAGTATACAGCATCGGCAAAGACGCTTCAGCCGGATCCGAAATTCGGCAGCAAACTTTTGGCAAAGTTCATCAATATACTGATGGAAGACGGCAAAAAATATGCCGCTCAGGAAATTATGTATAAAGCACTGGATATCGTCGCCAAAAAAGTCAAAGACGATACTCCGTTGGTTGTTTTCGAAAAGGCTATCGATAATCTCAAGCCGCGTATAGAAGTTCGCTCCAAGCGAGTCGGCGGTGCAAACTATCAGGTGCCAATGCCCGTTAATTCACGCCGTCAGCAGTCGCTGGCGATGCGCTGGCTGCGGGATGCGATTCGTGGCGGCAAGGGAAGAGCAACCTATCTTAAAACGGCAGATGAAATTATCAGTGCGTACAAAGGTGAAGGTACTGCCATAACTACGCGTGAAAACGTTCACCGCATGGCTGAAGCGAACAAGGCTTTTGCCCACTTCGCGTGGTAATTAAATCTCCGGCTGCTGTGCAAAGGTGGTACTGGCAATAGGCTGCCTGAGTTTATTATAAAAAGATAAAAATAAACAAAAAAGCCTCCTGTCATTTGACGGGAGGCTTTTTTGTTACTTTCTCGCAGAAGATCACGGGTTTGCCCTGGGGTATCTACTTTCATGCTGAGATTGCGAACCGCTCTGTAAACTCACTCCAGTAGAGCATGTTAAATTTGATATGCGTCATTTCTGCTGGCTGCAACTTCGCTCTGCTGCGTCAGGCTGCATCGGAATACGGGCAGTATTCCTGCTTCGTCTTCCTTGCATAGCTCGTTTCGTCAACGCATAAAGTGTCGCATCTCAAGTTTAATATGCTCTAATAGCGATAGTGTTCCGGTTTGTATGGTCCTTCGACTGGTACGCCGATGTATTTCGCCTGCGCGTCAGTGAGTCTGGTGAGCTTCGCACCGAGCTTGTCCAGGTGCAGCCGCGCAACTTCCTCATCCAACTTCTTATCCAGACGATAAACGTCAATTTTGCGGTCCGGATTCTTGTGTATGTCTATCTGTGCCAGCGTCTGGTTTGTGAAGCTGTTGGACATTACGAAACTCGGATGGCCGGTAGCACAGCCGAGGTTTACCAGTCGGCCTTCCGCTAGCAGGTAAATGCAGTGGCCGTCGGGAAATGTGAAGCGATGTACCGGACAATGACTATCCTTGATTTCCTCTTTTTTAATGCCGGGAAAATTCTCCAGCTCGTAAACCTGGATTTCATTATCAAAATGGCCGATGTTGCAGACGATGGCTTGATCTTTCATTCTGCTCATGTGATTGGCGGTGAGGATATCCGTATTGCCGGTGGTGGTTACGTAAATGTCAGCCAGCGGCAGGGCGTCTTCGACGGTGCATACCTGATAGCCGGCCATGCATGCCTGCAATGCACAGATGGGGTCGATTTCACTGACCATGACGCGACATTTCTGGCCGGCGAGCGATTCGGCTGAGCCCTTGCCCACGTCGCCGTAGCCGCAGACCATCGCCACTTTGCCCGAAAGCATTACGTCCATTGCGCGGGATATGCCGTCCACCAGCGAATGCCGACAGCCGTAAATATTGTCAAACTTGCTTTTCGTCACAGAGTCGTTGACGTTGATTGCCTGGAAAAGCAGTTCGCCGCGTTCTTCCATCTGCATGAGGCGATGTACGCCCGTAGTGGTTTCTTCGCTTACGCCGCGGACATTTTTGGCGACCTTGTGCCAGTGTTGCGGATCGTGTTTGAGCATTTTTTTCAGCAGTGCATTGATTATCTGAAGCTCTTTGCTCTTTGTCGGTTCGTCGAGGATGGCGGCGTTGTTTTCCGCAGCGTAACCGCGGTGTATCAGCAGTGTCGCATCTCCGCCGTCATCGACAATCTGGTCGGGGCCGCTGCCGTCCGGCCATGTCATAGCCTGTTGCGTACAGTTCCAGTAGTCTTCGAGCGTTTCGCCCTTCCACGCGAAAACGGGTATGCCGGCTGCCGCGATGGCGGCTGCCGCCTGGTCCTGCGTTGAAAATATATTGCACGAACACCAGCGAACATCCGCGCCGAGTGCGGTTAACGTCTCTATAAGCACAGCCGTCTGAATGGTCATATGCAGCGAGCCCATTATCTTTACGCCGGCAAGAGGTTTGTCTTTGCCGTATTTTTCGCGGGTGGCCATGAGGCCGGGCATCTCATATTCGGCGATGGTTATTTCTTTTCGACCGGAATCGGACAGTTTGATATCAGCTACCTTGTAATCCTTGGACATATAGTGTTCTCCTGTACGGTTAAAATTAGAGAGATATTCTACCAAAAAGCGACGGGAGTTCCAATTAATTGATGAGGTTTTTGCGAGGAGAGGCGGAAATGTTCATGGAAATATCATTGCCCGACAAATCCGTCATATTCAGCGTAACTTTTACAAGAAGTGTTTTGGTGGGGGCATCGGCGTTGGCGCTTACTGCGGCAGTCATGTTTGTCACGGTTATGCCGTCGTCCGGCCCCAGCAATGATACGGAACTGCCGCTTTTGGTATATAAAAGCTGACTGCTGCTGATGGTGTAAGTTATCTGTGATGAACCTGGATTTATCACCAGCGTAGTGCCGTTCCAGGTAACTTCGTCGGCGGAACGTATTTCGCGTGAAATACGCTCCAGCGTGTTGCGGATGAGCTGCGTCTGTTCCGTTGCGTTGTTGCTTATTTCATAACCCTTCATGCCGGTCGCTATGACGATGGAAATAGCAGACATTAACATCGCAGTCATAATTATGCCGATAAGAAGCTCAATGAGCGTAAAGCCGCGGTTTTTTTAATAAAAAATTTCATTTACTTTCAAACAAAAATCACGAACCGATGTCCGTCAAAGACGACGCTTTCGGTGCCAGGACGGTAAGTGTGCCGCCGGTAAAGCCGGGCGGCGTGGACTGGTCACCGGATTTATCTATGAGAATTGTCTGTGAACCGGTTATGGTGACCATTTCTCCATCTTTATAACATATTATCGAACCTTTTACATCCATAGAGCCGGAGCCGGAAAAAGAAAAATTGTCCGCCGCCATTGTGCCGCTCATCGCGCTCATATTGCCGGTGAATTTTACTGAAAAACCTGGGGCTAATAACGCCGTGCCAGGCAGGCTTCGCACGGTGCTGTAGGCGGCTGTATCCGGCAGATTTTCCGGACTGCTTATATAACCGCCGCCCGTAAAACTTATTACGCTGCTTGAATCACTTGTTCCCTGTTGGGTCACGATTACGCCGGTAATGTAGCTCTGGCCGCTGAATGTGACCTTGTTGGGAGCTTCTATATATATTACGCCATTTATGGTGCAGCCGGAAAAATTGGGATTTGTGCCGGCTTTTACCTGTATGTTGCTAAGAGTTACCCCCGAAGTGTTGGTAGACGATGTTACAGATGTAAACGAAACGCCGCTAAGGAAAGGCGTTATGTCGATAGTCGGCAGAGGAATGTTGTCTACGCCGTTGTAAAGATGGTCGCTTATGGCCGAGCCGTATGCGCCGCCGACCGAACAGTTAGTGCCGGCGTCGGTTATGTATGAATCAGGATTAACGGAAAAAACGTCGCCGCCGATGGTTGCCGTGCCCATAAGTTTGATAATTTCATCGGTTATTCCGCTAGCCATGAACACTTTTGATTCCGACGGGTCGTTCTTGCCGGTTATGGTGCTTACGCCGGTCATCCGCAGTGCGCCTTGCGATGAAAAACCGTAATCGAATATCGGACTTCTGCTGCCGGCATCGCGATTATAGCCCAGCGTAATCACTCGTGTAGTAGTGCCGTATGTACCGGTCACTGTAAGTTTGAACTCATTGGTCGTATCGGTGGCTATCCTGGCGGTAAAATATCCAGTCGGCAGCGTACGGGAAGACACCGTTATGGTATTGGTGGTTCTGGTTACGCTGCCGATGTCGGAAAGCAGAAAATTGTAAAGGCCAGTAAGCGTCTCTGAAACGGTAGGAGCCGAATATAGTTCGCAGTCCTCAATATGTCGCCGCATGAACGCCATGCCGCTTTCCGCCGCCAGACGTGCATTAAATTGCGACTGCTGATTGATTGTTTTTGTGATATCTTTCCTTGATGAGCCGAAAAGCACCAGCATTACAGCCATAAGCAACGTCATAAGCACTATGGCCATAATCATTGCCACGCCGCGATTACGTTTTTTTGCGGATAAGCTAGTCATGATTGCCTCTGTTACGAGCCGGAATCCACATATGTCGAAGATTCAGGCGCAAGTACTGTAGTCGAACCGCCGGTGAAACCTGGCGGAGTCGTTATGCCGTCCGACCTGTCTATGATAATTGTCTGATTACCGGAGAGGTTTACGACTTCGCCGTCTTTATAGCATATTATGCCGCCCTTGACGTTCATGTACCCGTAACCTGAAAACGAAAAAGTATCGGCAGCCATTGTGCCGTCGACCGATTCGTTATTTCCTGAAAAAGTCACGGAAAATCCCTCCGCCAATATCGATGTGCCTATCTGGTTGCGGATGTTACTGTATTTTTCTTCGTCCGGCAGTTCCGATGGGCTGTGGATTTTGACGCCGCCGGAGATGTTTATGGCGCAGCTGCTGTCACTCGTGCCCTTGTCGGCTACTATGACGCCTGTGAGGTTCACATCACCGGAGAAGGTCACCTTGTTCGGCGATTCAATGTAAATTACGCCGGTGATGTCGACGTCGCCGGAGAAGTGCGGATTTGTGCCGGCTTTAATCCTTATGTTGCTGAGATTCACTATGCCCGACGTCGTTGACGATGATGTTATGTCAGTGAACGATACCCCGTTTGTGAACTGGGTGATATCGATGGTCGGCAGTTCGATTTCATCAACGCCGGTGTAGACTGAGTTTGGAATGTTTTCCCTATAAAGGCCGTCGACGGAACATGAGTAGGCTGCATTGACGTAGGCATCAGGATTGGTTGCAAAAACCTTGCCGCCTATGCAGCAGACGCCTGAAAGGCTTATTATCTTGTCACTGTCCATGTTTGCCATATAAACGTTGGCTTCCGAGGAATCGTTTTTGCCGATAATTACGCAACTGCCGGACATTTTCAATGTGCCGCGCGATGAGAAGCCATAGTCGAATATCGGACTTCTGCTGCCGGCGTCGCAGGCGTAGTTTAACGTAAGCGTTCGGGTTGTGCTGCCGTAAGCTCCTGTTACGGAGAGTACGAGTTCATCATCATCGTATTTGGCGATTGTCGCCTCGAAGCTGCCGGTCGGCATGTTGCGAGCCGCCACTTTTATCGCTGTGCCGACTCTGCTTACCGAGCCTATGGTGGTTGAAAGATACGAATACAGCCCGTCGAGCACAGTTTCCATTGAACTAGACGATGACAGCTCGCATTCCTCTATGTTATGTCGCATGAACGCAAAACCGCTTTCCGCGGCAAGCCTGGAGTTGAACAGCTGCTGCTGGTTGACGGTTTTGGCGATGTCCTTCTGAGAGGCTGCCGTCAGAATAAGCATCACAGCCATGAGCATCGCCATGAGTATAATCGCCATTACCAAGGCGACGCCGCGATTTTTTATCCTCTTTTGCCGCATTACGTGTCCCCTGTGAAATCAGCCACCAGCCAACTGGTGGCGAAAACGGTTTTCCCATTGAGTTGAAGCGTAACTCCCACCTTGGCCATAGTAGTAACACTCGCCGAATCTGCAAGCGTCGAAGGGTTTACATAAGTTACAGTTATGGTTTCCGTCCAGCCGTTATAGCCAGCCAGAGTCTCGCCTTCGCTATCTTTTGGCGAAACGCTTGACATGGCCATCGTCGAAATGGATGCGAATGAAATGTTTAACGACCATTCGCGTATCTCCTGAGCCAGGAAAACCGCCTGCGACATCTCTTCGCTTTGAATGGTAAGCTGCACGTTACTGCTGATAGCTGTCATGGCGCCGGCAAGACATAAACCGGCGATAAGGGAGGCAATGAGAACCTCCGCCAAAGTGAAACCCTTTTTGTTTACGTTTTGCGTGCGCATAGATTATCCTACCGTTTATTATATCCTCTGTGGATGATTAAAAAGTCGTACTCTTTGACAATAAATTACTAGAATATATGAAAAATACGGAAATCCAAAGCAATATTGCAAAATAAGGGCTAACATTATCAATGGAATTTCAGGCAGCCGCCGTTAAAACTGCAAAAACAGGCGGCAGATTTGATAGATTTTTTATTGAGGACACTTGGTTTTGTGCTTACAATAATGCGTGGTTAAAATATTCAACTTTTTTCAGGAGACTGTAAATGTTCGAAAAACACACTATTTTAGGGGTTCACATCACGGATAGGTTAAAAGACGCATTGGAGGTACAGCGTATACTTACGCAACACGGCAATCAGGTCAAGACGCGTTTGGGGCTGCACGAGATAGACGAAGCCGGCAAAAGCGGCAAAAACGGCTTGCTTATCCTTGAAATGGTTGGCCCTGATGAAGGCATTCGTCAGATGGCTGATAAACTGAATGCTCTTGACGGCATTGAGGTGCAGTCCATGGTTTTTAAACATACGGATTGAAGATTGCGAAAATTTAGACTTCCATTATGACGGCTGCTATAAAATACCTATTCATATGAAGGGGTTTTTAATATGTCTTTCGTAATTTTATGGTTTTTTTGGGAAAAACCGTAAATGGAAGTATCTGCCGCCAGGCGGACAGACGACAACCTGATAAATATGATGCTGCGGGTTAAAATCCGTAGAAATTCACTGCGATATGGGAAGGCACGAGGAGAAAGGACCTTTCCGGGTTGAGCCCGGCACGCTTAGCCGGGCTTTTTTTATATGTATATTCGGCGTGGTTCTCTAACATCTTGTTTTTAAGACAATTATGATAATTGTGGGCGTTTTGCCTGACGTTTATCTTATGAATATGGAATTGTGGGAGATATTCCAAAAATAAGGTGAAAAAACTTGCTTTACAGCTGCCCTGAATGTTAAGATTAGCACGGTAAGATGCCGGTCGTTTAAGGTACGATTCGGTGCATGTTGTAAGTTTTTTTACGATGGCCTGTTGTTTTGCGAGTCAGGTCGTCGGGCTAGCGGTGTTCCGGCTGATTTGGCCGATGCAGCATGTTCGCCCTATACGGGTACGATATTAATTGCAGAATTACTTATAAGGAACAGTTGCGGTGGAACACCGATTAATTCCTGTTATTGCAGGAGCATAGATTTTATTTTGAGTCCGGATGTCTTGCGGCATTCTGCTGCTGCCCTTTGTGGGCGAAAAATCTGGCAGGGACGCCTGAATGATGAAATTTTTAAAATTCCGTGATTTTGAAAATTTTATGTAAAGGACGTGAATACCCGCCTTGAACCGATACCGGGTAAAAGTTTGCGTATATACGTATAAAAACTTTCCGGTTATAATTTACGACATTTGGATTTTGTAACTTCATGCAATAACGGCAGTAATAATCTTTTGCGGCTTTTTGCGCGTGTCTTTGGCTGCATGGGGTTATACAATTAATAATAAAAAGTCCGACTTCCTTTCGTCGCTTTGATGGGTCATCCTTTTGTACCCCGATAAGAGGTGAAAGGATTTTTTATGGCTGCCATATCAGGTCAGATGGACATGGGATTGCTTATAGGTTGTCTTGCTGGCGGATTCATCGTCGGCGGGATAGTGGTATACATTCTCAAATCATATACGGCACATCTTCGCCGCAAGAATGTGGAAAACGAACTTGCCGCCGCCAAAACCGCCGCTCAGGCGGAAGCCCAGAAAATTCTTGCTCAGGCTCAAGCCGGCGCCAAAAGTGAGTTCCTCCAGCGTCGCGAACAGTTTGACCGCGAGACGGAAGATACCAGGAAGGAACTCAGGGTTGAAGAAAAACGGCTTGCCAAGCGGGAAGACACCATTGACCAGAAGATGAACACGCTTTCTGCCAAGGAACGTATGATAGCCAACAGCGAGCGAGCCATCACTGAAAAGGAAAAAGCCCTTGTCGCCAAGGATCGCCATTACAATGACCTCATAGCGCAGCAGAAGTCGCAGTTGATGAAGATTGCGAACCTTACGCATGAAGAGGCGAAAACACAGCTTTTTGCTCAGCTGGACAAGGAGCTGGAACAGGAGAAGGCGGCCATTGTTGAGAAAAAACTTGCCGAAGCCCGCGAGAACAGTGAAGTCGAAGCCCGCGAGATAATTCTGCAAGCCATCCAGCGTTATGCCTCTGAACAGTCCAGTGACCATACCGTTTCCGCCGTCGACATTCCATCCGACGACATGAAGGGTCGCGTGATTGGCCGTGAAGGCCGTAATATTCGCGCATTTGAAAAAGCTACCGGCGTGGATGTAATCGTGGATGATACCCCTGGCGTGGTGGTATGTTCGTCGTTTGACCCGGTTCGTCGCGAGGTTGCCCGCCGGAGTCTTGAGCGGTTGATTCAGGACGGCCGCATTCATCCGACCCGCATCGAGGAAGTGGTGGCTAACGTTCAGAAAGACGTGCAGAAGGAAATTCTCAATGCCGGCAAAGCCGCCCAGCTTGAAGCCAACGTCGGCGGCCTTCATCCCAAACTTACCGAACTGCTGGGCCGGCTGCACTTCCGCACCAGTTACGGCCAGAACGTTTTGCAGCATTCGATGGAGGTGGCGTACCTCTCGCAGGTGATTGCCGACCAGCTCGGCCTTAACGGCAAACTTGCCCGCAGAGCCGGCCTGCTGCACGATATCGGCAAAGCCGTCGACCACGAAGTCGAAGGCGGCCATCCTGAAATTGGAGCAGAACTCCTCAAACGCTACGGCGAACGCGACGAAGTCGTCAACGCTGCCGCCGCTCATCACGGCGACGTGGAAGCCACCAGCGTCTATACGCCCATCGTACTCGCCGCCGACGCAGTCAGCGCTTCGCGGCCCGGCGCAAGACGCGAGAGCCTTGAGCGTTACGTACAACGCCTCGAAAAACTCGAAGGCATCGCCACCAGTTTTGAAGGCGTCAAGGGCGCATACGCCATTCAAGCTGGCCGTGAAGTGCGGGTAATCGTAGACCCTGAAAACGTCGACGACCGCTTGACGCAAAAAATCGCCCACGACATCGCCAAAAAGGTTGAAGATGAAATGGAATACCCTGGTGAAGTACGCGTTACGCTCATAAGGGAAGTTCGATGCGTGGACTACGCCAAGTAGGATGTCGGCGTTGTTCAGACGGAGCGGTGGCTCTCTGAAAATTTTTAACTTTCAGGTATCTGATAACAGTTGTTTTGGAAAAATTGAGAATTTTCGGGAATCAGTATAAAAACAAAACGACGTTGGGAGAATTTTTAAAAAAATGTCGGCTGGAAATTTTCGGTATGTTTTGCGCTATGTGATATGCCCTGAACATGCACCGCAGGACAGAATTGCGGAACTGACGGAATTTTGCGTCGAGTCGAAAATAGAAGAGGTCATGCTGCTTTTTGGAGCTGGTGAACTTGCTGCCGGCTATCCTTCGATTGAAGAGTTGAAACCGTGGGTGGATGTGTGCAGGGGTGTGAAACAATCTCTCGATTCGCATGGCATTGCCTTGAGCATAAAAAATCCCTGGACGACCACATTTCACGTCGCCGGCGGCTGCCGGTTAAAACCGGAACAGAATTTTACGCTCATGGTTAACGAAACCGGCGGAATTGCAAAAATGGCCGCATGTCCGCTTTGCGAGAATTGGCGAAAATATTTGTGCCGGACATTCTCATATTTAGCCGCCGAAATCCAGCCGGCTGCAATCTGGATTGAGAACGACTGGCGTCTGGATAATTTTGAACCCGATACGGGTAGTAGCTGCGGCTGTTTTTGTGACTTGCACCTTAAACGATTCGCTGACGCGGTAGGCCGTTCGTCAGTTACGCGGGATGAAGTGATTTCCGCGATTCTTGCAGACGGTGAAATTCATCCGTGGCGAAAAATATGGTTTGACCTGTGGCGGCAGAGTACGACTGAACCGGTCGCCATGCTTCGTGACGCAGTTAAAAAGGCCAGCCCTCAAACGCGACTTGCACTGATGAGTTCCATGCCGGATATCCATAGCATTGAACATCGCGACTGGCCGTCGATTCAGGCTGCGTTCGGTTTTGAGCCTGCGTTCCTGACTCAGCCGTACCTCCCGCCGCATACGGAGATGCCGGCAATCGTCGCCAATCCTGCCGTTACGCGGCGTATGCTGACGAATCTGAAGCGGCCTATCGAGGTTTATCCAGGGCTGGAAAGTTCGACGCGAAATGGAATATATTCCAAGTCGAAACGATATTCGGCGATGGAATGCCTGGAAAGCGTCTGTTACGGGGCTGCCGGTGTTACGATAAGTCACTACGACATGATGGGCAATGGTATATCGCTTGATGCCGGTTTCGGCAAAATGCTCGCGTCGATAAAAAAGCGGCTGAACGTCATTTGCGAATTTGGCCTTGACGACGCGACTGCCGCCGGCGCAGTTATGCTCTTTTCGCCGGAAGAGGTGCTGCTTCGCCGTTACGATCCGGTTGCGTCGAACAGTTGTTCACTGGATTGGGCTAACACTCTTTACATTCTGGGAATCAATTTTGGTTTCAGGGATAAAGTAACCGACACAACAGGCAGAGCGGTATTTGCATGTGACCAGACGCTGCGTGCGTTCAGCGACGAAGATATTAAAAAACTGCTTGGCGGGGTACTTGTGCTCGATGCCGCCAGCATTGAGATTCTGCAACAGCGAGGATTCGGCGAATATTTGGGAATAAAAACGCGCGGCTGGGCAAACAATGACGCGGGTTACGCTTACGAGGAAATAACAGACGGCGGCAGGGAGCTTTACGGCGTGGATTGCCCGCGTATGGCGGCACGGAGCTGTAGCGATAAAATTCTGCTGCTCGATGCGTCTGTCGGCGGGAAGATGCGAACCGAAATAAAAACTGCTGAGGGGCGCCATGTCTGTGACGGCTTGGTGACGTATCGGAATTCGCTCGGCGGCGTGGTGGTATCGACGGCGTATCCGCTGGGCCGGCAGAATTATTACATGGGATATTTTAACATCTACCGCAAGACGCTGTGGCAGGAACTGCTGTGGGAATTGGGCGGCGGAAAGTCGCGATATGCGATGGCGGTGACCAGCCCGATGCGCGTTTATCGCAACAGATGCCGGCAGGGTGAATTCATCGCACTGCTCAACACGACGCTTGACGATGTGGCGGAAGTGGTTATTCGCGTCGGCGACATGGACGCCGGTGCGGCAAAACGTGTGAAGATGATAGACTCGCAGGGCCAACGGGTTGATTTGAACGTTTATTTTCCGACGGTTCTTCCCGACGGCTCGCAACGGTGGAAGATACATCAGCCCATCCCCGCGATGAATATCGTCTATCTGCTGGTGGAGAACGGATGAAGATAGTTCACTTCATAACGCGGCTGATACTCGGCGGCGCGCAGGAGAATACCATCCTGACGTGTCTGGGGCAGCTGCGCGGCGGCCATGATGTGACGCTGATTACCGGCCCGGCTATCGGCCCTGAGGGCGAGCTGCTCAGCTGGGCGAAAACCATGGGCTTTCGTGTGGAAGTAATAGACGATTTGCGGCGGGAGATATCGCCGCGGCGCGACTGGCGTTCTGCGCGGCGGCTGGAGGAACTGCTGCGTGAATTGCAGCCGGACGTCTTTCATACGCACTCGTCGAAAGCGGGCATAATCGGGCGGAACGTCGCCTGGAAACTCGGCGGCATGAAAGTGGTTCATACGATTCACGGCCTGCCGTTCAACGAGTACAACCCCGCACTGTCGAACATGCTTTACGTGTATCTCGAACGCCGCGCAGCAAAACAGTGTCATAAAATAATCTGCGTCGCAGATGCCATGGCCAGGCAGGCGCTTGGGGAGTCTATAGGCGAGCCGGCTCTTTATACGACGGTATATAGCGGCATGGAAACGTTGCCGTTCATGACGCCTGCGCCGGCGGCGGTGAAATTCCGCGAATCGCTGGATTTGCCGGATGACGCTGTGCTCGTCACCCAGGTTTCGCGGCTGGCTGAACTGAAAGGTCACGAATACATAATAGAGGCGGCGAGGGATATAACCGACCCCCGCGTACATTTCTGTTTCGTCGGCGACGGAAAGCTCCGGCCGGAGATAGAACTTGCCATCGACGATGCCGGCATGGCGGAACGGTTTCATCTGACCGGCCTGCTGCCGCGCGAGGCTATGCCGGCTGTGATGCAGGCGACGGATATTCTGGTGCATTGTTCATTGCGTGAAGGGTTGGCGAGGGCTCTGCCGCAGGCAATGCTGGCCGGCCGGCCGGTAATCAGCTATGACGTGGACGGCGCGCGGGAAGTCGTGACGGATGACACGGGGATACTGCTTGAACCGGAAGAAGTGGACGGCTTGCGGAAGGCTGTAATAAAACTGGCTGACAATCCGCAACTTCGCAAAAAGCTCGGCGACGCAGGCTGTGAATTCTGCCGCCACCGATTCGACTGGTTATACATGGTTGACGAAATCATGAAGGTCTACGAAAAAATTTAACTAGAACCTATCCCAAAAACCCAGCCGCCTGCAAATAAAATCATTCCCCCGGTTGAGACGATTTACGATATTGGCCTGGAGTGAGACCGACCGTTTTTTGAAAACACCTGTTGAAATGCGAAAGGTCATTGAATCCGCATCTGTAGGCAACTGAAAGAACCTTCTCATCCGTTGACCGCAACAATATCATGGCCTGCTCGATACGCCGTTGAATTATGTACTCAAAAAGCGGAAGGCCGGCGTATTGTTTGAAAATTCTGCAAAAATAGTTCGGCTGATATCCGGCCGTCGCGGCTATCTGTTTGAGAGTGATGTCACAACTGAAATTTTTGTCGATAAAAAGCCTGGCCTTTTCCAGCGGAATTGAAAATTGCGCATCATCGTCGCTTCTGGCGGATAAAAGAGTGTCGTCTGCCAGAATCTGGCGACAGCATTCTGTTAAAAACAGTTCAAAATAATGCGACAAAACCCAATTATGACCTTCACGCGGATTGCTCAGCTCTTCATGCATCAGCCGCAACAGCGATTCGATTGTCTCAGGATGCGAAAATTTTATCTGAATTATGCGGTTCAGATTGTGCGCGAAATTTGGATGAAGCGATAAAAACATCGGCACGATGCAATTAAGTTTTTCAGGAAGCAGCGGCAACGGATATTTGTCGATATCGAGATAAATATTTACGACTTTTATTGCCCCCTGAGTTTCAAGATTGTGGGTTTGATTGAAGTTGATTATGGAAAGCGTACCGGCGGCCTGGCTGAATCGCTGGCCGGCCAGTTCGTGAAAACATTGTCCGGCGAGAATGTATGACATCTCGATGTAATTGTGCGAGTGCAGCCAGCGATGATGATTTTCGTAATTCTCCAGATATTCCACGCCGAGGCCTGTTTTTTGGAGCGTCCTGAAGCCGGGCCTCTGTTCCGATTTTTTAATTACGTCTATCTGCGATAACATAAAATAATCCTGTAAAAATCGAAAATGAGGATAAAATAAGCAAAGTATTTTATCATATAATGGATTATATTATAAAACAGAGCCTTTTAAAAACGGAAAAAGGAAAAGTATTCGGGTCGGATTGACTTGGAAGGCTGCCTGCTACTGCCGGAAAGGAACTCTGTTATGACAGGTTTGGATAAATTTATCGATTGCATGGAATATAACCCTGGGCCTCGTCCGAATTACGAATTGGGTGTCTGGGCTCAGACCAGACAGGAATGGACTGAGCAGTCGCCGGAAAAGGTAAAAAATTTCGGCTGGAACTGGTTTGAAAGTGAAGATGCCATCGGATTGGATCATCGTGAATATATCGACGTAAATTATGGATTCTTTCCGCCGTTCGAGTACGAGGTATTGGAGGAAAATGACCGGTACATCATATCGCGAAATTCGCTTGGTGTGGTCACGAAGGCATTAAAGGAAGGTACTGTCGATAATGTGCGGATGTGCATGGATGAGTATCTGGAATTTCCAATTAAAAAGCCGGAAGATTTTGCGAATATCAAAAAACGGCTGACAGCCGGCCTTCCTCAGAGATATCCCGCCGACCTTGATAAAAGAATCAGGGTGTGGGAAACCCGTGACTATCCGTTGGTTTTGGGCAGAAACTGTGCGGCGAACGGATTTTATTGGCGGGCACGCGAATGGCTGGGTACGGAGAATCTTTCATATGCGTGGTACGACTATCCTGAAATGATGCACGAGATGATGGAATTTTTTGCGGACTTCATCATTGAAACGAGCCGGCCCGTTCTTGAAAAAATTAACGTGGAATATTTCTGTCTCAATGAGGATATGTCCATGAAATCCGGCCCGCTTCTTGGGCCTGATACTTTTAAGGAATTTATTTTCCCACATCTGAAACGGCTGATTGATTTTTTCAAGTCGCACGGCACGAAATACATCGTGATGGATAGCGACGGCAATCCGGAACAGTTGATACCGTTGTTGTTGGATGCGGGCGTCGACGTGCTGTGGCCACTTGAGCGTGCGAGCGACGTTAATCCGCTTGAATGGCGAAAAAAATTCGGCAGACAGTTACGCATGTGGGGTGGCGTTGACAAGCGAGTTCTTGCACAGGGGCCGGCAGATATCAAAAAGCATTTGCGGGAATTTATTCCGCTGATTGAAGAAGGCGGATTTATCCCTCACGTGGATCATCTGGTTCAGCCGGGCGTAACATTGGATAATTTCATGTATTATATGGATTGCAAGCGGGCGCTGCTTGAAGGAAATTATGCGACGTTGGACTGAACTTTCATGATTCTCTTATGGGATGGTTAGAGGCCGTTCTCAATTACCCTGCGGACGCAAAAAATAAAAAGAGATTAAAGGCTGTGATAGTGGCAATCGTGCATCTGCGGCGTCACGAAAACTCAGCGAATCGACAAATTCGCAGTCGTTTTTGTTCCTTGCATCTGCATAATTGCCACTCATTTGCGTCTCACAGTTTAATTGAGAACGCCCTCTATGGCTGGAGTCAGTTTTTCATAAATTCGTATCGTGTTTGATACGTCGTCGAGAACGTAGATATGGCCGGCGGCGTCGGTGGAGAGATTCAGGCGACGGATGTGTTTCGGCAGGGTGTTTTCCCATGCAACTACCGCAAGCAGCGTGCCTGCGTCGGAATAAACCTTTATACGCGGCGGGTCGAGTTCGGCGGTGACGATATTTGTGTTCGGCAGCATGACGATGTGTACCGGATTGTATGCGCCGGAAAAATTCGCCAGCCTTTCGCCGTGTTTGCCCCAGTTGAGATTTCGGGAATTTTCGCCGCTGGTATTGAACGCCATAACCTGACCGCGGCCGGGGTCGGCTATCCACAACATGCCCTCTGCACCGAATATGACGTCAAAATCCCCGGTACTGGTGACATTGAATTTCATGTCGCCGGTTTGAGGATGGATGGTATTCAGAATATTGCCGTTGAGGCCTATCTTATAAATTGTGCCGCTGAAAGAATCGGCGACGAAAAAATTCTCGAAATTGGCGGCTACGGCTACAAGATTACTCGTGTCGGCTGGGAATTGTGCGACTTGCAGGAACTCGCTGCCGCCGGTTGGCATGGAATACAGGCTGTCCTGAGAGATGGCTGCGACAAATGAATCATTCACGCTGATGGCAGTGGGGTGACGAGGGATTCTGAATTTCTGTAAAATCTGGCCATTATCCGGGTCCATGACTATGATGCAGTCATCGCCGGCGATATAAAGTCGGCCATCATACCACGCTATGTCCATCGGCCTGGTTAAACCAGTCGGCAAGTTATTTATTTGCCGGTACTTCCGCAGTGATTCCGGTATCGCATTGGTATCGAACAGCCGATTTTGCGGCTGCGGCGCAGTTATCGGGGTCTTATAAGTCCCTGATGGGTCAGAAGGATTGTCGAACAGGGAAGATGTCAGAGTCAGAACAGCCATTGCCGCGATGGGCAGAGCAATCAGAGCGGTTTTTATGACCGTGACGACTCTGGTTGCCTGTTGTTTGTCAGTGTCAATCAAGGCTGCAGCCTCCTTGCAATATCACTGCCGGCAATATTATCAAAAAAAAGCATAAATCGCGAGTTTTTTTGATGAAAAGATGAATTTTACAGCTAAAATATTTTTGCAAAAGTGTAGGAATTGAAGATTGACAGAGAGCGAAATTGCGTTATATTCATCTCTCTTTTAAAGAAAAGGTAAAGGTATATATATGGGTTTCAGCTAGCGAGAGGATACTTTATTGGAACAGACCATCACTCAAGCCCCGCCGGCGGTCGAGTACTGCGGCAATAACGGTTATATCAAGTTTGCAGGCATTCATCTTATTATCGAAATCTGGCAGGGCAGGCATCTCGATGATGCCCAAAAGATAGAGCAGATTCTGCGCGAGGCGATAGACGCCTGTGAGGCGAATCTGCTTTATATGTATCTGCACAATTTCGGCGAAGGTGCGGGTATCACGGGCGTAGGCGTGCTGAGTGAGTCTCATATAAGTATCCATTCGTGGCCGGAATTCGAATATGCGGCGCTGGATCTTTTCGTTTGCGGCACAAAAGATCCGTACAAGGCGTTGCCGGTTTTCCAAAAAGGTTTTGGCGGCAAAATGCAGGTTACCGAGCATAAACGAGGTGTAATGCCCCAATGAAGGCCTCTGCCGCATATGCCCGTGAGAAATGGCCTGATATTCTGGAAGTCAGTTACGAACTGAAAGACTCCTTTCATTCCGAACAGACGCCGTTTCAGTCCATGGAACTTGTTGAAACCAGGCGATTCGGCCGCATGCTCCTGCTGGACGGCATGGTGCAGACGACTGAAAAGGACGAGTTCATCTATCATGAGATGATGACGCATGTTCCGATAATATCGCACGGCCATGTTCGTAAGGTGCTCATAATCGGCGGCGGCGACGGCGGCATTCTCCGCGAGACGCTTCGTCATTCCGACGTCGAGAAAGTTACGATTGTCGAGATTGATTCCAGGGTTGTGGATTTTTCCCAAAAATTCCTTCCCTCGATAAGTGCCGGCGCATTCGACGACAGTCGGACGGAACTTGTTATAGGCGATGGCGCCGGCTTTGTGGCGAGTACGGATGAAAAATACGACGTTGTCATAGTTGATTCGCCGGATCCGATAGGGCCGGCGAGCGTGCTTTTCAGCCGTGAATTTTACAAAAACGTTAAAAATTGCATGACGCAATATGGCATAATGACCAGACAATGCGGTTCGACATGGATGCAGCCGGATGAACTTCCAGCCGCTTACGCAATTGTTAAACCTATCTTTACGTATAATACCGCATACGTCTTCGCCGTTCCCACGTACATCGGCGGCTTTTTCAGCAGTTTGATGTGTACGAACGGTTCTGAACATGTTTTGGATCTGGCCACGCTCGAAAAACGGTTCGAAGCGATTAAGGACCAGACCAGGTATTATAATCCCGGCGTTCATTTTGGGGCGTTTGCCCTGCCCGGCTATGTCAAGGAGAAATTGGTATGAGTTGTTGTAGCAATAACGGTACTGAAGTCATCACGCACGGCCAAGTGCCTGTGGGTCGCAATGTCGTCTTCGGCTGGGAACTTGTGCTGGACCTCTATGATTGCGATCCGGCAATCATGTCGTCCGAAAAAGAGCTTCGCAGGTTCACGCTCGAATTGTGCAAGGTCATCAACATGACGCCTTACGGCGAGCCGTGGACGCCTTATTTCGGCGAAAACTGCGAACATACAAAAGGCTATAGCCTGCTTCAGTTTATTGAAACCAGTTCCATTACCGGTCACTTTTCCGAAGGAACTAAAACCGCCTATATCAACATATTTACCTGCAAGGCGTTTGACGAGAAAAAGGCGGAAGAGTTTACTGTAAAATTCTTCAAAGCCCGGACGCACGTCTCAAGATTCATGACTCGTGCATGATTCGGTTGTGTCTGAATACAGACAGTTTATGAGAATAGGATAAAGGTCGTTAAGATGAGTTGGAAAGTTGCCATCATGGGTGCCACCGGTGCGGTCGGCACGGAATTTTTAAAAATACTCGAAGAACGTAATTTTCCGTTAAAAAGCCTCAAGTTATTGGCTTCAGAGCGTTCAGCCGGCAAAAAGCTGCCTTTTCGTGGCGAAATGCTGCCGGTGGAGCTTTTGACGGAAGAATCGTTCAAGGGTATCGATATCGTACTTGCCTCAGCCGGCGGCAGCGTATCCAGGAAATTCGCGCCGGCAGCCAAACTTGCAGGCGCGATAATGGTGGACAACACCTCCGCATTCCGGATGGAGAAAGATGTACCGCTCGTAGTGCCGGAAGTCAATCCTGAGAAAATCAAGGAGCATAAGGGGATTATTGCTAATCCCAACTGCTCGACTATTATAATGAATGTGCCGGTATGGCCGCTGCATAAGGCCAACCCGATAAAACGGCTGGTCGTCAGTACGTATCAAGCCGCCAGCGGCGCCGGCGCCGCTGCGATGGCGGAACTCAAGGACGGCTGTCGTGCGTTTCTCGCCGGCGAGCCGTTCCAGCCCAAAGTTCTGCCCCATCCAGCCGCGTTTAACGTCTTCAGCCATAATTCCAAAGTTGGCCCAAACGGCTATAATGAGGAAGAAATGAAGATGCTCAACGAGACGCGCAAGATTTTCGGCTGTCCGGAGATTCGCATTGCGGCTACGTGCGTGCGAGTTCCGGTCCTGCGTGCGCATAGCGAGTCCATAAATATTGAATTTACCAATCCGATGACCGAAGAGCAGGTGCGGGAAATTCTCGCCGACGCTCCTGGCGTGAAGATTGTGGATGACCGCGAGCACAGTTATTTTCCGATGCCCAGGGATGCGTCCGGGAAGGATGATGTTCTTGTCGGAAGAATTCGGCAGGACATGTCCCAGCCTGAGGGTATGGGCATAGAGATGTTCGTCAGCGGCGACCAGATTCGCAAAGGCGCCGCATTGAATGCAGTCCAGATTGCCGAACTGCTGTAAACATGGATGAAAATAACTGTCGTCAGTATGAATATGGTAGTCATTTTAAAAACCCGCAGATTTTTGCGGGTTTTTTTATTTCGTCAAAATGTGTAAAGTTGCTATCATAAATGTCTATGAATAAGGAAGAGATAACCAACGACGGTTTGGGTAACCGGGACGGGATATGGGCGCCGTGGCGGATGGTTTACCTTGAAGCGCTGGCTGGGGAAAAATGCGACTGCTTTTTCTGCAAATATCGCGATGAGCCGGAAAAAGATTCCCAAAATCTTGTGGTATGGCGAGGCAGGAAGGCGTTTCTGGTCCTAAACCGTTTTCCGTATACGGGCGGGCATTGCATGGTCGTGCCGTATGAACACATTGGCCGCCTGGACGGGTTAGCCGAGGATACTCTCGTCGAGATAATGCTCATGTTGCGTGATGCCCAGAGCGTCATTCGTCACGCGGTAAAGCCGCACGGTTTTAACGTCGGCATGAATCTGGGCCGTTGTGCCGGCGCCGGCTTGCCAGACCACCTGCACGCGCATATAGTGCCGAGATGGGAAGGTGATACCAACTTTATGCCCGTTCTCGGCCAGACGCACGTCATCCCCGAATTTCTCAGCAAAACACGTCAGAGATTCGTCGATTCAGCCGTTGAACTGGGCCTGAATTCAAGGTACACCATGAAGGACTGACTGCATGATAGCATTAGCCGCCTATGCCGTGCCGCCGACTGCCGACAGCAGAAATTATCCTGAAAAGCCCGACGAATTCCGTAGCGGTTTTCAGCGGGACAGGGACAGGATTCTGCATTGCAGTGCGTTCAGGCGGCTTGACTTCAAGACGCAGGTTTTTGTGCCGCATGAGTATGATCATTTTCGGACTCGTCTGACGCATTCGCTTGAAGTTTCGCAGATAGGCCGTGATGTCGGCAGGGCACTGGGCCTCAACGAAGACCTCATAGAAGCGGTCGCTCTTGCCCACGACCTCGGCCATCCGCCGTTCGGCCATATCGGGGAAAAAGTACTTGACGAATTGATGGCGAGCTACGGCCACTTTGAACATAATCGGCAGTCGTTGCGGGTGGTGGATTATCTGGAACATCCATATCCGTCCTATAGGGGTCTGAATCTCACGCAGATGACGCGGATTTGTCTGGCTAAGCATGAGACGCGTTATGATTCGCCGGCTGACAATGAATTTACGAAAATCCGTTTTGCTCCGCTGGAAGGCCAGTTGGTGGACCTTGCCGACGAAATTGCCTACACTACCGCCGACCTGGAAGATGCCCTGGAGGCTGACTGGCTGAGCATGGTCGATTTGAACGAGCTCGAACTCTGGCGGCAGGCATGGGCGACGGTGGAAGCGGAATATCCGGACGCTCGCAAAATTCACAAACGAATCCGGTCGACAAAGAAAATCCTGAACATGATGGCTGTAGATGCCATCACTTATGCCGGCGAGAAATTGAGCGGAATGAAACCCGCTTCATATGAGAAAGTCATGGACGGCCCGCAAAAAATAATCACCTTCAGTCCGGATATGGAGAAACTCATCGCCCCGCTCCATGCGCTGCTGATGGGTAAAGTCTACTGCCACAGCTCAAATATGCTGAATGACGAGTTTGCCCGCGTGGCAATTATGGATTTATTCTGCTATTTTACGACGAATCCAGGCAAACTGCCGCAACGTTATCTTGTTCGTGTGGAAGACGGCTGCGATTCGCTTCAACGCGTCATCTGTGATTATCTTGCCGGCATGACGGACCGTTTCTGTCGCAATCTTTACGACTCAATAAAATTGGAGAAGAAATGACGGCGACGTTTCAATGCCCTATCGGTTTTCCGGCAGAAAGAATTTTCAATAATCCCGCTGAAAAGTGAAAAAGCAATTTTTGCATTTTAGAGCATAAAATTCTGCGAGTTAAAACTGTAGAACTACGAAGAATACGTAAAAATTTCTACGAGTTAAAACCGTAGAATTATGAAGAACATATAAAAAATGTCTGATTTTAAAATTGTATCATCCCTAAAACCCATGGGCGATCAGCCGGCTGCGATAGACTCGTTGGTGAACAATATTGCGCGGCAACAGAAATTTAACGTGCTCATGGGCGTGACCGGCAGCGGCAAAACGTTTACGATGGCTAACGTTATCGAGCGCACCCAACGGCCGGCACTGGTCATCAGCCACAATAAAACGCTCGCCGCCCAGCTTTATGAGGAATTCAAGTCGCTTTTCCCCGACAATGCCGTCGAATATTTCGTGAGCTATTATGATTATTATCAGCCCGAAGCCTATATCCCCCAGCGTGACATTTATATCGAGAAAGACGCTGCGCGTAATGACGACCTTGACAGATTGCGGCTGTCGGCCACTACCAGCCTTTCGCATCGGCGGGACGTTATAATCGTTGCCAGCGTATCATGCATTTTCGGCTTGGGCAGTCCGGAACAGTACAAAAAAGCCGTCGTCGTCGCCGACGTCGGTACGGATGTCGACCGCAATGAATTTCTGGCACAGTTAGTCAATCTGCAATATGACCGTAACGACGTGGATTTCAAACGCGGCACGTTCCGTGTCCGTGGCGATACGGTTGACATTTATCCTGCATACGAGGAATTCGGATACCAGGTGGAATTTTTCGGCGATACCATAGACGCCCTGCGGTTCATAAATCCGACTACCGGCGAGACGCTCAGCGTGACGGACAAGCTTTTTATTTTTCCAGCCGTTCATTACGTGGTGGCTGAGGATGCGGTCGAAAATGCCGTTACGGGTATCCGCCGCGAACTGGAATCACGCGTGATAGAGTTGAAAAATGCCGGCAAACTGCTTGAGGCTCAGCGGCTTTCAGCCCGCACCATGTATGATATGGAGATGATGCTTGAGGTCGGTTATTGCAGCGGCATAGAGAATTACTCCCGTTGGCTGGACGGCCGAAAAGCCGGCGAAAAGCCGTATACTCTGATAGATTATTTTCCTGAAGATTTTCTGCTTTTCATTGATGAATCGCACGTGACCCTGCCGCAGTTGCGCGCAATGTACAACGGCGACCGCGCCCGCAAGCAGGTGCTCGTCGACCACGGGTTTCGTCTGCCCAGTGCGATGGACAACCGGCCGCTGCGGTTTGATGAATTCGAAAACATGTGGAATCAGGTCGTTTTCGTCTCAGCCACTCCTGGCGAATATGAACTCGAATGCAGCGGCGGCGAAGTTGTGGAACAGATTATCCGGCCGACTGGACTGGTTGACCCTGCAATAGACGTGCGTCCGGCACGCGGGCAGGTTGCGGACATATTGACCGAGGTCGGCAAACGCGTCATAGCCGGCCAACGAACGCTCATAACGACGCTGACCAAGCGGCTGGCTGAGGATTTGAGCGACTACATCCGCAAGGAAGGCTATACGTGCCAATATCTTCACAGCGAGGTCGATACGCTTGAACGAGTGGAAATTCTGAAACAGTTGCGTGAAGGCAAGTACGATGTACTGGTTGGCGTGAACCTGCTGCGTGAAGGGCTTGACCTGCCGGAGGTTTCGCTGGTGTGCATACTTGATGCCGACAAACAGGGTTTTCTGCGGTCGGCGACTTCGCTTATACAGACCATCGGCCGATGTGCCCGAAACGTCAATTCGCAGGTTCTGCTGTACGGCGACACAGTTACGCCGGCGATGCAGAAAGCAATCGATGAAACCAGCCGCCGTCGCGAAATACAGCTTGCCTATAATAAAGAACACGGCATAACGCCCAAAACGGTCGAAAAGAAGATTCGCGACACGCTTACGGAACAGATAAAAGCCCGCCAGATTGCCCGCGATGCGATTGGCATAAATGAAGAGCAGTTCGAACGCACGGAGTTGCTCGCGGAACTGGAACGGGAGATGCTCGCGGCTGCAGAGTCGCTTGAGTTTGAAAAAGCTGCCCGACTGCGTGACAGAATCGCCGAACTCAAAACAGCCGACAGTATTGAAGACGATGACGATTCTTTAGCTGAAAAAACTTCCGCCTATAAACCGCCGAAGAAAACTACCCGCGGCAAAAAACATAAACAGAACCGATAGAGAATTGCTCTATCTGGACATTTCGAAAAGCAGGTCGCCCAGCCGGTTGAACCACGCGAGTACCGGCTGAAGTTTTTCCCGCGTTTCCGCGAGTGTTACGAGCGAACGCTCGGTTCGCCGACAAATGGTTCTGGCGAAATTCATACGGGCGGAGAGTTCGTTATCGCCGGGAATGATAAACGTTTTCATGTCGCCGTTCATGGCGGCGTATTTGTCGATAAGTTTTTCAAGCAACTCGATTTCTTTAGGGAAATCTATGTTTTTTATCCATGCCGTATCAGACACTACTGCGGCCATCTGTATGAGCTTTCGTTGCAATTCTGTTAGCGTATCGTTGAGTTGATGCGAGTTAGGCGTTGCAGCCAGCGGCCTTACGAGCCCGATTGCAGCCGAGAGTTCGTCTATTTCACCGCATGCGACTATTGCGGGCGAATTTTTTTTTACCCTTGCGCCGCTGAGGTCGCATGTTGTGCCGTCGTCGCCTTTACGCGTATATATTTTCATTTGCAGGTTTTTTTTGTCTTTGCATAAGTCTGTGCCGCAGGGCTTTGAGCGGCGGCGTAAGAACGAAAATTACGCATATGATTCCCATGGCTACCTGTATCGAAAGCGAAATGAACAGTACCAGCAGCAGGATTATTATTATGAGGTAATTGAGCGGCTTTTTGCCGCGCAGATACTGGTTGACCACGTGGGGGTATCGTATGCGCGATACCATCAGCAATGCTGCGCAGAGCGTCACGACCGGCAGGAAGAAACTCATGCTCACTATGACCGCTTTTGGCGGCAGCCACGAGATGTGAAGTTCGATTACACGCATGAAGCACAGCACGGTGGCGCCAACGCAGGCTGCCGCGCCTGGCGACGGCAGGCCGCTGAAGCTCATGTGTGCGGATTCGTCGGCATCCGTCTCTACGTTGAATCTCGCCAGCCGTATGGCTGCGCACGCGACATAGACGGCTGCTATGCACAGTATCAATCTTTCAAGCGAAAGGAAGTAATATTCTTCGCGGAGAATGCCGACGCTGGCCCGCACCATTATGATGGCTGGCGCTGCGCCGAAACTTATCATGTCGCAAAGGCTGTCTAGTTGGGCGCCGAAATCTGACGTTGTGCGGGTCATTCTGGCGACTCTGCCGTCGAGCATGTCGAACGCCATGGCCACCGCCATCAGCCATGCCGCGATGCAGAGGTTTCGGGCTGCCTCTTCGCCGAGGCACGCACTGCCGCCGAGTACGCCCTGCTTGGTGGCATAGTGGATGGCGATAAAACCGGCAACGCCGTTGCAGAGAGTGAACATCGCGGGCAGTACCGACGTGCTCTTGAGCATGCGGGTTTTAATCGTTCTGCGATGTCTTCTGTGTTCGTTAATCATTCTTTCACCTTGGCGAGCACGGTCTCGCCGGCTGATACTTTCTGGCCGACGGCGACGCATATTTCGGCGGCAAGCTCCTGCGGCAGGTAAAGCTCCAGCCGCGAGCCGAATTTTATCATGCCGAACCGCTCGCCGCGTTCAAGCCGCTGGCCCGGCCGGACGGCTGTGACTATGCGCCTCGCCACGAGGCCGGCTATCTGGCGGACGATTACCGGATACGTCATGCCGTTGTGATTGTAACTCAGCGTCAGCGTTGCGGACTCGTTTTTTTCGTAGCTTTGGGGGTCACGCACATCCATGAATGTGCCCGGTACGTGTACGATGTTTTCGATAACCGCCGAGCACGGCATACGGTTTACGTGGACGCTGAAGACGTTCATGAATACGCCGATTTCCACGCCCGGCCGGCCGAGTCGGCCATCGGGGCCGATGGGTGTTATGTCGGCGATTCTGCCGTCGGCTGGAGATATGAACAGGCCGGGCTCTGTCGGCGTACGACGGTTCGGGTCGCGGAAAAACCACAAAACCCAGCCGAAGAATATTATCGGCAGAATTTCAATCAGCCACCACGTCTCGCCGCAACGGCTGGCCAGAAAATATATGCCCGCCGTCGCCGCCAACGCCAGCGACCCGCACATGAACACTTCCCTTATTCCGTGTCTGGTTATCATCGCATCAAGTATCCACAATTCGCCTGTCGCGTCAATTATTTTATATGGCTGAGCCTTTTTGACGGAAAAGTCGGCTGAGTCGGGGGATTTGCTTGCAGGAACACTGCCGTATAACTACAATATTCAGCGATATTTTAAAATAACAGATAATGTTTAAATGAATATTGGCGTAAAACTGCCCGACTTTTGATGAAAACGAAAGACGTGGCTGGAATGTTGGCTAAAAAACGCTGGAATCGGATATGCATCTTGTAGTATGCCCACATTGTTGGAGGCAATTGAGGTTTCGCAGTTCAGCCGTCCTGGCTGTCACAGCCAGATTTACATGCAGATACTGCGGTACTACTTTTACCTCGAAGATAATGGAATGGCAGGACGATGTCCCCATGCCGACCGCGCAGGAGGTATATCCGTATCTTTCGGCTGATTTGTCTGATTTTGAGGAAAAGCCGGCAGAAACAACCCAACAGATACCGCCGTCTGCCCCGGTAATCGATTTCCGACGCGAACAACCGCCGCATTCGCAAATCCAGTCGTCCCGTGAGCCGCAGATTGCCGCATGGGCCGCCGGCACTGATATTGACGAAGACGCCGAAATAACCGCTCAGCCGAAAATCGCGCCGCGGCAGGAAGTTTGCTGCAATACGACAACTTCGAAAATCCAGCCGGCTGAAACGGCGGAGTTGCGTTCGCAGCCGCATGGCGATGAAGATTCGGCGGCGGATATGTCGGCAGATAATCTGAACGAGACAACGGATACCTGCACCTCGCCGGTTTTCATACAGGACATGCAGGAAGATACGGCAGAAGATGAAGTTGTCGAAAATATCGTCGAATTCCCGAAATTTCTAAAAAGACCTTCGCAATTACGGCGAAACGATGCTCGTGAAATGGTTATAGAAACGGCATCCAGCGCAGAACTTCTTGAACGGCCGGAGATTGTGATTGACGGCGATGCCTCTGAAATTTCAACGCTGATTATTGAGGAAGAGGAACTGCGATGCGGCGTAGCTGTAAATGACGGCAGAATATCGAAATTCAATCGCGATATTTTATTTTATCTGATGTTGTCGGCGATTGCGTTTGCGATTGTCGGCGGGCTGTTGTGGATGATTATTGCCGGCGGCAAATCAGTCGATTCGAAGAACGTAATTCCTGATTTCAACGCAGCTATACGGAACGACATTGAAAAACGATTTGAGCAGAATTCTCCGAAATCGGTTTTGACGGCTGCCGCGGCGGCGGAGAATTCAATCGAGGAAATAGTAACCATCCTGCCGCAGCCTGTTGTGGCGGCAGAGCCGTCGTCCGGCAGTTCCGCTGCTGTGGGTGCAGCTGTTGTAGTATCGCCAGTGGCCGTGCCTGCAGCTGCGAAAAGTGTCGCGGCCGAAAAAATGTCTGTCGGCAAAACATCAAATCTGGAGATAGAATCTGCCCGTGTTGAAATGGCCATAATCAATGCCGACGGCAAACTTCTGCGGCTGACCAGCCGTTCATGTCCGACGATGGCCTGCGGCGGCGAGATAGTTTTTGACGTTTCGGCGGCTGGCGACTCGGATTCGTCGGATTGTGAGGTTGAGCGTGAAACGATTTCGACGGTTGACCCCATTGCCATGAAGATATTGAGCATATCGCGTCGTGGCGGATTGCTCGGCGCGGCGGCTGAGTCGGCTGGGGTGGCAGGAGGGGCGGCTGCTAAAAGTCCGGTTTACGTGTGGTGCGAATTTTATGACAGTTGCGGTTTGCCGGTTGGTACGGCCAGAGGGGTGGTAGATGAAAATTCCCTTTCGCTGCAGCCTGGAAAACCGGCTGTCTTTAAAATGTTTTTCCAGCCATGCCTGTCCGTCGCCAACGCAGTGCCTGACGAAATAATGTTTCAGAGTGTTTCAACAACGCAGGGCAGTTTGGCGATGGCTGACGGGACTGACGCGGCTTTCGTCGGTATGCCGGTCTTTTTCAATGATTTCAGATAATTTTAAATAAATTCAGATAAATTCAGATAAATTCAGATAATTAATTATTATAAAATATCTCTAACACAATGCTGATACCCGTCAGAACAGATTATCGCCTTAAAAAAATTCCGTGGGTGAATTACACTATAATTGCACTGAATGTGGCGCTCTATCTTATGGGTGTAAACGGCGCCAGCCGCCACGGCATGACGCTTATCGGCCCATACATGCTCGACCCGCATTCGCCTGCGCTTGTGCAGTTTTTCACGAGTGTTTTTCTCCACGCGAATCTTGGCCATCTGCTGGGCAATATGCTTTTTCTGTGGGTTTTCGGCAATGCCATCAACGATAAATTCGGGCCGGTGGGTTATCTGGCGTTTTATCTGGGCGGCGGAGTGTTAGCCGGCGCGGGATACCTCATGTTAGCCGGCAACGCACCGGTTCTGGGAGCAAGCGGAGCGATAGCCGCCGTCTGCGGAGCGTACCTTGTCCTCCTGCCGCGAACCAACGTCACGTTCATACTGTGGATGTTCCTGATAATTCCTCTGTCCGTTCCCAGCCTTTACGCCATAGCCTTTCAGTTCATTTTCGAGATAATAATGACCATTGCCGGCTGGTCTGGCCCGGCAGCAGGCGGAGTGGCGTATGCGGCCCATGCCAGCGGATATCTTTTTGGCATTATTGTGGCGATGCTTCTGTTGCGGCTGGGCATGATAGAGCGGGACGATTTCGACATGCTGCACCTTTTTCAGCAGCATCGTCGCCGCCAGGCGTTTTTACGCGAGGTACTCAACGGCCGCGACCCGTTTGGCCGACAGGCTCCGGTTGCCATGCGAGTCACGCAAACACAGCCGGCTGACACGAAAAGTGCGGCTGAACTGGACTTGCGAAAACGGATATCAGCCGGCGTCCGCTGTGGTGATTATCCTGGTGCAGCCGCTTTTTATACCAAACTGCTGGTGGAGGACTCCTCTGCCGTACTGCCGCGACAGCAGCAGCTGGACATAGCCAATCAGTTGATGGCGTCGCGGGCATATGAGGCGGCTGCGGCGGCATATGAGCTTTTCGTGAATGCTTATGGCGATTACGAATATATGGGGGATATATACCTCATGCTGGGCCTGCTTTATTGCCGATATCTACATAATGAAGAGCGGGCCAGGAGAAATCTGGCCCTTGCCATGGAAAAATTGCAGGACGAGTCCAAGCTGCACAAGGCCCGGCAATGTCTGGAAGAGCTTGACCGGCGATATATGCCCTGACGGCGGGGACTCACTTGAGCATAGGACGGCTCGCTAGCATATGGACCAGGAAACACTCAATTCGGTGCAGCAAGTACATAATATCCCCGCTTCCATGCCCACGCAGGAGCAGGCCAGACAGTCGCTTGACAGATTGGGCGAGCTTGTTTCGTCGCTCTTTTCCGGCCAGGGCGAGGCGTGGGAAAAACATCTCTCCGCTGTCGCAGACCTTCAATACGTCGAATGCAGCCTGATATTCGTAGCCGGCCTTGTGTACATGATATGGGGCTGGAAAATTTTCAAGCCGCTTGTGATACTGAATATCGCTCTTGTCGGCGGCGTGCTGGGCGGCATGGCGGCGGTGTCGCTGAAAAACGAACCCTATTGGTGGGCGGGCATGATAATCGGCGCAATCGTGTTTGGTGTGGCGGCGTGGCCGCTGTTCAGGTTCTGCCTGGCGCTTATCGGCATGGCTTTCGGCTCGATGGTGGGCTATGCGTTTTATACTGAGTTGATAGTATTCATGAATAGGCCCGATATGGCGAATTATCCGTGGCTGGGCGCGGTGGCCGGGTTCATAATTTTCGGCGTGATAGCTATCGGCTTCGTCAAGCCGGCTATAATTCTGCTCACCTCACTGCAGGGAGCCATGATGATATTGGCTGCCTCGCTCGGCTTGCTGTGCAAGGCGTCTTCGCTTCGGCCGGAACTTCTGGACCGACTTGGCACGTCGCCGTGGATAGCGCAGGCTGCGGTAGCCGTACTTACGCTTGTGGGAATCATCATACAGATAACCAGGTCGCATAAGGCGGCTGATGCCGCGGAGAACGGCAAAAAAGAGGCATGAGCATATCGGAAAACGACATACTGAAAATCCTGGGGGCTGTCGCCGAAAAGAGAGAGTCGATGGAGGCGGCTCTTGCGGGGATTGACGAACATGTGTCAGCGGAAGTCCGCAGGCTGGCTGCGATGTTCGACGAACTGCGAGTACAGGCTGATACCGATTATCTCACAGGTGCGAATAACAGGCGGTACTTTTTCCGGCGGACGGACGAGATACTCAGGCAGGCTGACGAACATGACGGATTCCGGGCGGCGATGCTTCTGTACGACCTGGATAATTTCAAATTATATAACGATAGGTATGGCCATGGCGTCGGCGATGAAATACTCTGCGACACGGCACGGCTGATAACTTCCATATGCAGGACGCAGGACGTAGTAGCCCGCGTCGGCGGTGACGAGTTCGCAGTGTTATTCTGGGAGACGCAACCGCGGCGTGAGAATTCCAGGCCGCTCAGCGAGGCTTTTGAACTTGCCGACCGTTTCAGAAAGGCGATAATGACACTTAAGCCGGCATCGCTGGGCGAATGCGCACAGGGCCGATTGACCATTTCTGGCGGCTTGGCGTGCTATCCTCAACATGGAACGAATTGCGCCGAACTGCTCAGGTCGGCAGACGACGCACTTCTTGCCGCCAAACGAACCGGAAAAAATACAATCGTCATTTGCGGTGAATTTTAAATGACAGCCGGACGGGAAAAAAACAGGAAAGAATTGCCGGGCCTTCGCATATCGCAGGCTGCTAAAAATGCCGGCGTCAGCAGGCAGACAGTCGAATATTACATCCTGGTGGGCCTTGTGAAACCAATACGCGGCAAGGACGGCAGAGCCAGATTTTTCGACGACAAACTTGTTCGCCGCATAAAACTCATCAAGGAACTCAACGCAACCGGCTATACACTGCTGGACATCCGCGAACTTTTTCTCAAGGGCAAATAACTGTAACCTGTCCTCAAAATCCTGGTTGCCCGTAATCGGGATTTGCGGATAATACCTGGACATTCACTGATATTTTCAAAAGTTTTTTTTTAAAAAGATTTGAATGGATGCGCATGGGTGAATCCCGCATTTTGCGAGAGTCACCCACCCTCCGAGGCGCATTCCCTTACGGTAATTTAAGAGTTTTTAACAAAATTAACACTTTAGAGCAGTTCAATCTTGAGAGTTCCTTTTTTGCTTGTTTGCTTTGTCCGTGGCTGCGTCAGAAAAACTTCAGAATACTGCCAAGTATGCCTCATTTTCCTTCCTTGCCACGAACAAACCCACTGGCGCAAAAATATGTACTCTCAATCTTTCAATGCTCTAGAATGCTCTTTCAGCCAACCGTGTCACGGTACTGCGTTTCTTTTATTTTTGTTAAAAAATGCTCTAAATCTACGACAGGCTCTCTTACCGGCTGATATTGTCACAATCATGGACAGTCGGTTTGTGTATTGCACGCAATGCCCGAACTGTCTTTTTGTGCCGGTTCCCCGATACAATGTTTGCAAAGTCTGTAGTTGTCAATCTGTGCCAGCAGCAGGGAATGATATGGTACGGCGTTGTCGGTCTTGATTATCCTGTCTATCTGGCATTGCGGCTTTTCATTATCCAGGTTGTGTACTTCCCTGGTCAATTTGTTGCCGCAATACGGTGCTCCGTTAAGCGGCGGCCGTTGTCGTCTTGGCATAGCCGAGGTCCTTTCCGTGAATCAAATTGATTTCAAATGCAAAGTCGCATTAAAACCGCTCTCTGATACACGTCAGCCATCCTATTACATTATGGGTGACAACTATCTGTCACCCGTACAAAGTTTTTTTTCGCAGTCGAAACATGCAGTTTTGAAGTTTGTGGATTTGATTCCTTTTTAAAATACGGATTCGGCGGCTTTGAAAAAAAATTACGGCGGAAGGAAATGATGTTTTTTTAAGAGATAGCCGGCGCCTAAAATATGAATTGAGCGTTATTGTGACCAACTTTGCTTTTAAGGAGACGAATATGCAGGTCAAAATGATGGGAAACGATATGATGCTGGAAGGCCAGATACCCAAACTTGGCGAGGTAATGCCGTCGGCTAAGTTGTTGGACAACGAGCTTAAGGAAGTATCGACGGATAGTTTTCGTGGCAAGGTGCTTCTGATAGCTACTGTGCCGTCGCTTGATACGCCTGTCTGCGATGCCGAGGCTCACCGCTTCAACAAGGAAGCCGCCTCTCTCGGTTCTGACATACAGATACTCGTCGTCAGCATGGATTTGCCCTTTGCGCAGGCACGCTGGTGCGGAGCCGCCGGAATTGATAAGGTCAAAACACTTTCCGACCACAGATATGCGGATTTCGGCAAAAAGTTTGGCGTTCTTATTCCGGCGTTGCGGCTGTTGGCTAGAGCCATTTTTGTCGCCGACCGTGATGGACGGCTGATATATATGCAAATCGTGCCGGAAGTTACAAATCATCCGAATTACGACGGGGCCCTGGACGCCGTCAAAAAACTTATCTGATTTTTTATGGGAATTCCTTATTGTTGCGCCTGAACCGCTATAATGCCATTTTCAAAAATAAATGCGGCGGCATAGTTGCAAATATCCAGGCTGCCAGTAAGAGGCCTGCGAAAACGGCACTGCGAAACAGTAACCGCATCTGGCCCACAATTCTCACTGGCAGGCCGTCTTGCCAGTGGCAGATAATATAAAATTGGAGATGATATAAAATCTCAGCCGCTTGATTATCCGGAATATCGTGCGTATCATTGTTGATTGAAATGTAATTAAAGTTGAAAAGTTAACCATCTTTGGAGATTTTTATTATGTTAACCCAGAAATTGAATGACGCGATAAACGACCAGATAAATGCCGAAATGTACAGTGCATATCTGTATCTTTCGATGGCTGCGTGGTTTGAGTCGGAAAATTTCCCTGGCTTTGCCAACTGGATGCGTGTTCAGGTTCAGGAGGAGACTTTTCACGCGATGCGTTTTTTCGATTACGTCAACAGCCGTAATGGCCGTGTGATTCTCAGCCCGATTGATGGCCCGCCGACTAGCTGGGAATCTGTGGCTGACGTTTTTAAGGCCACTCTCGAACATGAAGAGTTCGTCACCAGCCGCATAAACAAACTCATGGATCTGGCTATCGCCGAGTCTGACCATGCGCTGAAAAGCCACCTGCAATGGTTCGTTGACGAGCAGGTCGAGGAAGAGTCGAACGCCAACACCATTCTCGGCAAACTCAAGCTCGCACAGGGTGCGCCGCAGATGCTGCTGATGCTCGACAATGAGATGGCTACCCGCGTCTATACGCCGCCGGTAACGCCTGAAACCGCGGCGGCACAGTGATTTTTCAGACGACTATTTTTTTTACAGAACGACAGGAGATTTTTCAGCGATGAGTTGTAACAGTGAAGTTTTTTCCGCCGTAAAGGTTGCAGATAAAATTTATTGGGTCGGAGCGGTGGACTGGAGTGTGCGTGAATTTCACGGCTATGAGACGACTCGCGGGACTACTTATAACGCCTACCTCATATTAGCCGATAAAATAACGCTGGTGGATACCGTGAAAAGCGGTTTCCGTGACGAGATGTTTGCCAGAATCGCGTCGGTGATAGACCCGCAGAAAATCGACGTGATAATTTCCAATCATGCCGAGCCGGATCACTCCGGCGAACTGGCTGCCACGATTCATTGCATTCAGCCCGATGTGACTTATGCGTCGGCTGCCGGCCAGAAGACGCTAGATTTGTATTACGGCATAGGCGATAAAATCACTGTCGTCAAAGAAGGCCAGGTTGTCGACCTCGGCGGGTTGAGCGTGGTTTTTGCTGATACGAAAATGTGCCACTGGCCGGACAGCATGGTCAGCTATTGTCCGGAACGAAAGATTCTGTTCAGCCAGGACGGTTTCGGCATGCATCTGGCCAGCGCGGAACGTTTCGCCGATGAGGTCGACCAGGGCGTGCTGCGCTATGAAGCGGCGAAATATTACGCGAACATACTTCTTCCGCTGAGCGGATTCGTCCAGAAAACGGTTCAGAAAGTCACCGACCTCAAGCTGGACATAGATATCATCTGTCCGGACCACGGGCCGATATGGCGTAAAGACCCCATGCAGATTATCCAGTGGTACTCGCAATGGGCTGACCAGAAACGAAACAGAAAAGTCGTCGTACTTTATGACACCATGTGGAAGAGCACGGAAAAGATGGCCAAGGCGGTCGTTGAAGGCGTCATCGCCGGCGGAGCAAAGCCGACGTTAATGAGTGCTCAGGCTGTACATCGCAGCGACGTTGCCACGCGGCTGCTGGAATCCGGCGGATTCATCATCGGCGCGTCTACGTTGAACAATGAAATACTGCCCAGGATGGCTGACATGATTACCTACGTCAAGGGTTTGCGGCCCAAAGGCCTTGTCGGCGGCGCATTTGGCTCATACGGCTGGAGCGGCGAATCGCCGACGAAGCTTAACGCAATTCTTGAGGAAATGGGCGTCAGTATTCCGGCTGGCCCGGTGAAGGCGAAATATGCCCCGTCAGATGAAGCCTTGCAGGAATGTTTCAGCCTCGGCAAAGCCGTCGCCGAAAAACTCAATGAATAAAAAAACAGTTATATCGCAGAAAATGGAGCATGCTTCAAATATTGCATTGCGCCATGTCGCTGAGTATAGCGCGATGAACAGCGGTTTTTAGAGGCAAAGCTACCTGTCTGCTTTTTTAATCGTTATTGCACTGCGCGAAAATATTATCGTCTTTGGGTAGATGAGTTCCTTGAGTTTCTGCCCGATGTTGCCTTTCTGCCTGTCAGCCAGGATTACGGTCTGAAAATCTCCGCCGTTTACGGGATAAACATATAGCGGCTGACCTTTTATGACGCCGCACATCGTACGGCCGTCGGCGAGTACGAGCGTCCACTGTAATTGTCGCAGGGGATAGGTTTTGCCCGTAAAAACTTTTTCCGGCTCGCCCATGCCTTTCCATCGCCACTGCTGGAACATTTCCTCTTTTACGATTTTTGACGACGCGCCGAGCACGGCTGCCGGCGGCACGAGTCGCCAGCGTTTTTCGTCCTCCACCCACACGTTTAGCGGCTCGTTGCCGGCTGTCGTGATATAGCCGCACAGCACTTTGCCGTCCGACATTTCTATTGCTCCAGGCAGTGCGAACGCCGGCGCATCTATTTGGATTGTCGGATGTTCGACGTCATTTGCCGCAGGCTTATCGGAGGTCGATTTGGACGGCGTCGATTCGTTCAGCCATGCGTCGAGGCTGTCTTGCGTAGAGCCTGCCCATGAGATAATCGCCAGAAAAACTGCACAGGCTGCCGCAGCCGGAAAGACCCAAACTCTGTCATGCGAAAATGACATTGTATTTTTCCTCAAAAATGTCGGCTGATTTTTTATCGAAAAGCACAAAAAAAACGTCGGTAAGACACGACTGATTTTGCGTGATGTAATTTTTGACTTCACCAAGCATTATTTCGGCGCAGGCGGCGATGTCGAATCCTGCTATGCCGGTGCCGGTTGCCGGAAATGCCAGCGTTTTGATTGCGTTTTTCTCCGCCAGCTGCAAGACTGCCCGCGTCGAGTCTCGCAGCGACTGCGGCGTAGTCGCACAGCCCAACGACATTGACGCCTGATGAATGACGAATCTGCACGGGAGTCTGCCGCCGGTTGTGATGGCTGCCTGGCCGACGCGGATTGGCCCTATTTTGTCGCAGTGAGCCTGTATTTCAGGGCCGCCTGCGCGACGGATAGCGCCGGCAAGGCCGTCGCCCAGAATCAGTTGATTGTTGGCGGCATTGACTATCGCGTCAACGGCATACGTTGTTATGTCGCCGGTTTCTATGTGTACTGATGTCATGCTTATAATCATAATTCGGCTGGCTGATGATTTCAAATGACAAAGCTGTGAAAAATGGCGGCATTCTGCGTGAAAAACACCATAAAAATGGCGTAACGACGATAAAATGTTGACCCCCGCGGGCGGAATTGATAGTCTTTTGCATAGAACCTATCCCAAAAACATGGGCGTCGCCGAAATCGAGCAATTTTGCGGCCCGGCAAGGAAGAAAAATGGCAGCATATTTAAGGATATTCTGCCGTTTTTCTGACGC
>CAZIAZ010000009.1:0-63367 GCA_964536835.1 uncultured Planctomycetaceae bacterium | reverse complement strand
TCAGCCTCTATTCTGCCGGCGTCCATGGTCTTGGTGTCGGCGATGATAACCTTGTCGGGAAACGCCGCGCGGATTTGACGCACTGCGTCCAGACCCTCGGATTTTATCAGCGGCGTGCCGACTTCTATATAGTCAGCTCCGCCGGCGACGGCTGCGCGGGCTACTTCCATAGCACGGCCCAGCTCCACAAAATCCAGTGCAACCTGTAGCTTTGTATTACTCATAATCACGATATGGTAACCAACCTGTATGCCGGAATAAAGTTTTTTGTGGCGAAATTTGCGCAAATCAGTATAAGATGTCTATATGTCAGTAGAATATACGATTATAAGTATAGGTGCTCTGGGGCGTAACATGCTCTGGAACGAGGCTGCCGACGTACGGCTGCAGCATTTGACCACTACGCTGGTGTGCGACGGGCAATATCGGCTGCTGGTGGATCCATCACTGCCGAGGGAGGTTCTGCTTGCGAGGCTTTATGAGCGGACTGGCTTGAAGCCGGGCGATATATCGGCGATTTTCTGCACGACTTTGCGGCCTGACGCGAGACGGGGCATAGAGGCGTTTGAAAATATCCCCTGGTATTGCGGCGAGACGGAAAAGGAATGGTATTCGCAGAAACTCATCGCACTGCAGGATTCCGCACAGCGATTGAGCCCCGAAGATGCCGCGAATATTACCGCCGAACTTGACATAGTCGACAAATTCATGGCTGCCCCCGATAAATTCGCTCCGCAGGTCAGCCTTTATCCGATGGCTGGCGTGACGCCTGGCTGCTGCGGTCTGTTGCTGACGCCGAATACTTCGACGGCTGTCATAACCGGCCCGGCTGTTCCGACGCGCAACCATATGGAGCGGGGCATGGTCTGGGAAGAATGTCTCGATTTGGAAGAAGCACTCAAAGCCATGTCTGAACTTTATGAACTGGCGGATATAATAATTCCAGGTTTTGATAACATCTGTTTTTCTCCGGGGCGAATGTTCTGACATGAATGCGTCGTATGGAAAAGAAGATTGCGGCGGCTCTCGGTTAGAGCATATGGGCGGAAAGGCTGGGCGGCCGCTGTGATAATGGCAACGCTGGATGCCGGTTTCTGTGCTGAATCATGTGCGGAGGTTGCCGCATTATGCGTTCTGCTGTGCGCGTCGGCATTTTTCAGCGGCACCGAGACGGCGTTGTTTGTCCTAACCCGCGTTGAGTTGCGCGAACTTTCGCAGGGCGGGAGCTGGGCCGGCAAACTGGTGGGGCGGCTGATGAAAAGGCCCGAACGTGTTCTCAATACTCTCCTGCTCGGCAATATGATAGTGAATGTCGCTTTTGCGTCCATTTCTGCGATGCTGCTGCTTCGTTTGCAGAATGAAAGGGATTTGCCGGCCTGGGTGGTTGCAGCCGGCAGTCTGTGTCCTCTGGCGGCGGTGATTTTTTTCGGCGAAGTGACGCCCAAAATGCTTGCATACTCCGTAGCCGGCCGCTGGGCGAAATTATCGGCATGGCCGGTATTTCTGCTCCAGCAGATTCTGCGACCAGCTATATGGGTTATGGAGTTTTTCATAGTCAAACCGGCTACCAAAATCATCCTGCCGTCCGGCCGAACGCCTGAAACTATCCGGCCGGAGGAGATGGCTGCCATGATGGAACTCTCCGCCAGCCGCGGCAATCTGGACTCGGATGCCGGCGAAATGCTTCGCGAAATAGTCTGGCTGTCGCAAAAAAAAGTGCGGGATGTCATGGTGCCGCGCGTTGATGTCATCCAATTCGACGTAAATGACCCCCCAGAGGAACTGGACGCCATGTTCCGCAAGACGCATCTGCGCAAAATACCGGTTTTCGACGCCAGGAAAGATCACACCCTCGGTGCGGTTCGTGCCCGCGAATTTCTTCTTCGCAAGGGCGAAAATTCAATACGGGACTTCATACGGCCGGTGATTTATATTCCGGAAAACGCAAATCTTACGCAGGCTCTGGACACATTCCGGCGCACAAGCAAGCAGATGGCTATCGTGGTCGATGAATATGGCGGAACAGCCGGCCTTGTTACGCTTGAAGATATTTTGGAAGAAATCGTGGGCGATATCCCTGACCGTCATGAACTGCCAGAAAAGCCTGTGGAAAAAATTTCCGATTCGCAATACCTTGTCAGCGGCGAACTGCCGGTACATGATTGGCCGGCGGCGTTTGGCCTAAAACAGTTCGACAAACGCATAAGTACCGTCGGCGGCCTTGTGATGCTGCTGCTCGAACGTCTGCCGCTGACCGGCGACAGCGTGGTGCTGGGTAATCTGCGGCTGACAGTCAGGGAAATGCGGAACAATCGCGTTGAGACGGTACTTATAGACGTCGGCGGCAGGAAGGGGGCTGTAAAATGACAGCCGTCACTACTTTTCGCGATTGGCTGATATGGGGCGGCCTGGCTGCTTTCGGCGTAATGATGGTCGGAATATACTGCAGCCTTGAAACCAGTCTGTATGTGCTCAATCGTATTCGCCTTGAACTTAAAAGTCAGACCGGCAACAGACGGGCGAAATATCTGCGGGCAATGTACCGCAAGCCGAATCAGCTTTTGACTGTACTACTCATCGGCACGAATGTTTTTTCGTACCTGGCGACGTTTGCCGTGAGTATTCTTGTCCTGCACGTCGGCATACCTGACGACCGCGCGGAATTTTACACCATCGCCATTGCCGCGCCGCTTCTGTTCGCCTTCAGCGACGCTGTTCCGAAAAATGTTTCGCGTATCATAGCTGAGCGCATCGCCTACGGCCTTTGTTGGGTACTTCGCATATCCGATGCCGTATTCACGTTTACCGGCGTCCGGCCGCTGCTTCAGGTGCTCAGCGGCATGTGGGTCAGGCTGCTTGGCCGCAAAAGCGGCCAGACGGATATGGGACTTGCGGCAGTTATCTCCGAAGCCCATGCAAGCGGCGTGATAACTTCCAGCCAGAGCGCTATGGCTGGCCGGGTAATGTCGCTCGGCGACGTACGCATAAGCGACGTCATGCAGCCCAGGGCGCTTGTCGTTACTGTGCCATACGACGCCGATGACGAACAACTCCTCGAATTGATACGCTCGACGCGATATTCCCGTCTGCCGGTCATGTCACTGGACGGCCGATTTACCGGCGTAGTGGATATATACGACGTGTTAGCAGACGGCTGCATCGGAACGGTTAAAAAATATGCTACCGTGCCCATGTACGTAAATGCTGCCGACCTCATAGCGCAGACTCTTTACGACATGCAGAAAGCCCGCAAGCACATCGCCGTCGTCCTCGGCAAAAACGGCGAACACGTTGGCATCGTGACGATAAAAGACCTCGTGGAAGAAATTGTGGGCGAAATCCGTGAATGGTGATGTCCTGGAGCAAGTTAAACATGCTCTATACGGATTTGAAGTGCAACTTGCGGAAAATTCGCGGCGGTCTGGAGTTTCGCGTTATCATACGAGCATAGAAAGTAGCTTGACTGCTATTGCGTTAACGATGGTTGCTCATATAGTTTCCAGCCATTGTCCGTCTACTTCTTTTAAATCGGATGCCGGCGATTTTTTGCCCAGCCGGCATGGCCCCGCAAAGAGCACTCCGGTCAAGCGACTGTTATATTTAACGCAGACTATTATCTATCGTAGACGTGGCGATTCTTTTTATGGTTTTGAAACTTCAATCATGTTGTTTCATGGGTCTTTTCCGGCAGAGCGTCGTGTTCGGCCGCGTCCCGATAGCCCTGGCCCTCGAAATAGAGCGATTTTATTTCCTTGCCATCTTCATTTTTCGTAGTTCGGACGGTTATGGAGATAACTGCGGAATTTTTATAATTGCCGCGTAGTATATCTTCGCTGATTGGGTCTTCGACCATGTGTTCGATGGCTCTTCTCAGCGGCCGTGCGCCGAAATCGGGGTTATAACCCTTGTCGATGAGCAGCTGCTTGGCTGCTTCGTCCAGTTCCAGCTTCAATCCGTGTTCGTCGAGACGCTTGCGGACTTTCCGCAGTTCATAATCCACGATGGTGTCCAGGTCATCTCGCGAAAGCGACTTGAATACTATTATATCGTCCAGACGATTGATGAATTCCGGCCTGAAATAGCGTTCAACCTCTTTGTTGAGGAGGTCTTTCATTTTTTCGTAAGTAGTTTCTTCGTCACGTTTGCCAAAGCCGAAGCCGCCCGCTCCGCCCTTGATGAGTTCCGCGCCGATATTTGTAGTGAGAATTATTATCGTGTTGCGGAAATCGACTTTGCGGCCGAACGAGTCGGTAAGCTGGCCTTCTTCCATGACCTGCAGAAGCATGTTGAATACGTCGGGGTGAGCCTTTTCGATTTCGTCGAGCAGCAGCACCGCGTATGGCCGTCTGCGGATTCGTTCCGTAAGCTGGCCGCCTTCCTCAAAGCCGACGTATCCTGGAGGCGCGCCGATGAGCCTGCTGACGTTGTGTTTTTCCATGTATTCGCTCATGTCAATCTGGACGAGTGCGTCTTCGTCGCCGAACATGAACTCCGCCAGCGCCTTGCTCAGCAGGGTTTTGCCGACGCCTGAGGGGCCTGCGAATATGAACGTGCCCATCGGCCGGCGCGGGTCTTTCAGGCCGCTGCGTGCGCGACGCAGACTTTTTGAAACTGCGACGATAGCCTCATGTTGTGAAACGACTTTCTTGTGCAGTTCATTTTCCAGGTCGAGCAGCCGTTGAGCCTCTTCCTTCGCCAAACGGGTAAGCGGCACGCCTGTCATCTTGCTGACGACTTCCGCGATGGTTTCTTCGTCCACCACGCCGGACAGTTCTGAATTTTTTTCACGCCACGTCTTTTCCATGTTTTCGCGGTTTGCACGGAGGTTTTCTATTTTGTCGCGCAGTTCAGCGGCACGTTCGTAGTTGGCGTTTTTGACGGCTTCGTCTTTTTCGCCGAGCAGCCGCTCTATGCTGTCTTCTATGCTGGCGAGATCCGGCGGCGTGGTGAGATTTTTCAGCCGCACGCGGGCGCCGGCTTCATCTATTACGTCGATAGCCTTGTCCGGCTGAACTCGGCCGGTTATGTAACGGTTGGAAAGCTCGGTTGCCTTCTGCAGGGCGATATCCGAAATCCGCACGCGATGGTGTGCCTCGTAGCGGTCGCGAAGGCCTTTGAGAATTTTGAATGTCTGCTCCGGCGTCGGCGGATTGACTATGATAGTCTGGAATCGACGCTCAAGGGCGCCGTCTTTTTCGATATATTTGCGGTATTCGTCCAGCGTCGTGGCGCCTATGCACTGGATTTCGCCGCGCGAGAGCGACGGTTTTAAAACGTTGGCCGCATCGATGGCGCCTTCCGCTCCGCCGGCGCCGACGAGTGTATGCATTTCATCTATAAAAAGAATGACGTTACGTGCACGGCGGACTTCGTTCATGACGGCTTTGATGCGTTCTTCGAACTGGCCGCGATATTTCGTGCCTGCGACCATCATCGCAAGGTCGAGTGCGACTATTCTGCGGTCATGGAGCAGTTCGGGAACTTCCTTCTTGATGATACGTTGTGCGAGGCCTTCGACGATAGCTGTTTTGCCGACGCCGGCTTCGCCGAGCAGGACGGGATTGTTTTTCGTCCGGCGGCAGAGTACGGTTACGACGCGCTCGATTTCATCCTCGCGGCCGATGACCGGGTCCAGTTGGCCTTCGCGTGCCAGGTCCGTCAAATCACGCCCGAAATTATCCAGGGCCGGCGTTTTGCTCTTTGTACGCTTTAAACCGTTGTGCGGCCGGCCTATCTGGTCGGTAGACATGTCGTCTGTATTTTCGGTACTTGCGCCAAGCAGGTTGAGAACCTCGGCCCTGACGTCCTCAAGACGAAGGCCCATGTTCAGAAGTACCTGTGCCGCCACGCCGTCAGACTCGCGTAGCAGGCCCAGGAGCAGATGCTCCGTCCCGACGTAGTTGTGATGCAGATTGCGGGCCTCCTCGATGGCGAATTCAATAACCTTTTTGGCACGCGGTGTTTGCGGCAGCTTGCCCATCGTGACCATATCGGGGCCGGCCTTGACGAGCTTTTCAACCTCAAGACGGACTTTCTGCAATTCCACGCCCAGGTTCTTCAGTACGTTCGCTCCTACGCCTGTGCCTTCCTTCACCAGGCCCAGAAGTATGTGTTCCGTGCCGACGTATTCATGGTTAAACCGTTGGGCTTCCTGATTCGCAAGAGCCATAACTTTTCGTGCCCGTTCTGTAAGTCGTTCAAACATATTTTGGTCATTCCGCAAAAAAATGTGTTCCAGTCTGAAAAATCCCAAAAATCACTTCTGAATTATAGCATAATCGTCGGTGATTATGAAAAAAATGTCTTTTCCGCCGGGTGGGTTGCGACGTTATGATTGCGACGTTACCGGCTGAAGTTGTTCGTCAAGTTTGTCGGCTTCTTCAAATTTTACGGATACGCGTTTGGAGACGCCGAGTTCCTGCATTGTAACGCCGTACATGACGTTTGCGATGGCCATCGAACGTTTCGAGTGCGTTATCATTATAAACTGGCTGGTCTGCGAAAATTCTTGGACGATTGCGTTATATCGTTCGTTATTCGCTTCATCGAGGGCTGCGTCAACCTCGTCCAGCAGGGTAAACGGGCTGGGTTTTGCCTGGAAGAAGCTGAACATCAGTGCCAGTGCGCTCATGGTTTGTTCGCCGCCGCTCAGGAGGCTGATGCTTCGCGGTTCTTTTCCGGGCGGCCGGGCAATGATGTCTATGCCGCTTTCCAGAACGTCCTCTTCTTCGGAAAGCATGATGTCGGCTTTGCCGCCGCCGAAAAGTTTTCGGAAAAGCGACTGGAAATTCTCACGAACGGCGTTGAAAGTCTCGACGAAACGCTCGCGGCTTTCGACGTTGAGACGATTTATGAGGTCTTCAAGCTGTTTGCGCGAATTGTTGATGTCGTCTAGTTGCGTGCGGAGGAATTCTTCGCGTTTTTCAAGCTCGTCCTGTTCGGAGATGGCGTCCATGTTCACGTTGCCGAGACGCGATATTTTCGTGCGCAGGTCGTTTATTTCAGCCTCCACCGCATCCCAGTCACGCTCGGCGTCGTGAGAATATGAGCCGTACAGTTCGTTCAGGTTCATCTCCATCTCGTGTGCAGCCCGCTCGATGATATCGGTTATATGTGCGTCGAGTTCACTGAGCTTTACCCGCATATTGCCGACAAGTCGGTTGGCGTCGTGTTCACTCTGGCGATTTTCCGCAAGCTGCTGGCGGATTTCAACCAGCCGTTCGGAAAGCGACCGCCGCGATTCTTCCGAATCGTTATATTCCTGTTGCATCTCCTGCAGACGCCCGACAAGCTGACGGCCTTCCTCCTGTGCGGAGGCGATTTCCTGCTCAGCCTGCTCCCTGCGCTGGCGGTCAAGTTCAAGATTGTTGCGCGCTTTTTCAAGCTCAGCCTGCATCTGCTCTCGCTGACGGCGGATGCTTTCCAGCGAATCGCGGAGTGAAAGGCGTTTCTGTTCGTTTTCTGCGACGGCTACTTTGAGTTCAGTGCGTTTTTCGTTCAGTTGCTCGATACTTTGTTGCGACTCAGCCAGGCGGGTTTCCATTGCGGTGATACTTTCCGCCAGCCGCACGCGGTCGGCGGCTACCTGCTCCGTCTGCTGCATGGCTGTGGCCTGCTGCCGGGATGCCTGCGATATCTGACTCGTCAGATGTTCCATTTTTTCCGCCAGACCAGGCTGCTCGGCGGTCAGGGCGTTTATTTTTGCCGTCAGTTGCTCTATCTGTCTGGATGATTCGCTCTTTTCAAAGCGAGCCTCGTATAGCGTCGAGCGGACTGACTGCAACTGCTCTTCAAGCTGCTCGCGCTGACGACGGGTCTCTTCGCACCTTGTCTGCAACGCCTCTACCTGCCCGTCGAGCACAGAGAGGTTTTGGGTGATTTCCTGCATTTCACTTTTGCGTGCAATCATGCCGGCTGCGTGGCTGGCTGAGCCTACCCGCACCATGCCGTCCGGTTCGAGCACTTCGCCGGCCAGCGTTACGAAACGATACCCGGCAGGGGTGTTTTCCAGTGCGCATGCTGCATCTGCGAGTGTGCGGACCATGAGCGTTCGGCCGAGCATGTTCCACATCAGCGGCTCAAGGGACGGTTCGTATTTTATGAAATCGAGTACGCGGCCGACGGCTTGAGGGCAGTTTACGGTGGCATCGTCGACGGGGCGTCTGCCGGCTAGGTCGGCACAGATGATTTCAACACTGCCGCCCTCGGAGAACATTTCCTCTATTTGAGCCGATATCTGCTGAACTTCCGCGAACGTGGCTGCGACGAGCCGCTGGTCTGCGCCGGCTAACGCCGCCTCGACCAGCGGGGCATGTTCGGTGTCGGTCTCTATAAAATCGCCCAGCATCCCCTGGATGGCTGGAAATTTTCCGTCCTGCTTCGCCTGGATAACCAGACGCGTGGCTTCGGTGACGCCGACCATGCGCTTCTGCATTTCCTCCAGCGTGTGCATTCTGCCTTGCTGGCGGCTGCGCTGTTCGCGGGCGTCGGCTAATTCATGGCCGAGGCTCAGTTCGGACGCAGTAAGCTCTTCGCTGACAGCCGTAAGCTGCCCGAGCTGCTCTTCGCCCGATTCAATCGCTGCGATAGCCTGCGTCATGCGGGTTTCCAATTCCGTTTTGCCGCCGGCTATCGATTCAATCTGGTTTTGCAATTCCGCCAGCCGGTCTGCCACACGCTGTTTTTCGCCGGTAAGGCTTTCACATTTGAGGCTTGCGGCGTGGGCTTCGTTTTTAAGCTGGCCTTCCTGACGTTCAAGTTCATTCATCCCGCTGCGGCGGTCTTCAATCTCCCGACGGATGTCGGCGATGTGCATTTCAGCCGCCGAGTAGGCGTCTATAATGGCTTGCGTCTGCTGCCGCAACTCTTCGGCAGCCTCGGCGACCTGCTGAAGCTCAACTTCCCGCAATTCGATGTCGCCGGCGGATTCCTCCAGCCGCTGAGCCAGCTCAGCCGTCCGCAAATTGTTAACCTCCAACGATTCTACAAGCTCCTCCATGCGACGATTCTGCATCTCGACGCGCTCATGCAGCGTGGTCATCTGGGCATTTATGTTTGAAATGCGAGCCTGTATCTCACGGGTGGTTTCCTGAATCTGCGCGGCTTCAACTTCGACGGCACGCTGGGCGTTTTCGAGCTGGGCAATCTGTTCCTCGATGGTTTCCAGCGAGAGGCTGCCGGACTGGAGTTCGTCAGCCTGCATTTTCCGCTGGTTTTTCATGGTGTGAAAGCGGCTCAGGAAGAACAGGGCACGAAGTTCGTTGAGGCGGTCTGCGTAGGTTTGGTAGTTGCGGGCTTTGCCGGCTTGGACTTTTATGGAACGCAGACGTTTTTCCACCTCAGCCATGATGTCCATGACGCGCAACAGATTCTGCTCGACACGTTCGAGTTTGCGGATGGCTTCTTTTTTGCGGGCTTTGTAGCGGCTGATGCCGGCGGCTTCGTCGAAAAACGCGCGACGCTCATCGCGGCCAGCCTGCAGAAACGCGCTGACCTTGCCCTGTTCGATAATGCTGTAGGCATTTGCGCCCAAGCCGGTATCAAGGAACATCTCCCGAATGTCGCGCAGGCGGGACGGCTGATTGTTTATGAGATATTCGCTCTGGCCGGACCGGAATAGCCGGCGAGTCACGGAAACTTCGGGACATTCCTGCGTTGCGCCGTTCAGAACGGGCTTGAGGACGCTGTCCGAATTGTCGAATACCAGCGTGACGGACGCGCGGCCGCTGGGTTTGCGGGCACTCGAGCCGTTAAATATGACGTCCATCATCTCACTGCCGCGGAGACTTTTGGCAGACTGCTCACCCAGTACCCACTTGACGGCGTCGACGACGTTACTTTTGCCGCAGCCATTAGGGCCGACCACGCAACTTATTCCGTCGTCGAAATCAAATTCCGTCTTGTCGGCAAAACTCTTGAATCCGGCAAGAATGAGTTTTTTTAGTTTCATCTGATTCCCAGTATATCCTCTGTTTCCAGAATGTTTTATATCAAATTCACACCATATTATGGGTTCTCGACGTCATGACGACCTACGGATGGTATGATTTCGTATATTCTCCTGATTTCCGGCAACGGTTGCAAGACGAATTTCGCCTTTATGTTATTTTGTTGGGTCATGCGGTAAAGAAAGCTGACTATCTGGCTGTAAGTAAGGCCCAGGCCCGGAACTTTGCCGGTATTCGGATCCGGCTTCGGCGGCATGCCGAGTATGCGGATAGTCTCGGAAACCTGAAAATTCGTCCTGAACCGGTCGGATATCGTAATATTATCCGGCAGCTTTCGGAACATCACCAGGTGATCGTTCTGCTGTATCCTGTTATTTTCCATAGGGTTGCCTTCCTTACTGAAAACGGTAAGGCTACCCACGGAGGTTTCAAAAAATATGTTGTTTTCGATGCTCATGCCTTCGCCGAAAAGCACTATTTTCGGCTGGCCGGTCTGGGTTACGTATATCATGTATTCCGACTTCGTCGGGACTACATCCAGCTGAAAGTCATTGTCGACATTATATCGTTTGACGATTCGCTGATTGGGGTTCATCATTATGGCTTCGTAGGCTGCGATTCGCGTCAGGTTGTTCGACGAATCCAGAAGGCTTTCGAGAGTCTTGTTCGCCCCGAGGACTTCAGGATTTTCGCCCAGACATTTTATTGCCTGTATCTGGAATTGCGAAGTCGGATCGGTGGCGATTTTCAGCAAAAGTTCTCCCGCCAGATGGGAATCGCCCATTCGGAGGCCGGTTCTGGCGGCGTAGAAAGATGCGCCGGGATTTTTGCTGGCGTAAACTTTTTGGACAATGGGTAGAATCTGGCGGCCCATGGCTTCCCAGATGAGAGCCAGGCCGTCCTGATTTACGTCCGGCAATTCTATCTCCCTGGCCACCCAGGCGGCGTGCTGTTCGTACCCTGATTCGCCGAAACGCAGCGGGAGGTGAAGTATCAGACGCAGGAAATGATTGTAATCGTTCAAAAGTTCTTCAGGTATGTGAATGTCCACGGAATAACGGCTTGTCGCGGCTGCCACCTTGCCGTATTCGTTGAATCTGTAATTTATCCTTCGCTGTATGAGCGAAGCGGTATGGTAGTCAGGCTTAATCAACTGCAGCCGCAGTTTCATGTCCGTTTCAACTACTGCTCCATTGAGGATTCGACCTTCGCGGAGTTTTATCTTGTCGTTATTGTTGTCAGGATTGAGGAACGGATTGACGAATATCGTTCCCTTGGCGACAGCCAGCGTTTTTAGGTCGCGCGTTGAGATGTCGCCGGTGGGGTCCCATGTTAGATTGAGCGGCAGCAGAACTCCGCCTTGCAGACTTTGGGTCTGAGTGCGGGGCAGAGCACTGATGAGAACGTCGATTTTTGTGCCTCGCGGTACGCCGGGAGGAATCACCGCGTCCACCCTGACGACGGCGGTGTCGAGATCGTCAAGAAACATCGACGGCGTCACGGAACTTGTATCGGAAATGGCACTGCCGATATGAATTTCTTCCTTGAGATATTTTATGAGTTGCGAACGGAATTGCGGCGGCACTTCACTCGAGCCTTCCTTGACAAGGCCGACCACGACGCCTATGCCGCCGACAGGAGCATCGCCGCCTGTTACCAGCGACGCAACCTCTGCGATAGTGCCCTTGATATCGGACGGAATGACGGCTTTCCGCTCTTTGACGATGGTTTCTTCGGGCTTTTTCTTCCAGCCCATTTCTACCAGTTTGTCGTCGAAATCTTTTTTTGCGTTATCACATCCGGCGGCAATGACTATCGTCAGCGACGCTAAAATGATGCCCAGCTGCTTCATCGTTACAATCTCCATGCCAGAGGTTGCGATAATGATAGCAAAATCACTGCGAAAAGCCAATCATACAGCGTGATAAAAACAAAAAAGAAAAGCTCCACGCCTTTTTGCGAAAGCGGGGAATTGTGAATTCAAACAGGAATTTTTAGAGCCGTCAGTTTTATTCTGCGCTTATCGGGCCCTGTTTTTCTTCGGGTTCTGCCTGCGTGGAATTATTCTGTGCGTGTTTTCTTGCATTATACGCCTGTTGATTGCGAAGAATGCCGGTGAAAACAAAACCGCATGCGGCAAGCAGAACTGCCCATTTGCTGTATTGTATCGCCTGGACGGTGTGATTCAGTTGAAGCGAGATGAAAAGAACGCCCAGAAATGCGCCTATTAACATCAAAGGCCCGCCCGTAAATGCCAGCTTTGTCTTCGGGCAGTCGTAGCAGTACATTTTCCCGTCGTTTATAAGACAATCTTTCTGACTGTAGGCTTTGCCGCATTTGGGGCAGAAATATGGTTTCATCATTTTCATTCTCCGTTCCTACAAATGTGATGTATATCAGGATACGTTCCTGAATTTTTCAACATTTACATAACGCTCGGTCTTGCGAACAGATAAAACATTATGTGTAGCAAATAAATACCTCTCTTATTATCGGTTAGTGCACGATGGGAAGTTTAAGCAAAAAACACGTCCCTTTGCCCTGTTCCGATTCAACTATCATGTCGCCGCCGTGTTCTTTCAAAATTCTTCTGGCGGTTGGAAGGCCGAGGCCTGAGCCGCTTTTTTTTGTTGAAAAATAGGCTTTGAATATCAGATTCAGATTTTCCGGCGGTATTCCCGGGCCGGAATCTATGACTTCAATGTTGGCAAACGCTCCTTTTGTCGTTACTCTGACAATGAGCTCGCCTCCCGTGTTCATAGCCTGCACGGCATTTATCATCAGGTTCAACAGTGCCTGTTTTATAAGGTTTACATCAATTTTACAGATTACCGGCTGGGCTGGCAACTGTGTTCTGAAGACTATTCTTGAGGCTTCGGCTTGCGGAGTGAAAAAATCGCGCATTTCCCGTACGACTTCGCATATATCGGTATCGGCGGCGTGCAGTTCAACCTTGCCTGCGTATTGCAGAAAATCGTCCAGAATCCGCTGAATTCGGGCCGTTTCCTCCTGTACGCAGAGCAGCCGTCGCAAAAGCCTGCGATGTTCATCGTCGTCAAATCTTTCCAAATCCTCACCCAGTAATTTGAGATTGAGTGTAATTGTGGAAAGTGGATTTTTTATCTCGTGAGCCAGACCGCCCACTACGACTGATAGTTCGGCAAGCTGTTCCTGCCATGGAGTGACGATATCATTATTATCGGCCATGAGTGAAGTTATAACATTTTTCAGGGCTGATTTTAATTTCTTTTTTAGAAATATTACGTCGATTTTGCAGCTTTATTTTCCGGCAGTTCTTCCCCAAGCTAAGATTAATGTTAATGTATTTTAGAGCATCTTAAAGTTGCGACTTCCTTTTTTGCTGGTTTGCTTTGTTCGTGGCTGTGTCAGAATTTTTTAGGAATATCATCAAATATGCCTCATTTTCCTTCCTTGCCACGAACGAACCCACTGGCGCAAAAATCGAAACTCTCAACTTTTCAATGCACTAAAACCCGGCTGGCGTAAATGGCACACCAGCCGGGTTTTGATTTCACGTAGTCAAAATGCAAAATATAGGTTATTTCTTACGGCGATTCCGGCGTTCACGGCGTTTTTTGGAACCTATTTTCCGTCTGCGTCTGGGCTTTGGCATTACTCACCTCTTAAGTAAAAAAGCTTAAATCAATAAATATTTTACAAGGGCCAAGAAGTATAACTGGCTGGCATGTCAATGTCTAACGTTTTTTTTGTAATGTGAAAGTTTTTGGAGAGCAGTGTTTGGGGCTCTCGGAAGAAAATAATTTTTATACCAAATCATTTTTTAGGCTTAACGGATGGTGCGTATTCAGGGTGGAGTTTTATGACGTAAAAATGCCCCGGCTTGCCTGGCATAGGTGCTATCATTCCGTTCGAATTATTCTGCCGCAGATAATCTATCTGTTCAGGCGTCAGATTGATAATGAGTTGAGGTTCTGCTTTTTTGAGTTTTGCCGGCAGTCCGGCGATTACTTTCATTCCCAGGTTAGCCGTAAGTATCAGCAATATCGCCGCCATAGCCAGTGTTGCGATTGACGGCCGGTCTTTCGACCCTAGCGGCCTTGCCGCTATCAGGCCCATTATGAATCCGCCGGCAAATCCGCCTGCATGAGCCGATATGTCTACTTGCGGTATTATCATGAAAAACAGGTTATACACCAGTATTGAGGCTATCCATTTTTTAAGGGCGTTACGAAGCATGTGCGGCATCTGCCGGTAGTAGCGGATTGTCATTGCCGCCATCATGCCGATTAAGCCGAACAGCCCTCCCGATGCGCCGATAGCTACCGACTCGGGATGCATCCAGAGGCCTGCGATGTTGCCCGTCACGACAGCAAAAAGGAAAATGCCCACAAGCCTTGCACGTCCCTGATATTGCTCCACCGCGCTGCCGAAGTAATAACAGCCCAGACAGTTGAAGAAGATATGCATGAAATTCGCGTGGACGAACCCCGCGGTCAACAACCGCCAGTATTCGCCGTCGACTATTTTCTGACCCTGGTCTGCGCCCCATTTGAGGAGTTGTGCGGTCGTGAACTGCGTCGTATGATAAAGCAGCGCCATTATGACGTAGACGGCTGCGAAAATTATTATCATGGCCCACGTGACCTGCGGCCGACGAAAGCCTGTAGCCTGGTTGACCTTATCTATGAATGCCGACGTTTCCGCGTGGCTGGCCATGTGCTTGTGAAGCTCGGTTCTGACGTCGACGGCCGCTTCGGCAGGCGTCGGTTCGCCGCTTGCGTAGGATTTGCACCAGCTTTCACCCAACGTTCTCGGCGCGGGCGTAAAGAGGCCCCATGAAACGTGTCGCAGGTATGATTTTTCCTGCGGATTGATGTAAACGTATCTGCCGCCGAGTCGGCTGAAAAGATTGCGTATCGCCGGCGAGCCGGCCGGCAAAGTGCCGACCATTATCACGCCGCTGTGTTTTGACGTGAAATGCGACAGCACATTCATGTGCACTTCGCCGATGACATCCGGCAGGGGCGTGACTATGAGAGAAACGTCATTTTTGCACAAAAGGCTCGCGCACGCCGGCCATGCATCTGTTTCGGTATCGTGAAAAATATATCCCGCCGCCAGCAGCTTCTTGCAGACAGCTTCCACCGTGTATGCAACTTCTTCATTCATGCGGGTAACTATAGCATTTAGCCCCGGGCATTTCCAGCCAAAGGAATTTTTTTTAGAAATCCGGAGCTGTCATTCGCAGTTCAAGTCGAATAGCTGTTTGAGGATTTTAGCTTGTGCGGCGGCTGTTTTGGCGGCTGAGGCTTTGCGGAGATTTTCCGCCGCCGGATGACAGAATTTTCTGAACGCACGCCAGAGGCTGGCCTTGATTATTTCCATATCTTCCGTGTTATCGGGATGAGATGCTAATTTGACGGCTGCCCGCTGGAGTTCTTCCTCGATGATTTCATCCATGCGTGCGTAAAGAGCCTCTATCGCCGGCGTGACTTCCCGCATGTTGCTGGACTGCATGAATTTCTTCACATGGGCGACGACGATTTTTTCCGCCTGCTCTACGTGCTTGAATCGTTCGTCGAGAGTCTGGCTGACCGTTCCATTGAGGTCGTCGATGTTATAAAGTTCAACGCCGTCCAGAAGTTCCGCATCAGCCTGTATGTCTCGCGGCACAGCCATGTCCACGAACAGCCGTTCCTTCGGCGGCAGGGATGCGAGCATGTCGCATGTTATAATCGGCGACTGCGATGCAGTGGACGTTATTATTATGTCGCTGCGGCCTACAAGTTCCGCGAGCGCTTCAAACGGTACGATTTTTCCGCCGCACGATTCAGCCAGTTCCGTGGCTTTTTCCGGCGAGCGGTTGGTTATGAGCAGTTCGCTCGGCAGCATTGTTCGCAGAGTTTGCAGTATGATTTCGTTCATTTTGCCTGCGCCGACGCTGAGTACCGTCATGCCGGCCAGCGTTTTGAAACGGTTGGCTATCAGTTCCAACGCCACCGACGCCACCGACACTTTGCCCTGTGCTATGCCGGTTTCCGAGCGGACGTGTTTGGCGACGTGTAGCGCTTCCGCCACCAGCGTCGTCATGTTCGCCCTGGCGACCTGCAGCCGTTGTGCCGCGGCTAACGCCTGCTTGAGTTGTGAAACTATCTGACTTTCACCCGGTACCATGCTGTCCAGGCCGGCGGCTACTGCGAACATCTGTGCCACCGCCTCGGAGTCCTGCAAAACGTACAGTGATTCGGCGAAGGCTGACTGTTCCAGGCCGGTCATTGCGGAAAAAAACTCAGTTACCTCCTCGTTGCGGGGATGGCCGTGCAGCGACCGGATAATGTATAGTTCGGTACGATTGCACGTGCTGAGCAGCAGAAACTCGGCAGCCGGAAATTTTTCAAAAAGTTCGCGCAGTTTATTGTCAAGCTGAGTCGGGCTCAGTGCGAATTTTTCGCGAAGCGAAAGTTCCGCGGTTTTGTGATTTACGCCGAAACAGATAACCAGCATTTTCAATTACCGCCTTGCAAACCGGATAGCATTTCACGCAAGCCGTGTTCGCCCCGTGAGGCGAAGGCGGCGTAGCCTTCTTCCGATGATAATTTTTTCATCGCAGCCTGTCTTGCGGACGGGTCGTGACATGAATTTTTCAATTCAGCCCGCAGATGACTGAGCGATTCCGCGAATCTGCCTGTGTCAGCCGGCAGATTGCGGGAGATGAATTTTTTCAGTTCCGCCGACAGGCCCGGCGCGTTGCCGCCTGTGCCTATCGCTATGGTGACGTCGCCGTTACAGAGTACCGCCGGGCAGAAAAAGTCGCAATCTTCCGGCTGATCCGCGACGTTTACCCATATGCCCAGCTTGCGGCTGACCGCCGCTATTTCACTGTTGGTTTTCCGGTCATTGCAGCATGCGAATATCAGCCGGCAATCTTCCAAAAGTCTCGTTGACGTTTTGGAATCAAAATCTTCCGCAAGCACTTCCACATCGTCTGGCAGTTCGCAACCCGGATTGAAATTTTTTCCGGCAATCAGTCGTACTTTTGCTCCGGCATCGCAGAGAGAACGAACTTTTCGCAGTCCTGTAGTTCCTGCGCCTATGACGGCTACCAGCCGTCCGGAAAGATTCAACATTGCCGGATAAGTTTTCATTTTGATTCAGACTGTTATTCGCTGTCGCCGCGCATGGCGTTTTCGATGTCGTCTTTTGTAGCTGTCTGCGACGCCTTCGCCGCCGCGCGCAACAGCGGATCGTTGCATTGCGAATATTTGTCATATAGACGTTCTATTTCGGCGTGATTGCCTTTGGTTTTGGCTTCCTGCAATTTTGCGATGGACATCGCCAGCAGTGCGTCAACCTTCCAGCCGCGCGACTGGTCGTTCTCTATTATGTTGAACAGGTCGCCAGGGAACGGCCCCTGTTTGCCGCCGGGCCGCTGCCGAAGATTCCACACATTGTTATATTTCTCGTGTGCCAGAGTGCCGGCAGTGATGGCTTGATTGTAGTAGTCGTCGCAGAGTTTGGACATTTTCGTATTGCCCAGTTTGCCGTAATAAAACGCCAGCCGCTGTGCCGCGTCAGCCTGTATGTCAAGGCCGGTTATCTGATACATCGCGCGGGAATCATCCTGCGTCATATGCCATCCGAGCAGGAGCATGGTCTTGGCGGATTCGACGGCTTTTTGCCACTGGCTGTCATGCTGATAGCTCATGCATAGCAGTTCCAGCATGTTTTTCAGCCAGTAAAGATCATCCTGGCCGTCCGGCTTGCCCGAAACGGTCAATTTATCAGGCGTAAAGAGCAGGGTATATTTCATTGTCTCGCATTCGGCGGCTGGTGCGAGTTTTTTCTGAAGGTTGAGGCAGAGGTCTTCCTGCCAGCCGAACATCTGTGGATTTTCCGTGCCGGCTGTCATCTGATTGTAAATTTCCTTAAAATCCTTTTTGTTTTCTCTGAAATAAAGTACGGCATCATTATAATATTCGCCGGCATTGTTTTTGCCGGATGGTTGCGAGCCGAGAATTTCCGATATCGGCATTGCTGGTTTGATGATTTCCAGAACGCCGGCTTTGGTAGTTGCAGTGGTAGGCGCATCGGGCCTGGGAGAAAACAGCCGCATTCCAAGAAAACCCAGAAAACCCACTATCAGTAATATGCCGACCAGCCAGCTTATCTTCGTCGCCATTTAAAATCTCCGTGTTTTTTTAAAAAAAATTGTCATGTAACCTGTCGTCATTTTACGTAATTGTTCGCGATAATCAATTCTCTGTTTTTTTGAGTATGAGCGTACCCAGTGATTGCGGGTCGTAAAAATATCTTTCAGCGCCGGCCCAGCTGGATGCTTCCTGTGTTGAGGTTGCAAATCTGGCAAAATTTACGCCCCAGAACGGTTCGTCGCCGTGTTCGCCGAAATTTTTGCGGGGAACTTTGATTTCCGCAATCCAGAAGTCATCGCCTCTGCTTACAGCTGCGACTGTTCCGAAATCTTCCCGCTGCGCCTTGCCCAGCGGCGGCGTACAGCCTACGCCGTGCTCCTGTATGACTACGCCGTTGGGTTTGACCATTATGTGATAAAGATCCTGCGGTTTTTTCGCTTCGCCGCCCGGTGCGAGTATGACTTCCACATAATCTTCGCCGCATGCCAGCAGTTTGTCATAACGTATTGTGTTGGCTGCGTTGGCACGCAGAGACTGCGGCGACGCCTCCTTGCAGTAAAACGCGAAATAGATATTGTCATCGTCCTGCATGGTGTAGACGGTGGTTTGTCGTTCGGCAAGGCCGCTGCCGGTTTCGCCGCGACGGCCCAGCAGGCGGAAATCGCCTGCGGTATTGGTTGCTTCAGGCCAATCTGCAAGATTGCCGTCGATGGTTGGGGCAGACTTGAAATCGCCGGCTACGACTATGGGCACTTCGGTCAGCAGGGTTTGCGGCTCAGCCTGGTCGGTATTCACACGGATGTCGACGGGTATTTTGCCGTTGGCGATATAAGGCAGCTTTTCACCTTCTATTGTTATCGCCAGCGTTTTTCTGCCGCCAGGCGCAATATTATACGACACTTCATCCTGTACGCGCTTCCAACCGAACGGCAGCCGCAGAACATGCATCGCACCGCGGGCTGGCGTAGGATATTCGTTAAAAAAGTCCACGCTTACGTCGGCGAAGAGTTTTGTTTGCGTTTGCTGGTTTTGCCCTTTCCGGGACGGCCGGATTTTTGTCCGTATGCGCTCGGCACGCAACGTTTCGGTGGCGTCGGCCAGATGCTTCCAGCGGACTTTCTGCGCGATGGCCTGAGCGGCGTCGGGTTGTTTTTGTGGGTTGATGGTCTGCATTATTTCATCAGCCAGCAAATCCCGTGCACTGTTCCACGTCGTTCCCTGAGCCGTCCAGCCGTCCAGCCGCGCATCGAGATAATTGTCGCCTGCCGCCGCCAAACCGCCGTAACGTACCATCATGTCGATGACTTTACGAGCCTGCTTTTCACGGCCTCTCTGGCGGAGAATCCACAGATACGCAATGTCCTGCATGCCTCTTCGCAGCCGCTTCAGCCGCACGGACGGCAGGGCGTCGTCAATGCCCCATCTGCGGCCGGAATAGAAAAGATTGGCACTGCTTTTGGGGTCCTGCCAGTTAAGTACATTGCCGAAAAACAATGCGGAACATTTGTATTTCAGTGCGAACCACGGCAGTGCTCGGATGTCGGCAGGCGAGGCGAAAAGGCTCATGTCCGGCATATATGGCGGATTGCCAGGCGACAGCCATGTACCGATGAGCGGATTGGCGGGTTTAGAGCGGTTGGCATGTTTCGACGGATCGAACCAGGCGCCGCCGGGGGCGACGATGTCGCAGTATTTTTTCATGTCGGACGGGATTTTCCATGTGTTGCCCACTGGCAATTCCAGCGGCAGGGAGCAGAGTATCGGCAGAGAGTCGTCGGCTCGACGTACGATTTCCGCCAGCGTGGTGAAGTTTTCGAACGCATTTGCGTTTATGCCGCGGCGATACGGCCATGCGAATACCTGGTCGTCATTACCGCACGAGCGGAGATGCCTGGCTGACTGCAATATGTATTCGCGAACCGCCAGGCGATACGGTATGGAATTTATTCCGCCGTAATTGGCCGGGTCGGGATAGGTACTGTCGAACGGTATCGGCCAAGCCGGCAGCGGAGTTTCGTCGCGAAACGCCTTGCCCGTGAGATACGCACCGGCTACCGCGTCAAAACCCGTCCAGTCCAGTTTGAGGTAACCGCGGTCGTCACGTTTTATCAGCGGACGGAGGTCGGTGTCGAAAATATCCAGATGATGCGCGTGTGCCAGCTGGATGAGATTGTTTATGAGGCTGATAGCCTGACGGCCTTGCCGGTTTTGCGGATTCAGCCATGCAGGGTCGTACGGTTTGCCGTCGTCGCCGAGCATGAAAGATGTTATCAATTCACGATGGCCGAACGAACCGATGGCGGGCAGAAGTCGCAACGACGGCAGAACAAACCCGTCGACCGTCAGTTGTACGACGACGCGTCTGATTTCTTTTTCGCCGTCTGAAATTTTTATTGTGCCGCGATAAACGCCGGAATCCGCGCCCGCCGGCACGGCGATATCCACCCAGAAACACTCGCGGCTGTGGGGGTTGAGGCGATACGGCTGGCCGTCTTTGGGGGCGTTTATCGGAACAAGTTGGTCGTACATGTTGGCCCTGACGGGTTTTTCAGGGCTTATGCGAAGATACCACGCGGGATATTCGTCCACGGGCGTCGGAATCATACGGAATATGGAGACGCTTTCAATTTCAAGTGTTGTGCCGTCGCGTTTGCCGAAGTCGGTTGTGTCGAGTTTCAGGGCAGCCAGGCCGGTATCGGCGGCATCGACGATTAGCTGGAAACTGACGGTTTCGTTCGCCGCCGCGGAAATGTCCACCAGTTCTTCTGTCGAATTATAGATGTCGTTGTCAGTGAATTGTTCAGTGCGGTCAGTCAGGGGTGTCATGTCGGATGCGCACCACACGGCAGGGGGTTTGTCGCTGGCGGGGGCTTCTCCGCCGCCGAAGTTCCACGGCTCACACCCGCCGAGCCACGCCGACAACGTAATTGCGACAATGATTTTACAACAAAAACGCATAGAGAAATTGTACTGACTCAGCCGGTAATTTCCAAGCAGTTTAATCGGCAATCCGAAATGAATCCGTCAAATTGACGCCATTTCACTATTTAAAATGTAATGTCGATGTTTTCTGCGGATTTTCTAGGCGTAAGCCGTATAACGAATGATATAGCAGGCGGCTAAAATGTGACCAATAAAAATATTGGAAAAATTCTTGACAAAATTAGGCCACTTGATATAATTATGCCAAATGATTGAAATTTGATTGGAAATAACAGCATGGGAACATATTCAACAAGTGAAAAAACGCGAGAAGCACTGATAACCGCTGCCGGCGAACTGGTCGCCAAACACGGTTTCGCGAAAGTTTCGACGCGAGCCATAGCTGAAAAGGCTGGAGAGAATATAAGCAGTATACATTACCATTTTGGCGGCAAAGAACAACTTATGAAAGAGGTTGTCAGAACTGCCACAAAAAGGCATACAGAGAACCCTACCTCCGAGATTATAAAGTCATTCGAAAACGTTTTATATACGCCGGAAGGACAATCCAAAGCGGTAAGGGCGCTTGTGAATCGGTTCATAGACGTGATTTTCAGCCCGGAAAATCCATGGTGGTATTCATATGTTCCGTATCAGATAATGAAATCGGAAAATTCGCTTCAGATACTTATAAAGGCTGGGGTGATTGATGATGATTTCGCATCGTTAATGAATTTTTTCAAAATTATAAAACCTGATTTTACGCAGGAACAGTTGAAACTTTACATAAAAATATTTTTGGCTCCGATAATCATCCATACCCAGAATATTGAGAAAGGCCTGCTTTATAACGAACATCAGTACAGTCGCGATTATCTTAGCCAACTTGAAGAAATTGCAGTAAAAATGAATCACTGCTTATTGGGTCTGCCATATCAGGAAAATACGTAGGGGAAGTTTTTTGATTTTAATACTCTGATAAAGAAGTAAAGGAAACGCATATGAGTGAAAATATTGTAAAAAAGAGAAGTATCCGTGTTTTTACGGTGCTTATGTGTATTGGGCTTATATGTTTATGCTGGTTTATATATCAAAATATGTTATCCAAAGCGAAAACATCTAATCCACCGCAGCCGCAGGCGAAAGGTGAACAGATACCCGATGTTGTCGTCGTGGAAGTTGGCAAAGAGAACGCCTATCCTCCCAGTGAATATGTCGGCCACATTGAGACCATACAAAAAGTGGACGTTCATGCCCAGGTTGACGGATATATTGAAAAAGTATATTTCAGGGAAGGCGGACTGGTCAAGGCAGGCGACCTTCTGTTTACAATTCAGAAGGACAGGTACAGCGCACAGGTGGCGTTGAACAGGGCGATGCTGACTCAGGCGAAGGCGGATCTCGCCAGGGCTGAAAAGTTTATAAAACGTCTGCAAAATGCGGATAAGCGCAGTATCGTTCAGGCTGAACTTGATACGGCTGAGAGCGATTTGCTCCAATGCCAGGCTAAGGTGCAGCAGGCGAAAGCCAGTTTGGATCTGTCTGAAATTAATCTCGGATATGCGGAAATCAGGGCCCCTATAACCGGTAAAATCGGTCAGGCGCTGGTTACAAAGGGCAATTACGTAAGCCCTGCGACTGGCACTCTTGCCGTGATAACCCAGATAGATCCTATCAGGGCGGTCTTTTCAATGACGGATAAGGAATATTTCACACTGATGAACAACCGTGATATCGACAGAAATAAAATGCTGAATATTCGGTTGAATCTGCCTGATGGGACGACCTTCAAAGGCAATGGCAAATGGGCGTTTGACGACAACAAAATGGATCCGAATACGGGAACGATTGCAATTCGGGCGTTGTTTGACAACAGGGACGGATTACTTGTGCCTCTTACATATGTGACGGTCGTGTTGAATAACAATTCTCCCCTGAAATTGCCGGCAGTGCCGTTGGAGGCGGTAAAGAATCAGACAAATGGCGATGTCGTGTTTGTCGTAAATGAACAGAATTTTGTGGAACAGCGGCCGGTAAAACTGGGCAGACAGGTCAATGGCCGACAGATTATTGAATCCGGAGTGAATGAAGGCGAAACGGTTGTAGTACAGGGCGTACAAATGGTGCGGCATGGGCAGAAGGTTCATGTAAATGAAAACACGACGGCACTTTCGGCGAATTCCAGGAAGCATGGCGGTGCATAAACGATGTTAGATTTTTTTATCAAAAAGCCACGATTCGCCACAGTTATTTCAATCATATTAATAATAGCAAGCGTGCCGGCGATTATGTCGCTGCCTATTGCCGATTATCCTGAAGTGACGCCGCCCCAGATTAAGGTTACTACAGATTATCCAGGTGCCAGTGCCGCAATAGTGTCGGAAACGGTAGCTTCGCCGATGGAAGAAGAAATCAACGGCGTTGACGATATGATTTATATGTCGTCGATGTGTGACGATACGGGGCATTACGAGTTAACCGTAACTTTCGCGATTGGCACTGACCGGAGCATTGCCCGTGTCAATGTCCAGAACAGAATTCAGCAGGCACAGTCGAAATTGCCTCAGGCTGTCGTCAGCCAGGGCTTTGACGTGACGAGCGAATCCGGAAGTATTCTGGCTGCTCTGGTTTTTTATTCGCCTAATAAGACGCACAATCAGACTTTCATGTCGGAATATTGTCACCGTTACGTTAAGGATGCATTGAAACGTATTCCTGGCGTAGGTAATGCGACGGTATTGGGACCTGAATTATCCATGCGAGTCTGGTTGGATTGCAACAAACTGCAGTCGATGGGGTTGGGGCCTGACGACGTAGCCGCTGCAATCAGTACCCAGAATATTCAGGCTACCGTCGGCTCGGTGGGCGCATCGCCCGACAATTCCGAAGTGCCGTTGACTTTCTCTCTTCAAGCTCAGGGACGTTTGAATGAGCCTGAAGATTTCGAAAACATAATAGTTCAGAAAAACGCCGATGGCGGAATTGTAAGGCTTAAGGATGTCGGAAGAGTCGAACTCGGAAACGATATTTACTCCATCGAAAGTGAATATAACGGGGCGAACTCGGTCGGTATCCTGCTGACAAGAACGCCGGGAATGAACGCTGTAGAGACTATGAAAAACGTTCGCACAGAGCTGGCAAAGCTGAGCAGGGAATTTCCGGATGATATGAAAGCGTTCGTTTTTCAGGATCTCACGAGATTCATAAACGCAAGTATCGGTGAAGTCGTAGTCACTCTGATTTCAACATTTATAATAGTTGCGTTGGTGTGCTATGTTTTTCTGCAGGATTTGAGGGCGACGCTTGTGCCAGTTATCGCCATACCGGTATCGGTCATGTCGACGTTCCTGGTTTTGGTTGCGTGCGACTACAGCATAAATCTGCTATCGCTTTTCGGGCTTGTGTTGTCAATAGGAGTGGTCGTTGATAACTCTATAGTTATTGTCGAGCGAGTCATTCACCTGATGGAGCAGGAAGGAATGGCGCCTATCCCCGCGACGGCGCAGGCAATGCGGGATGTTACGGGGGCTATTGTCGCATCGACGTTGGTATTGCTGGCGATATTCGTTCCGATAGCGTTTTTAGGAGGGATTACGGGTTGTATTTACAGGCAGTTTGCGGTGGCTATCTCGGCGGCAGTCGTTTTTTCTATGGTTGTAGCCCTGACGCTGGGGCCGGCGTTGTGTGCGACAATATTGAGAATACCCAAGCCCAAAAAACATGGGCCGCTGGCGTGGTTTAACACCGGCCTGATTTGGTCGAGAAAAGTTTATGTTGGAATATCCATGTGGGTGGCGAAAAGGACCTTGCTTACAATAGGCCTGCTCATAGCAGTTATCGTGACGAGCTATCTGATGGTTTCTTCCCTGCCGAAGGCATTTATTCCGACTGAAGACCAGGGCGTGATTTTTTCCGATATCAAAACGCGTGAAGGAAACAACCTGCCGCAGACCAAAGCAATATTGGATAAAATTAGCGAACGGGTTTTATGCGTACCTGGTGTGGATGGCGTGCTTGAGGTGGATGGTTTCAGTATTATCGGCGGCAGAAGTGAAAACGTATCTCTCATGATTATTTCACTGGCAGACTGGGACAAACGTACTACGCCCGCAACCCAGGTCGATGCGATTATGCAGCAGATAAAAAGCAGGACTGATTCCATTGTCGGAGCGGCTATAAACCTGTTTTCGCCTCCCCCCATACAGGGCCTTGGTACGGCTGGCGGGCTTGATTTCCGTTTGCAGGCATTACGGGATACCGATCCGCAGAAACTGCAGGCAGTTCTCGACAAACTTTTACAGAAAATCAATCAGAGTCCTGAATTCGCATATGCGTTTTCTACGTACAGTGCGAATACGCCTCATATTTTCCTCGACATAAACAGGAAAAAAGCTCAATCGATGGACGTTCCGATTGCTAATATTTTCAGTACGCTTCAGAGCTATCTGGGCATGCGATACGTCAACGATATAAATCAGGGCAGCCAGACTAAACAGGTGCGTCTGCAGGCGGACTGGAGATACAGGAAAGATATCGAGGCTATTAAAAAACTGTATGTTGTGGGTGCGACGGGTAAACAGGTTCCGCTTGGCAGCCTTGTGAGCATGCGAATGACACTTGCGCCTTGTACACAAAGCCGTTATAACCTCTACCCCAGTGCGGAAATTACCGCACAGGCTGCGCAAGGCTACAGTTCTGGGCAGGCTATGGACAAACTCGAACAGATAACCAAAGAGGTTCTTCCCGCAGGATATTCATATGAATGGTCGGGCATGAGCTATCAGGAAAAGAAGACCGGAGATCAGATTGCGATGCTGCTGGCATTGTCACTGATGTTTGGTTATCTGTTCCTTGTCGCACAATATGAAAGCTGGGCGATTCCGATTCCAATTATTTTATCATTGTCGGTAGCCGTTCTCGGCGGCTTGGTGGGTTTGGAATTGTGGCATTTGCCGATGAGTATATATGCCCAGTTGGGTATTATCATGCTGGTCGGCGTGGCAAGTAAAAACGCCATTCTTATCGTGGAATTTGCCAAAACTCACCGCGAAATGGGCCATTCCATCATGGAATCCGCCGCCATAAGCGCACATGAACGTTATCGTGCAGTTCTGATGACAGCCTTTACTTTTATCGTAGGCGTATTGCCGATGGTATTCGCCACCGGTGCCGGCGCCAATAGCCGTAAGGCGTTGGGCGTTACGATTTTCTGCGGAATGTTAGCCGCCACTACCCTGGGCATGTTGAAAATCCCGGCGCTTTACGTTCCGATTCAGAAACTGCGAGAGAAAATAAAAGGCAATAAAAACGTAACCAGTGAATTTATCAAGGACAATGTCTGATGCATAGGCCGTGTATATCGTATATATCTTCAAGTATAATGGTAATATTATTGGCTGCCGTTTCCGGCTGTACCGTCGGGCCGGATTACACGACGCCTGATTTCCAGACGCCTGACTATGCCGGCGCACTCGAGGAAAAGAGCGGTACAACCGGAGCCATAACCCCGGAAATCTTGGCGAGTTGGTGGGATACGCTTGGCGACCCGATTTTGACTGACCTGATTGAGAAAGCCGCCCAAAGCAATCTTGACCTCAAAGTTGCACGCGCCAGAGTCCGTCAATCGCGTGCCCAGCTTGGAATTGCCGAATCGGCGTTACTGCCGCAGTTTGACGCGTCGGGTTTGTACTCCAGGGCGCGTGACAGTAAATCCAGCGCATTCATGCCGGAATCAACCACGGATTTCAACGTCTATCGCGCCGGTCTGGACGCCGGCTGGGAAATAGACATTTTCGGCGGAACGCGCAGAGCTGTTGAAGCCGCTAAAGCGGAATTGGAATCGCAGGATGAAAGTCTCAAGTCGGTTCTGGTTTCTCTAGCCAGTGAAGTTGCGCTGGACTATATAGAATTGCGAACCGTTCAGGAACGCATGAATGTGGCAAATGGCAACCTGAAGATACAAAAGCAGACGCTCGACTTGCTGGAGTCCCGCTTCAACAGCGGCCTTTGTGATGAATTGGCTATCCAGCAGGCGAGATACAATCTTGAAACCACTCGTTCCATGATTCCCAGACTTATAAGTGCCGAGGAAGCGGTTATAAATGCGTTGGAAGTACTCTTGGGTTCCATGCCAGGTGAACTGCACAAAATGCTTCAGGCCGGTAAACCCATTCCTGTGCCGTCATTTCAGAATGTAACTGGCATTCCCGCAAATGCCCTGCGACAGCGGCCGGATGTTCGTATTGCCGAAAGACAGTTAGCCGCCCAGACTGCGCGCATCGGACAAGCCACAGCGGATTTGTATCCCAAATTCTCGCTGGTTGGTTCTATCGGACTGGAATCACTTAATTCCGGCGATTTTATGAAAGCGGACAGCGGGTTTTATAGTATCGGCCCAAGTATGACATGGCCGATATTTCACGGCGGGGCGATTAGACAAAATATAAAAGCTCAGACGGCTTTGCAGGAACAATATCTGGCGAGATATGAAAAAGTTGTTTTATCCGCAGTAAAAGAAGTGCGTGACGCACTCGTTGCCTATGCGCAGGAGCAGTTAAGCTGCAAGTCGCTTCGGAAAGCCGTAAAAGCTTCACAGGAGGCGGTTGATATTTCGATGGATAAATACAAAAACGGGCTGGTGGATTTTAACAATGTTTTGGTTGCTCAAAGATCCATGCTCACATTGCAGGAAAGCCTTGCGATTAGTGAAGGTGAGATTGCCGGCAATCTGGTCAGAGTTTACAAAGCTTTAGGCGGCGGCTGGCAGCCAATGGCGGCTGAATATCCGCCCGCGAATAAACAGACGAAGTGACGATTTTTTTATACAATAAATCCCAACATACGGTAGAAGTACAGTTTTAACGCAAAATCCCGATAGGGTTTTTTATAGAAAAATTTTTATATCGAACCTATCCCCAATATCTTGGCTGCCTGCAATCAACTCTTTTGCAACTCGCCGTAACCGTAGATAGCAGGATGACTGCATGTCAACATCAGGATGCTCTATAAAAATTATCTGCGTTTTTTCTTTTTATCTCGACGTTTGGCACGTTCTTTTGGCGAGAGTCGTTTTGAACGCTGCTTGATTTTTCCCATGCCAGTCATGCCGCCCTGGGCCATCTGAGAGGCCATCCGCATTCGTGCGCCTATTCCCATATTCGCCATCGTTTTCATCATGTTGGCGGCTTGGCCGAAACTTTTCACCAAGCCGGAAACGTCCTGCGGCTGACAGCCTGCACCCCTGGCGATTCGTCGCCGGCGGGATGCTTCGATAGTGTCCGGCTCATCACGTTCTTTGGGCGTCATGGAATTGATAATCGCTTCGAGCTGCTTGAATTCGTCGCCTTTTATCATGTCCAGCGCGGCGGCGTTTGCACCCATGCCTGGCATAAGTTTCAGAATCTGCTTTAGCGGCCCCATCTTCTGCATGGCCTTCATCTGCTGCATGAAATCGACGAGAGTAAATCGGCCCTTCGCCATCTTTTCCTGCATTTTTTGGGCCTGTTCCTGGTCGAAAGCCTCCTGCGCCTTTTCTACGAGGCTGACCACGTCGCCCATGCCGAGTATGCGGCTGGCCATGCGGTCGGGGTAAAATTCCTCCAGCGCGTCGAATTTCTCGCCTACGCCGATGAATTTAAGCGGTTTGCCGGTGACGGCTTTCACGGACAATGCCGCGCCGCCGCGGGCATCGGAATCGAACTTCGTCAGGATTACGCCGTCAAGCTCCAGCCGGTTATTGAATTCCTGTGCCGAATTGACGGCATCCTGGCCGGTCATGGCATCGCAGACAAGATAAATCTGGTGCGGATTGACGGCTGATGCGATGTCCTGAGCCTGCTGCATCATCTCTTCGTCTATGTGCAGTCGGCCGGCAGTGTCGATGATGACCACGTCATTGCCGTTGCCGCGGGCGTAGTTTATTGATTTCCTTGCTACGGCGACGGGATTTTTTTCGCCTTCCATGCGGAACGTCGGCACGCCTACCTGTTCGCCGACGATTGTCAGCTGGTCGACGGCTGCCGGCCGCTGAAGGTCGCAGGCAACCATGAGCGGCTTTTTGCCCTGCTTGATAAGGTAGTTGGCCAGCTTGCCGCAGGTGGTGGTTTTGCCTGCGCCCTGTAAACCGGCCATCATGATTATCGTAGGCCCTGGCGAAACGAAATATATTCGCGTGTCAACCGGCCCCATGAGCGCAGTGAGTTCGTCATTGACGATTTTTATCATCAACTGGCTGGGGTGGAGGGATTTCAACACTTCCGTGCCGACGGCTTTTTGGGCGACGTCGTCGCAGAATTTTTTGGCTACCTGGTAGTGAACGTCGGCTTCCAGCAGGGCGGTGCGGACTTCACGCATGGCTTCGTGGATATTTTCTTCCGTCAGACGGCCGCGGCCGGACATTTTACGGAATACGTCGCTGAATTTATCTGTAAGTGCTTCAAACATGGGCCAAAGATTACCAGAAAGCCGCACATATTGCAAGAATGCCAATCCCGTCTATCAAACTTTTACATCCTGAAAATCCATATCGTCGGCCATTACGCTTGACACAGAGTTTTTGGGGGAGTATCATCTTATAAAACCAGTAATTATGTGTTTTGGTTCAATATGATTCTGATTCGAATTTAAGGAGTCCAGTTCATGACGCAGGACAAACCCAGACTGACCATCGAAGAGGTTGGCGGAGTCAAAATTGTTACACTGTCTGACCAACGCATATTGGATGAACTGAGCATCGCCAAAATCGGCAAGCATCTCAACGATCTGGTGCTGCAGAATCCGAAAATCAAAATAATACTTGATTTCGTAAACGTTACCAACATGTCGTCCAGCGCACTGGGCATGCTGATAACCCTGCATAAACGTGTTCGTGAAGCCGGCGGAGAACTTCGCCTGTGCAATATTCAGCCCACAATCCAGGAAGTGTTCAAAATCACCAGACTCGACGAAATCTTCCAGATATGCGTGAGTAAGGGTGAAGCAATCGATAGCGTTGAATGATGGCTGAAGCGTGGCAGTTCATCTGCGGGAAATCTGTCGTTACCGGAATGTGAACTTTGGTAAAAAAACAAATTATCAAATCTGATTACGACCGTGCAAGAGTTGTGGAAGAGTCTATTATTTCCGAGGCACAGGCAAACGGGTTCAGTGATGTCGACGTATTTGCCATTCGCCTTGCCCTCGAAGAGGCTCTGGTCAACGCCATCCGTCATGGCAACAGGCTTGACCCGCATAAGAAAGTGACTGTCGAGTGGTGCGTCCGTAACAAAGAACTGGAGATTACGATAGAAGATGAGGGCAAAGGTTTTTTGCCGAATGCCGTGCCGGATCCGACGCAGGATGAAAATCTCGAAAGGCCCGGCGGCAGGGGACTGATGCTGATGAAGGCTTACATGGATTGCGTGGAATATAACAAACAGGGCAATATCGTAAGAATGTGCAAAAAGTTACATTGCTGCGGGAAATGAAAAGCGAATTTTTGCGGGGCAGATGGCTGTGATGAGAGTGGGCGGATGATGATTTTCAATGATTCAAACAAATTGAAACCGCATTGGTTTTTTTGTTGCATATTGTGAGGTAGAAAATTATGAAGGCGGTAGCGTTTAACGGGAGTCCGAGAGTCGGCGGCAATACGGAGTTTTTACTCAAAACCGTGCTGGAACAGATTTCTGCAGCCGGCCATGAAACTGAATTTGTGCAGGTAGGCGGAAAACTTCTGCATGGCTGTACCGCGTGTCTTAAGTGTCGCGAGAATAAAAATCGTCTTTGCGTCATAACCAACGATATCGTCAACGACTGCATTGCCAAAATGATAGAGGCTGACGCGATTCTTCTGGGTTCGCCTGCATATTTTGCGGACATGACGCCTGAAATGAAAGCTCTCATCGACCGCGCCGGCTACGTTTGCAGCGGCAACGGCCGCCTGTTGAAGCATAAAATAGGTGCTGCCGTAGTGGCTGCCCGTCGCGGCGGAGCTACGCATGTGCTGGACTCAATCAACCATTTCTTCCTGGTATCGCAGATGATTGTCCCTGGGTCGACTTACTGGAATTTCGGCATAGGCAGGGAAAAAGGTCAGGCGGCTAACGATTCGGAAGGAGTGGCTAATATGCAGGATCTCGGCCAGACAATCGCATGGCTGATGAGCAGACTGTAAAAATTGTAGCCCATCCCTCATTGGCCTAAAATCAGCCATTTTTCAGCCTGGTCTGCGTCATAAAACGGTTTGCTTCCTTACGGCAGAAAGTTGCCGGCTCGAAGTTTTTCCGGCAGATAGGTATTGGCGACAAACTCCAGCCCGTGTTTTGCCAACGCCTGTTGCTCGACACGAACGCCTAGTTTCAGCATATGATTGATTGCCTTCTGCCATACGACGTAATGCTGTATGAACGGATCATTTTTCATGGCGTCCTGTGCGCGTTTTTTGTCCACGTCTTTTAACGGGTGCGTCGGCAGGTCATAGGCTTTGATGTCGTCCGGCGTAACGCCCAGAAATTTTGCCTGCGGCACGCAGAAATATTCGTTCAGATGCGCCGCGTTACCGCTGCCGACCTTCAGCGTGCGATAAATGTTGAAATATCCGTAAGGATCGCCGTCGGTGAAGACGTAGACGGGGAGTTTGTGTTCGTCAGCCAGTCGGCGGATGAATCGCCTGCATGCACGGCTCGGCACGCCGCCCATCGACACGAGTACGCAGTTCTGGGCATCGTAGAAATTCTCTTCCACCAGCCGTTCGAACATGCCCTTGGTTTCAACGGCCAGGATGAATTTGGCGGCAGTTCTGAATTTCAGCGTTTCCACGACTGTCGGCACTGAATATGCGCCGCTGCCGAACGAGGTGCAATCGATTTCTATCTGTTTGCCGGTTCGGCGGTCGTTGTCGATGACGATAAGTTCGCCGGCGACTTCGCCGCCGTGTTCGTCGGCGCGAAAATTCATCTGTTCGCGATTGACGCCGAGCATGGCTTCCACGTCATCCATGACCGTATCGGACTCTTCCTGGCCGCAGAAGGCTGCGTCGCCCCAGTTATAAGCCTGATAATACGCTTCTCGCTTGGTGGAGTGACGGCCGGTTTCCACGAGGTCCTTGCTCATGGCCAGCATCTTGAGCGTCTGGGCGAAAGTTTTTACGGTATTGACGGTGAGGGTGCGAATCTTGTTTTTGCCGAGCAGTTGGAAATGGCCGGCTTTGGGGCGATACTTGACGTTGTTCAGCGAACGGATGGGGAGTTTCATCTGCGGCTTGTTGCGTTTTAAAATATTCGTGTGAACGCTGTCGGCTTCCGCCACTATCCTGTCGATTATTTCCGGTTGTTTCTGTTTTGCCACTTCAAATATCCTATATATTTCTGCGTCTGTGTTTATTGTCGGATTACCCGCGTTCAGTTTTGCGTCTGATACATTTCGACGGGCACTGCGTCGGCGAGGGCGAATTGGCTGACGAGCCGGTTGAGCATGAGAACGATTTCGCCGCGCGGTACGATGGTTTTGCCGCTGCGGAGTATTGACGATTCCACTTCGCCGGCGAGTATCCGTCCGGTACGGTGGGATACGTTCCAGCTGCGGCAGGCGAATTCCGCCAGCCAGCTTTTGTCCCAGAGAGTTGTCGTACATTCGCCGTGGCTGATGCGGAGGAGGCGTCTTTTCATGTCACGGGCTGAACGGTGGAGCTCAAGCCGCCTTGCCGCCGTGTGCATATCCACCCGTTGCATCGCCTTGAGCGTCATTTCGAACAGCGCGCTGCTGGTTATTAGACACTGCCGTGAATGCTTGAGGTAAAAATGAATAGCGGCGGCAAGTTCGCCGGCGAAAGTGAAATCTTCACAGCCGGCAGCGAATATGCCGCGGGCAATCACGCCGCGCAATCGCTGTTCGTCGAATGCCTCCACGCTCCCGTCACGCTTGCGAACCTTGATAGCAACTGTTTTGTCCGACATTGCCGGAATCTCCATATTCCACGTCGGCCATCCTGGCCTTGCAATTTTTCAATAATTATTTTCGTAATTCCACGATTTTCAGCCCGCAGAGAATTTTCATTCTCTTTTCAGAATCATTCGTTGAAGAGGCCTTTCTGGCCCGGTGTTATGACCGGATCCTGCTTGACCTCCTGGGCTTCGTTTATAAGCTCGCCGACATCCGTGAAATCGCGATATACGCTGGCGAACCGCACGTAGGCGATTTTGTCAACTTCACGCAGCCTGCTGGCGAGGGTATCGCCTATGAAACTGCTGGGCACTTCCTTGTCGAATGTGCGGAAGATTTTTTCTTCGGCGGCTTCGACTATCTGGCGAAGCTGGTCGGTGCTGATGGGCCGTTTGTAGCAGGATTTTTCCAAGCCGTCGTACATCTTTTCCCGATTGTACGGCTCACGCGAACCGTCCTTCTTTATGACCGACAGCCGCAGCGTCTCTTCCACACGTTCATACGTGGTGAAACGTTTTTCGCAGACAAGACACTCCCGCCGCCGCCTGACGACACGGCCGCCGTCACTGCTGCGGGAATCTATGACTTTGTCATTATCCTGTCCGCAGAATGGACACTGCATGATTACACCTCGCACCTCGCCATATCGCATGACGATGCCAACTTCAGCGGCTGTCTGTACTTCCGGCGACGCAAAAATCGGCTTACCATACGCTTCCTACATATAGTAGTTTTCTGAGTTTAATCGTCAAGATGTGGTATGTCAAGCAGAATTGGCTAAAATATCGCTTAAAAACCCCTATTTATAGCGAAAAATCTCGCCGCAAAGGTGGCGGCATCATGTCTACAGCTCCAGCTCTTCCACTCCGATGATTCCATTACGATTGAGAATCAGCCGGTAACGTTTCAGGATATCGTCCATGCCTTTCTGGTCGCTGCTGAGGTGCAGAATTATGTTTACGTGATAGCCTCTGTTGGATTCGATTATGGCCGGCTGGCCGTTATCGTCCAGATACTCCAGCACGTTTATCGGGTCGTCCATTTCGCTCAGCCACTTGCGCATGTTAAGTCGCAATATTTCAGTTATGGAATCAATGCGGCTGTGCGCGGCGAGAAAGCTGTCGCTGTCGAGCCTGATGCGCTTCTGGTAATGTATGATGTCTTCGGGCGGAAGAAGTTTGCGGAACGGCAGTGAATGTGCGTCGCGGAATCTCAGGATGTTTTCGTCGATGTCATCCGGGCCGCAGAACCGTACCCATGAACGCGTGACGCCGACCTGCCGCCGGTTGGCAGGGTCGACGAGCTTGGTGGATACGTCGGAAATCAGCCCTGGCAGGCTGGCGACGAAAATATTGCGGGTCAGCTCTTTCAGCCTGTCTTTTACGATGTATGCGAAAATAATGAGCAGTGCCCACGGCAGTGAATTCTGTTTAAAATTGCTTTGGGTGAAAATGGTTACAAGAACGGCAAAGGTCATGGCAAGGCCTGCCGCGAAACCGGCGACGATATTGCCCACATGCGAGGCAATTTTCGACGGCGTGACATCCATGTACATAGTAGACTGCGCCCAGCGTTTCAACATGCTGTCGTAGTAGTTGAACCTGTCGTTTTCGGCGGGTGTGCCGGTGGAAATTATAGTTGCGTAACCGGCTTGCATGCGGTCAAGCCGCTCTGCCTTCAATCTTGCCAAAATGCTGTCGGATAAATCCCTGAAGTCGTTACGATTCTCAATCATATGGTATAATCTGAAAAGCTCTTTTTCCGTTTTGATGCTCAATGCTTCGTCCGCATTGCGAAGGCCTTCGCGGAGCATCTCCGGTATGCGAGGGTCGAGAAATCTGCCGTGCAGATTGCGTACCTGCAACAGCAATTCATCTTCTTCGCCGAGCATTGCCTCCATTTTCTGCCGCAGTTCTTCCGAGGAAGCGCCTCCATCGATTCTTTGTCTGATTGCATTTCGCATTTCCCGCAATTCGCGGCGGTATATGTTCACGAGCGTGCGGAGTTCGTAGAGAAGTTCGTCGGCATTCATGTCGTCGTTGTATGCAGACTCGATGTCGAGGGCTTTGCGTATTTTCGTCAGCGGACTTATCGGGCAGTCCGGGTCGAGGAGTCGTGCAAGCGGCAGTGACGGATGCGTGTATCGCGTGTAACATTGCAGGTCGTGCAGGAACTGGTCGACGCCGTAATGTTTTTTGTTCATATCCAGTTGCGACGGTGTGAAAATGTACATATCCAGGAAGTAATCGACCTTTTTTTCGCCTGGTTTGAGCGGATATCGCGCATGCAGTTCAATCTGCAGTTGGCCGTGCGATTTCAGATAGCATTCATAGGGTTTCATATACTCATCCGTCCCGACAGATTCCGCCGTCGAACTCTAACACTAACAATTTTCCGGAGACGATACAACGGCCAATTTTCTCAGAATTGAATTTTTGGGGACATCATCGAATTGCGAGTCGAACGTAACGAGGTATTTTACGCCGACGTGAGTTCTGGTCACCGGCTGGCCGTCGAGTGTGAAGACGGTTTTGACCGTGACGCTTTTTCGCCGGCAGCCTCTGCCTAGCCATTCCAGTTCGTCGCCGGCAGAGAAGGGTCTTTTTGCGTCAGCCAGGAATACGCCGCCGTCGCAATTTTTTTCGATAATCGCAGCGATGTCATGCGTGCCAGGCACTCTGCCGCCGGATTGCAGAGAATGCGGCCGTTCCGTCGGGTATCCGAACGCAAAGCCGGTCGAGTAAGGCTGATGCGTCACGCTTTCGAGTTCAGTTAGCCATTGGGGCCGACACTGCCATGCTTCGCCCAGCTTTGCGTATTCGTCCAGCGCCTGACGGTATACGTCGGCTACCACGGCGACGTAGTATTCGCCTTTCATCCTGCCCTCGATTTTGAGCGATTTTACGCCCGTGGCGACGATTTGCGGGATGTGTTCGATAAGGCACAGGTCGTTCGAGCCGAGCAGGAAAGATTGGCCGCCTGCTTCGAAAATCGGCAGGGTTTCGCCTGGCCGTTTTGCCTCGACAAGCTGCCAGTCCCACCGGCAGGCGTGTTTGCAATCTCCGCGAGAGCCGCTCCGGCCGGCCAGATGCGCCGAGAGCAGACATCGGCCGGCGACTGCGACGCACATTGCACCGTGGACGAATATCTCAACGTCGGTTCTGGCGTGTCGCACGATATGGGCGGCGTGTTGGAGCGTGCATTCACGAGCCAGTATCACGCGGTTGGCGCCGGCGGCGGCCCAGAAGTTGACAGCCTGCGAGTTGGCTGTCGACATCTGCGTGGATATGTGCAATTCAACGTCCGGCCGATGGCGTCTGACCATCGCCGCCGCACCGCAGTCGGCTACTATTATTGCGTCAAACGCTGTTTCCCGCGTCTCGGTCAGCCATTGCGTAAGTTCTTCAAGCTCGCTCTCAAAAATCAGCGAATTGACCGCGACGTAAAGTTTTCTGCCGGCGGTTTTGGCGATATCCACAGCGGCGAGCAACTGGTCGGGAGTGAAACTGGCGCCGTCGGGACGCATGGAAAATCCCGCAGCGCCGACATAGGCTGCATCGGCGCCATATTCGTATGCGATGGCGAGTTTGGACAGCGAACCGGCGGGTAGGAGTAATTCTGGCAGTTTCATGGTAAAAACCTGCGTAATTCAAATTTTATAAACACGGATTCAGAGGCCGTTCTCAATTACCCTGCGGACGCAAAAAATAATATATTTATTAAAGGCTGTGAGTGACAATCATGCATCTGCGGCGTTACAAAAACTCAACGAATTGACAGATTCGCAGTCGTTTTTGTTCCTTTCATCTGCATAATTGTCACTCATTTGCGTCTCACAGTTTAATTCAGAACGACCTCTAGAGCAGTTCAATCTTGAGAGTTCCTTTTTTGCTGGTTTGCTTTGTCCGTGGCTGCGTCAGAAAAACTTCAGAATACTGCCAAGTATGCCTCATTTTCCTTCCTTGCCACGAACAAACCCACTGGCGCAAAAATATGAACTCTCAATCTTTCAATGCTCTAGCAGTAAAAATTTATTTTTCGATTTTCAATTCGTCAAGCAGATTATTTATGGTTTGCGTCTCCTGGCTGGTGAGCGTGAAATTCAGCGCCGCCGCGTTTTCCTGTGCCTGCTTTGCATTACGCGCTCCGACGAGGGCTGCTGTTATCCCGTTGCGGTGCACGGTCCAGTTTATGACAAGCTGGGCAAGCGTGGCGTTGTGGGCATCGGCGATGGGTTTTATTTTCGCAAGGAATGCGTTTACAGAGGCAATGTTGTGCGGCGTAAAAAAAACGTTTCCACGCCGGTGGTCGTCGGGTGCGAATTGATAATCGGGAGTAATTTTGCCTGTCAGAAGGCCGCGCTGCAGCGGCGAATATACGACCACGCCTACCTGATTCTCTTCGCACCAGGGGATGATATCTTTTTCCGCATTTCGCAATACCATGCTGTAGGGCGGCTGGCAGGATGCAAGCTGGATGACCGAATTGGCGTCGGCCAGGAGTTCGGTGGTATAGTTGCTTACGCCGGCGGCGCGGATTTTTCCCTGCTTCATGAGTTTTTCAATTGCGCCGAATGTCTCTTCCAGGGGCGTGGTGTCGTCAGGCCAGTGAATCTGGTAGACGTCTATATAGTCCGTGTCGAGATTTTTGAGTGAGCGTTCGCATTCTTCCACGACGCTTTTTGCGCCTGCGTAGCGATAGACTTTCAGAGGGTGGCCTTGCAGGTCGGTGGTGTTGAATCGCAATGTGCCGACATTGCCGGCGTCCCAGCGGAGGCCATATTTGGTCATGATGACAGTTTTGTCGCGTCGGCCTTTGACGGCTTTGGCGACAAGCCGTTCGCTGCGGCCGAAGCCGTAAACCGCCGCCGTGTCTATGGCATTTATGCCCGCATCCAGCGAAGTACGTATGGCATCGACGGCGGCGGACTCGTCCTGCGGCCCCCACATCCAGCCGCCTATCGCCCACGCGCCGTAAATTATCGGCGTAACTCGTATCTCCGTTTTGCCGAGATTGCGATATTCCATCAAAAATCACCTCGTTTTTGTCAATTTTCAAACATGGCGACGATTTTTTCGCCAAAACGCAAACGGGCTGGCATCAAAAACTTAAAACGTCAGAAATCCGCTAAACTGTTGCCATTTCACCGAAAAAAAGCTACTCTATTACTTCACGGTACACGATACCAGTATAACGTTTGAAACATGGATTCATAGAGATAAATCAGGAGACCCGACAATGACCCAAACCACGCCGGCCAGCAGGATACTGGTTGTCGATGATAATGAACAGAACCGCGAACTGATAATAGCATATCTGGACGATTTGGAAGGTTGTACGGTGGATACCGCAGCCGACGGCATAGAGGCTCTCGACAAAACGTTCGGCGAAAATCAGCCCGATATTATTTTGCTCGACGTCATGATGCCGAGGATGAGCGGCTTTGAAGTGTGCCGCAAACTCAAAACTAATCCCCAGACGCGCGATATTCCAATTATCATGATAACGGCGCTCAACGAATTGGGCGACATCGAACGCGCGGTGGAAAACGGCACGGATGATTTTATAACCAAACCCGTAAATCGCCTGGAACTCGTCACCCGCATAAAAAGCCTTCTCCGCGTGCGGCATCTGAAAAACGAACTTGATAGAACGCTGGCTCATTTCAGCAATCTTGATGAAAAAGTGAACTGATGAAATTTGCAACAATTCTACAGACGGCGGCTGTTGTGACGTTTTTGGTCGCGACGCTCATGGCAGGCTGCGACGACGGGCAGCCATCGCAGATAGCGGCGGCGAAACCGGCGGACGTCGCCGCATCGCAGCCTCAGGTTGCTCCTAAGGTTGTCGCAGAACAGTATCTGGTTACGTCGCCGGATATTCAGGCGGTGCGGCTGAGCAACGGCATGTACGTAATCGCCAAAGCCGTCCGAAAAGCTCCCGTCGTCTGCGTGTGTGCATGCGTCAAAGCTGGCGGCATTTATGAAGGAAAATATCTCGGCTGCGGGCTGAGCCATCTGCTTGAGCACCTCTGTGCCGAGAATCACGACGGCGCACAGGGCGCCTCTGCGGATAAACCGAAACTCTCCGATGCCATCGGCGGCCAGGATAACGCCTACACGGCTAAAGATCACACGTGTTACTATATTTCGGCATCGTCAGACAGAATGTCGCAATGCATTGACTATATCGCCGCACAGGTCGCCGACGCCAATATAACCCGCAAGGATTTTGAACGCGAACACGGCGTAGTCCAGCGTGAACTGGAAATGGGCCTTGACGACCCTGACCGCGTGTTGTTTTACACGCATGAAGCGGATTTTTATGGCCGTCATCCCGCAGCCGTGCCGACTATCGGTTATCTTGCGCCTCTGGCGGCGGTGTCGTACGAAGACGTTCTGGCATATCATGCCCGAATGTATGTGCCTCAAAACATGGTTTTTGTGGTGGCGGGTGATATCGACCCCGCAAAAGCCGTGGCTGATGTGATTAAAAAATTCGGGGATTTCCAGGCTGGCCGTCAGCCCGCTCCCGTTCTGCCGCCGGTCGAGCCGCTTACGTCAGTTCGTCGTTTTATCCGCCCGAACGAACAGTTTCAGGAGGTCGCCGAGATTATCGGCTTTCAGACAGTACCGATTACCGACAGGGATTTATACGCACTCGACGTACTGAGTTACATACTTTCCAACGGCAAAGCCAGCCGTCTGGTTGAGCATGTTCAATTCCGCCAGAAATTTGTGACGTCAGTAGAGACGTGGTCCGATACGCCGGCGTGGGGCGGCGGTGAATTTGCCGTGGCGTTCCGCTGTACGCCAGGCATGGAGGATAAGGCTGAAAAGGCGATAATCGACCAGCTTCGCCGCATTTCCAAAACAAAAGTTTCAGCCGAAGAACTCCGCCGTGCAAAAATGCAGAAAATTTCCGATTACGTAAATGCCCAACAGGATGTATTTAGCATAGCCTCCTCGCTCGGCTGCGATATGCTGCTTACCGGCGACATGAATTTTTCAAAAAATTATACCGACAGAATTCAGAAAGTCACCGCCGCCCAGGTTCGTCAGGTTGCCAGAAAATATTTCAACTTCAACAGGATGGTGGTGACCCGAATCGTTCCTCGGAAGGTTTTTAATGCCGCTAAGGCGGATGCTGCCGCCGGCGGTTCATCTGCCGCCGAAATCGTGACCCTGCCCAACGGTTTGCGGGTGGTACTGTGCGAATCACACGACGTACCGCTGGTGGCGATGGCGTTTGCATGCCGCGGCGGCATATTGAACGAGACCGCAAAAACCGACGGTTTGGGGTTGATGATGAGCGTATTGTCCACCCGCGGAGCAGGCGATATGACCGGCAGCGAGATTGCCGCGTTCTTCAATTCCGCCGGCGGAACGATATCGGCGATAGCCGGCGATAACAGCTATCTTTATTCGGCGGAAGTGATGAGCGATAAATTCGGCAAGGCGCTGGATATTTTCGCAGATGTCGTTCTTCGTCCGACTTTTCCGCAGAAGGAGCTGGATTCCGTCAAGCCTCTGCTCATTGCCGATATTCGCCGCAGCGATGAAAATTGGGTACAACTGCTGATGAAAAAGCATCGGGGCGATTTTTATGCGCCGGCTACTCCCTGGTCACTGCCGAACAGCGGTTATGAAGAAGTCATAAAATCCGCCACGCGTAAAATGCTGGAGGATTATCATAAGAAATATATTCTGGCCGGCGAGAGCGTTTTGGCGATTTACGGCGACTTTGACGCGAAAAATGCTGCCGCGAAAGTCAGAAAACTTTTCGGCGATATGCCGGCTGGCAGTACGTCGCTGCCGGCCGTGCCTGTCAAACGCGAAATTTCCGCCAGCGACGAAACGCACGTATACAGTGTGCCGATTCAGCAGGCAGGCATAATCGTCGCCGCAAACGGCCCGACTGTTAAAAATGTCGAAGACCGTCTGCCGCTTATGTTGCTGGATACGATTATCAGCGGTTATAAATATCCGTGCGGCTGGCTGCATGACCAGCTCAGAGGCAGGCAGTTGGTGTACGTCATACACGCGACGCAGAAAAACGGATTTCTGCCAGGGGCGTTTCTGGCGTATGCCGGTACTCAGCCGGAAAAGGCTCAGCAGGTTATAGACATCATCAAAGCCAATTTCCAAAAAGCCGCCGACTATACGCCTACGCGTCAGGAACTCGACCTGGCAGCCAATAAAATAATCACCTCGGAACTGCTGGAAAATCAGTCGTTAGGCTCGCTGGCTACCGGCGCCGCGATGAACGTCCTGTACGGACTGGGTGTGGATTGGCCCAAAACGCTGGAGAAAAAAATCCGCAGCATAACGCCGCAGCAGGTACGCGATACGGCTCAAAAATATCTTGCCGGCGGATACGTTGTTACTGTAATTACGCCAAAACCGGCGGCAGTAAAAAAATGAGTCGAACGGCAAATATGGTAAGGGATAATTCTGAAGGATGGAACGCTGGATGTCAGATTGCATTTTAAAAAAATCGGTAAGGGATTTTGTTGAGGCGACGGCAGCTAAACAGCCGACTCCTGGCGGCGGAAGCGTCGCAGGCGTTGTAGGCGCGCTGGGGACGGCGCTGGGTGAAATGGCATTGAACTTTACGGCTGGCAAAAAGAAATTCGCCGAGCATGAGGAATATTATGTCGTGTTGGCTGAGCGGCTGAAAAAATCGCGCGATATGTTCATGACGTTGGTGGCTGACGATATGGCTGCCTTCGGCATGTACTGCGACGCCAGCGCAATGCCGGAAAGCCGCGAAAAACAACAGGCTTCCGAGCTGGCGCTTGCAGCCGCCATTGATGTGCCGCGCGAAATGACCAAATTATGCCTGGCCGTATTGTACGACCTGAAATCACTGGCGGATAAATGTAATCCGTGGCTGATAAGCGACCTCGTGGCAGGCGGGATTCTGGCTGCCGCTACGGCTGGGTTATGTGACCTGAATGTACGAATAAATGCACGCAATCTGGAAAATCCGCAACGTGACGAAATTTTAAATGCGTCGGCGGCTGACAGGCGGCGGGCGGCGGCGATAGCCGCTGAAATAGAAGAAATGGCCGGCAAACTGCTTTAACGCGTCTATTAGAACCTATCCCCAAAACATGGGCGTCGCCGAAATCGAGCAATTTTGCGGGCTGGCAAGGAAGAAAAATGGCAGCATATTTAAGGATATTCTGCCGTTTTTCTGACGCCGCCAGGCTGCAAAAGAGCCGATTGCAGGCAGCCAAGGTTTTTGGGATAGGTTCTAGTGACGAGTTTCCTGATTTCTGTTATTTTATGAAGCGATTACGGTATTGAATTCGGATTTGATGATTAAAAAAGAATGCCTAAAGAATTTAAAATTGTAAATTTGATGATTAAAAAAGATGTCTAAAGAATTTAAAATTGCAAAAAGTGAAGGCCTCTGTCACAAATGCGAACAGCCGCTGGCGGAAGAGGCGCCGATAGTGGCTCTCGTCAGGGCGACTGGCGATGAACTGGAACTTCGGCGTGAGGATTATCATGTCGAATGTTACGAGGCGATGGCTGCAGAGTCTGACCCGCTGAATGATACGGACGTTATGGGCGTCTGGCGCACGACAGTCCCAAAAAAGGAAGAAAAGAAAAAACTGCTTATAGACGACGGCATGCTGTTGACGTTTTTCGAGCAGCTTGAAGGCCAGGATGATTCCAGCCGCCTGAATTTCCGATACGTCCTGACGCTGATTCTCATGCGGAAAAGGATGCTCAGTTACGAAGGCATGGAGAAACTTGACGACGGCAGGGAGATTTGGAAGATGCGTCTTCGCGGCAGTGATAAGATTTACAACGTCATAGATACCAGGATGACCGAAGACCAGATAGCCGAAGTGAGCGCCTCGCTTGGCGACATAATGCAGGACGATTTCGAGGAAAAGGAATGAAAATAGCGATATATTCAGTTTGCCTTTGTTCGGCGGTACTGATGCTGGTGGGCGGCTGTGCTCAGCCGAAGTGTCCCGGCACGGAACTGCTGACGCCCATGAATGACCTTGTGAGTGATTACAACGCCAATGCTGCCGCCATGCCGCGGTTGTGGGCGCGTACCAGAATACAGATATCCGGCAAATACAAGGGTGTGCCGTTCAATTACGGTTCAGTTTCGCCGAAGGCTGACCCGAATGGCCTTCTCATAATACGGAAAAACGACAAAGACCCCTTCGGCCCGCAGGATTTCGTGCTGATATATCGCGAAGCCGGTAATGAACTGGCACGCCTGGGCATAAGCAGGGCGGACGGCGTTTATTATTCGTGGAACAAACCGATAGACAGTTGCTGGTATGGCCGGCTGGCGTTAGCAGGCGCACAGGGCGTAAATGTGCCGCTCGATCCGGTACAACTGCCGGGCATCGTCGGCATAGTACCGCTGCCGCAGAAAGGCGACAATCCCCTTGCCGTACATTACGTTCGCCAGGAATGGCCCTTTGCACAGGTGCTTGAATATATTGAACGTCAACGTACGGCGAAAGGCTGTGACGGGCACATGCTGCTGAAACGTGAAACATTCTTCCGCTGGCAGATTGATCCGGCACAGCCCACTGCCATACTGCCGCAGGAAGTTTTTATGGTCAAACTGTACGACAATCGCGGTGTGAATGTCATGACGGCATACATGGATAACTATCAGCCGGTAAAACTTGAAGACGCCGACCCGAATCAGCCGGTTGTCGCAAAGTTGCCTACCGATATAAAACTTGTCTGGCAGAGCGGCGAGTGTGTGCATATGCTTCTGTCCGACATGACAACGGAAGATAAGGTCGATCCGGCGGTGTTTGAATTTTATAATCGTCTGCCTGCCGGCATGGGTGCAAAAACGCGTCGCGTGGATGCGAACGTGACGTCAGAAGGAGTTACCGAATAGTGTTTTTGAAACGATTTGCTATATTTGCGGTTCTGTGTCTTTCGCTCTCCTGTGCGTTAGCCGATGAGATAATGTTTTCCGGCAATGAAGACGGCCGCTGGATAGCGCGCGCGTATCGGCTGGATAACGCCGACATGTTTGACATTTATCATACTTCGGAAGGCCGGCCGTTTGAGCCGCTGCTTCAACAGATTAAAGGCAAACTGGCTGCTATTCAAACCGTCGGCAGGACGCTTCGTGTCATATATAACGAACGCTCATGTGCTATTATCGGAGAAAATGGCACTCTGCTGACTACGAGCAATCTGCCTGGTAAATTTATGGCTATGTGTGAATCGCCGGCTGACCCGGCCAGCCAGGATGAACTTATGGTTCTTGTCGCCAGGCCTGACTGCTCGCGTGAACTGGCTGCCGCCAGTGTTCAGGTCAAACCCGACGAATGGTGGTGTCTTTACACGTCTTACGGGTTGGAATTCAAACCCGTTCCAGCCAGAACAGGTCTGACGGAAACGAAACTTGGCGCGACAAGAGCTTCAATGGTGCAGTCGGGCGGGAAAATTTACGTTCTTTTATTTTCTTCCAGAGGAGCGTCTCTGGTTACATGGTCGGCGTTCGAGGACTGGAAAAAATTTCCGCCGTTCAAGGAAACTCCGCATGACATTCTTTCGATTGACGACACAATTTTTTTAGTCTACCCGCGGAAAGTTGTAAATAATGCTAACCTGGAACTGCGAATGGCGAAGCTATCGCCGGAAGGCAAGGTCGGTGCGTTAATGCCGGTAGTCGATCCCCTGACAAGGGAGGCTCTCGCGTGGGATGCGGATACGAAAATGACTGTTTCGTCGCTCGGCCAGGTGGCTGGTATATGTTGGAAAGACAGAACGAAGTGGGATTTTCTTACGGTTGACGAAAAAGCGCGTGCCGGCAAAACAATGACCGTCGATGACCTCCTTCGCGCAAGCAGCCGCATGCAGCGGGTCGAAGAAGTCCAGCAGTATTTCATGATAGCCATCATAACCGCCGGTTTCGTCGTAATGTTTCTGCTCAAGCCGTATGTTACGACGCCCCGCTTGCTTGTTCTTCCGCCTGGCCTTAAACCGGCAAACATGCTCAAGCGGGTCGTTGCGATTATCGTCGACCTGATGATAGTGCAGATTCCAATCGGCATTGCCGCGAATTATTTTATCATAAACGTCAGGAACATACCGCGCGATGAAATCATGGATATGCTCAAGGATGATCCGCAGCGGATTGTCGAAGCCTGCCCGGAGCTGTTATATTTCGGCATGGCGTTCGTGGTGATATTCGCCATTTACGGGACGGCTATGGAGATGATGTGCGGCTGGACGGTCGGCAAGCGAATCATGGGTTTGCGCGTAGTGACAGATGACGCCATAAAGCCGCCGTTGCGTGAAGCGGCTCTGCGTAATATTTTTAAAATCGTCGCGTTGGTCAGCATTTCGCCGGCTTCGGATATGGTGTGGTATTTTATTCTGCTGGTAATCGTCATGTTCGTAACGCGGTATCGGCAGCGTATCGGAGACCTTGTAGCCCGAACCATTGTCGTCGAAGCCGCTCTGCCTGCTGAACAGCAACAGCCGCAACCGCCAATGCAGGATAATTGATTGATTTTTTAACCTTCGTTAATTTTGTCAGAAATTGAATTTCAGGAATCTTATCATGACCGACACGAATGATATGAACAGGCACGATACGTATGCGAGTCCGCTCGAAAGCCGCTATGCCAGTGAAGAGATGCGTAAAATTTTTTCCGACAGGATGAAATTTACCACGTGGCGGCGGCTATGGCTGTGCCTGGCGCAATGCCAGCAGGAACTGGGCCTAGCCATTTCCGACGAGCAGCTCAGTCAGATGGCCGCCAACATTGATAATATCGATTACGCTGCCGCTGCCGAATATGAAAAGAAATTCCGGCACGACGTGATGGCTCATATTCATGCCTTTGGCGATGTTGCGCCGGCGGCGGCGGGCATAATTCACCTCGGCGCAACCAGCCAGTTCGTCAACTGCAACACCGACATGATACAGATGCGCGAGGCATTGCGACTGATACTTGCGCATCTGGTGACGGTCATAGACTCGTTGGCGGAATTTGCGGAAAAATGGAAAAATCAGCCCACGTTGGGTTTTACGCATTTTCAGCCGGCCCAGATGACAACCGTCGGCAAACGTGCGACGTTGTGGTGTTACGATTTCGTGCGGGATTTGCGGGAGGTTGAATATCGGCTGGCGAATCTGGAGTTTCGCGGCGTGAAGGGTACGACCGGTACGCAGGCGAGTTTTCTTGCGTTATTTGACGGCGACCATGAAAAGGTACGCAAACTCGACAGAATGGTTGCCGGCCGTATGGGATTTGACAAGATTGCGCCGGTTACCGGCCAAACATACTCTCGCAAGGTTGATGCCGTGATAGCCCAGACGTTAGCCGGCATTGGCGTAAGCGTACATAAATTCTGTAATGACGTTCGGCTGCTCGCACATCGCAAGGAAGTGGAAGAGCCGTTCGGGAAAGACCAGGTCGGCTCATCGGCGATGGCTTACAAGCGCAATCCGATGCGATGTGAGCGGGCAACCGGCTTAGCCAGATTTTTGATGGACATATCCGTAAGTCCGATGCATACAGCTGCGGAACAGTGGCTTGAGCGGACGCTGGACGATTCGTCGAATAAACGGCTGGCGATGGCTGAGGCGTTCCTGTCGTGCGATTCGGCGTTGCGGATAGTGGAAAACGTCTCTGCCGGCCTTGTCGTTTATCCTGCTGTAATCGAAACCAACACCCGCGCGGAACTGCCGTTCATGGCTACCGAGAACATCATAATGGCCGGCGTCAAAGCCGGCGGCGACCGGCAAGTGCTGCACGAGGTTATTCGTAAACATTCCATGGATGCCGGCAAACAGGTCAAAATGTACGGCAAACCAAACGATCTTATCGATAGGCTCAAGGCTGATTCCGCCTGTGCCGATATCGATATAGATTCGCTGCTTGACCCGATTACATTCGTCGGCAGGGCACCGCAGCAGGTGGACGAATTTCTGGATGAAGTTGTGACGCCAATCCTGCGGCAGTATGACAAACTTATTATGAAAACGCCGGATTTGAGCCTTTAAATATCACCGTCGTAATTATTTGGTTTTTAAGCCGATTTTTTAAATATTACTGCCGTAATTAGTTGGTTTTTAAGCCGATTTTTAAAATATTACCGCCACAAATTCATGATGTTTAGAATGTGGCGGTTTGCGAAGGAAAATAATTTTGAAAGCCGCTCTAAAACTCAAACGGTGGGAAAGTTGCACATAAAAAAACCTCCGCGTGTGTCGTCCGGATTAGTTGAAAGGAACCCAAAGTTTAAGGTGGGTGGCTGCCGCCGGTCTCAGCCGACTTGGACTTGGCCTCCCCTTTGGATATCATCGGTTCTTTTCAAATAAATCCGATTGTCGAACACCGTAGAGGTCTCTTCACTAATTATAATAGCACTTGTGCCCTGATTTTACAAGGTGATTTTAAGATTTCGACAATTCGTTATAACGCACTTTAAAAACGAAATTTTCGCAATATAATAAAAAATGCCGGTATGTACCGGCCTGTTCAGGAGATGCAATATGCAAAAAAAATTTGGCGGCGTAATCTTATTTCTGGTTCTATTTTCATCGTATATATTCGGGCAATCGCCCCGATACATTTTCCTTTTCATCGGCGATGGTATGGGGAACAATCAGCGCAGGGTGGCGGAAGAAGTTTCCATGCATGCCGGCCTCGGCAAATTGGAGATGAATCATTTTCCGGTTGTCGGAACTACATATACGGCATCGGCGAATAACAGGATTACCGACTCGGCTGCCGCAGTGACGGCTATTGCTTGCGGCGTCAAGACGAATAACGGCATGCTTGGCGTATCGCCTGACGAAAAGCCGCTGGTCAGCATCGCCGCAGATGCCAGAAACGCCGGCTGGAAAGTGGGAATAATAACGTCCGTGCCGTTGAATCACGCCACACCAGCCGGTTTTTATGCTCACGTGGTGTCGCGCAAAATGTACGATGATATCGCCATGCAGATGGCTGCCAGCGGGTTTGACTTTTTTGGCGGAGCAGGCGTAATATGGAAGGGCGGTGGGGACATATATGCGATACTCGCCCAAAACGGTTATGCGACGGCTATCGGGCTGGATGCCTTGCGCAGGCTTGCGAAGACGCCCGCTGTTGCCGTCGAGCATGTTGGTGACGGCCAGATGTCGCCGCGGTATGCACATAATAATGCCGCATATAAATCAACAGCCGACGTGATGACTCTGGCGGATTTGACTGCAAATGCCGTGCGGCTGTTGGATAATCCTGTGGGATTTTTCATCATGGTCGAGGGCGGGGCTATCGACTGGGCCTGCCACGATAATGACCTGCCGGACTGCATATGGGAAACCATCGCCATGAATGACGCAGTTAGAGTGGCGATGGATTTTGCCCGAAAGCATCCGAATGAGACGCTGATTATCACGACGGCTGACCATGAAACCGGCGGCTTGACCGTACAATGGCCGATAGATGTACAAAAAATAATGAAGCTGAAATCGCCGTCTGAAATCCAGAAGATTTTACTCGACTGCGCGAAACAGAAAACGGGCGAAAACCTGTTCGCAATGCTCGACGAAAAATTCGGATTGAAAAATCTTTCCGACGACGATAAAGCCGTTATTCAGAAATTTTGGGATAGTGGCCAAATTGCCGGTAAACATGGCGTAGCGCTTGAAGTTTTACGGTTGACTTATGCGAATGTCGGAATTTCCTGGACAACCGGCGCGCATACCGGCAAGCCGGTAACCACCACCGCCGTTGGCCCGACAGCGGAAAAGTTGTTTGGCGGCGAGTATCAGAATACGCACATAGCGGAGGCAGTACGCAGCATTATAAAGCAGCCGGCTGCCGTAAAATGAATTGCCGACTTTTCATAACCAGTTGTCGTTGAATTCTTCCAAAAGGCGGTCGATTGTGCCTTCGATGCGTTCCGGCGTCTCGTAAATGCCGGCGAGTATCTCCATCTTGACGCGATTGACCAGGTCTTTTCGGATAAGTGGCGAACTGTATAAAGCGGCGGTTAGTTTGGCGGCTAATTCCTTGTCGAGAAGTTTGAGAACATCTCTGGCGGGAACATGGTCATTATCGTGGCCGTTTACATCGAAGGCTTCATGAACACCGTCTTTATACGCACATTTCCCGGACGACGAATCCTTAGAAGAGTATTGGGACATCCTGATATTGCTCCTGACAGCTTACACAGCCGCCGCTGGGGCAAGTGGCGAACTCCCATTCATCCACTGCTGAGTCTTTTCTGATGATACCGTTCCTGGTGCCGGCCACACATTCCTTTGGCGAACGACATCGAAACCTCGCTGGTATATATATCGGAATTTTCGGGAAGCGACATTAGAAGATTTTTCACTGCAACGATTCCCAATGTAGCCGCAAATGCCGGGCATGATATTTGGTGTCATTCCAAGCGTAGCGGGGAAATCGAACCGTCATAAGTCATTGCGATTCAGGCACTTTGAAATGTCTGGCGGTTATAATGCGGCACGCAGCAATTTTTCACAAAACTCAATGGTTTTTGAACGCGGTTTTCAAAATATTTTCTTTCAGAGGCTTTTGAGATACGAGTCTATAGCCTCCGCGGCATTGCGGCCTTCCTGTATAGCCCAAACAACCAGGCTTGCACCGCGAGTGGTATCGCCGGCGGCAAATATGCCGGCTCTCGATGTCTGATAATTATTTATCGCCAGGTTGCCGCGGCTGTCGGTTTTAAGGCCAAACGCATCTACTACGCCTTTGTGCGCTACATGCAGGAAACCCATCGCCAACAGGACAAGGTCGGCGTCCAGCTCAAACGTGCTGTTCGGGATTTCCTTCATTTCCCATTTGCCGTTTTTGTTAATCCAATCGACTTCGCAGCAGATGATTTTGTTCACCTTTACGCCGCTGCCGACGAGTTTTTTAGTCGTTACCGACCACCGCCGTTCACAGCCTTCTTCGTGTGAAGTGCTGGTACGAAGTATTCGCGGGTAATTGGGCCACGGCGTTTCAGGATTGTAGTCAGCCGGCGGTTTGGGCAGTATTTCAAGCTGCCAGATGCTTTTTGCGCCCTGCCGTCGTGCTGTGCCGACGCAGTCGCTGCCCGTGTCGCCGCCGCCTATGACAATGACGTTTTTGCCGTTGGCTGAGATGAGTTTTTCATCCTTATCCAGAGAATTTTCCATTCGCCGAATCTGTTGCGAGAGATATTCGAGTGCGAAGTGAACATTTTCCAGGCCTCTGCCGTCTACCGCCAGGTCGCGCGGTTCGCCTGCGCCCATCGTCAGCAGGATGGCGTCGGAGAATTTTTGGATATATCCCATGGAAATATCTTCGCCGACGGTGACGCCCGTGCGGAATTCCACACCTTCGGCTTCAAGCTGTTTTACGCGGCGGTCGAGGATTTCCTTTTCCAGCTTGAAATTCGGAATGCCGTATCGCAGCAAGCCGCCGACGTTGTTATCTTTTTCAAAAACCACCACATCGTGGCCGCAACGGGCAAGCTGTTGTGCAGCGGCTAAACCAGCCGGGCCGGAGCCCACTATCGCCACTTTACGGCCGCTCTTTTTCTCCGCAGGTTGCGGCACTATCCAGCCTTCTTTCCAGCCCCGCTCGGCAACCTGACATTCAATGTGACGAATGGTTACCGGTTCGGCGTTTTCGCCGGCGATGTTGATGGTGCATGCCGCCTCGCAAAGTGCTGGACAGATTCTGCCGGTAATTTCGGGAAAATTGTTAGTCGAATGCAGGACGTCGCACGCTTCCTTCCAGCGGCCGCTGTATACCAGATCGTTGAATTCCGGTATGCGATTATGCAGCGGACAGCCGACCGCGTGGCAGAACGGCACGCCGCAATCCATACAGCGAGCAGCCTGTATCAGTATATCTTCCTCGCTCAGCGGAAGCGGTATTTCAAAATAATCCTTAACTCGCGACGGGATGTCACGATATTGCGGATTTTTACGTTTGTAATCAATGAATCCTGTGGGCTTAGCCATTGAACACCTCCTCGGTCGCCGGCGTGGTTTCCGTGCCGCGGGAATCGGTCTGTTTCATGCGTTCCAATGCGTGGCGGTAATCTATGGGCATGACCTTGACGAAGCGGCCGACCATATCGCGCCACCTGTCGAGTATCCATTTCGCCCTCGAACTGCCTGTCCATTTATAGTGATCGCTGATAAGCCGCTTGAGCAGATTCTCATCTTCATCCGTATGAACCGGCTCAAGGTCGACCATATCCAGATTGCAGAGCGTGTCGAAAAGTTGCAGTTCGTCGAGTACGAACGCTACGCCGCCGCTCATGCCGGCTGCGAAATTTCGGCCTGTCTGCCCCAGAATCACTGTAATGCCGCCGGTCATGTATTCGCAGCCGTGGTCGCCGCAGCCTTCCACAACCGCAACCGCGCCGGAATTGCGAACGCAGAACCGCTCTCCAACTACGCCGTTGATGAAAACTTCACCTTCGGTTGCGCCGTAAAGCAGGGTATTGCCGGCGATGATGTTCTGATGAGCCACGAACGGCGAATTCGGCGGCGTTTTGATTGCTATTCTGCCGCCGGAAAGGCCTTTGCCGACGTAATCGTTGGCGTCGCCGACGAGATTGATTGTGATGCCGGCGGCTAAAAATGCGCCGAGACTTTGGCCGGCTGTGCCGTTCAGGTTAATTGTAATAGTGTTATCCGGCAGACCATTTTCGCCAAACTTCTTTATCACGCGGTTGGACAGGATTGTGCCGACCGTACGATTTACGTTGCGGATGTGCAGGTCGACGGATGTCGGCTGACCTTTTTCGAGTTTGTCGCCGAGCATTTCGATTATCTTCCAGTCCAGATGGTCGGCGAGTTTGTTTTCCTGCACCGTGACCTTGCGGACGGCGCGGCCGTCGGAGCAGTCGACGGCGTGAAATATCTGACTGAAATCCAGGCCGCGCTGTTTGTAGAAATCTACCGCTCCGTCGACGTCGAGCATATCGACACGGCCTATCATGTCCTCGACCTTGCGGAAGCCGAGTTCAGCCATAATTTCGCGCATTTCTTCGGCGATGAAGAACATGAAGCGGATGAGATGCTCCGGCTTGCCGGTAAAATTCTTCCGCAAGCCGAGCTGCTGCGTCGCTATGCCGACAGGACAAGTTCCCAGATGACACTTGCGCATCATCACGCAGCCCAGCGCAAGCAGTGACGTCGTGCCGAATCCGTACTGTTCAGCACCGAGCAGTGTGGCGATGGCGACGTCTCGTCCGGTCTTGAGTTGGCCGTCCGTCTGGACGCGAATACGGCCGCGCAACCTGTTGAGAACCAATACCTGTTGCGTTTCGGCAAGCCCCAGTTCCCACGGGCCGCCGGCGTACTTGATGCTGGATAGCGGGCTCGCGCCTGTGCCGCCGTCATGGCCGGAAATCAATACTTCGTCGGCATTGCCTTTCGCCACGCCTGCTGCGATTGTACCCACGCCGACTTCACTTACCAGCTTGATGGATACCTTTACGCCAGGATTGGAACATTTCAGGTCATATATAAGCTGCGCCAGGTCTTCGATTGAATATATGTCATGATGCGGCGGAGGCGATATCAGCGTAACGCCAGGCGTGGAATGACGCAGACGCGCGATTTCTTCCGTGACCTTATAGCCGGGAAGCTGGCCGCCTTCGCCAGGCTTGGCGCCTTGCGCCATCTTTATCTGTATCTCCTTCGCGTGAGCCAGGTAATTTATGGTTACGCCGAAACGAGCAGACGCCACCTGCTTTATCCGGCAGTTCCTGTCGTCGCCGTTGGGGTCGAGTACGTAGCGGGCCGGATCTTCTCCGCCTTCGCCGGTATTGCTCATGGCGCCTATACGGTTCATGGCTATGGCCATGCATTCGTGGGCTTCTTTCGATATTGAACCGTGGCTCATGGCGCCGGTGCAGAACCGCTTTACAATCTCGCAGGCCGGCTCAACTTCGTCCAGCGGAACAGGATTGCCCGGCCGGAATTTGAACAGTCCACGCAGCGTGCAGTGCGCCTTGGTCTGGTCGTTTACCGACTTGGAGTAACGCTCGTAAGCGTTGCGGTCGTTATTGCGTACCGCCTGATGCAGGCTGATGATGGCTTCCGGACTGGTGAGATGTTTTTCGCCATCGAAACGATAGTGATATTCACCGCCGTAATTGAGCTCCAGTTCGCCAGGCTTACGCGTGCGGAAGGCATCATTATGACGGGCAACTGCGTCGGCGGTGATTTTTTCAAGGCCTATGCCGCCTATTCGCGAAGTCGTGCCGGTAAAATATTTGTCGATGACTTCCTTCGAGATGCCGATTGCTTCGAATATCTGCGCGCTGCGGTAACTCCGCAGCGTACTGATGCCCATTTTTGACATGGTCTTGAGCATACCCTTCTTTATGGCGGCGATGTAGTTATCGACCAACGCCACTATATCGAGGTTTGCCGGCACATTATCCTGAGCCTTCAGTTCGGCAAGCATTTCGAACGCCAGATACGGATTGATGGCATTTACGCCGTATCCGCACAGCAGGCAGAAATGCATGACTTCACGGACTTCGCCGCTTTCGACGACAAGACCGGCTTTGCCGCGTTTGCGTCTGCGATAAAGGCCGCGGTGTACCGCCGACGCCGCCAGCAACGCGGGTATCGCCGCAAGATGCTCATTCATTCCGCGGTCGGAAATTATGAGTATTGTCGCACCTTCGTCGATAGCCTTTTCCGCGTCATTCACCAGGCGGTCAAGAGCGGCTTGCATGTTTGCCGTCGCATCGCCGCTGCCGACTTCAAACAGCGATGAAATCGTGGTGACTTTAACATCCTTGTGCTTGACGCTGCGAAGACGCTGCATGTCTTCATTAGTCAGTATAGGATGGGGAATTTTTATCTGTTTGCAGTGTTCGGGGGTTTCGAGCAATATGTTTCGCCGCCGGCCCATGAAGAGCATGAGCGACATGACGGTACCTTCCCGCAGGGGGTCGATGGGCGGATTGGTCACCTGTGCGAAAAGTTGTCGGAAATAATTGAAAAGCAGCTTGGGCTTTTCTGAAAGGACTGCCAGTGGGGTATCGTTACCCATTGAACCTACAGCTTCCTGGCCGTTGGCGGCCATGGGCTGAATGACGGTTTGCAGTTCTTCCCGCGTCACTCCGAAAGCACGCATGCGTTTCAGCAGCGACTGGTGTTCTACGATAGGCTGATTAGCCGCATCGAAAAGGCCGCGAAGTTCTATACGATTTTCTTCCAGCCAACGACGATACGGCTTTGAACGTGCGATTTTGCTCTTGATTTCGCTGTCGCTGATGATTCGCTGTTCCTGTGTGTCAACCAGGAAGAGGTTGCCCGGCCGCAGACGGCCCTTGCTGGAAATTTTTTCCGGCGGAAATTCTATCACGCCCACCTCGCTTGCCAGCACGACCACGTTATCCGTAGTTATGACCCACCTGCACGGCCGCAAGCCATTGCGGTCAAGCGTGGCACCGAAAAGTCTGCCGTCAGTAAACGCCATCGCCGCAGGGCCGTCCCACGGCTCCATCAGGGCAGCGTGATATTCGTAAAACGCACGCTTGTCGGTACTCATATGATGGCTGGCGCCGAAGGCTTCAGGCATCATCATCATTACGGCATGCGGCGCGGATCTGCCGGCACGAACGAAAAGTTCAAACGCCTCGTCAAAACTGGCTGAATCGCTCATGCCTTCCGTCAGAACAGGACGAATTTCATCGAAATCGGCGCAAAGCTGCGGCGATTCCATGAGTTGCTCGCGGATTTTCATCCGCTGACGATTGCCGCTGATGGTGTTTATTTCGCCGTTGTGTGCCACCGCGCGGAACGGCTGGGCAAGCTTCCAGCTCGGAAAAGTATTCGTGCTGTAACGCTGGTGAACCAGTGCTATAGCCGTTTTCATGCTCTCGTCGGAAAGGTCGGCGTAATAATCGAAAAGCTGGCGAGCCAGGAACATGCCCTTATAGTTGAGCGTTCTGCACGACAGGCTGCAGATGTAGAATTCCTCGGCGAGTTCGCCGAATTTTGCAAGTATGCTCTTTTCCGCCTGTTTGCGTGCGACGTAGAGTTTACATTCCAGGGCTTCGTCATGAAGGCCGTTGCCGTTTACGAGAACCTGACGGACGCATGGTTCGGAGTCTTTTGCAATCTGACCCAGGCAGTCGGGGTTTACATTCAGGTCACGCCAGCCCATGACGCAAAGGCCATAGTGTTCCATGGTGATTTTGAACATCTCTTCCATTTCGGAACGAAGGCTGGGGTCTTTGGGCAGAAAAACATTGCCGCAGGCGTAATATGTTTCTTCCGGAAGATTTTTTATTTTGAGTTCTTTTGCTTTCGTGGCGATGAATTCATGCGGCATCTGCATGAGAATGCCGGCTCCGTCGCCTGTGGCGTTGTCGGCGCCGGCTGCGCCGCGATGGTGAAGGTTCAACAGAACTTCGCGTGCCTGGCGGACTATCTGATGGCTGCGATGGCCGTCAATGTTAACGACCGCACCAATTCCGCAGGCGTCACGCTCATTGCGGGGATCATACAATCCCTGTTGTCGGGGGGGCCTGTGCATACTCTTACTCCTCGGGGTTCATTTCCGTAATTACTGCGGCCCCGCATCAGGCCTTTTGGGCGGGGCCATATACATCATACGCGCTGGCCATGCCGATTACCCGCAGCCTGACCGACGCTTCGTCTACAATAATATTTTATCCGAAATCGGCAATATTATTATTACTTATTTTTAATTAAATTTTCTAATATTAAAAATTAATCATTTTGAAAAATTCAGTTTTTGTCTGTTTTATAGGGTAAAAACGCCAATTATCAATGCGGCAATTTTGCCGAACCGTGTGATGCATAGCAGCTCACAAAAAGAAATTTCTGTCAAAAATCACTCTAAAGAAATCAAAATGTTATGGTTTTCCATCTGCTATACTTTAAATGACCCCAAAATTAAACTTGCATGATAATGGATTTTTGGTAACATTATTCTGCTAATTTTGATAACATTTATTTGTACAAGCGTGTATGCTATGCGTAAGTATTTTAAAATATTGTAACCCGTTTTCTGAAAGGATACTGCGATGAAATTCATGTCCATGTTTTTCATGATGTTTTTTGGCGTGAACGTAATAACGGCAGCTACTGATGGTGCGGATAATTCAAAAAAAATGCCCCAGTTTGAATATGACTCATCGTGTGTATTTCTGGCGATGGATAAATCATGGATGCAGAACTGCGAGGGGTTTTCCATTTCCATGTCTCAGGCTAAAAAGTATGAGCATAACCCTGTGTTGCGATTTGAGGATGAGCAGAATCCGCCGGCTTACCGACTTGGTCACTTGCATGTGACTCAGGAAAATGGAATATACAGGGCGTGGTACGACACGTATTACAATAACCGGTTTAATATTCGTTATGCGGAAAGCGTCGATGGAATTAACTGGACTCGACCGAAATTGGGAAAAAACGCCAATAATATTATGGCTGGCTTGACCGATCCTAAAATATATAACAACCGTAACAGTGATAATCCGGCAAAAAAATATATTGTTCCATTGCATACGTCAATGTCTCCCGAATACCGTAAGCCGGAAAATGCCAGGATGAGTTATACCTCCAACCATCCATCAATAAAATGCTTTGCGTACAGCATCAACGGCGTTGACTGGAAAATAGACGACGATGCCTCCAAACTTTTTCCATTGGGCATGAAATTTGAAGCTCCCGTCCTTTATAAAATGCATGATACGTGGTTTCTTATCGGCCAGTGCTTACAGGGAGAGTATCCTTCCGTTCAAAAAAACTCGCGTTATCTTGTGGTATTTTCCTCGAAGGACATGAAAAATTGGGTAATGTCGGACTGCCCCGGATTTTCATTTCCTCAAAAATATAACGGCATGCTTCAAACGCATATTACGCCCGGGATTATTACATATCCCAATATTTCCATCGGAATTGAAGGCATGTTTCAGGATTCGCCTGAGCTGATGGATCAGGAGACGGACCTTATAGTGCTGATAACCAATGACGGCTATCGCTGGCGATTGCCCAAGGCTCAGGGCTATCCGTATGCAATATTGCGACGTGGCGATTTGGGGAGTTGGGATCAGAGCTTTCTGCTTCAAAGTGCTCCGATTAACGTTGGCGATACCACGCGAATATATTATGGCGGTATGGCTCATGGCAATGCTTCTTATATTGGCGGCAGAATCGGATTCGCATATATCGGCCTGGATCGTTACGGTTACATGGGGCTGAAGACGGGCTGGAGTTTTATGAAGGACGTTGAATTCATCGGCAAGATAATTTCAAAACCGATTTCGCTTGGCGATGGTCATAGCCTCAAGCTGTACGTCAACCAGGAAGTTCCTGAAAAAATCAAAGAAATACCTGCAATTCCTTCAGTGATTAATGTGGCGTTACTTGATGCTGACGGCAAGCCGCTGAGTGGTTATACGTCGGAAGATTGTGATTCGCTTGACGTAAGTGGCGTTGGAGTGCCTGTTACATGGAAAGGTAACTCGGACATTTCATCGTTGGCTGGCAAGAAAATTCGCGTTCAATATCAGATGCGGGCAAAAAGTAATAAAAACCCGTTATTCCGGAGTTTTACGCCGAAATTTTACGGGTTTTATTTTGATAATCCGACATTGTGGGAAAACGTACCGACAAATATCTACGGCAAGCGTGGCTTGGAGAGATTGGCGTTTTCAGATTCGGCACATAAGTTTTTGAAGGATATTGAAATAACATCTGATGTTCCGATGAAGGTAACACTGAGTCAAATTAAATCTGACGGGGCGTATCTTAGGTTTGATGGTAATGGCAAGGCTTGGATTAAATATCGGAATAAAATTACGGAAGTAGATGTAGCAGGCCAAAAAGAAGTTATATTGGGTAAGTGAGAAATAAAAACTGAAAAGAAATGAATATCTCTTTTTAGTTTTTTAGAGAGGCCATCCTGATTTTATTCGTAATGAAATAAAACCGCATATCTTTTGCTGAATTTGAACCTGGTGATTCGAGGCTGCTCCAGCCATTTGCCATACTATTCATCGTTTATGGGCGTATGCGATGAAAGTGTATAAAATATCAAATTTTCTGAATTAATGACCACCGGCAGAGCCGGTGGTTTGAGAGGCACGGCAGGTGCATGAGCCTGCATGCAATAAGATGAAAGTCGAAAAGCCGGAAACGATTTTAGCCAATATTTACAGGCCTAATTGCGAGATATTACCGTTGATTTCACCTGCTTTCGATATGAAAGCAATAGAAAGCACTGGGCCTTATAGGACTCGAACCTATGACCTCACGGGTGTGATCCGTGCGCTCTAACCAACTGAGCTAAAGGCCCTTCAAAAATTCCAGATTATATAAACGCTGCGATGTATTGCAACCTCTTTTCCACACGAATATTTTTATAAGCTTTTATTATTTGCATCGACGGCGAAGCTCTGCCAGAGTGTCTTCAAAATCTTTCGGCCAGGGAGCTGTAAGAGACATACGCTCATTCGTCCGCGGATGATAAAATTCTATCGTATGTGCATGGAGAGCCTGCCGCGTAATGAGCGGCCCCTCAGCAACTTCCGCATGGCCGTCCAGCTGACTGATATAAAGCGGCCCGCCGCCGTACATACGATCGCCAACCATTGGATGGCCTATCGCACTCATGTGCACCCGAAGCTGATGCGTTCTGCCAGTTTTCGGATGAAGCTCCACCAGCGTAAAACCCATGTCCGTACCTTTCGGCTGTAACCGTTCCACTACCTTGTATCTTGTCACGGCTGATTTGACGGTAATCGGGTGCGGCTTGCCGGTGTCGCGATGAACAGCGTATTTTTCGCGATATTTAGGATGCTTGCCGATGGGCATGTCGATTATATCTTCGTCGAAATCAAGAAGGCCATGCACGATTGCGGAATATGTTTTGCTCGTCGAACGGTCCTCAAACTGACGGCCCAGCCGCCATAACGCAAGGTCCGTCTTGGCGATGAGAATAATGCCGGTCGTGTCACGGTCAAGACGATGTACTATACCAGGCCTGAACTTTTCGCCATTGCACGGCAAATCGTTAATCGATTGGCCGGTTCGCCAGTTTGCCTGAAAATAATAGGCTAACGCATTTACCAGTGTGCCGCTCCAATTCCCACGTGCCGGATGAATGATGAGATTAGCCTGTTTGTTTATCGCCATCATATCTTCATCTTCATACACGACGTCCAGCGGAATTGGTTCGGCGGGTATTTCTTTAGGCCGTGTTTCCGGCAGCATCATATCAACAGCGTCGCCGACTCGCAGGTTGTAACTGCATTTTACTGTTCGGCCGTTGACTTTGACGATACCTTCGGCGATGTATTTCTGCAAAGCGGTACGCGATACTCCCTTGCCGAGGCGGTGTGAGAGATATTTGTCGATACGCTTGTTTTCTTTCAGGCGTCGAATTTCCACGCGTACATGACGAAGGCCGTCTTCTTCGGCGTCGAATGAAGTTTCTACGGCATCAAGGCCGTCTTCCGAAATTTCTACAGACTGCGGCTCATCGCCGTCTGTGCCGTCGAAATCTTCGGGAAAGTCCGCTTCAGTGTCGAGGTTCTGCATCAAGGTTTTTTGGGGGCCGGTGTTTTATCTTGCATCCACGCCGGTCTGGTTGTAGCCAACTGTGGCCGACCTTTAAATTGAGCGATACGCTTAAGCGCTTCTTCCGCCTGCTTCTGAATGGGATAACCTGCAAGGGATTTGTCGTTGGCTATTCTGGTGTAATCGGCTTTCGCTTCGTCGTAATTGCCCATGTCTTCGGCTATTTTGCCCAAGCCGAAAATGGCTGATGCCACTACTCGCGGCTGGTCGTCATATTTATCCACTGCCTGATTGTATGTCTGCCGGGCCTTTTCGAAGGATTGTTTACGTTTAGACTCGTCGGCTGATTCTGAGGCCTGTTTTGAATGAAGACGGCCTATCTGCAGAAGTGAATTTGCAGCAATCCAGTCTACGGACGACTGGTCGGACAGTTCGTTGAATTCGGCAAGGAGTTCTTCGGTTTTTGCACCAGGCATGGCGGTGCGGGCAATGACGGAGTCGTAGCGGCTCTGAATAGACGCACGACGCGACTTCATTTCCCTGCTTATGTAGGTATAGGCAACGGCGATGGCCAGAATTACGATAACGACCGTTAATATGCGATTGATATTGTTTTTGACAAACGCAATCAGTTTCGAAAGTTCAGTATCAAGGTCGTTGTGTTCAAGTTCATGACGGCGATCCGAGTCCATTTGTGCTGCATTCCTTCCGTTGAATTATCTGTTCTGGTTTGGGTCTATTTTCGCATTCGGGCGATTGGGCCAGATGGCTACCTGAATGTACGTTTCACCGAAGACGCCTTCTTTGTAGACGGTCACGCGGCATTTCTCTCCGCTTTTGACGTAGTCCATGGTTGAACGGCCCTGGGCGAACATTTCAGTCTGGGCTATCCAATGGCAGGTGGGCATCTGCTGCGAATAGAATTTCTGGATGGCGGTAGAGTCGGCTCTGCCTTTGTACAGCAGGTCAGCGAATCGTAATGTGCCGTCTGTCCAGCTCCGTGAGCGGTCGTTGACTATCTTGAAATCGGTTGGGATAGGTATATCCTGCAATATCGGGCTTGGCATGCCGACAAGGCCTGCGTTCTGGTTGGCACAGCCGCCGGCCAGCATTGCGACAGCCGCCATGACGCATAACAGTTTTGCAATTTTCGTAACCATATTGTCTCCTTGTGCGTACAGTAGCTAATTTTCGCAGAAAATCTCTTCGCGAGCAAGAGGAAGATGGAATTTTTTTGTCGGGCTTCTTTTTTATAGGGCAAATTAGCCCGTACTTTTAAAAACCGACAAAATATTGAAAGACGTATGGAACGGTATTATTTGTGGTTGTAAATCAGGCTGGAAAAGCGTAACCTGTCTGAACGTCGCCTGCGGGACAGGCGCGGCTGAATTTACAGGAGAACGGCAGTGATAGCTGTTTTGAATTTGTTTGACATAATACCAGGCAAAGAAAAAGAATACGCCAAATATCTTCGGCTGGTTCAGCCCGTATTGGATCGCCACAATGCGCAGGTGATGATATACGGAACGACCCGCATGACTTTCATGGGCGACGATCCGCAGGAATATTGCGGCATTATCGGATATCCCAGCATGCGGCATCTGCGGGCGTTTTCCACAGACCCCGAATTTGAAACCATCCGCTCGTTACGCGACAATTCGACGATGAATTACGTGTTATCCGTAATCGAACACGTCGGCACGCTGGCCGCTGCCGCTGACGACCTGGAAAGATGACCTTTCGCGGATGTGCCGTTGAATCTGATAAAAGTGAATTTCTACCGGTTTAGAACCAGTAGCGTCATTATTTTCAGGCTTTCGTCTGTCTGACGACGGCTGCCGTCATCTACGGTTTTTAAAAAAACCGTGAAATTGCGAAGAAAATATTGAAAAATCGACGGATATCTACAAGGAGTAAGAATCATGATAAGCGATAGTGTCAAGAAAGGTTTTGAACGTTCACCGCACAGGTCACTGATGAAGGCTGCCGGCCTGGCCGACAGCGACATCCGTAAGCCGTTCATTGCCATTGCCAACAGTTATACCGACATCGTTCCCGGCCACTGTCATCTCGACGCCGTGGCTGAATACGTCAAGGCTCAGGTCGAACTTGCCGGCGGCACGGCATTCATTTTCAACACGCCAGCCGTCTGCGACGGCATCGCCATGGGCCACACCGGCATGAAATATTCGCTCGCCAGCCGTGAAATCATCGCCGACAGCGTTGAAACCATGGTTCGCGCCCACTGCTTCGACGCCATGATATGCATACCCAACTGTGACAAGATAGTGCCCGGCATGCTGATGGCTGCCATACGCTGCAATATCCCGACGATATTCACATCCGGCGGGCCTATGGAAGCCGGCGTGGTCGACGGCTGCAATCGCGACCTCATCGATTCGTTCTATGCCGTCGCCCAGTACAAAATCGGCAAGATGTCGAAGAAAAAATTCGACGAATATGAAAACAACGTCTGTCCTGGCTGTGGGTCATGCAGTGGCATGTTTACCGCCAACAGCATGAACTGTCTCTGCGAAGCCATGGGCATCGCGCTGCCCGGCAACGGTACGATACTCGCAACCAGTCCGGTGCGAATGGAGCTTTTCAGGTACGCCGCGCAGCGTATCGTGAAAATGGCTAATGCTTGGGGTAAATCCGGCTGCAAGGTTGACTATAAATTCCTGCCGCGGAACATCATGACCAAGAAGGCGTTTGAAAACGCTTTTGCGCTGGATATGGCTATGGGCGGCAGTACGAATACGGTTTTGCACATTCTAGCCGTGGCCACTGAGGCAGGCGTGAAATTCACGCTCGACGACATTGACCGCATAAGCAAGCGTACGCCGAATATCTGTCGGCTGGCGCCGTCGAGTACGCCGGCAGGTAAGATATACCATGTTCAGGATTGTCACCGCGCAGGCGGCATTCATACGATTATGGGCCAGCTGTGGTGGGATACGCGGGACTCTAAAAAACCGCTCATCAACACCGACGTTGCCACCGTTACCGGCGAGACGATGATGGCCAATCTGGAAAAATGGTCTGTTCGCAGCAAGAAGCTCTGTCCGCTAGCCAGGAAGATTTACGCTAACGGCTGGCAGGCTACCGGCCGCTCGCCGCAGGCAGTCAAAGACATGTACCGCGGCGCAAAGCCCAAAAAACTCGCCACGCTCAACAAGGGCAACATTGACGAACTGGACATAATCCGGCCGCTTTGCGATGCGTTTACGCAGAAGGGCGGCCTGGTGGTTCTGAAGGGCAACATTGCGGAAAAAGGCTGCGTCGTCAAGTTAGCCGGCGTAGATGCGAGCATGCACCGCTTCAGCGGAAAGGCTGTCATTTTTGAAAGCCAGGAAGACTCCTGCGAAGGCATTTTGGGCGGAAAAGTCAAGTCCGGCGACGTTGTCGTGATTCGCAATGAAGGGCCAAAGGGCGGGCCAGGCATGCAGGAAATGCTTGCACCGACGAGTTATATAAAAGGCATGGGCCTGGGCAAGGAAGTGGCGCTGATAACCGACGGCAGATTTTCCGGCGGCACGGCGGGACTGTGCATCGGCCACATTGCGCCGGAAGCTGCGTCGGGCGGCAATATCGGCCTGCTGCGAAACGGCGATATAATAGAAATCGACTGCATAAAGGGCACGCTCAACGCGAAAGTTTCTGCGGCTGAGTTTGCAAAACGTCGTAAGGTTTATAAACCGATTCCGTGTCCGATATCGCACGGCAGCCTGGGCAAATACGCCGCGCTTGCAACGTCTGCCGACACCGGCGGCGTACTGGAATGGCCAGGCAAAACGCCCAGCCCGAAATCCATGTAAAACCCGTATAAAAAATCGACGGATTTTAAGAGTTCTTTGGGTTTATTAGAACCTATCCCAAAAACCTTGGCTGCCTGCAATCGGCTCTTTTGCAGCC